>CAYTIN010000001.1:0-125911 GCA_964438015.1 uncultured Gammaproteobacteria bacterium
AAAAGTGCAGTTTTCAGTGACGACTGAGTGCAGTTTTGGATGACGAGTGACAAAATACGGCCTTTCCCTTGACAAAAGACCGCATTTTGGATAAGAACATGCTTGTTTCTCCATTATTGTTTTATGGACAGGGCTGTAAGGATGTGACGCTTACAACCCTGTCCATAATCGAGTCTAAAATTGTGTGATGGGGGAGTGGTCAATCGTGACCGCTCTAGGTTTTCACAAGAGGTCACCAAGATGAATCGATGGAGTGTATGGGCTCTTCTCCTCATCGCCACCCTGATGGGGTGTGCGGAAGGGACGGCATCAAACCCGGATCCCAGTGATGGAGAGAGCAAGGTCGATGCCAGCAAGACAGACGTCGTAGTACTCAAGGATGTGGCTTCCTCGAATCTCGATGGGGGTCAGGATGTCGCCCCTTTCGACGCGGGCAAGGACCTCGATACCGCTGCGCAGGACATCATGGATGCCACGGACGAGAGCGATGCGACCGTGGAGACGGATGTCCCTTCTCCCGAAGCGGGCGACATCGTCTCTGATCTCGTGGCCTCCCCTACGGTCCTGCAGGTGACCATGGGCACCATGCCCCTCTACGGCGACGGCAACGTTGCCAAGAACGGCCTGTTCCCTGGTCCTGTCCTCAACTTCTTCGCGCTCACGGGTACGGGTACCGCCCACCTGCAAGGGAGGCTCGCCCTCTCTGCTGTGCACGAAGGAATTGGTGCATGGGTGCCGGCCACGCCCGACAGGATTGTCGAGTGTGTGCTTTATAGGCCTTTCGATATCACGCGGCCTGTGAGCACGCGCGAGACTCTCACGCCTACGGGACTTCTCGACTTCACCCTCCTCTCCACCGTTGAGGTGCGGGACGGGTCATTTGCCAGTCTCGTGCCTATCTGCCGTGCGGGAAGCCGTGTACTCGACGTGGTCAACGGGGATCGCGTGGCGCTGGGCATCGACGATGCTTCTCGCATCGAGGCGGTAGATGAATTCGGGCACCAAGTGACCATCCTCCTCGATTCCGCCTTCCGGACACAGCTCAGGGCACCCACGCTCACCACCACCGTCCACGACCGTGGATGGGTGCGGATGAACGAGACGACAGCCGCCGGCGAGGTGCGGGTCGTCGGCGGGGCCGCGGAGCTCGTGGTAGTGGGAGAGTACGAAATGACCGTCTCGGCCGAGAGCCTCGATACGCGGCGCATGGCGGCGGAATGGGAAGCGAACCCCTGCGTAATGGAAGTCGGGGCCAGGCTCGGGAGCAGCGGGATGTATATTTCCGCCTCCCCCATAGCCGGAACCAGGAGAACAGACTTCGGCCTGGTGGGAGGCGGAGTCCTCTTCTCCACCGCCCCTGTGCCCATCCAGCTCTTCGCTCGCTTCCGTCGAGTGGGGGAAGGTGGGTGTCTGGAGAATAGCCGAACCAGCTTTTCCATCGCCCGGACAGGCATGGGCGTCTATGACTTCGAGGCAGTCGGCGTCGATTCTCGGGAAACGGTGGCTGTCAGTGGAGGGCCTTCCGTTCCTCCTCGTCTCACGGTCGTAATCGGACGCTGATTTCTGCTTTTCTCCCTTCTGTCTAATGTTCCTTTTCTTCGTCTTTTTCTCCAATACCCCAGGGACCTGGAAAGTGGTGTATATACACCCGGATCCACGTCGCGAGCTACGCTCACCTGGGGTTTTAACGTACAAAAAAACTATGCCTGATTGACGAAAAGCAGAATTTGAGATAAGAAAAAACACTACCCAGGTCGTTGGTAGAAGATTGGTTTGAATACCCAATCTCCTGTCCGCGATGGGTGAAAACGCGTGATGGGGAGTCGTCAATCACGATGACTCCGGCTCTTTCTCAAGGTGAATGAAAATGAGACGAGTGCGCTCGAGTGTCTGGTCCCTCTTCTTCATGCTGCTCCTTGTAGGATGCGGAAGCGGGGAGATGTCGTCCGCGACGGAGCCTGACGGCTCCTCGCCCATCCCCGCCATCCGCGAAGGAGAGACGTGCGGAAATGAGGGGGTGTCGACCACGGTCCCGTGCTTCAGCGTCTCGGTGCGCTGCCCCAGTGGCGGTGCGCGACAGGGGTATCTTTTCTGCCAGCAGCGCTGGCTGTGTGTCTTCGATCCCGAGGAAGGGTGCGAAGGCATGCGTCAGGACGCTGCGGTCGCGACGGACGGTGGCGCACAGAACGACGTGCTGACGGATACGACGACGATGCAGGCTGATGACGCTCCGCCGGGTGAGATCGGTCTCATCGTCGAACTCGACAAGCCCGAGCGCGAGATCGCCAGTGTGCAAGGCTCTGTCTTCCGGGGTCACTCCCTCATCCTCTCCGCACTCGCGGCGACGAACAGACGTGTCGCCGGCATCAATCTCTATGCTCGCGGGTTCACAGGGTCCGGTTACCGTGCTTCGGATGCTGCGCGAGTAGTGCAGAACTGCCATCTCGAGCGTGAGAATGATCCGAGTGAGACCGCGCTCACGCCCGATATCATGCCCGACGCAAGCGGTATCTTCCACTTTCAGCCGCAAGGTCTCACTGCCTCAGGGAGTGGAGTTCATATTCGGCCGGTGTGTCATGCCGCCGAGCGAGTCTCGCTCCCTGACGGCTACCGCATCGCGTTCGGCATCGTCGGTCCTTCGGATATCGAAGCGACAGACGAGAACGGGCAAAGAGTTGCAGCGAGCATCTCGTCCATCGTTCGTAACCAGGCCGAAGGTGAACCGACGGCCTTCGTGAGGGTGTACCCTTCTGGTGCGTTGGAAATCAGCCACCATTTCACAGCGGATCTTACGACCGGCGGTGGGGTGTGGGTCTACCCGAACCAATACCAGTTCGCCGTGCAGCGTGAGACGGTATCTACGCCGCGCATCCCGATCTCATGGGAAGGTGATGCGAGCTGCATCGAGCAGGTCGGTATCATCGCCCAAGGGCGGAGGGTAACGGTTAGCGGAGTCAACCTCATTGAAGGTAACACCGTCACACTCTCGACTTCTCTGTCGTTCACACCGGGACCGCCGACACCGGTTCAGATCGGCGTCCGCTTCTATCGGCCTGTCGCCGGGTCGCGCTGCGCCCCCGGTCAGCGGGTCTCTTTCTCCATCGGAACGGCTGTTGGAGGACACGCGTACGGGGTTGAGGCGGTGGGAACAACTTCAAACGCCCCGATCGTCCCCACTGGTAATCCGCGCACACCCGGGGGCGATATCCTTCACGGTGCGACGGTGACCGTCAACTAAAAGTCGCGACTTCTTCCCGCACATTCTCTCATTTCTCCTTGCTGCCTCTGCAGCTCTCTTTAGCCCTGCGCTTCTGTTTGAGGAGCACAAAGCAAAAGAGACGAAACACAAAAGAACCACCAATCGGTGGTTCTTTTGCTGGTGCACTCGAGACGATTCGAACGTCTGACCTCTTCCTCCGCAGGGAAGCGCTCTATCCAGCTGAGCTACGAGTGCAGGGTACTGCGCACAGTATCGAGTATCCAGTATCGTGTATCGAGAATAATGAAAGGAAAGCTATTCGTTTCCATTCTATATACTGTACACTTGCTTATATTCTCAAAAGCCGGCCTATAATATCAGAAACATACTCACCGCGCAAGTCCAGGTCTTCTTTAAGAAATTGCTTTAGTTGTTCACGGATAGCAACTGGGTCCTGGTCGTCTAGGGTAATACGTAAGCGAGGGGTAAGAATATTGCGGGTTTCAATATAAAGGACTTTGATGAGGGGGGGTTGGTAGATGAGAGAAAATGTATCTAGATCTTGGTACAAGTGAAGCTTACCGTTGATAACCACCCCATTGTCGCCGATTTGCACCAGCATAGGAACAGGCTCTTGTCGGTTGGTAAGTAGGAGTAAGATCGCCATAAGCACAACCAAAAACGCAAACAGAAAATTTGCCGTGTAAATGGCATACGCTACGAGGAAGACGGCGATGAGAATCATGCCGATGTACCAGGTGCGACCTCGTTCTCGTTTTTCAAAGGAGGGGACTTCCCACACGAATTTATCTTGGGCCAAGATAAGTGCCTCCGCGGCCTCAGGGGAAACAGGAACCATATGGATACAAAGTATACAACATCCTGAGATGGAAGACGAGAGAAAATATTCTCATCCTCCAAAAAAGAAAGATATAGACACGCCAGAACAAAAATCGTACAGTAATTTTATGGTTCGCTTTGATGATCCTGTTGCCTTTATTGCCGGTGCCACGCCGTCTGTGCGCAAGGCTTGGCAGGGTTTAGGTATCCAGACGGTCGGAGATTTGCTTTTGACGCTGCCGCGTCGCTACGACGATTTTTCTAAAACTGTTTTTATTCGTGACGCCATGGATGGTGACGTTGTAACGATTCGCGCAAAAATCTGTTCCATAAAAAAACTCCCCACCTTTCGTCGACGCATGCAAATTATTCGACTCACCCTCGAAGACCAGACAGGAAAAATTCATGCCAACTTTTTTAATCAACCATGGATGCTGACCCAGTTCATTCCCGGTCAAGAAATTCTCCTGTCAGGAAAAATAAAAGTAGATCCTCCTTATGGAAAAAGTCTAATCCATCCACTCTGGGAACAGCCTGGAGAAGAGACGATCGCGGCGGGTAAGATTGCCCCTGTTTATGGCTTATCCGGAACACTGGCCCAAAAAACCTATCGGCGTCTCATGGCCGTTGCGCTTGAATCTGCGGAGCTCCCCGCCGATCCACTGCTGGAATCCATCCGTCTCGAACAGCGGCTTTTATCGTTCGCAGAAGCTATTCGTGCAATCCATCTTCCCACACAGGCGGAGGAAGTCGAAACCGGGAGAAAGCGTCTTGCTTTTGATGAACTCTTGGCCTACCAACTCGCGCTTCAATCTATAAAACGCGCGACCAAAGAAGCGGGAGCACCCGGTGTTCCTTTCAATGAAGGATTCGCAAAGAAATTCGTCGGACACTTGCCGTATCCACTCACAGGTGACCAAAAACGAGCGGCTTGGGTCATCCTACAGGATTTGGAAAAACCTACGCCGATGCGACGACTGCTTCAGGGAGACGTGGGCTCTGGCAAAACGGTAGTGGCCGCTTTCGTGGCCGCACAAGTTCACCGCACGGGTTCGTCAGCAGCTATCTTGGCGCCTACAGATATTCTCGCTCGGCAGCATGCCGAAAGTTTGCGCACCTTTTTTGCTTCATTCCATATTCCGGTTGTGTTGGTAACCCGAACGGACAAGCGAGCGTTTTTTGATGGTACGGTAGAAGAATTGTCCGGTCAGGAAGCAGAGGCACGTATTCAAAGAGGAAATGTCATTGTTGTTGGAACGCATGCCTTGTTAGAAGCAAATCGCTTACCGCCTGATCTCGCGCTGTCGATTGTTGACGAGCAGCATCGCTTTGGTGTAGCACAGCGTGAAGTCCTCGCCAGTCCGCGTCGACCGGATGGAAAAACACCTCACTTATTGTCGATGACGGCAACTCCGATTCCGCGTTCGCTTGCGCTTACTTTATACGGTGACCTGGACATATCCCTCATCCGTGAAAAACCAAAAGGACGCCTACCCATCAAGACCCGCGTTTGCGTCGGTCTAGAGCGTGAAGATGCTTATAACGCGATTCGTGCTGCGGTCCAAAGAGGGGAGCGTGCCTACATCGTGTGTCCCTTGATCGATCCATCGGATGCTTTAGGTGTCAGGTCGGTCACGGAAGAAATGAAACGGTTGTCACAAGGCCCACTCAAAGAAGTAAGCATGGGATTGCTGCACGGACGTCTCAAGCCGACCGAGAAAGAACAAATGATGCAAGCCTTCACAAAAGGCGAGATACAGGTTTTGATTGCCACGTCTGTTATTGAGGTTGGCATCGACGTACCGCAAGCCACGGTTATCGCCATTGAAGGCGCAGAGCGGTTCGGTTTGGCGCAGCTTCACCAGCTTCGTGGTCGTGTCGGACGCTCGGCTCTACCAAGCCAATGCTTTCTACTAACCGATGCTGAAGGCCCATCACTTAACCGCTTATCTTTATTGGAAAAACATCAAGACGGCATGGAGTTGGCGGAAGAAGATCTAAAATTGCGAGGCGCCGGGAACTTGATTGGCCTTGACCAAAGCGGTGGACAACTATTTAAGGCAGCTCGATTAACGGATCTTGAGTTGATACGTAATGCACAGGTCGTGGCTAATAAGATGCTGGATGAAGATGAATCGCTATCCAGGTATCCGATTTGGAAAACACGAATTTCCATAATCCAGGAGACAAGACATGGGGAGTAAGGTACCGTCCTTGCAAAAATTCTAGTTTTGTGTATTATATTACAGACCTATCTAGGCACGGATAGGTTTAATACAAGGAGGTGCCATCATGATCTCTCGTCTCTTGCAAGTCTTGGTTCTCTTCCTGGTTGGCTGCACGACGGCAACCGTGCCTACGCACGTGGGCGTTCCGCTGGTCGACGAGCTCCGGTACCTTTCACCGCGCTGCCAAACGCACTTGGTAGTGCCCGAGGGGGTAGACTACCACACGATGGTCGTCCACCTTCGTCCGGGACATGTTGGCCTCTTCCGCGTAGGGGTTTCATCGACTCATTTCGGATCGGCTGGAGCGCATCGGGTCTGCTATCACTATGCCGAGCGCGGCCAGCAAGAGGTGGCACTCTATTTTGTAACAGAAAGGCCAATTAGGGCGTTTGCTATCAACTCCATAGAGGTAGCACCCCCTGACCGCATGACGGTTCGCCCCACACAGCTCGTTTACCCGATATCGTGTGAAGTAGACGGGGAAAGAAGAGGATTCCAAACCTTCTGCAGCGATGGGCCCTCGAGTCTCGGGGCAGGACCCGCCTGCGAGTACTGGCCTGATCAACGGTAAACGCATTCCACTCTTACGAAGGAAGAAGGATGATGTTTCTTCCTTCTGTTCTTGAGTAGTTGTTAAGAAACGACTCTTCAAGAAGAGAAAAATAGCATGAAATAAGCAAAAAATCAGCCAAAAGACTTGTCAAAGAGTCTTTTTTGGTGTACGTTGAAATGTCCTCGTTGACACCCGAGGATCATCACCAAGGAGGTGTCGTCATGTTCAAGGGCTACGGTTTGGTCGTCGTCACGTTCGTCATTCTGCTCGTCACCAGCGTCGCGGCCTTCGCGGGTCCGCGTCGCCCGCGGTCTCACCGCCGCCACACCCCCCATCAGATCGCTTTTGCGGTTCGGGGCGCGCCGTCCATCCAGTTTCTGCCGCCCTCCTCTCCCGACTGCTCCTCAGGAGAGCCGTCGGTTCCGAGGGGGCGCCTGGCCGCGATCGGGTTCTCGGCGTTTCCGGGCAGGGTCTACTCCTTCAGGCTCACGCAGACCAAAGAAGATGGGCTGGCGAGCCAAGGAGGAATCCTCTGCACCTGTAGAATGAACGTGAGCCCCGCACCTGCTTTTTGGGTGAACAACAGCCCTTCGACCTTCTATCTCGCCATCACCACCACAGCTCGTGATGAGGGGATCAGTGAGGTGGGAACGATGCTGATCGACAGAGGGGTGATGATAGATGGAGAGCCAATGGCGGTCGTCTACGAGGCGTGTGTGACGGAACCGCGCCCCTACCAGCGGACGTGTGTCTACCGGGTAGAGCAGCGCACTAACGTGCGAAGGACCGCCTCGAACGACGCGTCGTTGAGTGCTGACGGCTCAACAGACGCTTCGTGGCCTCCGCATACCCCTGATGGGGTCGTAGACCCTTGGGACGGAGCCACCGCTGTGCAGCTCGATGCCTCTGTATCTATTTCCAGCTTCTGAATCCGCCCCTTCTCTCCCGGAAGTCTTCTCTTCCTTCCTGTCTTTAGGCATGAATCATTCATGCTTGAAGATAGGAAAATATAGTGACGCTTCGCGGCTCGGATCGACGAGGGATCTTTCGACTTCGTTAGACTTCGCTCAAGATGACGAAGAAAAGAGATAAAGCAAAACAAACCATCAACTAAATACATTTTTCACCGCTTCTCTCAAGTTGGTAAACGGTTTTAAGGTCGGTGCTGTTAATTTCGGTAATTTTTGCGACTGAGCTAAATAAACTTGCGCGAGTCCCAATCGATGCGCTTCTTTAATTCGACCGGACGTATTCTGTACCGGACGCAGCTCACCGGTCAGGCCTACTTCGCCAAGAGCGAGTGCATCATGTGGTAAGGCTTTGTCGAGCTTGGCGGATACCAATGCGAGCGCAATGGCAAAATCAATCGAAGGATCCGTCGCGCTCATCCCTCCAACCACGTTCACAAAGACATCTTGGTCGCCAAACCCAATCGCCGCACGCCGCCCGAGCACTGCAAGAATTAAATTTAGGCGATTTGTATCGACGCCTGTAGCTCGACGGGAAGGGGAGCCGTAAGCCGCAGGAGTGACGAGGGCCTGAATTTCAATCAGGATGGGTCGCGATCCTTCCATGAGACACGTTAAAACAGAGCCGGGTGCATGTGCAGGTCGATTACTCAAAAGAAGCGCGCTTGGATCTTTAACTTCCTCTAAACCCTTTTCTGTCATCGCAAGCATGGCCACTTCTTCCGTCGAGCCAAAGCGATGTTTTAAGACACGAATCACGCGCAACGACTGGTAACGGTCGCCTTCCATCATGAGTACTGTATCTACAAGATGTTCCAACAGGCGAGGACCAGCCAGTTCGCCATCCTTTGTCACTTGTCCGACGAGGACGACGGCAGACGTTGATTGTTTGGCGGCTTCACTTACGACCGCTGAGCCAGCTTTAATTTGGGTGGGGTTTCCCGGTTCACCTACAACTTCCGGTACGCGTAATGTTTGGACGGAATCAACGATCGTGAGAGCGGGGCGTTGTTCTCGAATCGTGGCGGCGACGACATCGGCATTGGTTGAATCTAAAAAGGTAAACGAAGGAGGAATGTCTTTGGCCAATCGTTTTAAGCGCAGGGCGACTTGGGCCGGCGATTCTTCGCCAGTGACATACAAGACCTTGCTACCTTGGGCCGCCATGGTAAGTCCAAGTTGAGCAAGAACAGTCGACTTTCCAATCCCCGGTTCACCACCTAAGAGTGTTACAGCTCCAGCCACGAAGCCTCCTGAGAGGAGAGTATCCCAATAGCTCAACCCTGTCGGTGCATGAGCGTCTTTGACGTGGTCAGTTAACGTCGAAAACGAGGTTACTTCTCCTGACTTAGAGCGTGCACGGTTGGTAGGTCGTAATGTCTCTTCCGCGGCAATCGATGTTTCATGGATGGTTCCCCAAGCCCCGCAACTCGAACATTGCCCCGACCATTTAGGGAACTGGGCATCGCATTTACTACACGAAAAAAGTTTATCCGATGACTTCGGCATACAAGAAAAGGAATATGTATCTTATCTTGAGGATAATCAGAGAGGAATGCAACGTTCAAGATCGCTGAGTGTTGGCAAGGGGGCGCTTTCAGTACGTGAGAGGCCCTGGAGATTTTGTCGAATGGATTGAACGCGTCGAGCGGCACCTGGAGCCCCATCACGACACCCAAGTTCGACGTACTTTTGCAAAAAACATTCAATTTTATCGTTTTCGCTTCCACCTTGAAACGCGGGGCATGCCGCGATCACGTTATAAAATAGTCCTTCAGTGGGTGAGTTGCAGGAGCCGGGATTATTAGACACTGTTGCCCACATGGCTTGTCCAAAGGCTGAACGAAAACCATGTGATTCTGCACTTCTGCGGCGTGAGACATATTTATTGTAGGAATCCTCAAGTTGAACCAAGGTAAAGGATCGTTCTCGTAACGCCGCCTCAAGCATAGCTCGATAATTGGTGTTACAGACAAAGCCGTGATCAGCTTGATTAGATGCACAAATCGCTGCATTTGTAATGGGGGCACTGTTACCCGCGGCAACGACGCGTCCGTAGGCAATAGGGTCCTTGGCCTCTAAGCGATGCATCAAACTTGAAAACTCATTTTCTGTATAGTGAAGAATACCAAACGTGCCTCCGTCCAACCCCTCCAGCCATTTAAAAGTTTTGCCGGTGCAATGACCGGTCAGCGCATCCAAAAACTGCCCATACGCCCCGCCACAGGTTCCGGTAAGAGCTAGGCACGCGTTATCAGGTATGCCATTTTGCATCACTCCGCATCCGCAGATAGAGCACCAGACATCCCGTTTACCCGGACGGCTAGTACGAATAAGGTTTTGACGGCAAAGTGAATCAGGTCCGGAGCTGTCTGAAGCAGTTTCGTCACTGATAGGCGTGCGTTGCACTTGCTGAAGTCGAAGCGGTTGAAGATCCAATACATTAGGATTAATCGTATTCAGAATCAAATAGCCACCCAACGCAATAAGCATTCCAACTAACGCATCAACAATGATTTGTTTACCGGCAGCCACATCTTGTACGGCAGCACCTAATAAATATCTTAGTCCACCATAGACGACCATTATGACGGCTGCAACGATAGCTAGACCCACTGCATATCGCTCGACAGCGGCAATGTATTGGGCGAGAAAGGGGACGGATACGCCTCCATTTTCTTGGATCGCTGGACTAAACGTTAGTCCAGGAATAGGTACACCAAGCTCTGGAGTGACGGATTCAAAAGGGGCGAGTGGCTGAATGGGATTTTCCTGGGGAGGAGAGGGAGAGGTAAGGGTGTCCGCACCGGCACCGAGAGTGGGGAAGAATCTAGGACAGCTTAAAGGGGAGGTGGCCGAAGAAGCAGCGGAAGAGTTGGAGGGTGGTGTGGCAGGAGGGCGGCCAGGGGTATCACAGGCACTGGCACTTACCTCCGTGCACGTTACATCTTGGAGTAGGTTAGTCTGATTAATAGTGAGAGCGGCATACTGAGAGCCGCCTCGAAACGACTCACACGAGGTAATACCGGTAAGGCGTGTGCAAAATCCTTCCTCAGCGCGCTGACAAAGGCAGCAGCGTTGCGCGGAGGTTAAATCAGGGCTGGACTCTGGCTGGAGAAAACCGCCTTGCTGGGTTGGGAGTTCAGCGTAAGCAGATGGAGTAAGGGCCAACAACGACAAAAGAATAAAGCATATTCTTGCAAAGAACATTCTTGAAAAAAAAGGTGAAGATGGCCACATAGATGACTAATTTCCATAAAAAGCGCGGAAAGCATACCCCGCCACTCGATCAACGCTTGGGCTATGACCCAGATTCGTTTGGAACAATGTCCAGCCATTATTTGGAGAGGATTGTGCGCGACTGTAGCAACGTAGAACTCCATCTTCACGGGCATAAGCAGGGCAATCTGTGGCATTTCCTCCCGTCAATCCATAAGTTCGAACGAGTCCAGAGGTTGAAGTACGCCCGAGCGAATTTTCTGCCGTGTCAGGGTTAATGATGAACGCAGCGTTCGTAGGCATGACACATGAATTAGATGGGCCACCCGCGCAGTCAGAAAAGCCGCCACTACATCCGTCAAATGCAACTAAGCCGCGTAAAGGGATCGGCCTTCCATTGAGGTCGGCATAAGAAGCATTCGCTGCTCGAGCAAAATGATGATCACAAATACCAGAGCTATGAGCGGAAATGGCAATATCCCGAACGGTATAGCTCCCTCCGTGTTGTTGAAACTGTTGGTTAAGGGTTTGTAAGGCTTGCGTAAGAGCCTCCTGAACATTTAATCCTCGAAAGAACGAGCCCGCTTCCCCATTCATGGAATGAGGTCGAATGATAACAAGGGGCAGGCTACTTTCATTTGGATAGCTAGACAAAATATGTTTCCATTTCTGACTGGCGGCTTCTCCGTCGGCTCCACTTCCATTTAAGCCATGGATAAAAACAAACACACGGATGGCGGTATTCGGACGTTTGAGCCAACTTGAATCCATGATAATAGACGCTTGGTTGGGTTGATACCGTACGGTGTCGCATGTGCCCCCAGGACAGTACGTAAAAGGAATACGAATAATTTTATCGCTACTTGAAGAGGTGTTACGGCGTGCACGACCCTGGCAAGTGTTATTCGGGGGAAGTCGCGAAGCATCGGTTGGTGTGATGAGATAGGCAGCGGAAATGCTACCGATGTATTGTCGAGTAACCCCATCGCCGTCTACCGCAGAAAAGGTATGTTCAGCCGTTAAGTCCGACGCTTTTACGGCGATAGCACCACGCGGCGGACCCCAACCAACATCATGAACAGCAAGAACGTTGCCATCTTCGGAAACGCCGGTAAACACCATAAAGTGCCCTCCACCCGTCCCCGCGATCTCACGACCTTCCGCATTTCTTACGCGGCATTTATTGCAATGGAAAACGACCGGATGACCCGCTCGAAGTTCCGTGATAATGCGTTGTGTGGCGGCCGGAGAGGGGACGTTGCTGATATCTTGGCATTGAAAGCCCGGGAAGTCCTGGGAAAAAGTAGGAGTACAAAGACCATGTGTTCCGCTACCCACTACACGCTGACAACTACGTACAAGGTATCGACCAGCTTCGATAGGAGTCACCGGCGAACCTTCGCGCGAAACAGCGTTATAGTACCCCAACACCGTAGCCAGGGAAGTGGCGCCACATGCACTCTGTTGAAATGTCCCTACGCAGTTATTGTTGCTCCCGCCTTCGCACACTGGCCTACCAACCCAGGGAGCCATACAACTTGGCACAGGATCACTGGGCAAGAGAAGATTGGGGCCATAGCCTTGATCACCCCAGCTTCCTCCCGCTTGAAAAAAACACGGAACAGCCAATGCGCGATTTTCGTTGACTTCTGGTGGAAGAGGGGCGCAGTGACACGGTGTGCTCCCAGCTTGCGAACTAGGGTAGGCACCAATATTTTCTCCCCAGGCCATTGTATTAATGAAACCTAATTTAATTTCTGGAAGATCCAATACATTAGGATTAATGGTATTCAGAATCAAATAGCCACCCAACGCAATAAGCATTCCAACTAACGCATCAACAATGATTTGTTTACCGGCAGCCACATCTTGTACGGCAGCACCTAATAAATATCTTAGTCCACCATAGACGACCATTATGACGGCTGCAACGATAGCTAGACCCACTGCATATCGCTCGACAGCGGCAATGTATTGGGCGAGAAAGGGGACGGATACAAACCCATCTTGTTTTCGAGCGGGACTAAAGGAGAGGCCGGGGATCTGAACTCCGAGCTGAGGAGTAACGGAGACAAAATCAGGCAGTTGTGGTTGAGCAGCTGCACGTCCAGCCTCACTAGCTGAAGAAAGGGATCCGACGGCCTCACCCAAAGAAGGGAAGATGCGTGGACAAATGCCAGATCCAGGAGCCGCAGATGGTGGCGTCACGGGTGATCCTGGAGTGCGTGTAGTAAGCGAACCGCTCCTGTTAGTAGCAGCACCATCGAGGGCGGTCATGGTGTCGGTTGGGACTTCGCAAGCCGTGCTTGTGACATCAGTACAGGTAAAATCTTGGAGGAGACCCGTTTGGAGGTTGGAAAGCTGTGCATATTCGGGGCCCCCTCGAAAAGCGCCACAAGAAGTAATACCGGTCAAACGGGTGCAGAACCCTTCTTCTCGATGGGTGCATTTGCAACACCGATTTTGTTGCTGCGCTGTTCGTTGTTCTTGTGTTTCCTGTGCTTGAGTTTGGAGCTCTCTGGTATCGCCCCGTACGCTGCCTTGGGCAACAACAGTAAACGGTATAAGAAAGCTCCAAAGCAGGGACAGAAAGAGAAGACGGCGGAGAAGCATAGCGGTGAATCTAGCGAGAAGAAGCTTGCTGGATGAGCTTCATAAACTGGTTAGAAGAAATATAGCCACTTACAGCCGGCTGGTTTCCTATAAAAAAAGTCGGAGAAGTAAGGATCAGGTGCTCATGCGCAAGTACGACGTCCTTTTGGATGTCTCGTAGGTAAGTGGCTTCCTGGATACAGGAGTTAAAGGTCGGGAGATTGAGTCCGGCTTGGGACGCCCGCTCTTTCAAGTCGGTTTCGTTGGTAATCGCTTTGCCTGCGAACACCGCATCGTGAAACTCCCAGAACTTTTGTTGCGCATGCGCACAGCGTCCGCCTAAAGCTGGTAACATCGCTTCTCTTGAAGTACTTGAAATCGGCAAGTCTCGCCACACCACACGCACGGGTTTTTTGAGTTGGCTAATGGCGCGGATCATCTCTCCTTGGCTTAAGCGGCAGTAGGTACAGGTAAAATCAGAAAAAATGGCGATAGTGGGCACCCGCGAGTCACTCGATCCCGTAGTTGGGTCGGTCAAACGCAAGGAGGGAAGGGTGGGTTCTGATAGGGCGGGTTCGGCCAAACCGCTTTCGGTGCCGGCTACAAATTTCGTTTTTGCATCATAAAAAAAACTCCAACCCAACAGGATAATTAAGATGCTAAACAGGCTAAGAAGAGCCGCGAATAAAACCCGTTGGTCGCGTTCCATAGAGATTAGAGGGAGAACCGGATGAGTTTACCGGAGGCACGGTCATTAAAGAACAAGGCTTGTCCTGCTGCATCAATAGTCAACTGATTGACACTTGGACTTCCTTCCGGTTGGCCCAAGTTAGTCAGTGATCCGGAGCTGAGATCAATTTTATAAATAAAATCTTTTGTGTTGGTAAAGAGCTCGGGCTGTAAGCCCGCTCCTTCACCAAGCTCACTTGGAACGGCGCAGTAAATAATACTTTCTGACTGCCAGATGCACTTATTGGCCCAGGTCTGCAAATTTAAATTACGACGATTTTTATTTATCGTGTCTCCAGCGGCTCCACTCACCCACAAGCTCGGACGAAAGCCTTCTGACCCAGAATAGACGCTGTAGAGAATATTTTGTCCGGAAGGCGACCAGTTCGGCATGAATCCACGTCCTTCCACGACTAAATTCTTAAAATTTTCTTGATTTTTTCCCACCATTACCACCGCCTGGCGGTCAAATCCAATCGGTTCTCCCGTAAACCCATAAGCGATGATCTGATCGTTTGGGGACCAGCTGACGTGGACTTTATCTTGGTTTTGACCGAGTTCCTCCACGGCCCGTGCCCCAGTCCCATCAGGATTTGCAACGACTAAATACCGATTGTCTTCGTTATTACCTACGCTCTTGCTGACAATTTGGTTATCGCTGGGAGAAAAATCAAACTCATCCCAATAACGGGGGAGCGTGGCTTGTCGGCCAGTGGTAAAGTCGTAAAAAAGATGCGAGCCATCCGGGAAGGTGAGAACGGCTTTATCGCTGCTCTTGCCCCAATTAACTTCATCTACTTCGGGAAATGATTGATCGGAAAGCGGGATTTGTAAACCATCTACAGTAATTCGATAAAAGCGTCCATCGACAGGATTATAAAATCGAACACCATTAGCTCCACCAACCGCGGAAGAAAGGTTTCGGGTGACACTGTCGCTAATGACACGTGAACGAGAAAAAGGAAGGTCTTCAGGTGAAGTTGGTAAGGCTAATGGTGTATTGACCGTGGGCGTGGAAGGAAAGGTTTGATTACCGTCAGGAAGCTCACTAGGAAGGGTCGACGTGCTGTCTCCTGCGCGAGGCAATTGTCCGAGTGAGCCGGATGAAGGGAGGGAAGATTCTAAAGGGAGGGTCGGACGAAAAAAGACGTAATAGATAGCTACGCCTAGCCCGATGCAAACACTGATAAACACTAGAATCAAAAGAACACGCTTGAGTCGTTCGCTCATACACACGACAGTATAGCGTACATGTACCCGAGAGAGCTAGCCTAATAAAATCATAATGATTCCCACTAATACACTGGTAAAAATGAGGATAAAGAAAAAGAGCAGGATATCTAATAGAATAATTCCGTAACGGAAATAGCGCTCATGCCGTTCTTCCGCACCTGGCTTTTTTAAGCTAGGGATAATACTGAGTCTAAAATAACGGTCGTTGACTAAGGCGATCGTAGATTCAACCAAAAACTCCAGAAACCCAAACCCATCGAGACACCCTTCCAAAAGATCGCTCATCAGTTTGAATTTGGTCATTCGTTGAATGAAGCCGGGCTGTTGGTCTCTTTGGGTGGAGACGTTAACCCTCAACTCATTCGTTGCGTCCTTGGACGCTTGTTCCTGTCGTGCAGCGGAGACAGATTGCGCTGCTTGCATGTACGTAGCGGCAGCCAGCTGCTGTTGCGGTGATAATCCGTGTTCATTTCCTTGTTCTGAAATATGTCCATCCGCTTCGGCCCCAGAAGATCCATGACTTTCTACATCTTGGCTGCCAAGGAGGCTTGCTTGGGTCGCGTTAGCTTGTTCGGATGCGCGTCGTGTTTCCTCGGCTTCTTGTGCCACGGTCTGAAGAATATCTTCCGCTTCTTCAGGGTTTGGTAAGGGGGTCGAAGAAAAACCCGAGGACAGAGGTTGTGCTTGAGGCTCATCGGTTGGAATCGAAGAGTCCTCATTCAACATCCGTGTGCGTGTATCGCCAAGGCCTTGGTCGGTGGCTCGATCACGCGTTTGGTTCTTGTTCAATTGCACCGCGGAGTTTAAGGAGGGCGATAAAGTCGGACGAGGACTAAAGGTTCCAATGCGTTGTTCCGATGTGGATCCGGCAGGGGATCGGCGACGAGAAATCGGGGGTGACCCAACTCGGACTCCCGAGGCGGCGACAGGACTGTTCGTCGTACGGTCAAAACTGGCGGGAGAGGAGGGGGGAGGAATAACCACATGACCGGAAGAAATAGTTCCTTGGGCTGTTTCTATTTCGGTGGTGTCTTCATCAAATGGCGGTGTTGGTGGCAGTATTTGCAAAAGGTTCTCCAAGCCGGAAATCTGCGCATGGAAGCCAGTCGGTACGACCGAACGAGGAGGGAGCGTGTTGAGAGCATCTTCCGTTTGTTTTACAGCTCCTAAGCCTTTTTGCAACAAGCTCAAGTCTTGTTGGGCGATAGAAACTCTTCCTGCTTGAGGGAGGGGAGTAGATTCTTGGAAGGAAGTAGTGTTTGTGGCTAGAGTTTCTCTAGAAAATATCGGTGAAGTTGTGGGTACGGAAGAGGACGCGGAAGGGAGTGAGACGCGACCGGTCGCTTCCGCTACCTGCGCTTCAAGACGTTGTCGGACATTCTTCACCTGTCGCAGCGCACTCTCACGTCCTTGCCCAGCGACGCTTAAAACAACTTGAGCGGCCATGCGCGCTCCCTGCAGTGCCACCTGTCCGGCAACGGCCTTGCTAACGACTTGCCCAGCCGCTCCGCCAACCGCACTCGCAAGACCTTGAGCCAACCCAGCAGTGTCCTGTGCTGTGTCTACCGAGGCACGAGAGGAGGGGGCTGAAGACAAAGACAAAGATACGCCCGCTCCAAGAGGAGTTGTTGATGCGTCACCACTTGTTCCACGGGAAGTCAGGCTAAGCCTGCGTTCACGGGCCTGTGTTTGCATCAATTGCCGCATTTGCCGAATACTCACATCTTCTGCGGGGAGCGAAGCATCTACCGAAGCGGCAAGTGCGCCTAGATCGTTCGGTGAAGGTTGAGGCGCAGAAGCACCGTACGTGACGCCTGAATATCCTGCCGAAGAAGTCGGGCTGTTCGCCGACGTACGCTGTCGTTGTTTCCGTCTAGCCGCTCGTTCTAGGGTTGCTTGTACAGGGTCATCCTTCGTTTCCTCGTCTCTGAGAACAGAGGGAGAAGAAGGAGAGGAAGATTCTTCCCCAACTGTCTGCGAAACTTGGGCAGAGGGAGCTTGCTTAGGTCGATTGATGGCAGCCGAAACATCTGAAGTCTCCGCACTTGGCGAGGGGATAGTCGTTTCATCAACTGACAAGCGGGTACCCTTCTTCTCTGTAGAGACAGAGTCAAGACGAGGCCTTCCCGTTGTCTCAAGCCGGGTAGACGCTTGGTCTTGGCTATCTTGGCTCGTCACTTGTGCTGATGCGCCTTCCGCATTTGTTGCTTGATATCGAATCGTCCGCCGACTCGGGGCGGGATCATGTGCATCTTCTTCGTCTTCGATTTCTTCACGGCGTTGACGTAAGGTTTTTTGTCGGGCTTGGTCTTCTTGAGCGGCACGATCTTCCGGGAGGACGGCAGCGCGGTTGGCTTGACGGGTTTGAGTGGAGGCAGTGGTCGGCGCGCTCGGTCGATCTACTGACTGTTCTTGGCGTTGTGCTCGTAAGCCAAGCCGTGTCGCTAAATTTTTTCCTAATACCGCCCCGGCCACAGCACTGGTGATGGCTTGAGCCGGAGTCTCATCTTGCGGCTTGTCCAATCCAACCGTGGCACGTAAACGTTGTAAAGCACCAGGCTTTCCTTCTTTAAAATCTCTAATCAACCCTTCTGGAACCCACTGCGGCTGTCTTGATCCAGGTAAGAGTACGCGATAACTGCGACTGGCACCATCAAATCTATCAGGGATGATCTCACCTTGTGGATCCAGGCTTCGTCCTAAGTCACTGCGTTTCAAAAGTGGCGCACGTCCGGCCTTAGACATGCCGCCCTGCACATCTTTATAGGCTTTGGCAGCTTTAAACGTATCAATATCAATCGTGTGTTCTTCGATTTGTCCGGTTTCTTTTATGCGACGATGGAGTTTAATAACGGGTTTTCCTCCTTCCATCACCGCTTCATCAATCGTCCAGCCTTTTCCGGTATGTCCAGCACCTAAAAAGTTATCTGGAACGTTCAACGTCTTACCATAAGCAACCTCAGGCAGTGTTTGAGGAGCAGCTTCTGGGATCGTTTCTGTTTGTGAAGGAGAAGAAGAAGTACTTTGCGAGGGATCAGCCACCACCGACGCTAAAGCAAGCGCCGCCGCTTTCCCAATCGAACCTCTGCCCCGCGAAGAAGGAGCCATGGCAACAGTATACAGGATTCACGAGCGAGGATCGAGGAGTGTGCACCTAAAAACGCAAAAGGCATCCTGGTGGATGCATGAGAGGAGAAAAGAACAAAGAAGAGGAAGTGTCAGTGCCTACTTCACACCGGTCATGTAGAGGCGCTTGATGGCCTCACACCCGACGTTCGTCCACTCCGCCGGACGAAAGAGTTTTCCCACGTTCTCGAGTTGGGGGGCTCGAATCGGATAGGTCGTGAAGGTTGCGATGGTATCGGGAACGCCTCCTCGAAACTCCCGGAGCGCACGAGCCGCGTGTTGCCGAGCCGTGATCACCACGACTCGCAGCGGATCCGCGCGCTCGCATGCGCGCTGGTATGCCTCGAGCACCGCCCTCGCGTTCGCGACGTTGCCCTTGGTATCCACCGACGTTTCATCCGGCGGAAGAACTCGGAAGGCCGAGAGGGGAGGAATGTCCGCGGTCCGATCCTCCGCTCCCGGCATGCCACGAAACGGGTCGACGAACCGGCTGATGCGCGCCGCGGCGACCATCTCCTCCGCCTCTCTGGGCGAATCATCACCGTCGAGACTGAGGGTCTTCACCTTGAGAGGCATCTGCCCACCACAGGCGAGCAGGACGGCGTTGTGCGCGACTCCAGCCATGAGGCGACGCGCTTCCCACGCCGCGCCGGCGCAGTCGCCCCCGTGGAGCGTGATGATCACATCCGCGAGACCCAGGTTATCCTCGGTCGCGACGCCGACGTGCGGATCGAGCTCCTCATCCGCTGAAGCCAGCAGGTCGAAGAGCAAGGCGGCGTTCTCCGTCAGACCGCTGCCCCAGGCCTCCTCGCGCAGGCGGTCCAGAGCGTGGTAGTCCTGGATGCGCTCTCTGTTCTGGACGCGCAGGTCGAGCACCCGCCCACACAGGCGGTAGAACTCCTGCTGCGCAGGTGGAGGCATCTCCCTCCCGAAGATGTCCATGATGAGCCCCGTGATGAGTGCGGGCACGCTCATGGAACTGGGAAGTTTGAGCTCGGTGCCACCCTCGGCCTGCTGGTACAGGTCACGCTTGAGAACCTGGAACGCGCCCGAAGCGCGCTGCAGGATTCCTTCGTAGTCGAGAGGGAGGCCAGCGCCCAGCGCACCCATCCTGGCTCCGCCATTGAGCAGGTTGAGAGCCAGGGCAAAGCCGGCCTGGTTCGACGGGTTGACCTGGAATCGAGACCAGTCGCGGGTGAAATCGGTCGCGGGACCGAGGCACGCCCAGAACTGCAGGGCATGCAGAAGGATGTTGAAGGAAGACCACCGGAACCCGGCAGCTCCCACGTAGGCGACCCGCTCATCGGTCGGCCTCAGCTTGTCCGTCGGAACGGGCTGCTGCCGCGCGATGGGGCGTGCGTTGGCGACCGCCACCTCACGCGTGAAGCGCTCGTCGATGATGCTCTGCCAGTGTTCGTCCGGGCGACGAAGAGTGAGTTGAATGCCGTGAGCCGCCGCGTGCGGCTTCTCGGCATTTTGCAGGGAGAAGAGCTGAAGGCGGCGTTTGCGAGCCTCCGGCCCCCCCGGGAGCAGGGCGATCGACGTCGCCAGCCACTCCCGTGCGAACTGTTCCAATCTTTTCTGTTCCAATGTGCCCTCGTGGCTCGGACGGGAAAAATACCGTCACGAGACATCTCATCTCAGCAAAAACCAAAAAAGAGGTCAAGATGAGCCTCCTTTTCGTTAAAACGATTTTATTTGATAGCCAGTTTGTCCTTGACCACCTTTACGTTCCACATTCGCTTCCTGGGTTTATCCAACAGGGCTTTGCTAAGTAATGACACCACTTCCTGTTCGACAAGTCTACGTGCCGCCCGCGCCCCCTCATCTCCTTGTATGTGCTGGGTAAGAAGCCATTCCAGCACCTCATCTCCTACCTGATACGCACCCGCTTGGGCCTGTTCAAGGCGTTGAACGACCTCCTCGATTTCCCGACGCACGATTTCTTTCATGCTGTCTTTTTCTAGCGTCCGGAACACCACAATCTTGTCTAAGCGATTCAAAAGCTCAAGACGAAAACGATCCTTAAGGTGGCTTTTAACCAATTCATCATAAGAATTCCCTGATACACTTGTCCCGCCAAACCCAAGGCTCACACGGTTGATAAGCTCAGCCCCGGCATTTGATGTAAGAACAATATAGGCGTGACGGAATGAGATCGGACGACCCGTCGCATCATTCATCTGACCATCCTCAAGGGCTTGTAATAAAATATGCTGGACATCCGGATGAGCTTTTTCAAACTCATCGAAAAGGAAGACGGCATGAGGATTCTTACGGATCGTATCTGCTAATCGGTTTCCTTCACGGAAACCAACATACCCAGCAGGGGAACCGAGTAGTTTTGAAACAGAATGTCCTTCGGCGAATTCCGACATATCTAATTTCACCAGGGCTTCTTCACGTCCAAAAATTTCTTTGGCTAGGGCGCGTGCTAATTCCGTTTTGCCAACGCCAGATGGCCCAACGAACAAAAAACTCGCTTTCGGACGTCGTGGATTCGATAAGCCTAGACGCGCTTTGCGCAGCGTATCGCTAACCAGACGAACCGCATCGGTCTGCCCGATAATGATCTTACTAAGCCGCTCTTCCAGCTCAACCAATTGGTCCCGTTCACTTGCTTGCACAAGAGTAAGCGGGACATTGGCCATACGCGCAACCACTTTAGCAATTTCCTCGGGTCCAACCGTCAAGCGTTCGCTCTTTCGTTCTGCTTCAATGGTAGCTTGTAGCACGGTTCGTTCCTCTTTCAATTTTTCCTCTCGTGCTAAAGCTTTAGAAGCGTCAGCCAAGACCCCTTTATTCACCGCCTCTTCTTTTTGTTCGCGCGCGGCTTGGATTGCGACATCAATCGACCGCAGGCGTTCGACCGATTCATTGGAACGACGATGAGCGTTCACATGCGCCGCAGCCTCATCTAGTAGGTCAATGGCTTTATCTGGAAAAAACCGGTCAGTAAGATGACGAGCCGCTAAACGGACCGCACTATCGAGCGCACCTTCACTAAACGTGACGCTGTGGTGGTCCTCATATCGATCTTTTAAGCCGCGCAGCATCTTGAGAGTGACCTCAGCGCTTGGTTCTTGAACCTGGACGGTTTGGTACCTGCGTTCAAGAGCAGCGTCCGGTTCAATATGTTTCTTATATTCATTCCACGTCGTTGCTCCGATACAATGGATTTCTCCTCGAGCGAGAGCTGGTTTAAGGATATTCGCCGCATCCATTGATCCAGAAGTAGAGCCAGCACCTACCATGGTATGGATCTCATCAATAAACAATAAGATATTCGGATCCGCCTTTACTTCCTCAACGAGCTGTTTAAGACGCGCCTCAAATTCGCCGCGATACATCGTGCCTGCCACCATAAGGGCAAGGTCGATAGCGTAGAGACGTCTCCCTTGCAGCATATCCGGCACATCGCCACTCGCGATCCGTTGTGCTAGTCCTTCGACAATAGCTGTTTTTCCCACACCTGGCTCACCCAGTAAGAGGGGATTGTTCTTTGTTCGTCGACACAGGATCTCGATCACGCGATCCGTTTCCAGTTCGCGTCCAATCACGGGGTCCAGTTTTTCGACCGTCTGAGGTGCGGTCAACTCGCGCGCAAATACATCGAGCGCCTTAACACGTTGGTTTTGTGAAGTTCGTCCGCGCTGCTCCACAGCCGGTTGTCGATCGGATTCTGAAGGGTCATTGGATGAAGGAGTTGCCCCCTCGTCTTCCCGAGTATCCGAGCGCGGACTCAGATCCGGAAAACGAGCCGTAGACTTAAGGACTTGAGAGAGTTGGTCTTTAGCTTGCACAATATTTACGCCTTGTTCCGTCAAAAATGTATGGACATCGAGGAGATTCAAGTCAAGCAAAGAAAAGAGCAGATGTTCGGTTCCCACATATTTATGTTCGGATAGGTGGGCAAGCAAAACACATTTTTCGAGTACACGTTTGGTGGCAGGAGTTAAGTCCGGCGCAATCGTGGTTCCTGGAGGAGCAGATTGGGCTTGTAGAGCAAACCGCTCCTCTGCGACGGCAGTTTTTACATCTAACTTATGTAAAATTTCTGCGCCAATAGACCCTTGTTCTTGCAATAACCCAACCAACAAGTCTCCAGGCTCAAGGAGAGAGCGGCCATTGCGCACAGCAAAAAGAAGACCTTTTTGTAAGGCTTCCTTTAGGTGGGTGGTAAAGCGGGCGAGAAGATCAGGATTAAACATACATTATTTTGTCATCCCGCGTAAACGGGCAACGCGTTCCGATAACGGCGGGTGGGTGGCAAATAAATTGCCGATTTTTGAGAAGATTCCTTGGCTTGTGCCTTGTGGATCCGCAATCCAGAGATGGGCGGTCGCATGTGAAGCGCGTTGAATGGGTTGGGCGTGCAAAGAGATTTTTTCCAAAGCGCGAGCCAGCCCTTCCGGGTATCGGGTTAACAGCGCTCCCGAAGCATCTGCTAAATATTCTCGTTGGCGACTAATGGCAAATTTAATGAGCTGCCCAATAATAGGGGAGAGAACGATAAAAATAATGCCTACAATGAGCATGAAGCTGCTGCCTTGGTTCTCGTCGCGATTACGTCGGCTGCCAAATAAACTTCCCCGAATCATCCAATCTCCTAACATCGTGACAGCCCCCACTAGCACCGATACAAGCACCATATAACGGGTGTCGTAGTTTTTTACATGCGAAAGTTCGTGGGCAATGACTCCTTCCAACTCTTCATTCTCGAGCACTTGAATAATCCCCGTGGTAAGCGCAATAGACGCATGCTCCGGATCACGGCCCGTAGCAAATGCATTCGGCGCATTGTCGTTAATGATGTAGATCCGCGGCCGTGGCATGCCAGCTGATATGCATAAATTTTCAACCAAGTTCCAAATATAGCGATTTTGTTCGCGATCTGTAAGCTCCTGGGCACCCGTGGACCATAAGACGATCTTATCACCGGCAAACCAAGAAACGGCCGTCGAACTCAGGGAGACGAGAAGAGCAAGGGCTAACCCGAAGCCTGGATCACTATTCACATAGCCATACATGTAGCCAATTCCGGCCAATAACCCAATAAACAAGGCAATCAGCAACCAAGTACGACGTTGGTTAGAAGCGATTTGTTGGTACATAAAAAAGTATTGAGTATACAGTATAGAGTATTGAGAATAATGAAAGGAAAGCACTTATCCTATTCTCTATACTGTATTCTCAATACTATATACTTCTTCCTAGAATTTGACCTCAACATTCTTCCGTTCCTCAGGATTCTCAAGCTCAAAGAAGGACCGCGCTTTAAAACCAAGCAGGTTGGCAATCAAATTGGTTGGGAAAACTTGCAATTTAGTATTGAAGTCACGCACGTTGCCGTTATAGAACCGGCGCGAAGCTTGGATTTTGTTCTCTGTGTCTGACAGCTCGTCTTGCAATCGTAAGAAGTTCTCGTTCGCTTTCAGCTGAGGGTATGCTTCGGCCACCGCAAACAAGGACTTAAGAGTATTGGAAAGCATGTTTTCCGCAGCCGCTCGGTCTTGAGGATTCTGTGCTCCCATGGCCGCCGCGCGAGCTTGGGTCACTTTTTCAAATAAGTTTGATTCGTGCGTCGCATACCCTTTAACCGTATTCACGAGGTTAGGGATTAAGTCATAGCGGCGTTTAAGCTGCACATCAATATCCGACCAAGCCTCTTCAACCTGATTTTTAAGGCGAATAAGGCCGTTGTAGGTCATGACGAGCCAAAGAGCGATCACCACTACAACAGCAAGTAAAATAAAGGTTGTATTCATAGATAATGTATACATATAAGGTAGCGTAAACAGGGGAGGGGGTCAACGTAACGGAAGATAGTGTCTTGTTTTGAAACGAACAAGATTATATATTTTGCGACGCAAGAATATTTTTTTTAACTAAATGATCCTTGATGAAACCAGGTCTCTGTTTCATACTTATTCCATTATGCTGCCTTCTATCTTCAAATCCTACGATATTCGCGGCCTGGCACCTCAAGAAATCGACTCTGTCGTTGCTAAACGGATAGGTGAGGCATTGGTACATCTTTACAAACCAAAGCATGTCTTAGTTGGACATGACATGCGCACGATTTCACCGAAACTGGAAGCGGCCCTGATCGAGGGATTAACATCTTTCGGAGCAAACGTGACGCGTATTGGCCTTTGTTCAACGCCCATGTTTTATTTCGCCGTGGGAGAAGGAAACGGAACATATGATCTTGGGGTAATGGTAACGGCCTCACACAACCCGGCAAAATATAATGGCTTCAAACTTGTCAAAGGCGATTGTCAGCCCATCGGTCAAGGCTCAGGGATGGAAGAGTTACGAGAAGCGGCCTGCAACAGTGTCGAGTATCAAATATCGAGTGTCGAGAAAGGAACGGTGTCCGAAGATCCAGGAGTCCTCAAACGTTACTTAGACCATATCTTTAAATTAGCAGACCTTCCCAAAGAAATTCCAGCCTGGTCTGTGGCAATCGACGCAGGTAACGGAATGAACGGCCATATTTTGCCAGAATTTGTAAAACGGTTGCCATCACTCAATGTCCATTCTTTATATTGGGCACTGGACGGCTCCTTTCCAAACCACGAAGCCAATCCTCTCAACCTGGAAACACTCCACGACCTACAAAAAACCATCAAAGAAAAGGCCTGTTCCTTTGGCGTAGCGTTTGATGGTGACGGAGATCGAATTGGATTTGTGGACGAAGAGGGGACGCCTGTTCCGGGAGACATACTGACCGCATTATTCGCAAAGGAAGTCTTAGATCAGCATGGATCGGGACGGGTGCTCTACGATCTCCGCTCATCCTGGAGCGTGCCGGAAATCATTCAAAAAAACGGCGGGGAGGCAGGCATGTGTCGCGTGGGTCACGCCCATATCAAAAAGCAGATGCGGACCGAGCAAGCATTATTTGCCGGTGAGTTATCAATGCACTTTTACTTTGCCGATCTATGGTTTGCGGAATCAAGCGATTTTGCCCTGCTCCTCATGATGAAGATTTTAGCCCGTGAACAAAAATCTCTATCAGAGATCTGGAAACCGTTGCAAACATACGTCCATTCAGGAGAGATAAACTTCCATGTGACTGACCAGAAACATATTCTGAAAACGTTAGATGAAGTGTATTCAGAAAAAGCAAGTAACCGCTCGACTCTAGATGGCCTCCGCTTCGAATTCCGTGATCCACAACACCCGGAAACTGATTGGTGGTTCAACGTCCGTGCTTCAAATACCGAACCTGTGTTGCGTTTAAATTTAGAAGCAAGAACAAAAGAAGAGATGGAGAAAAGGAAAGAAGAAGTCAGGAAGATGATTGAATTCATATAAAAACAAAGCACACATCTCCGAAGGCGAGATGTGTGGAAAGAGGTGCCTGGACAGGGACACGGAGGTGGCAGGGGGGCAAGTAATTTGGATAACTTCCCCTGTTCACTCGAAACGCAGACTCCTAGGAGGTCAGCCATGGTAGTCTGCAAATAACTCCGTATCCCCATCCAGGCAAAAAATAAGATAATGAAAAGAATTACTAATGTCAAAAAGGGATAGCCATATCCCTTATCCCATGTTAATCTCTGTCTACGACCATGCTTACCATCCTTATTTTCCTCGCTGTTTTATCAGTCCTCGTGGTGTTCCATGAATTGGGTCATTATCTCATGGCACGATTTTTTGGTGTCAAAGCAGAAGAGTTTGGACTTGGATTTCCGCCACGGGCGATTGGTTTTGTTAGAGAAAACGGCAAATGGAAACGGGTGAAACGTTCTGACGAGAAAAGCTATCCGACAACCATCTGGTCTTTAAACTGGCTCCCTTTAGGCGGATTCGTTCGCTTAAAAGGAGAGCAGGATGTTGAAAACAAAGAAGGAGATTCTTTTGCCACTCAATCACCGTGGGCACGTGGCTGGATTCTGGTGGCTGGTGTCCTCATGAATTGGCTTTTGGCCATCCTCATTTTTACGATCGGTTTTAGTGTCGGTGTGCCGACGGATTTGAGCGGTTTACCCAAAGGCGCGATTGTCCGCGACTCGCATGTTGAAATCACACAAGTGGTACACGGTTCACCCGCAGATAAAGGAGGGATCATGGTCGGTGACCGCGTCAGACGCATCGGTTCAACAGATGTGTCTACTTCCGAAGAAGCACGTGCGAGCTTAGCACAACAAAGCAAGGTTAATGAGTCGTTACCAATTACCGTTGTACGCGAAGGAAAGACCATAGAACTAACCACACAGCCGGCTTTCATCGAATCCATTCAACGTGCCGGCTTAGGCATTGGTCTGGCCGACGTCGGCGTAGTCCGTTTGCCCATCTATCGCGCGATCCCACAAGCTCTGGTGACGACGTATGTATTCACCAAGTTAATCCTGAGTGGATTCTGGAACATCATTCTCGACCTCATCGTTTCACACAAAACTAGCACGGAATTATCAGGTCCTGTTGGTATCGCCGTCATGACCGGCAAAGTTGCCCAGCAAGGATTCTGGGCCTTATCGCAATTTGCTGCCCTTTTGTCTATCAACTTAGCCGTCGTAAATTTATTGCCAATTCCAGCCTTAGATGGCGGGCGACTCTTATTTGTCATCATTGAGGTGATCCGACGAAAGCGCCGCTCCCTTCAATGGGAAGCTCGTCTTCACCAAATAGGCTTCCTTCTCTTAATCAGCCTCATCATCCTCATTACCGCCAAAGATATCCGAACCTACGGCGCACCCATTTGGCAAGGAATAAAGCACATCACAGGTTTTTAAGTATGCACCTCCACGAATCTCTCAAAGCACTCCAAATGCAAGCACAAGCAGCCATTACCGAAGCAAAGACACTCACTGACCTCGAACCGATAGAGGTTCGTTATCTCGGTCGGAAAGGCGAACTAACCAACACCTTAAAAGGTCTGGGGGAATTGCAAGGCGAAGAACGCCGCTCTATTGGTATTCTTGCGAACGAAGTGAAACAAAACCTGGAAGGGTTACTCATGGAAGCTAAGGAACGATTAGGTCGAGCGGACTTGAGCCGTAAACTGGATGAAGAGCGGATCGACGTTACAGAACCAGGCCAACAACCGCGCCAAGGCCATCTCCATCTTGTCACGCAAGCAATCCAGGAAATCACAGAGATTTTTGCCCGTGCCGGGTTTGAACGCACCCGCTTCCCGGAGGTCGAATGGGACTGGTACGCCTTTGAAGCGCTCAACATGCAGCAGGACCATCCCGCGCGCGACGAATGGGAAACCTTTTTTGTGGATGCGCCCGTGTCAGAACGCTGGGGAAAAATGATCTTAACGCCGCACGCAACAAGTGGCACAGCGCGTCGTCTAGCAAAAAAAGACATCCCCATTCGCGCTATCAACATCGCGAAGACGTACCGTCGTCAAATCGACGCCACTCATTTACCGATGTTCCATCAATTCGACGGAATCTATGTTGATAAAGGCGTATCCGTAGCCCATCTCAAAGGCATATTAGAATATTTCGTTCATAGCTTCTTTGGTCCAGAACGCAAGGCACGCATCAGGCCCTTCCACTTCCGTTTTACCGAACCCTCTTTCGAAGTTGATGTGTCTTGTGGCGTTTGCGGTGGGACCGGTTTTCTTTCTTCTCCAGACGATTCACGAGCCAAGTGCCGTACCTGCAAACGCGGTTGGGTAGAATTAGGGGGCGCAGGCGTTATTCATCCAAACGTCTTAAAAGCAGCAGGTATTGATCCAAATATCTATTCAGGCGTTGCTTTTGGGTGGGGTGTAGAACGTAACTATATGATGAAAGAGGGGACGAAGTTAGATGATATTCGTATTCTGATGAAAAACGATTTGCGATTCCTTCAACAATTTTAAGAAATCACAACTTCACCATCCCCGTTCTCGATACTGGATACACGATACTCGATACTTGATACTGCTTATGAACCTACTCGCCTCCTACGATTGGATAAAAGACTACGTCGACACACAAGAAACCGCCGAACAATTTGCGGCACGTATTTCATTATCCGGTCCTGGCGTTGAACGATTGTACCCACAAGCCCCTCTCTACGAAGGTATGGTGGTCGGCCATGTCACGGCCGTCGAACCGCATCCAAAGGCGGATAAGCTTCGTCTCGCGAAAGTAAACTTGGGCGAACGAACCGCGACAATCGTCTGCGGGGGTTCAAACCTCAAAGTCGACCAGTGGGTCGTAGTGGCTTTACCAGGCGCGAAGGTTCGTTGGCACGGGGAAGGGGAATTGATCGAATTAAAACCTACAGAAATCCGCGGGATAGCCAGTGAAGGCATGATTTGTGCCGCTAACGAAATCGGCCTTTTCGACGCCTTTCCTCATGGCGAACGAGAAATTCTAGACCTTAAACAAGCGTTCGCTCACGAAAACAATACGATCTTCAAAGCAGGACAATCGCTCGCTTCTTTTTTAAACGTCGAAAATGACGTCATCATGGATATCGAAGTCACGACTAACCGCCCGGACGCAATGGGAATGGTCGGCCTCGCGCGCGAGGCCGCAGCCATTCTAAAACACCCATTCACCTGGAAACCGACTAAGCAAAAAGAAGGAAAAGAACCATTAACGGTCCACGTAAAGGATAAAAAGCTTTGTCCACGTTTCATGGCGGTGCGTATGGATGGAGTAAGGGTAGGACCTTCCCCTTGGTGGATCAAACGCCGCCTCTTGTCTGCTGGTCAGCGACCGATAAACAATGTGGTCGATATCACGAATTATATTTTATTAGAATTAGGACGGCCATTACACGTATTTGATGCCAATAAAATCCAAGGCAACCTTCAGATTAGGTCAGCAAACCCAGGTGAGACCCTCAAAGCGTTGGACGGAAAGACTTACGAATTGGACACACATCACTTAGTGGTAGCAGACGAGAAGGGCCCGCAATCCATCGCTGGAATCATGGGCGGAGAAGAAAGTGGTGCCACAAGCGATACAACGAGCATCATCTTTGAATGTGCCGTTTGGGATCCAGCCCATATTCGGAAAACCGCCCGTGAACTAAACCTGTCTTCTGATTCACAATCCTTGTTCGAAAAAGGCTTGTCGACGGAATCGTGTCCTATTGGCCTCGCGCGCGCCATCGAGCTTTGTCTTAAACTCGCTGGAGGCCAAGTCAGCAGCGTAGTGACAGACGTCCAAGCCGAGGAATATAAGCCTTCAGTGTACTCAACAAGCGTAGAAGAAGTGACGAGAATCATGGGCGTTGAGATGAGCGTGGCGGACATAAAAGACACACTTAAACGCCTTGGTTTTGAAGTAAAAACATCCGGCAAAACCATCACCGCAACCGTTCCGTGGTGGCGCGACCACGACATTGAATACGGCCGAGATTTAGTCGAAGAAGTAGCGCGTGTCTATGGCTACGCCAATATTCCCGCCGTTTATCCACCCGCGTTTGCTCCTCATCCCTTAAATAAGGATTTGTTACAAGAACAACAAGTACGCGAACACGCAAAAGCAGCGGGCTACACCGAAGCATTAAATTACTCGTTTATCTCCCGTGAACTGGCGGAACGGGCAGGCTTTGATCCCGGCCGTATGTTGCGTGTCCAAAATCCACTATCCAGCGATTTTGAGTTCATGCGCACCTCACTCTTCCCTTCGATACTACAAACCGTGGCCGACAATCAAGAACGCTTCCGTTCGCAACGGATCTTTGAAGTGGCAAACGTCTACTATCTGCGCGACGGAAAAACCAATGATCTTCCGGACGAACAAGCGGAATGCGTAGCGGCTATCCTGGGGGATGAAGAAGCCTTCCGCGAAGGAAAAGGATTCGCCGAATCTCTCTTCACGGCTTTTGGTATTACCCAGGTCGAGTGGAAACCCCTCAAAGAGGATCTCTTTTGGCATCCGGGACGCACGGCTCAAGCCTTCCAAGGCGAGCGCCTACTTGCGACGGTCGGAGAAGTGCATCCAACTATCCTAAGCCGTTTCAAGATTGAAGGACGACTAACCTTTGTACACCTTCCTCTCAAAGAACTGTTTCTCTCGTCAACCCAAACAAAGACCTATGCGCCCCTCCCTGTGTTCCCGGAAGCAAAGCGGGATATCGCACCGGTTGTTCCTCGTGATGTAACCGTCCAATCCATGGAAGCAGCCATTCGTAAGTCAACGCCCTTGGTTCGTGGCATCGAATGGGCAGAAACCTACACAGGACAAGGAATACCTGAAGAAAAAAAATCGTTAACATTTCACTTAACGTTCGAGTTACCGAATCGAACGCTCGAAACGGCCGAGGTGGACGAGGCCATGCAAGCCGTTGAGCAAGCGTTGACGAAAGAGCTGCACGCGGAGTGGAGAAAAGTGTGATAAACTCACCCTCATCTTATGTACCTTTCTTCTCAAGACCTCCTCTACATTGCCTGTGCTGCCAGCCTCCTTGCCGTCGGCGGATTCCTCTCCTGGAACCTATACGAAACAGCCCGTTTGCTGCGCCAAACCAATAAACTTGTAGAAGACACCCGCGAAAAAATAGAACGCGTCGAAGCGTTCATTGAAGACATCAGCGAACGGGTAGGCTCCGCTGCACAGTATCTCGGGATTCTCGCCGGTGCCGGCAAAGAAGTGTTTGGATGGATGCGTGAACGCAAGCAGAGCGATGTCGATGAAGAGACGTTGCCTGAAGAGTTGCCAAAGCGAAAACGAAAGCGCAGCTAGCACTCCCAGCACAAAACAGAATACCTTATCCCTCTTCGCAGGCCTTGCGCCGTCAGCGAATGACCCCTATGCCTGAACCAACCCCCACGTTGCCGAAAAGCCCGTTTGTACACCTCCATGCGCATTCAATGTTTTCGTTGTACGACGCGATGGGCGATGTGAGCGACCTTGTCAGCCGAAGCAAAGAACTCGGCTACGACGCCGTCGCCTTAACCGACCATAACTCTCTCTACGGCACCATCGAATTTTACGAAGCCGCCCATAAAGCCGGGCTAAAACCGATCATCGGTGTAGAAGCCAACATCGCGCCCCATAAACATACAGATCGGCGTCCCGGTATCGATACGCATAGCTTTCATTTAACCCTGTTAGCCGAAACCAATGAAGGATACCGGAACTTACTGCAGCTAATTTCGATCTCATACCTCGAAGGGTTTTATTATAAACCCCGTATGGATAAAGATCTCCTTCGCAAATACGGAAAGGGGATTATTGCGTTGTCCGGCTGCTCAAAAGGAGAGATTCCTAAGGCATGCCAATCTCACGACCTCGAACGCGCACGACAGTTAACCTTGGAGTACCAACAGATCTTTGGCAAAGATCACTTTTTTCTTGAACTCGTCCATCACCCTGAATCACCAACCCAGCTCGACATCAACGAAAATCTGATTGAGCTTTCCAAGATAACAGGGGCGCCGATCGTGGCCACAAAAAACGTCCATTATCTCCATGTGGATGATCGCGAAGCGCAAGATGTTTTGATGTGCATCCATGACGGCAAGCTTCTCGACGACCGCCGTCGCGCCTCCATGTCTCTGGTGGATCACTCCTTATGCGGCCCGAACGAAATGGTGGAAGCCTTTAAAGACCATCCCGAAGCCATTACCAATACACGCCTCATCGCCGACCGCTGCGATGTGAAGCTGGAGCTTGGCAAAAACTTATTGCCTAAGTTTGAAGTACCGGAAGGTGAAACAGAATTCTCTTATCTAAGAAAGCTCTGCGAAGAGGGGTTAATGAAACGCTATCCGGAAGCGGAACGGCAAACGATGGCACAGGAACGAATGGAGTTTGAGCTGGGTACGATTGAGCGCATGGGCTTCGCTGCCTACTTTTTGATCGTCCAAGACTATATCGTCTGGGCCAAAGAACATGGCGTCATCGTGGGTCCAGGACGCGGCTCGGCCGCCGGTTCAATCGTCGCTTATGCCCTCGACATTACGAACCTCGACCCGCTACGCTACGGCCTTCTGTTCGAACGCTTCTTGAATCCCGATCGCATCTCCATGCCAGATATAGACACGGATTTTGACGATGTCAAACGTAAAGACGTCATCGAATACGTTAGCCAAAAATATGGGGTCGACCGCGTAGCGGGCATCATCACCTTTGGAACCATGGCCGCGCGCGCCGCCGTCCGCGACGTTGGCCGCGTCCTCGGGCTTCCCTATGGAGACGTCGACCGCGTTGCCAAAATCATCCCACCGCCGGTTCAAGGAAAACATATTCCCCTTGAACAATCCATCAAGGACGCACCGGAATTAAAGCAAGTCTACGAAACCGATCCACGCATCAAGCGTTTAATTGATCTCGCGATCAAACTCGAAGGAACCACGCGACATGCTTCGCAGCACGCCTGCGGCGTTGTCATCGCCCCGGAATCTCTTGCGCATTTTTCCCCCCTCCAAAAAGCCCAAGGCGGCGACGTCGAACAAGTCATTCAATACTCGTTGCATTCCGCTGAAGTCTCCGGCCTCTTAAAGATGGACTTCTTAGGGCTATCCAACTTATCCATCATTCGCGACTGTTTAGAAATGATCGAGGTCGTCCACGGCGATATCATCGACATCAATACCATCCCCCTCAACGATGAAAAAACCTTCGAGCTCCTCGGAAAAGGGGAGACCACGGGTGTCTTTCAATTGGAATCAGAAGGCATGAAAAAGTATATCCGTGAATTGAAGCCAAGCGTCATCGAAGACATTATCGCCATGGTGGCCCTCTATCGTCCAGGCCCGATGCAGTTCATCGAATCATTTATTGACCGTAAACACGGCCGCGAAAAAATCAAGTTCATGCACCCCCTGACGGAAAACGCTCTCAAAGAAACATACGGCATTCCTGTTTACCAAGAGCAAGTCATGCAAGTCGCCAAAGACATGGCGGGCTTTACGCCGGGCGAAGCTGACACGCTGCGCAAAGCCATGGGTAAAAAGATCGCTAAACTCATGGCTGAGCTACGGGTAAAATTTGTCGATGGCTCGGTCAAAAATGGCGTGGAACATGACATCGCTGAAGCCATTTTTCAACAATTCGAAGAATTTGCTGCCTACGGCTTCAACAAATCCCATGCCGCCTGCTACGCGCTCATCGCCTATCAAACCGCGTATCTAAAAGCGCACTACCCCGAAGCCTTCATGGCCGCGCTATTAAATTCCGACTCCAGCAATATCGACCGTATCACGATCGAAGTCGAAGAGTGCCGCCGCATGGGCATCGAGGTCTTGCCGCCCGATCTCAATGAATCCTTCACACGCTTCACCGTCATCAAAGGCAAACACGAAATCCGTTTTGGGCTAGTAGCCATCAAAGGATTGGGGGAAGATGTCGTCGAAACCATCATCAAAGAGCGCAAACAAAATGGACCGTTTAAAGATTTAGCTGACTTTGCTTCACGCATCCAAGATAGGTCCTTTAACCGCCGCTCAGTCGAATCCTTAGTAAAATCCGGTGCGTTGGATCGTTTTGGAGAACGAAATGAACTATACTTCAACATCGAAACTATCCTTGAGTACCACAAACGCGTGTCGCAAGAAGCTTCAAGCGGTCAATTCAATTTATTCTCCTTTGCACCCGTCGAAACACATCCACCCCTCAAATTAAAAACAGCTCCTCCCGCTACCCAACGCGAACGCCTTAGCTGGGAAAAAGAACTCCTCGGTCTGTATATTTCCGAACATCCATTTCGCGAATACGGCGAAATGCTTCGCGGGCTGTTTACGGATATCAAGGACCTACCCCAACATAAAGACAAAAAAAGTATACGCATCGGGGGCATCGTAACCTCTGCCAAGCGCATCACCACCAAAAATAATGACCCGATGGTCTTCGCCAAAATGGAAGACACGACGGAAGATATTGAAGTCGTCGTCTTCCCACGCGTCTACAAAGATAAACCCGAAATTTGGGAGTCAGGAAAAGCTCTGGTCGTCTCCGGCCGCTACCAAGAAAAAGATGGGGAACCAAAACTCCTTGCGGAATCTGGTTATGAAATCACCCCGGACAATATCGAAGACATAAAAAAATACATGCACCAAGCCGGCATCGATCCAGTAGCGGTCGACACCTCTGTCGACCCGAGTGCCGCTCTAGCCTCCTCTTCTGAGGAACAGACCTCCGGCCTTAAACCACCGACCCCCCAAGCAGTCTCCCCAAAAAAACGCACCGTCCAAGCCGTAAACTTACATCTACGAGCCCAAATGCCCGAATCCGCGCTTTTAAAACTGCGCAACCTTCTCGACCAACACCCTGGCCAGTACCGTGTCTATTTTTCCGTGGAACATCCGGTAAAGCAAAAGATTCTCACCTCCTACCGCATAGGATTCGATGATCTGCTAGCGAAGGAATTGGAAGGCCTATTAGGGACAGATACCGTCAAGGCAGAAGTTTGAGCAGAGACATCAGCGTGTTCCGCATTCTCGATACTCGATACTGTATACTCCATACTTGTATCCGTGCTATCATCCCTGCGTATGCCGTCCGCTCCTTCTCGTCCTCTCAGGAAAAAACCCGCTATCCATCGTCGTCGTGCAAAAATAGCTGCCACCAGCCCGTCGGCGTCCATCTATCCCATGACGCCACGCGAGCGTGCCCATTGCCGCGCCCACCACTATTGGATGATCGCAACGCTGGCAGCCTTTCCGATTGCCCTTGGCTTTGTCAGCTATCTTGGCCTTGGACCCGTGCTCTCGTTTCTGGCCGGAGCCGTCGGATCATTACTTGTCCTTTTCCTAAATATTCTCTTAGAGAAGGAATTTTGGATGCTGGAAGCCCACTGGAAGGCCCGTTTTGAAGATCCAGACTTTTCCCACCGACTACTCGTTGTTTCCGGAGCTCTGCTCCTTATGGTTCAAACCAGTTTTCTGATTTTCTTTCTTCTCGATCAACCCTTCGCCAGCAAATTTTTTCAACTTCTCGTAACCGCAAAGGTCTAAAAGCAGATTATCTTTATAAAAAGGAAAAACACGAAGACAACATTCAAGCTCGTCTTCATGTTTTTTTATAGACAACGTTCCATGGGATACTCGATACGATCATGTTCATCCTGTATACTCAGAGAAAAGTATGAAGATTTCTTTTCATGGTGCAACCCGTGAAGTCACGGGTTCGTGCTATTTAGTTCAAACAGAGCAGACGCGACTCCTAGTCGACTGTGGCATGTTTCAAGGCGGGAGTTTCTGCGAAGCAAAAAACGCCAAAGAATTTGATTTTGACCCGTCCACAATTGACGCCGTAGTCATCACCCATGCTCATCTAGATCACACAGGCCGTCTTCCTCGTTTGGCAAAAGAAGGGTTTAAAGGCCCCATTTACCTCACTCCTCCAACGGGAGACTTGGCGAAACTCGTATTAGAAGATGCGTTCCAAATCATGATGGAAGATTTTAAGCGAGAGTATCGTCCGCCCCTCTATCAACAAGAGCACATACAACAAGCTCTGCATCAATTTAAACCATTAGATTATAGCCGCTCTGTCACCGTCGGCGATCTATCCTTTCGCTTCCGTGACGCTGGGCATATTTTTGGCAGTGCGTTTGTAGAAATAAGTGAACGAGGGGGCGGAAAAGCCACCTTTTCCGGAGATCTTGGGAATGAGAATGTTCCGATTCTTCGTGCCACCGCTCAATTAGCGGAGACGGATGTCGTCATCATGGAGTCAACGTATGGCAATCGCGTCCATGAAGACGAATCAACACGCGAAGCAAAACTCAAACAAGTCGTCCTACAAACGATTAAACAAAAAGGCGTACTGGTTATTCCTGCCTTTGCCATTGAACGCACACAACAAATCTTATACGAACTTAATCACTTGGTGGAACGCCGTCTCATCAAACCAATCGATGTCTATCTAGACAGCCCTATGGCAATCGGGGCCACCGAAGTCATAAAGTCGTATCCACAATACTACGACCCCGAAGCTCTTCAACTCGTTTCCCACGGGGACGATATGTTTGATTTTCCAGGTTTGCACATCTGTCAAACTCGCGACCAATCAAAAACCATCAACGAAGCTCCGTGGCCCAAAGTAATTATCTCCGGCTCTGGCATGATGAACGGAGGTCGCATCCTCCATCATTTGGTACGTTATTTATCCAACCCAAAATGTACCTTGTTGATTATTGGCTATCAATCTCCCAGCACATTGGGCCACAAACTATACCGCGGCGATAAGACCGTTCAAGTGATGGGGGAGCGTGTAGACGTAAGAGCAAGCGTAACAAGCATCGGGGCCTACAGTGCCCACGCCGACCAAAATAAGCTCGTTGCTTGGATTGCAAATGCCGCTCGGCAACCATCCCATATATACTGCACGCACGGCGAAGAAGGTGCCGCCGCCGCTCTAGCCACCCGGTTGCAACAAGAGTTGGGTGTAACGGCAGATGTTCCAAGATACGGGGATATCATCACCGTCTGAGTATGTCCTGGATTCTCCTCGCAATTATTGGACATCTCGCCAACGCGATAACCTTTATTGTCGACAAAACCCTCCTTTCTTCCACCTGGAAATCAAGTGCCACCTACGCCACGCTCATCAGCATTCTTTCTGGTGTAGCGGTTCTCGCGAGCCCGTGGGTAAGTGTGTGGCCTCACGGACAAGCACTCGTTTCCTCCATCCTATTTGGTACAGCATTCGTCTTGTCTGTCTGGGCCTTCTTTGAAGCCTTGCGCCGTGCAGAGGCTAGTCGCGTGGTTCCCATTGTGGGCTCACTCAGTCCGTTGTTCACCCTTCTCGGCACAAGCGTCTTCTTAGGAGAAAGCATCTCAAGAAATGAGATCACAGGGTTCGCTCTTCTGCTTCTATCAACCTTATTACTCGTCACAGGCACACAAAAAATCCGCTTAGATATTCCGTTGCTCGTCCTTTCCGTATCCGCCGCTCTCTTATTTGGTATATCAAGCGTCGCAGGAAAGGACGCGTTTACCCATGCTTCATTTTTGAGTGTGCTGATTACCTCACGTCTCGCAGCCGCGCTGCTTGGATGCATCATTGGATTGAGTGCGCCTCAAGCCCGCACAGAGCTTGTGAGCATGTTTACAAAAAAACGACCACCTTCTTCCGTCCCTCATGCGTTTGGATTGACGATTCTTGGACAAACCTGTGGATCTATCAGTTTTATCTTGGTTAATCTCGCCATCGCCAAAGGAAGTGCGCCTATAGTGAATGCCTTACAAGCCGTCCAATATGCGGCCATCGTACTGGTTGCATGGCTCGGCGGAAAGACACTCCAAACAGCCTTACATGAAGATCTTTCACGACGTACGCTCATACAAAAAGGTATCGCTATCGTATGCGTAGGAGCAGGGTTGTGGTTTGTTGCGGGGTAATGATACCCTCATACTCATGAAAACATTGTTCGCTTGCCTTGGCTTCTTTGTTCTTTGTCTCTTCATCTATCTATTCATAGGCTGGCCAAAAACCTATCCAAAAACATTTGGAATAACTTGGAGCGATAACTACGCTCGCTATTTAGGCATTGATCCTACCCAAGGATTAACCGCGGCACTGGATGAATTAAACATACAGCATGTTCGTCTTCCTACCTATTGGACAGAAGTTGAATCCACTCGTGGCCAATTCAACTGGTCAGCCATCGATACACAGCTCGACCTAATCGCAAGCAGGGGAGCACACGTCACGCTTGTTGTAGGTGCTAAACAACCACGCTGGCCAGAGTGTTGGATTCCCGATTGGGCCAAGGCTCTACCCTCCAGAGAACGGCGGGAAGCTCAGCTCGCCTATGTCCGCGCGACAATCGAGCACTTCAAATCAAGACAAGTAATTATTCGTTGGCAAATCGAGAATGAACCCGAATTCTTCAGCTCATTTGGCGATTGCGCATATTACGATCGAACTATTCTTAAAGAGGAGATTGACCTAGTAAAGTCGTTAGATGCAACCAAGCGTCTCCTCACACTGTCTACCACCGCCTCTGGTGAACTTTCCACCTGGCTTTTCGAACCAAAAAATCTCGATATAGGGTTTAGCGTTTACCGCACCGTACCCAACCCACTCTTTAAACGCATCCACTACTGGTTCTTGCCTTCTTGGTTTTATGGACGCAAAATCGCCTTGCGTACATTCTTGCGGGGCGGCTCAATGTATGTCAGTGAATTCCAAATGGAACCATGGATAAACGGAGATATAAAAACAGCCAGCTTCGAAGAATCCAGCATCACCTTTGACTTAAAGCAAATGCAAGACAATTTTGTATTCGCGAGCCATCTTAACGTACCCAGTATTGATCTTTGGGGTGCAGAATGGTGGTACTGGATGAAAACGCAAAAAGGTCACCCAGAATTTTGGGAAGAAGCCAAGAAAACATTAGGAAGTTGACGCCATCCTTCACAGTCGCTAGCGTATATAAGCACAGGCACTTCCGCCTGTGCGTTTTCATCTCCGCCAAGGGAGTAAAAGAAAGGAACGCCTATGAGCCGCAAAGTCGTGCTGCTCATCGCCGTCATTCAGGACGGACATGCAGTGAATGAAACGGCCTACGATGGTCACATCTCTGTCGGTCCTCACGCAAAGGAAGCAACTCTTCGCGTATTTCTCTCGGAGGGGATGGAAGAGGTTCAGCTCTTTATTTGTCGTAGTTCTCCACCAACATCGAACACCTCATCACCCTGGGACCTGTTCGTACCTCCCGGCGCAGTGGTCACCTTCAAGAACGAGCGTGAACCTAACTGGAGAAGTACTTCTGGAAATCCAGGATACTGGTGCGGCCTGCACTTCGAAGACGTAGGAATCATCAAGCTGCCTGGTGGAGCCGAGATCAGCTTTCGTCACCAACTCAACCCTTAGCCCTCATGGCCTAACCCCTTATTCCGCCCCCTGGTCCAGGAAATCCAGCCGGCGGCTCTTTTTGTTTTAAAGGGTAAGGGCTCTTGACAGGTTTCTATACCTCATATAGATTACCGACGTCGCACATGCATCCAGGCACGTGTGGCAAAGAAAGGAGGTAAGAATGAAGCGTCGCGCGCCCATCAAGGGCGAGACCGACGGGTCCTAGACCCTAAAGGTCTCTCGCCGCTCGAGAGAACTCCAGAACAGCTGACAAATCTTGTCTGCGTTCGCTCTCGAGCGGTCTTCTATTTCTAAACGTGGTCCGGTTGACCATTTCCATAAATAAGCGTATCCTTACGCCACATTTCAAAAACCCTCACCCTCGTCATCCTGAACGAAGTCCGACGCAGTGAAGGATCCCTCGCCCTCCGCAAGGGATCCTTCGTTTCGTCCAACTACACTTAGGATGACAAAAAGGAAAGCCCTACTCCTGTTCCCACTCTCTATACCCAATACTGTATACTCTATACTTTCGTATGCCTTCCATCCGCAATATCGCCATCATCGCCCACGTTGACCACGGCAAAACCACCTTGGCCGACGCGCTTCTAAAACAGTCCGACACCTTTCGCGAACGCGGCTTAGAAGGGGAAACAATCCTCGACATGAACCCGCTCGAGCGTGAGCGTGGGATTACGATTCTCGCCAAGAATTGTGCCGTCATGTTTGGCGACACGCGCATCAATATTGTCGACACCCCAGGCCACGCCGACTTCGGTGGGGAAGTGGAACGCATCATGAACCTCGTCGACGGCGCCCTTCTTCTCGTTGACGCCAAGGAAGGTCCCATGCCACAGACACGGTTCGTATTAAAAAAAGCTATTCAAGCCGGTCATCGCATCATCCTTGTCATCAACAAAATCGATAAGCCTGACGCTCGTCCAGATTGGGTCCTCGACCAGGTCTTCGATTTGTTCGTGACTCTCGGCGCTTCCGACGCACAAACAGACTTCCCAGTCATCTACGCCTCTGCCAAACAAGGCAAAGCTGGGCTTGAACCGGATCTCTCCAAGATGACCGACATTCGAGCTATTTTTGAAACCATCGTTAAAGAAGTTCCCGAACCTAAGGTCCAAGAAGGGCCTCTCCAAGTTTCGATTGCGAACGTAAGCTACGACAACTACAAGGGCAAAATGGCCATCGGCCGTATTGTCCGTGGCACCCTAAAACCAGGTCCTGTGATGTGGATCAACCGCGAAGGCAAGCAAGTCCCATCTAAAATCACAAACATTCTTGGTTTTATGGGAATGGCACGTGTAGACATTCAAGAAGCCCAAGCAGGGGATATTATTGCCCTTGCGGGTATTCCGGACATCAACATCGGAGACACTGTTGCCGATATCAATCAACCGGAGGCTCTTCCACCGATTACGATTGAAGAACCAACCGTTAAAATGACCTTTGGCGTGAACACGTCGCCATTTGCAGGACAAGAAGGTCAATTCACAACTTCCCGTAACATCAAAGAACGCTTGGAACGTGAACTACAAAACGATGTCGCCTTGCGTGTCGAGGCCGGTTCCGGCGATGGGACGTTCATCGTTTCTGGTCGTGGCGAATTGCATTTGTCGATCTTAATCGAGCGCATGCGCCGAGAAGGATTTGAAATCCAGGTTTCGCGCCCTCAAGTCATCTTACGCGAAGAAAATGGACAGAAGACGGAACCGTTTGAAGAAGTAACCCTTGAATGTCCAGAAGGCATGAGTGGCTCCGTGATCGAAAAGATGGGGCGTCGCAAAGCAGACATGAAGGATATGCGCGTCGAAAACGGCACGGCCTATCTTCAATTTGAAATTCCTACCCGCGGTCTCATTGGTTACCGCACCGAATTCATGATGGACACACGCGGCCAAGGTGTCCTCAATACACTCTTCCTCGGCTATCGGCCGTTCATCGGCTCCATCGAAGGCAGCCCACACGGTTCCCTTATCGCGCACGAGACAGGGGAGTCCAACACCTATGGCCTCTTGGCCGCCCAGGAACGCGGACAGCTCTTCTTAGGCCCAGGCCTCAAAGTCTACGAAGGCATGGTCGTTGGCCAAAACGCGAAACCAGAAGATTTGATCGTGAACGTTTGTAAAGAAAAGAAACTCAGCAACATGCGTTCAAAAGGGGACGGTGTCGCGGAAGGCTTGAACACGCCGCGCAACATGAGCTTGGAAGAAGCCCTCGAATATTTGGGCGACGATGAACTACTCGAAGTCACTCCGCAAAATCTCCGCATTCGCAAACAATTCTTGAAAGAATTTGAACGCAAACGCGTCAGCGGGTAAAAAGAGCTAGGAATAGTATAAAACGACGATGAAATCTCGTCGTTTTTGTATTTATCCACACAGCCACAAATCGAGATCATCTCTGTGTAGCCACGAGTCATTCTGACGAGCCCGCCTCGTCACCAAGTTTCGCGACTACACCGAGTGACGCTCGTCCCACCCCTTCTTCAACACGCCATCTTGGCGTTGTTTCCTTTTTTAAAGGGCCTTGCATTTTTTCTTACCAACAGGCGAAATAGGCCCAGGAGGCAGTCATGAACGCTGTCATGGGATTCAATCTGGTGGTTCTGGTCACGGTTCTCTGCTTGTTCGTGAAAGCGGTGAACAAGCTTAACGCACCTGTCTCGTGTCACAAAAAGAGCAGAGTAGTCATCGGAATCGAGGTCGGAAGAGAAATCATCCTGGCAACGCTGGGTCTTCTCATCCTGGGTCCGCCACTGATCCTGCTCCTGCCCGTATATCTGCTCATGGAGCTGTGCGCAGCCCTCGAAGCCGAACGGGTAGAAGGAGAGAAGCAAAGGGACGCGCTGTCCCAACATCCATACAGGCCCCGAATGGACAGAGGACCTGCAATCTCCTCTGATACAAAAATGCCCGTTGGTTGGGTGGCATGTGTCATGCTTCTGGCGTCTATCTTTGGAATGATTTGCGGCGTCCACCCGCCCACGTCCACTGCCACTCCTCTTACTCCGGGAAAAGGGGCAGTCTACGGATCAACGACTATTATAACTCGTGACCCTAACGGATACCTCATCATTCAAGACGGCAAGACTCAGGAAATCCTCTTCCGTGAGCTTCCCACCCTCTGATTGGGTATCCCTTTCTCCTACGCCTCGTTATCACACGAGGCTTTACCGTATCTAGTCTAGGCTGAAACAAGCCTCATTCCCTTGACAAAACAGCAAGAAAGCGTATTATATTATCAGGAGGTGTAATTTGGTTTGTAAGACCCATCCATACCGCGACCATCGCCGACAGAGGCGGCGATCGCGCAGCCTGTCAGACATTCAAGTCCTCGCATTCTTCTTCATGTGCATCCTGAGCGGCATCGGTGCCTGGAAGTTTGCGGGTCGCTGCGCCAAGTGTCCTGCCTTCAAAAGCCATCAAAAACGCTAGAAACAATCCATTCACGCTTCAATTCCCGCCCCCTTGGTCAGCCACAACCCATTTTGACGCAGACACTTCCGTCTCGTCGATACGCGTTGCGGCTCCCCACGGGGGAGGAATCCTCTCCTTCCCTCCCTGGCAACGCATTATGTAAATTTTGCGCTGCTTCTTGCTTTTTAAGGAAAAAAGAGAGGAGCATTTAACGATCCGTCACCATATGCTATTCTCATCCGCGCTATGCGACGCGAAGTTGTCCTCGATATCGAAACACGTAATACCTTTCAAGACGTAGGAGCCTATAATCCGTCCCTGCTCCAAGTCTCACTGGTAGGTGTGTATTTCTATGAAACAGATACCTTTGAGGCTTTTTTAGAAGAAGAACTACCCAAACTTTGGCCACGTTTAGAGCGGGCAGACCGCATCATTGGATATAACTTAATTGGCTTCGATTACCCTTGCTTGCAATCTTATTACACTGGCGACATCATGAAGCTCCCGACCCTCGACCTCTTAGTCGAAATAGACAAGCGCTTAGGCTTCCGCATCAAGCTCGATGACGTAGCTCAGGCAACATTGGGAGTAGGGAAGAGCGGTCACGGTCTCATGGCGGTGGAGTACTGGAAAAAAGGCGAGATTGAAAAGCTCAAGGAATATTGTCTACAAGATGTTCGCGTCACACGTGATGTCTACGAATACGCCTTAAAAGCCCAAGAAGTCCGGTATAACGACCGCATGGGGCAGGTCCAAACCATCCCTCTTCCGATCAGTCCTCCTCAAATTGAAGAACGTAAAGCCATTAATCTTTCTCTCGGCTTTTAAAACAGTAACATTCACAAGCCTTCCCAAAACATATCCACACTTCATCCAGTCTAACCCTGCGCAACACCATATATTGTGGTATACTCGCTCTTGCGCCACAATATATAGTGCCTTAACACCCAGTCGGCTCATGCGGATCCACGCCAAGATTCCAGTCACCGAGACTGGAATCATCCCCATAAGCACGGGTGTTTATCATCCGCTCATTCATCTTTTAGATACTACGTTCCTCTCTTACGAACGCTGTTTTTTTGACGCCTTTTCTATGGATATCCTGCTTGAACTTCTCACCAACCCAAAACCCATCACCAAACGTGATGGGCGCTCCGAACCGTTCCAATTTGAAAAACTTGAGCGCTCTGTAGCTTCTGCTTTTCGCCAGGCCGGAAAAAATGACGAAACACACATCCGCACCATCGTAGAAGAAGCCTTAAACGAATTTGGGGCGATATATGCAAAAGAAGGAATCCTCTCGACTCCTCACCTGCGAAATGCCGTCATCCTCGTCCTGGACAAGCAGTCATTACCCGGGGTCAAAGAGCAGTATCAAAAAACAAAAACACCTCCTATCTCACCCTCCGCGCCAATCAAGCCCACGCCAGCCTCCACCACCCCATCACCTGAATTCAAGCCCACGCCTACTTCCCCTATGTCTAGCCCCTCCTTTAACGAACCTGCTCGATCAATGGCTCAATCTCCCGTAACCGGGGAAGCCTACGTCGCCCGTCGTCGTCGTTTGAACGAAGAACGCAAAGCCGTCACCCACAAATTCCAAGTCGGGGCTTACGAAGGCTATTTAACCGTGGGGCTCTACGATGATGGCCAACCAGGGGAGATCTTTCTCAGCATGAACAAAGAGGGAAGTATGTTAAGTGGGATGATGGACTCATTTGCGACCGCTATTTCGATCGGCTTGCAGTACGGCGTGCCTCTTAAAGTCCTCGTCAAAAAATTTGCTGGCGTTCGCTTTGAACCAAACGGCCCCACCCAGAATCCCAATATCCCACAAGCTCGTTCCATCATGGATTATATTTTCCGATGGCTAGCCGTCAAATTCTTGACCCCGGAAGAGCGACAAGCCGTTTTAGGATTAAATATTGATGATCAAGGCATGGAAAGTCCGGTGGAAGTTTCAAACGTCGACGGTGCACGCCAATCACGTTTACTCGACGGCTCTGGCTCGTAATCCTGTATGGCTGCCGAGCTTTTCGGGTCCTGTCCTATCTTGACCCACCGCAAATTCTACCGACCCTTCGAATACGCCCATTACTTCGAATTTTTCCGTAAACAGAATCAGGCTCACTGGCTGCCAACGGAAGTCCCAATGGAAAGCGACATCAACGACTACCGCTTTCGATTGAACCCCCAAGAAACCAGCCTCATTACACAAATCCTTCGCTTCTTCACCCAAGGGGACATTGAGGTCAACAACAACTATAACACCCGACTCATCCCCATGTTTCCTAAACCGGAAATCAAGATGATGTTGTCGGCCTTTGCTGCCATGGAAAGTATTCACGTCTGGGCCTATTCCTATCTAAACGACTCTCTCGGCCTCCCAGAAAAAGAATACTCCGCCTTCTTGGAATATGAAGCGATGCGCAATAAGTATAACTACCTGCAAAACTTTGAGGTCAAAACCGTGGAAGATTTAGCCATCAACTTAGCCGTATTTGGTGGATTTATGGAAGGCGTGAGTCTTTTCTCTTCCTTTGCGATCCTCATGAATTTCCCTCGCTTGGGAAAACTCAAAGGGGTCGGGCAAATTGTGACCTGGAGCATTCGTGATGAGACTTTGCACAGCCAAGGCGTATGTCAACTCTTCCGTGATTTGATCAACGAAAATAAACACATCTGGACGCAAAATTTACGCAGTACGCTCTATCAAGCCTGTGATGACATGGTAAAACTTGAGGACGCCTTTATTGATACCTGTTTTTCCATGGGAGCGGTCCAAGGCCTGACTCCAGAAGAAGTGAAGAGTTACATTCGCTATATTGCTGACCGCAAGCTCAACGATCTAGGTCTCGATCGCCTCTACATGGTAAATAAAAACCCGCTCCAGTGGCTCGATATCATGATTAATGCCAAAGAACACACCAATTTCTTCGAAAACCGCGCAACAGAATACGCCAAAGGAGCGGTCGTGGAAGATTGGGGATAAAAACCAGAGGAGTAGGTGAGTAGAAAAGTAGGCCGCTTCGCTAGTATCCCCTGATCGGCCCTAGCTACTCCACCACTCTCCCACTTCTCTACTCACCTTGATCCTTCATACTTATGTCCAAATCCTACACCAGTGTCGTTGACGCCCTCTCCGACAACAACTTGCCCGCCGCCCGTGACCTCCTTTTAGGAGAAATCATGGACAAAACCAAGACCCGCGAAAGCTGGAATTGTCCACATTACACGACGGATCGCGCCATCCAGGAGAGCATTCCGCTCAAACACGAACGCAGCAACGAAATCACGTACTTCGGTCTCGAAAACATGCGAGATCGATACTTCCTCCACGATAAGGACGGGGTGATTTGTGAAAATCCACAAACCTTTTTTGCACGTGTAGCAACCGGCATGGCACGTGGCGACAAAGACCTGGCGCATCGCCTCTATGAATACATGAGTAACGGTTGGTTCATTGCCGCAACACCCGTCCTCATGAACATTGGTACAAGCAAAGGCCTGCCCATCTCTTGCTTCTTAAACACCGTTCCAGACACCTTAGAGGGCATCTTCGACATCTATCGTGAAAATGCGTTCCTAGCCAAGTACGGTGGCGGTATTGGGACGAATTGGTCGCGCTTGCGCGGACAAAATGCCCCTCTCAAATCTTCCGGCCTCAAATCTTCCGGTGTGATTCCTTTCTTGAAAGTCATGGATTCTGAAACGCTCGCCATCTCTCGCAACAGCCATCGTCGTGGAGCTGCTGCCGCCTATTTACGCGTGGATCATCCGGATATCGAAGATTTTCTCGAAATTCGCCGCCCAACCGGAGGAGACATGGATCGAAAATGTCTGAACATCAATAACGGTGTTGTCATCACAGACGAATTCATGAAAGCAGTGGAGGAAAACCGGAACTACAAGCTCATCGATCCACACTACGGCACTGTCACTAAAGAATTAAATGCCGTAGAAATCTGGCGCAAAATTTTAACCATCCGTGCCGAAACAGGGGAGCCGTACCTCCTCTTCATCGACACGGTTAATAAAGCCGTCCCACCTCACCATAAAGAAAAGGGGCTACTCGTCAGCCAAAGTAACTTATGTACGGAAATCGTCTTGCCAACCACGGATGACCGGACAGCCGTGTGCTGCCTTGGCAACCTGAACATGGAGACGTTTGACGAATGGAAAGACAAGGTCGAGCAAATGACCTACGATTGCGTAAAAGCACTGGATAACAATCTCGATAGCTTTTGTGAAATGGCTGATCCGGTCGAATACAAAAAATCGATCAACTCAGTTAAACACGAACGTTCCATCGGTTTGGGAGTAATGGGATACCATGGCTATCTCATGTCCAAAGCAATTCCATTTGAGAGCCTGCAAGCTCGTCTTATCAATAAACAGGTATTCAGCCTCATAAACAAACATGCCAAGGCGGCTTCCGTGAAGCTGGGTCAAGAACGCGGTCTACCTTTAGACGGGGGAACACAGCGTAACAGCTACGTCATGTCCATCCAGCCGACCGCAAGCACGGCATTCCTCTGCCGACAAGCTACCCCGTGCGTCGAACCCATCTCCGGCAACGCCTACCTACAGAAAACCTTGTCAGGAAGCTTCCTGGTCAAGAACAAATACTTGGAACAGGTCCTGGAAAAGAAGGGACAAAACACCACCGAGGTCTGGCAAGATATCATTAGCGCAAAAGGCAGCGTTCAACACCTCGACGTACTGACGGATGACGAAAAGAAGGTCTTTCGCACCGCCTACGAGATGAACATGCGTGAAATTGTGCAACAAGCCGCTGACCGCCAACCCTACATTTGCCAAGCCCAATCCATCAACGTCTTCTTCCCAACCCCAATTAGTGGCAAGTACCTCCACGATGTACACTTCCTCGCCTGGAAAGCCGGTATGAAATCCCTGTACTATCTACGCTCCGCCGCTCCGATTGAAGCAGAAAAAATTAATAGCAAAGTCCAAAAACGAGATTTAGCCAACGAAGAATGCGCGGTCTGTCAATAAAGTACAGAGCATACAGTATTAAGCATAGAGAATGGGGGAGCCTAAAAGATTCAAAAGACGGACATTATGTCCGTCTTTTTTGTCCGCTCTTCATTACTCTATACTCTATACTTCTTATATCGTTTCCTCTTCCTCATTCAAATCCCCAAGACCACCAAACTCATCTTCCTTTAATTCTTTTTCAAGACGATCAAGAGCAGCCAACTCATCGACCTCTGCATCTTCCTCTTCTTCCGACTTCTCTTCTTCCACTTTTGCGTCTTCTGTCGGCGTCTCTTCATCTGCAACGACAGCCTCATCTTCGTCCTCATCCTCCTCTTCCTCATCCTCATCACCACCGCTTGACTGCATAGCTAAAGCAGCCATATTTTCATTTTCTTCTTCAAAGGTATCGCCATCCCAGTTGCTGGCAGGGCGAGAAAAATCAAGGTAAGTCATATAAGAACATGTGCGAATATTGCTGTGCGTGATAAGCTACGACATACGCACAATGAATGCAAGACCTATGGACACCAGCCTCATCCTCCTCGTCATTATCTTGGGCTTCATCGCCCTCGGAGCCCTCATATATTGGCTCAAAAAATCCACCCCTGCGCCCACCCCCGCCTTCGACCCTCAAGCCTTCCTCCTTCTCCAACAGGGGATGGGGGAGTTGCGCAAAGAACTTCGTGAGAGTTTAAACGAAAGCGGGAAACAGGCGATCGATACCAGCCGCCACATTTCCAATGCTGTCACCACCACCGTCCGCGATGTGACCGAACGCCTAGTCCGTTTAGAAGAAACGAATAAACAGATCTTATCGTTTTCCGGACAGCTCGACAATCTCCAGCGTATTCTTACCAACCCAAAACAGCGTGGTATTTTAGGCGAATACTATTTGGAAACTCTTCTAAAGAACACCATGCCACCAGATGGTTTTCAGATGCAGTATAAATTCAAAGACGGAGAAATTGTCGACGCAGCTGTTTTTGTAAAAGACAAGATTATTCCTATCGACTCAAAGTTTTCCTTAGAGAATTACAATCGCATCATCGACGAGCAAAATACAGCCGAGCGTGAAAAACTCGAACGCGCCCTCGTCAACGACCTAAAAATGCGCGTACAAGAAACCGCCAAATACGTGCGCCCGGAAGAGGGAACGATGGAGTTTGCTTTCATGTTCATTCCACACGAAGCCATTTATTATGATTTGCTAACAAATAAGATCGGTAGCACGGGTGACGATTTAGAAAGTATTATCCAACGTGCAGCAGGCAAATATCGCGTCATCATTGTTTCACCCACGTCCTTCCTGGCTTACTTGCAAACTGTCCTTCAAGGATTACGAGCTCTGAAAATCGAAGAGCAGGCCAAAGAAATCCGCACTCGTGTTACCGATCTTGGTCGACATCTCACCGCCTACGAACAATACTTCACCAACATCGGCAAGCACTTGACGACCACGGTAAACCAGTACAATTTAGCTTCAAAAGAGCTGGGGAAAATCGACAAGGATGTCGTAAAAATCTCCGGCCAAAGCACGGGGTATCAGGTAGGACTGATTGATAAGCCGCAGGAGGGGGAATAGAACAGGGATTCTTCACTCCATCAGATTACGTTCAGAATGACGAGAAAAGAAGAAAAAAATCGAAACGCGTATGCGTAAATCCCTCTCACCCCTCATTCATCTTTTAGTTCTTGGAACTGTCTGCCTAGGCCTGACAGGCATTTCGATTATCCAACAAATGCAAACAGGATATGAGAAGGACATCGTCAGCACCGCGCAAGCACAAGCTTCTGAAGCTGTCATGGTGTTGGGAGCAGGAGTAAAACTCGATGGAACCCCTTCAGATGCCCTCAGAGATCGTGTCACGACCGGGATACGGCTCTACCAAGCAGGTAAAGCCTCAAAAATCCTCATGACAGGAGATGATGGCGCGTTTCACGCGGATGAAGTGGCTACCATGAAGCGTCTTGCCGTAGAAGCAGGCGTACCCGAACAAGATATCCTGGTTGATGAACACGGCTATCGCACGTATGAAAGCTGCAAACGTGCCGTCCAAGTCTTCCATATTAAAAAGGGAATCGTTGTCACCCAACGATTCCACTTGTCGAGAGCCCTGTATCTATGTTCTCATTTAGGCATGCAAGCCCAAGGCGTCCCCGCCGATCTCCAATCCTACCAACGAATTGTGTTCTTCACTCTACGCGACTATGCCGCTAGCCTTAAAGCTTGGTGGGACGTGAACATTAACCCTCCTGCTTCTCCTGTAAATTATTAATATATTTTTCTACCTATGGAAATCGGAACAATCATCACCATCGGTCTCGTCGTCGTCATCATTGCTGTCCTCATCTTCACCCATAATGTGACAGGCTAACCCCGTTACAAACCCTGTTGGGTGCGAGATCATATAAAAAGCACAGCCTTGCCAAGTGTTCTATTTTTGTTCTATAGTAAAAATAGGAAGATGTTTGGTTAGCAACTCAAGGAGAAAACCCTATGCCTACCCCCGAGCGGGAACAGATCGCTGTCCTAGCCATGTTTAGAAGTGGAATGATCGAGCCTCTCCGTTTCAAAAAAGGAGGGCGCGTTTACGATATAACTTCGGTAAACCTGCGATACGAGGCGAGGCAGGGGAGAGAAGAGCTTCTGTATTTTTCCGTTTCAGACGGCTCACAGACGCATAAACTTGTTTACGAAACGGACAAACGTCGTTGGTACGTCGAGGAAGAAGAGTGGTTATAAAAGTCATTTCTATGCTCCTCCCTGCTTCCCATCGCCTTATCGTTCATATCGACATGAACGCCTATTTCGCATCCGTAGAACAGCAAGCCCATCCAGAGTGGAGGGGTAAACCTTTGTGCGTGTGCGCCTATCTCAAAGAATACGGATGTGTCATTGCCGCTTCGCGTGAGGCAAAGAATTTGGGTATTGGTGTAGGCACCCGTGTACACGATGCGCGAGCGTTAGCGCGTGACGCCATCTTTGTCGGCTGTGATCCAGCCAAGTATCGTTCTGTAACCAAAAAAATCTTTAACATTTTTCACGACTATACCGATCGTGTCGAACATTACTCGATTGATGAAGCCTTCCTAGATGTAACAGGCTGGTACAAAGATGAAATCCATCTTCTCCAGGACCTCTGCGACATAAAATACCGCATCAAAAACGAGGTCGGGGAGTGGCTCACCGCTTCCATAGGCGTTGGACCCAACAAGCTATTAGCCAAACTCGCTTCCGATTATCAAAAACCGGATGGTATGACCGTAGTGAATCACAGTAATTTAGACGATTTCCTGGCCGAACACAATTTACAAGACATCGTTGGTATTGGTCGCCGTACCGAACGACGTCTGCGAAAACTAGGCATTTTTACCCCCTTAGATTTTAAACGTGCCTCTCCTACCAACCTGCTACGTGTCTACGGGAAAACTATGTATTTCGCCTGTGCCGCCTTAAACGGCCTCTCTGTCGACGAGGTAAAGCCATACGCTCCTTCAGTCCCAAAATCCATCGGACACTCCTATTGCGTCCCAAAAAACGTTTCCGAGCGAGGTGATGCGTTATCCGTCTTCACTAAACTCGTGGATAAAGCAGCCCGAAGGTTGCGCTCACTCAACTTAACAGCCAGTGGAATCTGGGTAGGTATCAACACCAGCCAACCAGAAAGCAAAAAGCCCATCAGCGTCTTTGACCGATACGCAGCCAGCCTTGATGGCCGTAAACGATTTTCTGAACCTATATACGATCTTTTTTCTATCACCAAGTCCGCCGTCGAGATATTCGAGAATCTATGGGATACAACAACGCGCCTTTCCTTTATGGCCATTTCTCTCTGGGGGTTACAACCCATGAACCATCAGACAAACATAGAGGGCCTAGAACCATCAGAACGACGTGCTGAACGACTATCTAACGCCTTAGACACCATTCGCAACAAATACGGTGAAACCAGCCTCATACCTGCCACGCTCTTAAAGGCAAAGAATGAGGCACCGGAGAGGATTGGGTTTAGAAAAGTGGAAGGCCTAGAAATACGGGCAAGAGGACAGTAAGGAGCAGGGAAGGGAGAGTTTGCTGGCAGCAAAACCCAACCCTAATGCGTCGTACAAATCAACTTACGTGACGCAAAAATCGGCCAATACTAGCCGATTTTAGACCATCCATCCCTTTAAGGTGGGTGGTCTTTCTGTATCTAAACATAGCAGAAAAACCACCCACCGCGAAGCCGCTGTCAACCAGCGGCTTTTTGTTTGCGCGCGGTGTCCTGATAGCTCGGAGGGTTCGTTGAAACCGCTCCCTTTTGAGCCCTTCCGGACACCACGCGGGATCGCAAGGCCCCGATCAAGGTCGAGCCGCGCCGGCGGTCAATCCGGCAATCAGAGGACTTAATCAATTCATTCTTAGAGGACACATATCTTTATGCTCAAAATCATCAACACGGGCGATCCGTCCGTGAAGCCGCCTCTCGTCATGCTCGTATACGGCGAGGGCGGAGTCGGTAAGTCGACGTTCGCCGCCACGGCTCCAAAGCCGCTCATGGCGGACTGCGAGAACGGCTCCAAGTATTTCGGACTGCGCGGCATCAAACTCGACGTGGCTCACATTGAAAAGTGGGCGGACATGCGCGAGTACACCGAAGCGCTCAAAAAGGAGGGATACGAAACGGCTGTTATCGACCCTATCGGGGAACTCATGGAAAAACTCATGCGCCACATGGTGGCCATCGGGGACTCCAAGCTCATTCAGAAAGACGGCTCTCCCAGCCAAGCGGGTTGGGGATGGCTACGTAAGACGATGCGCGATTACGTGAAGGTGCTCCGGGACTCCGGCATGCACGTTCTTTTGGTCGCTCACGTGGACGACAAGCCTGACGAAGATCGGGTTCTTTTGCGTCCCCTCATCACGACTAAGGTTTCTAAGGACATCGTCAACATGGTCGACGTGGTCGGCTACATGACGGTCGTTCAGACGGCCGACGGAGAATCAAAGCGCGTTATCTTCGTTGATCCATCATCGGACAAGTTCACGGCCAAAGATCGCACGGGTCAGCTCGGGAAAATTATCGAGCCGGATTTTTCGAAGATCATCAAAGCAGTTCATGGCACCGAAAACTACGCATGGTCAAAAAAGCCGGTCGAAGAACCGAAGGCCGAGGCTCCAGCCGGAGCAGCTCGCCCACCTCAACGCACCAAGCCAGCCGTCGATCCTAACTCAGCTCTTGAAGCCGCGCGATCCAAAGTCGCCGCAGCCGTCTAACCATATGGCTGAAAAGATCGTTGAGAAGCTGTATGACGGAAACGTATCGCTTGAATTCTTACCTGACTCCCATCGATATCGCATCGAGGGGTCGAAAGAATATCTGCCATCAGTGACCGCCTGTACGGGTATCGTCGACAAGTCGCGTGTGCTCATTCCATGGGCAGTGGGCTTGGCCGAAAAACACATCCGCGCCTTCCTTGAATCCAATACCGGACCGTTCTCCATGGAGGAGATCATTCCGGTCATCGAGGAAGCGGTACGCCAGCATCAGCTCAAGAAGGAAGAAGCTGCGTCAATCGGCGGCATGGTTCACGCCTATGCCGAAGCGTTTGCCTTGGCCGTTATCGCCAAGAAAGAGGTACCGGAAGTTCCGGAGGATGCGGACGAACGCGTACGCGCAGGAATCAACGCCTTCCTGAATTGGTTCGTCTCAAACGATGTGCAATTCCTGCATGCGGAAAAGCTTGTCTATTCTCCCGCCCACGGTTTTGCCGGATTGGTCGATGCCGTAGCGAACGTGAACGGTCAGCGCACGCTCATCGACTACAAAACGTCGAAGGGTATCTATACCGAGATGCGTTATCAAGTCGCGGCGTATTGCCTCGCATTCGAAGAGGAGTACGGCAAGTGTTTGGACGGAGCCTTGATCTTGCAATTCGATAAAGAAACGGGCGTTTGCAATCCGCATCCGCTCGCCCAGGACGAACTCGTGAAGGATTGCTCAGCCTTCCTCGCATGTCTCGCACTCAAGAAGCGCGAACGCGAACTAGCTAAAGCCTGATATGGAAAACTTTTACACGTTTGACCAGCTTCAGGCTAAGGCTCATGACCTATCTATCGAATCCGCAAAGGCAGGCGAGATGCTCAAGGCTGCGCTTATGCAGCAAGTCAGTAACTGCCTCGCACATGAGGAAAATCAGGAAGCATCATTCAGCGCTGTTCGCGCAGTAATCGAATGGAAAAAAGCTATTGAGCAAGCCGTAGATTCGCTCACCGTTGAACTTGAGGACACGAACCCGGAGCTGTTCGCGGATGAAACCTTCATCGCCTAGATATGACTATCGAAAAAAGAATCGAGGCGCTACAGCAGGCGCTTAAGTGTCTTTCGGACGCGGAAAACATCCTGCGCAAAGCAGGAAGTCCGGTGCTCAAAGCGTATGTAGCAGATCCTTTGGACGCGAAGAATGCGAAACGCGGCAAGGGCATGTGCGGATTGATCCATTGTGAAATCGAAGATCTTAAGGAGAGAAAGAAAACCGAAGTATGAAAAGCGCTATTCACGAATTTCCGGAAATCCGAAAGGAAATCTACCGGAAGCTTATCAAAGAACTTCGGGCGAGCGCCTACGAATTCAAAGAGGATGCTGAGACATGGAAAGCGCGGACATACGGTCCCAAGCTAAAAAGCGTCTATGACGCCGAAGAACAGTACCTCCGGTCAATGTTCGCCGCCATGGTCTACGGAGACCTCGCGCAGCAGCTAGAAGAGATCAACGAAGGCTAACATCCAATCCTATGTCACGAAAAATCGGAGCCCTATGGCTCAAAGAAACCAAGGACGGGAAAAAGTATTTCTCTGGCGTTCTAGAAGACATGCGCGGCGAAATCCGCATCGCCATCTTCAAGAATGATCGCAAAGAGAAAGAAAATCAGCCGGACTATCAAATCATTGTTTCCGAGGAACGGCGGGAACAGCGCGAGCCGTCTGATCAGACATCCCAAGCGACCGATCAGGTCAATTTGGATGACATCCCGTTTTAAGCCGTATGCATGAACAACCCGCATACGCACCACGTCCGCAGGCGGCACCGTCCCGCCGCCTCGGACGAACGGAACAGGCGGGTAATGTCCGCTTGATGCAAAAACGCAAAGCGGGACAGATTCGTTCTCTCGACTGGGTGTTGAACGTGGTCGAACGGATGCGCGTACGCGAGAAGAGCGACTTCGCCCGAATGGCGTTCGAGGACGTTATCCGTACCGTTTCACGCCAGCGAGAAAAAGAGATCCGCGACTTGGCCACGTTAGACGAAGCCGAACGCGAACTAGCCTAACCCACATATGGGAAAAGTGTCGTATCCATTCGCCGCACTGCCCAACCAGATCTGTCGCGGAGGCCATGGCCCGGTCCATATTGCCGTACTCGCAATTCTGTTGAGTCACGGCCGGACTTCTGCCTCTGCACAGACCTTGGCGAGGGAAATCGGATGCGACCGCAAGAGCGTTTTCAAGTCTTTGAAATACTGGCGCGAGGAAGGTCCCAAGTACGGGATTCATCTTCGGACCGGAGAACGGAAGGGTTGCACCACCGTTATCGAGGTCGACATCGTCACATGCCACACCAGTACCGAAAACGGTACTAACCATGCTGTGGATAGCGGAAATCGCCCATACCAAAAACGGGACGGGGCTATACCGCAAACGGAACTGGCACCCGTACCGATAACGGCACACAAGGAAGAACCCGTAAGAAGACCCCTGAAGAATCACCCCCTACCCCCTCAAGGGGGAGCGGTGACTCCATTCGTGCCAAGACCAAGACGCTCACGCGGAGATCCGAAACAAAAGAAGCCACGACCGTATCTCGAGGGAGATCTCGCGCACCTCGACGAATCGCGCGGAGTCTGGCGAGTCAGAATCCATACCGGAGAGTGGGTCGACTACGGAGGCAACGTAAAACAGAACCTCATCTGGAAATGACTATGCGAACCGCCACAAAAGAAATTCACGCAGTCGCCAGTGAGCGTGATTATCAGCCACCGACTCAAAGTCAGCGGTTACGCGCCACTCTCTACCGCCTCTGGGAACGGTCCGGAACGAACGCCACCTTCGACGATTGGTATCGAGACCGGATGGACCGCATCATCTCGCGCTTGCAGCGATTGCTCGATTGAACGTTTCACAATCTATGCCGATTGAGATCGTCGCACGCTTCCGGACGAAGGAAAGCGCCGACAAATTCGCCGAGAGCGCGAACAAGCGGCACTTCGAGTCCGTCGCGGTTGAACGCCAAAAGATCGACGGCCTTTGGGAGGTCAGGCTCGTCCCGAAGCGAAAGCTTCCCGTATTCAGACCTCCAACCACATGAACCATGCTCATCAAACCGAAATCAGAAAACATCGATGCACTGTCGATTATCGTCATGGCTGAAGATGGCCGCGCTTTCGTTCTACGGCGGAGGCGCGGCGCAGCCCATGTCACCCTCGAAGACATGCGCCGCTGGGCAGAGAAGCGACTCTGGCTCGCCGACGGTGTACCGGACCGTATGACGGGACTCATCCAAAATCTCGGAGAGGCATACGAGCAGTATCTCTACTGCAAATCGCAGGAACTCGAGATCTCGGCCGACCAATGGCTGAACATCTCAGACAAACTTGCAGGCCAGCTATCAGACATCGTCGAACGTGGGACGAAGATGCCGGAAGTGGTCACCGTGTACGTCCCGCATCGTGCGCCTCCGCCTCCCACGCGTTCGAGACGCAGTTCCAAGCCGCCTCCGGCCATGGCTCCCGAGCCGGTTCGTGGATAACCGGCCAAATTTCAGACTTCGTGCGCCTATGCTTGTCCGCATGAAGGAAACGGAAATCCAACGGTCCATTCTTGAGAATCTGCGCTGGCACGGAATCCTCGCGTATCGCTGCCAGCCGGCACCCGTCCCGATCAGAAACGGAAACCGCATTGTCGGTTTCCGCCGAGCCGATGCATTCAATGTCGGCATGCCAGACATCGTCTGCGTCATCGCTGGACGGTACATCGGCATCGAAGTGAAGTCCGAGACAGGACGCCAACGCACCGAGCAGCTCGATTGGCAGCGCAAGATCGAGAAGGCCGGAGGAACGTATGTGCTCGCACGTTCGTGGGAAGATGTTGAACAAGCAATCTTATGCAATACGAATCCATAAAAATATCCGATCTCAAGCCTGCCGAATATAATCCGCGCTCTATTTCCGAGCGTGAACTTGCGAAGCTTACTGAATCCATTCGGACGTTCGGTTTCGTCGATCCGGTCATCGTGAACAAAGACGGAACGGTTATCGGCGGCCACCAGCGCATCAAAGCGGCGGAACGTCTTGGCATGTCAGAGGTTCCATGCGTTCGTGTCGATATCCCGAAAGAGCGGGAGCAGGCCTTAAACCTTGCGTTGAACCGTATCTCGGGTGAATGGGACATGGAACGGTTGGCCGTCTTACTCGAACAGCTGGATGCGGAGTCGCGGAAGCTTTCCGGTTTCGATGAACAAGAGATCACTGAAGCTTTGAACCACTTGCTCAAGCAGCCGGTAGAAGACGATTACGAGCCAGAACTTCCGGAGAATCCGAAAACGAAATTGGGAGATTTGTATCAGCTCGGCAACCATCGATTGCTCTGCGGTGACTCGACTAGCGTCGAAGCGTTCGACCGTTTGCTCGAAGGCAACAAGGCCGACATGTGCTTTACGGACCCGCCCTACAATATGGTGTATCGCGGAGGTCCAGGAGCGAATCGGAAGAAAATCGCCAACGACGCCATGCCACGTGACGAGTTTATTTCGTTTCTTCGCAAGGTGATGGGGAATCTCGTCGCCAACGTCACAGGCGGTTTCTATATCTGCATGTCATACGGCGAACTCCATTCGCTTTGGCAGGCGTTCACGGACGCCGGTGGCCATTGGCAGGGCTACATCATCTGGGTCAAGCAGCGCTTCACGCTCGGCGGTTCCGATTATCAGCACCAATCCGAGCCGATCATGCATGGCCTTTCAGCAGAGGAATCCGCAAAGCTTTCCGATGAGAACGTCGACGCCGAAGCGTCTCCTATCATGTACGGCTGGACTCGCCATACGTGGTACGGGGGCCGGAAGCAGGGTGATGTGTGGTTTTTCGATAAGCCGCACAAGTCACCGGAGCATCCGACCATGAAACCCGTCAGGCTTTGCGCCAAAGCCATCGTGAACAGCTCCCCGACGAACGGAATCGTGCTCGATGCCTTCGGAGGTTCCGGTTCCACATTGATTGCCGCCGAACAGGTCGAGCACCGCTGTTTCATGATCGAAATGGATCCCGCCTATTGCGACGTCATCGTTGACCGTTGGGAGAAATTCACGGGTAAAAAGGCTAGCAAAATCGAATAATTTTAGGTTATTAGGTTTTTAACCTAGAAAACCTAGACACCTGCTTATGGCCGGACTCGCAAGCAAACGGAACGGGAAGAAGGGCGGCCGTCCGAAAGGAACGGTCAGCTTCGAGACGCGCATCCAGAAACAGATCAAGCGCAAACTTCTTTCGGCCGTAAGCAAAGAGTTCAAGCCCATCATGGAAGCAATTCTTGATTCAGCCAAAGGGCTTACGCTTTACGTTCCAGGTAAGGACGGCAGACGCGACAAGGTGTACCGCCGAAGCCCGAACGTCGACATGCTGAAGTACATCATGGACCAAGTCGCGGGTAAGGCATCGACACCTATCGAAGTCGAAGGAGAACTTGAGGTCGGTAACCTACAGGAATTTATCTATGCCGCGTATGAAGCCTCGGAACGCAAACGACGCGGACGTTCTTGAGTCGCTACAGCGTGACCCCGCCGCTTTTATCGCTCTATGTTGGCCGGACGCCGTACTCTGGGAAAAACAGACGAGCGTTGCGGATGCGGTTGCGGGACATAAGCGCGTCGCGGTCCGCTCCGGCCACGGAGTCGGCAAGTCATGGCTCATGGCACGTCTCGCTATTTGGTTTCTCACCGTTTTCAAACCATCCAAGGTCGTCACGACCGCACCCTCATGGACGCAGGTCGAAAAAGTTTTGTGGGGAGAGATCGCAACCGCATACCGTTCGAGCCGTATTCCTCTCGGCGGAGATTTACTCAACACGCAGTGGAAGATCGCCGAGGATTGTTTTGCTATTGGCATTTCGACACGCGAGAGCGTCGAGCAGCGTGATTTCGGCTCAACGAAACTCCAAGGATTCCACTCCCCAAACCTGCTCGTCATTTTGGACGAAGCCGCTGGCGTGCCTCCCGAGATCTGGACGGCAACGACATCGCTTGCGACGGGTGAAAATAACCGCATCGTAGCTATCGGCAATCCGGCTAGTCCATCCGGTCCGTTCTACGATATTTTTAAAAGCGCCATCTGGCACAAGCTTGAGATTTCATGCCTCGACCATCCGAACGTGACCACCGGCGAGACTGTCATCCCCGGCGCAGTCACAAAGGATTGGGTCGAGGAACGTAAGACGGAATGGGGCGAGAAAAGCCCGCTCTATCAAGCTAAAGTCCTCGGCCAATTCCCCACGGAAGGCTCCGATACCCTCATTCCACTCACTTGGGTCGAAAGGGCGGTCAATGCAGAGATCGCGGGTGACGAACGCCTATCGGTCGGATGCGACGTGGCGCGTTTCGGCGAGGACGAGACGGTTATTTTTAAATCCAAAGGCAACACATACGAATTGGTCGAAGCGGTTATCAAGCGTCCGACGAATGAGACGGCAGGACGGCTTGTGCTCGCATCCAAGGAAAGCGGCGCGGAATTCGTGGCTGTAGACGACACGGGTGTCGGTGGCGGCGTCACTGACATGCTGCGCGAACAGGGAATGAGCGTCGTACCCGTGAACTTCGGTTCGGCGGCGGAAGATCCGGAACGCTTCGCCAATCTCAAGGCGGAAATCTTTTGGAACCTCCGTGAGGACTTCGAGAAGAAGAATATTTCCATTCCTGACGACCCCGTACTCATGAACCAGCTCGCTTCGATCAAGTACGGCCTGACTTCAAAGGGACAGATCAAGATCGAATCGAAGGACGACGCGAAGAAGCGGGGATTGCGTTCTCCGGACCGTGCGGATGCTCTCGCTATCTGCCATTACGCCAAACGAGCCAACTGGATTCCTGAGATGCTGTGGATATAGCGGCGTTTTCGGAGACTCGTTCCGCGATACTCATGCCATGGGAATCGTCGAACGCGCCAAGGACGCATGGTCGGTACTGCGGGGCCGCAAGTCTCTGTCTGAAGTCGGCGAGACGCTGGCCTCATGGTTCCACGGACGAAGCGCCACCGTGACCGGCTGGCAATTCAAGGCAGCCAAGCTGCTCGCCGAAGAAGTCGGAGCGGCGGCTTTTCGTTTGTACAAGGTCAAAGCCGATGGGGCGTGGTCCGAGATCGATGCGAATCCGGTCCTTGATATCTTGCATCGTCCAAATCCGAACGCAACGCATGCGGAACTGTTCGAAGCCGTGAGCATGTCGCTCGACTTCTACGGGAACGCTTTTCTTTTTCTTGAAGGGGCCAATTCTCCGACATCGAAGCCCAAAGCGCTCTATCCTCTCAAGCCGCAGCACGTTTCCATCGTCCGGACTGACGGATTTCCGGATACGATTCTTTCGTACAAGTATCGGCATAAGGCGCGGGAGTATGTTTTTCAGCCGTACCAGATTCTTCACATCCGGGAATCGAATCCCGACGACCCGCTTGTCGGACTTGGCGCAGTTCAGGCCATGGCCGACGCTGTTGATCTCGACCATGCTGCTCGCGTTTGGAATCGTGCGTTTTTTCGTAACAGCGCACGACCGGATCTCATCCTCAAGTCCAAATTTAAGACGCGCGAGCAGATGGATCCCATCCGAGCGCAGTTCGAGGATAAATATCAGGGTGCGGAGAACGCCCACAAGATCGCCATTCTCCCCGATGGCGTCGAACCGGAGAAAATGGGCTGGAGCCAGAAGGACATGGATTTCGTCGAGCAGCTCCGTTGGTCGCGCGATGACATTCTGTCCGGTCTTCGCACTCCCCATGTCGTACTCGGGCTTGGAGCCGGTGAGAATTTGAATCGTGCGACAGCCGAAGCCACGAACTACATCTATGCGCTCCGGACCGTCATGCCGCGCCTTCGAAGGATTGCCGCATTTTTTAATACGTATCTTGTCATACGGTTCGGCAAGGATTTGGTGATTGATTTTGACAATGTCGTTCCGGAGGACGAGGACTTGCAGGTGCGTAAGCGTATCGCGGCGCTCGGAGGCGCACCGTATGAAAGCTTGAACGAAGTCCGTGACGAACTTGGCCTGCCTGCCGTCGAGGGCGGGGATTCCGTTATGGCCCCGTATTCCCAGACGCCCGTCGGTTCGCCCAAGGAGGTCAAAGCCAAGCGAAAGCCGCCACAAACGGCTTATCCGGCCCTCAAAGCAGCCAAAGAAGATTCGGCCGTGTCTTCAGCGATTCATAGCGCCGTGGATGCCGCCGTTTCCAAAGCCGCCGATAAAATCGAGACTGCGAAGAAAAGTACGGGCGAAGATCGCAAGGAAGCATCGTGGCGCAGTTTCGTGTCACGAGTTTCACCGTACGAAATCTTGCTCAAGAAACGCATGGCCGAATATGCGGCGGGAATGATTAAGCGTGTTGAAGAAAATCTCGAAGCCGCATCGAAGGACGTGGACTTGGCGAAACTTCTCGACCGTAAAGACGACGTGCGTCTCTTGATTCAGGTTTCCTCTCCGACATTGAGCGAGCTATATCGAAGCGAAGGCGAAGCTATCGCGTCCGACATCGGATCCGCCTTTGATGCGACGCTTGCCCGCATCCGCGAAGCCGTTAACGGAGTAGCGACGCTGCTCGCGCAAAACTATCACGACGAAACCGTACGGCTCTTGCGCGAAGCGATGAATGCCAGCACCGAAGCAGGGGAGGGATTCGACAAGCTGAAAGTCCGTATTCGAGACATTGGAGATTTTTCATCCAACGTGCGAGCTTCACGTGTCGCGCGTACCGAAGCTTTCCGCGTTGCCAACGACGCAGGCCGCGAAGCCTATCGCCAAGCCGGAGTGAAGAAGCTCGTCTGGTATACGGCGAAGGACGAACGCGTTTGCGAGTTCTGCGGACCGGAAGATGGACGCGTGGTTGGCATCGAAGAAAATTATTACGAGAAAGGCGATGTCATCCAAGGACGCGATGGCGGCGTTTTGAATATCGACTATTCGAACATCGGAGGCGGTGCGCTCCATCCCAATTGCCGCTGCCGTGTCGTCCAGTACATCGAAGGCTTGGAGTGATTGTGGATAATCCAGTCTTTTAACTAATGCGTCCCTCTACGCTTATCACCATACGGCTCGCGCTATGCAACTAGAAAAACTCCAATTCAAAGCGTTCGTACGCAAATCCGAGAACGGACGGCTGACTGTCGTCGCGTCTGACGAAACCGTCGACCGCACCGGCGAATCCATTCCCATCGACACATGGGATCTTACGAACTTCCGGAAATCTCCGCGCCTGCTCATCGACCACGATTATTCCGTGAAGTCCATCGTGGGACTCGCCGAAAATATCCGTACCGAGAACCGACAGCTTCTATTCGAACCGCTGTTCCATGCCATCACCCAAGCAGCCAGGGAAACGGACGAGATGGTGGTCCAGGGATTCCTCGACACCGTTTCAGTCGGCTTCCAACGCAAAGAAGTAGACGGACGGATTGCGAACGAACTGCTCGAGATCAGTTTCGTCGCCGTTCCATGTAATCCGAGCGCCCGCACCTTGTCCGTGAAGGACATTGGGCCGGAAGAGGAAAAAGCGGTCGAAGCATTCGTCTCAAAGACGGAAGAACCGGAAACACCTCCCGCTCCTGATCCCGTTCCACCCAAGGAAGAGGAAACGAAGACGGAACTGGAGGCGGAAGAGAAAGCCGGACGGGCGCTCTCGGAAAAGAGCCGGCAATCCATTGAATCGACCATCAATCTTTTGGAACAGGCTAACGGAGCTTTGCGGCAGCTGCTCAATGCGGCGGGTTCGCAGGGTTCCGAGGGGAAAACGTCCGACGATGGCGGAACCCCGAAACAAAGGTCGAGTGGTGCGGGATCTGACGAGGATGTCTTTAAGCAATGGCTCCTCATGAAGCAGGTCTTGCGCGCCGTGAACACGGCAACGTCGGACGCTCTCGCTAAGAGCAAAATCTTTATTCGTCAAAATTAATCCCTATGTTGAAAGAATTGGAACAGTTCAAGTCGGAACTCGCGGAGGATATCAAGGGTCACCTCGATAACGCCCTCCAAGAGAAAGTGAAAACCCTGATCGGTGACGAACGCGCAGGCATCGTGCGCGAAGCCGTCGAACAGCTGCGTCTTGAGAAACTCATGCTCGGCCACGATAAGACCGGCCTTTCGGACGCTCAGAAGTCGGAGTTTGCGAAGTTCGTGAAGTCCATCGCCATCCCGTCGGCTGTCAAAGCCAATGAGACCATCATCGGCGAGCAGGATTCTCGCGGTGGCTACCTTGTGCCGACCGAAGTCGCCAACGCCATTTTGCGCGTGGCTGCAACCGTTGGCGTCGCTATGAGCCAGTGTGCTCGCTGGGATATGAAAACGGACGAGCTCGACATTCCGAGCTACGCCGGTTCGTTTCTCGAAGGCGAATATCTCGGTGTCGATGCGGCAGGCAACGTCACGGGTATCACCTTCAAGATGGCGCGCCTCTTGGCCAAGCCATGGCAGCTCGCGTTCGTGGTCGGCAAAGATCTCTTGGCCGATGCGACGCCTGCCGTCGGCGAATGGCTTATCGCTCTCGCAGCGGAAGCCTTGGCCAACATGGTCGACAAGCAAGTCTTCATCGGTACGGGCAATCCATTCGTCGGCATCATGTCGAGTGCGGATGTCGCAGCCTACAGCCTCGCATCAGGGGCGACTGGATTCGGTAACTATAAAGTCGTGGACGATTCGTCGGACGTGATCGCAAACGTGGAAGAGTCCGTGCTTGATTCCGCCGCCTTCTACTTCAGCCGCACCAACTGGGCGAAGTTCCGCGCGCAGAAAGACACGGCTGGAAACTACTTGCTCCCGCAAGCCGGTTCCGTCCTGTCTGCCAATCCTCGGAACGGCGGTCCGAAACCCGCAGGCGAGATTCTCGGCTTCCCGGTTTACACCGTCCGCCATCTTCCGGCCTACAGCGCTTCCGCCGCAGGCACCAAGTTCGGCGTGTTTGGCAACCTCAAGGCTGTCGCTCTCGGCATGAAAGGCGAGATGGAAATGGAACGCTATAACTCCGGTACGTTCGGCGGCAAGGAAATCGCCTTGGCTCGCCAGGTTGGAATGGTCATGGGTAACCGCCATGCGGCCGTGATCGCTCTGGCTGCCGCCCTTACGACCATCAAGACGGCCGCGTCCTAATCCCTATGGGTACTTACAAAGTCCTGAAACCCATCGGCTGGTCGGGCCGGCGCGAGCGGGGAGAGGTGCTCGAGATGACCGAAGCGGAAGCCTCTGCCTTCGGTCCCGATTATCTCGAACCCGTCGTGCCCAAGACCGACGAGAAGGATGCCGGTGACGAACTTCCGACAAAGGAAGAGATCACCAAGCTGAAGAAACCGGAAGTCATCGCGACGCTCGAGAAACTCGGCATCACGTTCGATGAATCCGCTTCCGTCGGAGAATTGCGCGACTTGCTCACGGAGAGCCTGCCTCAAGCCCAAGAGGACGGCGATAACAAACCAAAGACCGACGAGGGCGCGTCGGCATAATCCATTGCTATGAAGAACATCGGAGACAACGTCAAACCCTTGGCATCCCTCGTGCCTGCCGTCCGTACCGCGAATGCGAACGGCGGCGTCATCGACACCATGGGCTACGACAACCTCGAAGTCGTTGTTTCGGCCGGCGACATCGATCTCGCGGACACGGACGAAACGTACGTGGTGAAGCTCCAGGAAGGAGCTGCCTCGAACGGATCGGATGCGGCCGACATCACCGGCGCATCGGTCGCCATCACCGCCGACAACCAGCTCAAAACCATTCACGTGAATGGTTTGGGCACCGGCAGCCGCAAGCGCTACATGCGTGCGGTGCTGACAGTCGGCGGGACGACCCCGTCCATCCCGTGCGCTGTCCTGTTCAATCTCGGACGCGCGCATTCGAACCCTGCGAATACGCCAGACGCTTCCGTCTAGGCCAGAAGGTATCCGCTCCGCAATTCTGCGGGGCGGTTCCATCCGGCGTATATGGCTACCGTTCCCCACGCGCTCACGACCCTCCAACGGGTCAAAGACCGGCTCGGACTTACGTCAGCCGGTTTTGACGCGTTCTTAGAACGCTTGATCGATGCGTCCACGGATTTGATCGAGTCGCATTGCGGCAGACGCTTCAAAGAAAATACCTATTCCAACGAGTTGTGCCTCATGGAATCCGACGGGGGACGGATGCTCATGCTGAAACAGTCGCCCGTATCCGCGCTTTCAAGTCTCCAATACCGCATCGGCACTCCAGACAATCCATCTTGGACCACCTATTTGGCGAGCGAATTCGAACTTGTCGGCGACGGATCTTCCGGACTCGTTCGGATTTATTCCGGCGTTCCAAAAGGCACGAATAATCTTCGCGCGACCTACACCGCCGGTTACAAGATCGACTTCACGAACCCGTACACGGCAACACACACGCTTCCGTTTGATCTCTCGGACTTGTGTGAACGACTTATCGTCAAAGCGTTCAAGAAGCGGGAGGCAGACGGCAAGCAATCAGAATCAGCGGGGGAAGCGAGCGTTGTCTGGATGCAGAATTTTGAACCCGAGGAGATTGCGACTCTCGACCGCTATCGTCGCGTCTTTCTGCCTTGATATGGCTCTCCGAATTGAAATTAAAAATCTTGACCGATTGATACAGGCGGTCGGACGCTCGCCTGCAGATGCCGAACGGGAACTTGAAGCCGCGCTTGATGACGCAGTTGGAATTATTTCCAACCTGTCGCTCAAGCGTTTCGGTATCGTCCCATACCGCCACGGTTTTCTTTCCAATTCTTTCGAGCTGGGGAAGATCCGGGCGCGTTTATTCCGTGCCATCGGTCCGACGGTCGAGTACGCGGCCTATGTGAACTACGGCACTCGCTACATCAAGCCGCGCCTCTATATGGAGAAGCTGGTCGAGCGTGCGAAACCATTTATTGATAAACGGTTCGAGGAAGCGGTTGCTCGCATTCCTGACCGCATCGTCGAGTTCGCAGATTGATATGTCATTTGTCGCTATCCGCGCCGGCCTCAAGGCCAAACTAGACGCTCGCAAGATTGCGGGCGTACTTGGCGAAGTCTACGACGGCGAACAGGACCAGCAGGGGATGGATATCGCCAGCTATCCTGTCGCCGAACTTCGGCGCGCCACAAGCGAAGGTTCTTTTTTTACGAACCGCGAAGATTTGATCGAGTATCAATTCGACATCCTACTCTATGCCGAAATGGGAAACCAAGGAGCCTCGGCCGCCGAGAAGTCTCTCGATGCCGTGCTCGACAACCTTGTCTACGAGTTCGCCCATGACCGAGATCTCGGAGGCATCTGCGACGGGGGGATCTGGCCGGCGCTTTCCCGTTCGGGCGTCATCGAATGGCGCAGCAAACCGCACTACGTTTCGGTGCTGACACTCCGCTGCCGGAAGATCCAGGACAACGGGTAGCTGTGGATTAGTCGCGCATTCCGGAAACCCGTCCCGATACGCTGTATCCGTATGATCGAGAAAGCCGAAAACAAAGCCATCTCCCAATCTCCCCGCTCGAAAAGCGAAGAGCGCCGCCTTGCCGCCCAGAATGAAGCGGTACAGGAGGAGTGGTACTTCAGCGCGGACGGAGACCGTCCGCCCACGACTATCCAAGCGAAGTCTTTTGACGAAGCGGTTGCGGAATATAACCGCCGCTACGCATTAACCAACCCATAACCTATGGCAAAATTCATCGGTTCGCGCATTGATCTCGGGATCGGAAAAGAAACCTCCCGAGGTACGGCCGTTGCGCCCGGCTACTGGCTCCGTCCGTCCGAAGTTTCGGTTGACGAGCACATCATGCAGTCCGTCGACGAGTCCAGCCGGAACTTGATCGAGGATTCCGTGGATGCGCAGCTTGTCGGCAAATACGGCGAGGGGAATTTCACGCTTCCCATCCGCGACAAATCGTTCGGCCTGCTGATGCTCGCCTTATTCGGTTCGGTCGCCGATTCGACGGTTGAGACCGGCGTCTATGACCACGTCTATTCTGTTCAGCAATCCAACCAGCATCAATCCCTTTCGCTCCACTTGAAAGAAGCAAACGCGGGCAAAGATTACGTCCTCGCCATGCTGACTGAGATGGAATTCGCGGTCGAACTCGAGAAGCACGCCATGGGCAAGTTTGGGTTTCGTTCCAAAACGGGAGCGACGCAATCCCGTTCCGCGACCTATGTCGCGGAGAACATCTTCCTGCCGACGCATGGCGAAATTCGTTTTGCGAGTACGCTAGCGGGCCTTGCAGGCGCGTCGGCAGTGAAGGTGCGTTCGGTCACCTTGAAAGTCACGAAGAATGTGGAAGAAGATCGGGCGCTAGGCGATGCCAATCCGCAGGACATTCTGAACCGCCTGTTCCAAGTCGAAGGCGAGATCACGCTTGTCTACGACGACCAGTCGCAGGTCACGAATCTCTTGGCCAATACGGTCCAAGCGATGCGTATCGACCTCACGAATGCGGCCGTCACCATCGGCGCTGCTTCGAGCCCTCGCGTGCGCTACGAACTCGCCAAAGCACTGCTCTCGGAAGTCTCGCGCTCCATGGGCAAGGGCGACGTAGTGCTACAGACGCTGAAGTTCAAAGCTTTCTACTCGGAATCCGACTCGGCCATGATTACCGGCACTGTCCGAAACACGGTCGCGTCCTATTGATATGCGCGGCTGCCTCGTTCCTATCGGAGTGGGAGCCGTCGTCATCGTGATTGCCTTTTACGCAATAAAAATAGCTGCCTGACATATGGAACCCACATCATTTTTGACCGATCTCGGAAGCCTTGGCCCCGCTCTCGGGTCCGTCGCCGTCATCGGCATCATCTGTTGGAAACTCCTGCAGATTTTTGAGAAGCATGGAGCAGCTATCGAGAGCTTTTCCGCCGCGCTTCAAGGTCAGACGGAAGTCCTGAAAGAGATCGATAAGAACATGCAGGCCAATACCCAAGCCACGGAACGCATGTCGATGCTCTTGCAGCAAAAAACCACGGGCTAACCAGCCTGTGGATTTCCAGGCCATTCAGCCAAACCGATTCTTTATCCTGAATCCATAACCCACTTAACTGACACTTATGTTATATCGCTTTATCAAGAAGGACGGGAACGTCGAACGTATCGGGGACATCGATGCGGAAGCTCTCGAATCCAAGCTTCAGGGCTACCTGAATAATGGCTTCGAACTTGCGAACGCCGAAGAGCATGACCAGCAGGTCATCGGGGCGGTGAACCGCCAGCTCGAAACGGCCAACGAGAAGATCGTTGAACTCGAAGGGAAGCTTGAAGAGAAAGGGGAGGCCGCCGCATAAGCGGCCTCTTTTCATGTAAGGTAGACTATTCTCTATGCCCGGCCTTAAGCATCCGATGGAGCCAGTTGTGCTCACGCAGCACTTCGGGGAGCGCCCTGCGGTCTATGCTCAATTCGGAATGAGGGGACATAATGGACTCGATTATCGAACCCGTTTTTTGGATTCGCCCTTGGGCCATCGTTATGTCACCGCTGCGGCTTCGGGAAAAATACTAGAGATGCGCGATGAGGGGAGTAAGGGCTACGGAAAATATATCCGGATTGGCCACCCTGACGGTTCGCAGACTGTCTACGGTCATTTGTATAAATTTTATGTGGGCATCGGCAAGCAAGTAGCCGTCGGACAGCGTATCGGCTTAAGCGATAGCACTGGTTTTTCCTCTGGCCCGCATCTTCATTTTGGTTATCGCCCTCCGGGCTGGGAAAAGAATTTGAACAACGGATTCAAAGGATACGTTGATCCTTTGCCTTACATTGTTTAGGTCAGGATGTATTTTGCGGCTGGTCCTTTCCCAACCTGTTTTATCATTTTGAGTTTTTTGAGTTTCTGCAGGTGAAGCTGAGCAGTACGTCGCGGGCAATTCAGAATATCCATAACGTCTTTGACCGCCATCTTCCCGACCGTATCGAGGAAGTCAAGAATCGTGATCTGTTCTTTATCGAGGTAGATCTGCGAATCAATGTCCGCGTCAATCTTTTTCACCGACAAGCTAAGCACGCTATGTTTGACCTGATCGATTTCCTCTTTGAAGCCCGTCACGAAGTATTCAAGCCAAGGCGTGAAGTCCCTGTCGCGCGTCTCATACGTCTTTCCCATGCTGATAGCTTCGTAATAAGCAGGGCGGTCGGTGTTGTAATAATCTTCCAAGGCAAAGAGGCGGCGGAAGTCGTAGCCGCGCTGGTAGAGGACGAGAGTCGCAAGCGCACGGGCGGTGCGTCCATTTCCGTCATTGAAGGGGTGGATGGCTGCAATCTCTTGGTGGACGACGCCCGCGACGAGAATCGGACTGATGTCCTGCTTTTCGCTTTCCTGAATCCAAGCCACTAAACTTTTCATGAGTTCAGGGACTTTCTTTGCATCCGGAGCCGTGTAGAGGACTTCCTGTTTTCCGTTCAGGTGGCGGCGAACGACGTAGACCGGTCCTTTGCGGTAGTGGCCGGACGCCTCAGGCTTCAGTGTCTTATGCGTGACGAGTTCGTGGATCTTTAGGATGACCTTTTCCGTGATCGGTTTTTTCGCCTTCACCATCAGCTCAATGTACTTGATCGCCTTGAGGTAATTTTCCACCTCGTAGATGTCCCGCTCCGGAGCATCAACCTTTTTATTTGCGGCCACGGCCTCGACTTCGCGCACGTTCAGTACGTTGCCCTCGATAGCCGTCGAGCTATGGGTCATACGGATCAAGGCTTGGCGGCGCAGCTTCAGCTCCTGTTTGGGCAGAAGGCGGGCACGCTCAACAATGCTCTTGGCTTCAGCGATGGCCGTGAGCATCTGGATGACCTTATCCGTGATCTTGTATTCGGGCTGAAACATAGTGTTCTAAAGGGGATTCTACTCCTAATTCCCGAATCGCGCAAGAATCGCGCAAGAATCGCGCACGTTTCTATAGAAAAGCCTGACCATGTGGACAATCTGCCCTTATAACCTGGGCGGATTGTTATTTTGCCTGTATATGCGCATCACCCTCTCAAACGCCCAATGGGCCGACGTCAAAGATTCATTCAGCTGGGGCGAACGCCGCCGGGCACAAGAAGCCAGCCCGTTTGCCCGTACAAAGGACGGGGAATCGGTAGACCCCCGCGCCTTGAACGACTGGTCAGCCGACTTGCTCGTTAAGTTCATCGCAGCATGGTCTTTCAGCGATCCGGTCACGAAGGAATCGCTTGAAAACAATCTCACCGCTGAGGAAGGGGAGAAGCTTCTCGACCTTGCCCTGCAAGCGGTCGGTTTCCGCTCCAAAGAAGACGGCCCAAAAGGGCGTTAGAGAACCTCGTCGAAGGACGAGGTTCCTCGCTTCTCATAGATCCGGAAGATCTGGCCTCAGCGCACTGGAGACTTGACGCTTTCGCTCTCTGCCGCGCGTTCGGCTGGAGTTATGCGGAACTTGAAGCGACACCCTCCGACGTGATCGACGATTTTCTCTACATTCTCACCCATGGCCAACGCTAAGCTGCAAATTGCCATTGAGGCTTCCAACAAGGCAGCCGGTGAATTGAAATCCCTCGAAAATGATTTGCGCGGCGTATCGTCTGCGACCAATACGTCGGGAGTGGGCTTCGGAAAACTTGTCGGAGCCATCGGATTGGGAAATCTTGCCGCAAACGCCGCGAGCTCCGCATTCAACGCCTTGGGAGATTTCTTGAAAGGCACTCTTGAGGCTGCTGGTAATGCAGAAGCGGGCCAAGCCCAGCTCGCAGCTGTTTTGCAATCTACGGGAATGGCGGCAGGAGTCACCGGAGAGATGGCGAATGATCTCGCAACCAAGATGGCGAACCTCTCGACCTTCACGGACGACGAGGTGCTTTCGGCCGAGAACCTGATGCTGACGTTTACAAAAGTCACGAAGGACGTTTTTCCGGATGCCATCCAAGCGGCGCTCAATGTCAGTACCGTCATGGGGCAAGACCTGAAATCTTCCGTGGTCCAGCTCGGCAAGGCGCTGAATAATCCGATTGACGGCCTCACGGCACTCACGCGCGTCGGCGTTTCCTTTACCGACCAGCAGAAAAAACAGATTGAGACACTGGTCGAAACGGGGAAGACGATGGATGCGCAGAAGATCATCCTGCAGGAATTAAACCGGGAATTCGGCGGATCGGCCGCAGCTGCCGCGAATACCTATCAAGGAAAAATAAAGCAGCTTAATAACGCGCTCGGAGAAGTGCAGGAGAATATCGGCAAAGCCGTACTGCCTGCGCTCAATCTTTTTGTTAACGATGCCTTGAGCGCCGCAAAAGGAGCGCAGGAAGCCACTACCAAGAACGATGGATGGTCCCGCAGCTTCTATAGCCTCGCCTCTGGCGCAAAAGCAGCCGGCTACGTTCTAAAGGGCTTGGCGTATGCCGTGCTCTCGCTTGGAACATTGCTTGTCGGAGGGGCGATTGAGGCAGTTGCCTTCGCATCCGACGTTGCCAAGTCTTTTAAGCGTATTGGGGAGATCGGACAGAACGTTTTCGCCGCATTAGCCAAGGCGATGACAGGGGACTTCGCAGGCGCGAAAGAATCGCTTGCCAAAGCCGTCTCAGCTTTTGATCTTTCCGGTTTCAACGCGACGGTGAAGCAGGTCAACAGGACTCTCGGATCTTTTGCGACGGACATGGACTACGCATTCATTCAAGCCGGACAGGCAATGAAGGAAGGCGTAGTACAGCAAGGCTTCAAGCCTATCGAGAACGCAGCGCCGAACGTCGCGCGTCAGATCATGGATGCCGTGGGCGGCGGGACGGCCAAAGCCGCAGACAAGGCTAAGGAATCGCTTGGCAAATTCAAGGATGCCGTCGAAGCGACTCAGTCCAAGCTCTCTGACGCCATCCGTGACTACACGCAAAAATCCAATGACCGCCTGGACGACCATCGGAAGAAGGTTGCCGAAATCAATGCAGAGATGTCGCAGCTGCAGGAAGATTTTGCGAAGTCGACGGCCGACAGGGAGAAGCAATACCAAGACCAGCGCCTTGATCTATTCATGGCGCACCAGGACAAGCTGACGGAAGCACAAAAGGAATTCGCCAGCCTGCAGAAGGATTTACAGAACGCAGATGATCCCGACCGCCGCGCCGAACTCGAGGCGAGAGCGAGCGAAACCAAGAAGCAGCTTGATGCGGAACAGGCCATTGTCGATCAGTACGCGTCGCTCAAAGCGGATGCGGAAAAATATCGCGCTTCGAATGACCTCGAACGTTTACGGTTGAAGCATGAGGCCGAGAACCTCGCCGACAAGCAAGCCTTCGACGAGAAGATGGCCACGCTCAAAGAGCGGATGCAGGAAGAGGAGGACGAGTACATAAAACAAACCGAACGTCTCAAGGAAGAGACCGTCCGGCGTTTTGACGAACTCCTGAAGGAATATAAAACCGGATACGACAAGCTGATTGCCGAATCAAAGATAAAACAGTCGGAACTTAAAGCCATTCAAGATCAGGCCGAGGCGACGCTTAAAGCCATCCAGGCGGCACGCAGCGCCATCACGTCAGCTCCGACGGGCAACGCAGCTGCGATTCCGCATCTTGCTGCAGGAGGCATCGTGACTCGTCCGACTATCGCCCTTATCGGCGAAAGAGGACCGGAAGCGGTGATTCCATTGAATCGCTCTGGAGCTGCCATCGGAGGGCAGCCGATTTCCGTTTCCATCTTAGAAGGTGCTGTTTTGAATATCTCGAACGAAGCCGACGAGTCGAGGCTTGCCCGCACCGTAGCCAAGGAACTTGCCAAGGTGCTCCAAGGCAATCGATTTGGCTTGGCAGCCCAAATGTAGCCTATGTCTGTCTACCAATTTGATGCCGCAAAACTCGACACCGTCACATTGGACGGTGCTTCGGCGACCTCTCCCGCGTCGACCGACGAGATTACCTTCAATAACTACGGCCTGCAGAACACGAGCATCCTGACCCGTTTCGTGAAGCTTTCCGCGCCCATTCTAGATCTGCAGAAACGAGCCTACCCGCGTGCGCAAGGCGCATATGCGGAAACCGCTTACTGGCGGGAGACGCATCTCGTCCTGCGCGGAACCATCAAAGGATCGAGCCGGACGGATATGGAATCGCGGATGGATACGCTGCGAAAGAACCTCGCTGTCTTCGGCGGCATCCTCAAGATCCCTTGGGCCGGAACTTCGCGCTACTACGAATGCTACGCCATCGGCCTCGACCGTATTTTCCAGGAACGCGACCACTACCACATGACGATGTGTCCGTACGAAATCGAACTCATCGCCCTGCAGCCATTCGGCCGGAGTGGGGGACGGACGGTCACCGACGTTCCGACGCCTATAGCGGTTTCGCCGACGACCATGGAATTCGTAAACGCCGGAACGGCTGAAGCTGACTCGCTCGCGTATCTCACCGTCGTCACAGCCGGAACGCTTTCGCAGATTGTTTGGGAGAACACGACGAACGGCGACAAGGTGACCATCCCTTCCAGTTTTTCGAATGGCGACCAGATCGTCATCGACGGCGAGAACCGCCGCGTCACGAAAAACGGCGTCGAGATCGACTACACCGGCGTCCTGCCGAAAATCATCTCAGGTTCGAACGCTTTCAAAATAACTCTTACGGGATCCGGTTTCTCGATCTCCGCGACCGAACTCCATTACTCACGCTTCTACTGATATGTCGTATCAAAAACTTTTCGTCTTGGACCGCGCATCCTTTCTCTTGGATGCCCAGCTCCTTTCATCGCAGACCTCCGGAACCTTCACCGGATCTTCGGCGTCCGCGCTGGGAACGCAATCATGGAATATGCCCGCTGGCTACAAGGGCGTGCTCACCATCGAGAACGAGCAGATTCTTCTTTCTGCCATGTCGATTTCGGGCGGGGTCGTAACCTGCACCATCGACACGCGCGGGTACGACAATACGACGGCCGCGACTCATGCCTCCGGTGCAACTTGCGAGATCCATTTCACAAAAGGAAACCATGACCAGATTCAGGACTACCTTGCCGGTTTCGACGACGGAGGTTTTATCGTCCAAAGCGCGGTGACGACTGTTGTCTCGGCGACGAGCCACACCATCAGCGGGGACAAGACGGCAATCTTCACGGTTGGACGCATCTATCTGTTCAAGGTGGCGGGCACTTGGTATCGCGGCGTCATTACGGCCGTTTCATATTCCAACCCGACGACAACCATCACGCTCATGGGCGACGGATTGCCGGGATCTGGAACGGTGACGAACGCAGGCTTCGAATTCAACCAATCGGTCAACAAGGCCATCGACATCGCGCTCATCAAGCAAGTCACGACCGCTCCGGCGTCCAACCCGCCAGCGGGCTATCTCTACATTTGGGCGAAGAATGGTGGATGGTACACGCGAGACAGCTCCGGCAATGTGCGCTATCTGAATGCCGTGACCGCTTCCGTATCATCTTCAAGCGGCGTTCTGACATGCGACTGTTCGACCGCGAATTTTTTCGAATGCACGCTCACGGAAAACATCACCCAAGTAACATGGCAAAACGGTACGGACGGGGAGAGCTATTTTATCCGTTTCCGTCAGCACGCTTCGGCAGCTAAAACTGTCGCCTTGAATACAGCCGGCGGGACGCGATTCTCGAATGATATTCCCTCCTATGTAGTCACGTCCGCCGTCTCGACCGTGGACTATCTCGAATTCCGCTACCACAGCAGCGATACGAAGTGGGATCTCACAAAAGTCACTCAAGGATTCCAGGCTTCGCCCACGGCTGCCGCTTCGCTCCCTCCGGGCATCATGGCTCCATACGGCGGTTCGTCGGCTCCCTCGGGCTGGCTGCTTTGCGACGGAGCTGCGGTATCGCGCACCACCTACGCCGCTCTATTCGCCATTCTCAGCACCGCATACGGGGTCGGCGATGGATCCACGACTTTCAACTTGCCGAACATGAAGGGGAACGTTCCGGCTGGCTACGATTCAGGACAAACGGAATTCAACGCGCTGGGCAAAACGGGTGGCGCAAAAACGCACACGCTTCAGACCACGGAAATTCCGGCGCACACCCACAGCATTCCTGGCGCTTCCGGAACGTCCGGAGGATTCCCGCCTGCAACCGCGCAGAACGCGGGCGGGTGGACTTCAGGCTCTACGGGTGGCGGCGGAGCGCACAATAACTTGCAGCCCTACAACACGTTCAACTTCATCATCAAGACGTAGTTCCGTATGCCGAAGGCCGCACGATTTCTTGCAAAAATATATTCCAGCACAGGCGGCTCTTTTCGGCGTGTCTTAGATAGCGGCGTTCTGCTCTCGGTCCCGCGAATCGTCAGAGAGGTGAACAAGCCCGCAGGGGAGATCACGCTGGACGTAGCGCTCCCATGGGATGGCTTCGGATACGGATCGACGATTAACCTATTCGATCTGGTAAAGGTCTACGCAGTAAACGACGCAAATCCCGATGGGCTATTGGTTTACCAAGGGCACATCACCGAGATCGAGACGCACTTCGACGCAACGGGGAACGGAGTATCGCTCCGCATCTTTCCAATCGATGCTCTGCTCGGAAACGCCTTTTGGGTTGGTGCTGCATACACCGTGGCGTATGCTGCTGCGGACGTGGATACGATGTTCTCTGATGGTATCGATGATGCGAATGCGGTCCACGGATCGTTCTTTACGAAGAACCTCGGGAATCCGGCATTATCGGTCACCGTCAACTTCGTGCAGAAGACGCATCTTGAGGTGTTGCAATCAGCTTTCGATTTCCTTAGCGCAACATGGTATTGGCGCGTACGCGCGAATGGACAAATTGATCTCCAACAATATTCCGACGTTACACAGACGCATACGCTCGCGCTTGGGAAGCATGTCGATTCGATCCAAGCCGGGAAGTCTATTCTGAATCTGAAGAATCTCGTTCGGCTAGGATGGGGGAGCGGGCCTACTTATGCCGTCTATTCAGATGGGACGAGCCAGACGGCCTATGGCCATCGTGATGAGGCGCTAACGGATTCCGGTATTCAGAACAGCGGGTCGGCTGACGCGAAAGGGAACGGGGAAATTGCGCGCCTAAAAGATCCCCGCACAAAAACCGTTCTGACCGTGAATGCGAACTATGCCATCGAGACGATTCTGCCAGGGGACACGGTGAAGGTCGTAAACGTGCCGACCGGCGCGTCATCCATCCTTTCGGCGCTGGTACTGCGCGTCCAGCGCGTTGAATACGATGGGAGCCTAGCCGTCCTGCACCTTGCAGATACGGCGGATCTTTTTGGAGAGGAGTTATCAGCGATTCTAGAATAGAAAAACAGCCACTCCGTGCGGCTGCTTTCCTATTCTTAGTCTAAAAGATCCCTGTTATCGAAGATCCGAGAGAGATGGGCGATAATCGTTCCCCATTCCGAGATCGGTTTGTTGGACCACTTCTTCGTAATGTCGCGCGAGGCGTCCCATAAGCGGAAACGCAGACCTTCTTCGTTCGGCGAGATGCCCTTAGTGACGCGGCGGAATTCGCTATGCAGGCTTTCAATGGGATTCGTCGTGTAGACTAAGCGCCGCACAGGCTCCGGATAACTGAAGAATGAAGCGAGCTCTGGCCATTCTTTTTCCCAGCGGCGGAGGAACGGTTCAAAGTCAGGCCACTTCTTTTTCATTTCTTCAAGAGCGACCAACCCCGCTTCTTCCGTCGGAGCATTGTAGACCTCTTTGAGATCAGCGCAGAACTTCTCTTTGTTCTTGCCCGTCACATACTTGCTGCTGCCGCGGACAAGGTGATTGATGCACTGCTGAATGGTTGTTTTCGGAAAAACGTCGGTGATAGCCTTGGAGAATCCCTTAAGGCCGTCGATGCAGCAGATTAAAATGTCTTTGACTCCGCGATTTTTCAAATCGAGCAGAACATTTCCCCAGAACTTAGCTCCTTCCGTATCAGCAATCCAGATTCCGAGAAGCTCTTTCTCGCCGTCCATGTTGATGCCCAGCGCATGATAGCTGCATTTGGTCACGGTCTTGCCGTTTTCTTTCACAGAGCAATGCATGCCGTCTAAAAAGACGATTGGATAAATATGGGAAAGGGGGCGGGTGAGCCATTCGTGCATGCGAGGAATGTCTTCTTCAGATGCGGCCGAAATTTTTTCGCGCGACATCTCTACGCCTTCCGCTTCTTTCAGGTAGGCGCGAATACCGCCCGTGGTCATGCCTTTTCGCTTCAGCGCTTGAATCTTCTCTTTCACGTCAACCTGTTTTCCTGTGAGCTGCATCGATTCCATATTGTGGACGAGGAGCTCATACGAGGGGCCAAGGAGTTCTTTTAAAAAAGTCTTCTGATCTTCCGGCGAATCGAGCTCCTTTAGTTTTTCCTGAATGTCTGTGAATGTGAATGCTTCCATAAAGAATGAATTTAGTTTTTAGCGCGACAAGCATGGAGGGGTGAGGGGATTAGGTAAGATGTTTGTCCAATAGTTTTTGCATTTCTAAGAGTAAGACTTTTTCCTGGTTGGAGAATGGCGTCTCGGATTTCTCGTGCTTTTTGATCTCCTTGATCGAATCCTCCAGCCAGAGTGAGAAGCCCGACTGAATCGTGTTCTTCTCAAGATCCTCGACGCTCATATCCGGGTTAGACAAGAACCCGTGGATGTAGTTGATGTTCGCCGTGGTGCGCAGAAAGATGCGTCCCAGCGTGCGAAAATCCTTCGAGCTATGAATGACTTGGTACTTCACGCGCTCGAAGAGCGTTTTTACGATATCGTCGACCGTAAATTCTTTGATCGGCCGAAGCTTAGGATGCAGCTTCACGAACTCGACCTGGTAGCTGGACGAAAGGCCATACTCGTCCATCATGTTTTTGTATTCAGACTTGAGTTTGCTCAGCTTCAAAGAATTACTGATTATCGTTTCGGAGATGAAAAGCTTTTCGGCCACCTTCTTGTTCTCGTTGATGCCTGAAGCCTTCTTGTAGTTCGCCAAAGCCTCTGCTCGTTCGGTTGGCTTCCAAAGCCGGCGGTTCGTCTGCCACTCGAAACGAATTCGTTCCAGCTGACCTGCTTCAAGTTTCGGATAGACAAGACAGGGGACTGTAGTCAGCCCGATTTCGCCAGCGCACTTATGGCGGCGATGCCCATCGATGATCTGGAATTTTCCGTTATCCAGCTTCATTACAGCAATCGGCTGCTGGACCCCAAACTCCTCAAGCGAAAGTCTGAGGCGATTCTTGTCGCCTTCGGTGTTGAAATCTTCGCGCGGCTGGCGGGGGTCGCGTACCAGCTGCCCGATGGGCAGCTCTTTGAATTCGGCGGAAATGGGTTCGGTCATAAAAATTTCCGGCAGATTACACAAATTTTTTTATTGGCGTCAAGGGTGGGGGAGGTGATGATGTAGAAAAACCCCTAAAACACTAGGTAAAATCGCACTATTGCGGAGCACTAAGTGTGCAGCGCAGACATAGGGGAGGGCGCACGAAAATCAACGCAATCTTGGGGGAGCGCAATCGTCCCCAAATGGCGCAACCGGAGATTTAAAACCTAAAAACCCAGCTTGGTGCTGGGTTTTTAGGAGGTCCGTCAGGAATTTAAACCTTCACCTTATCGGACATGATCATGACCTCGCGACCTTTGCGGGACTCGTAGGCATTGTATCGTAAGGAGAAATTCTGAATTCTTCGCTTTGGATAAAGAGACTTGATCTGAACTTTATTATCGTAGGTCAATAACCAAAATGCATCTGGATTTGCGTTTAGACGGTCGGCAAGATCTGCATGATCTCCCTTTTGGTAATGGTTCAAATAAAGAGTTGATCCTTTTTCAAAATAGGGAGGATCCAAATAAATAAATGCATTTTTCTTTTTTAGGTAACGACCAATCAACGAGACTCCATCTTTGTTGAAAACCGATATCCTATTTTTGTATAGAGAGAGCTGCCTGATCCGCTCAGCCAATGCCACTCTATTAAAACGTGCATCGATCTTCCACTTGCCCTTCTGTTCAATGCCACCGATTGGTCCTCCATTTAGAATCCCAGAGACATTTGTTCTATTCAGATAAAATGTGGCAAAACCTAGCTCGAATCGCTTAGACTTGGGATTCGTGTAAATCTTTTTTTGCTTTCTCCATTCTTTGATTGTCAATGGAACCGAGGAAAGTTTTCTGATGAATTTTTCTGAATCAAAAATTGCAGACTTCCAAAATGAATATATCGCCTTATCTAAATCATTGATGACAATCCTCTCCACCTTTTCTAAAAAGAGTAATGCCAAGGCTGCACCAGCACCGCCCGCAAATGGTTCAACGTACGTGACATTCTTTAAACCGCTATCCTTCAATACGCGGTCAAAGAAAGGGAAAAGCAAAGTCTTACCTCCAGGATATCGCAGGGGACTGTAGTAAAATTTCGGACTTTTTTTTTGAAGGATACGGATCATGATCTTATTTCGGATCCAAAATGAATCGCAGCATTTTATCCATCGCATCCCAAGCGTCTTCCACGTCTTCTGGACGCGCAAAAATACTTGGATTGTGATTGATTGCATTAAAGAGCAGCGCTGAATATGCAGTCATCTTTGAGTCGTCCCTGATCCTTTCGCCGACCTGACGCAGCTCATGGTTCTGCTCCGTCTTCATTTTAGCAATAAAAGCATCAAGTGCGCCATCTAGATAAACGTATCCACCCTGTCTTTGCGGCTGTAGAGCCTGACCGATGTGGGAGAAGTACGCTTTTAATGCGCATTCCAAGAAGCTTCTAAGAAGATCATGAGCGGCGTTCGGGAATCGATGATGATCGATGGTTTGGAGTTCGTTGAGCATCTTTCGAACCCCGGGAGCATTGAGACCGAATTTAACATTTTTTGGTGCTGGGGATTTCCGTTTCTGCGTCTTAACCACTTGCAGAGGACGAAAATTCTTACTTGTCAGGATTTTTCCCGTTGCTTTAGTTTTGTTTGGAACATCACTCGGAGGCAAGCTTGCTAGGTATTTCTTGCGTTGATCCTCCTTGTTCAATTTACGAGAGTCGATATTCTTCTCTACCACGTCCTGAACGATGCGCTTGAACCCTTTTTCGAATTCTTTTCTCTCAATCTGAATATTCACCTCACCGTCCTTATCAAAATCAAAACCCAAAAAGTCTCGAACATTCTTATCTTCGTACAAGCGCTCGATGGTCGTAGCAGGAAACGAACGTTCGTCGCGAACTTTTTGATCGATAGAGTCAGAGTCAAACTTGATGGATTTCGCGATTTGATGAACGCTCAACATTCTCAAAAATCTTTCAATGTTGACGTTCGGATATTCGTTCCGAAGTTCCTCAACAGTTTTACCTCTCGAGAGCTCAGCTTGATAGAAATGCGCCTGCCTCAACGGCCGCCAGGCACGTCGAGTGTTCTGAGTGTGTTTGCTGGCCAAAAAATGGTTAACAGCGGCTCTATTCGGAGCTACAAGGACATCGATTTCATCGATGGAATATCCTAAATCCTTAGCCAATATTTCTATCCTTTTTTCGCGAGAGGGTACAACTTGAGGACGTAGAAGAGCCTTTAAAGAGGCGATGCGACGATTACCCTCTATCACAACATATTTTTTCTTTTCCTTAACGACAACAGGCAATTCATCTGGAAAGAATCCGTGTGAGGATATGCTCTCTAGAACCTGCATGGCATCCTCATTTACAAAAAGATCATTAATGAGAGATTCTTGGGCATCCAAAGGCTGCAGAAGACGAATATTTTCTGGATCAAGAAAAAGATCTGTGATTTTTACCCGTTCTCGGGTCCAGTCTTTGTACTTGGGTTTCTCAAATGTCTTTTTCATACTTTCAAGAGATCAAATATTTCTTTCGGGTCTTCCAGTGCTTTAAATTCCCAACTTCCGAAACCGCCATGAGCATTCACAGCTCTGACCCATTCTTCGGCAGCAGCCCACTTAGCCTTATCCTGTTCCTTTTTTTGCCCCTTCACTTCAATAATCATATACCGTTCACCTTCGAATCGCAGAAGGAAGTCTGGAAAATATGTGTGGACTTTTCCTTGCCAGAGATAGTAAATCTCGAATCCAAGATGATCATTCTTGGCCCAGGATAGAAGGTGGGGGATGCGATTACGCTCAAATTCGAATCCTACGGACTCCCATCCGCTATCCATGACGATGTGACTCAGTTGGCTCTTTTGAACTGGCTGAGTCGGCTTCGCGGTATACCAAATCGGCGCTGATGCTGTGCTACGAAGTGGACGTACGTTGTCGAACACAGGAGCCGGCTCATCCTTACTTGAACTTTTAATAAATTGGCCAATGTGTTCAACAATGCGTTGAAGGTTGGTCGCAATCAGCACTCGACGGAAGAGATCTCCTTCTTTCGTTTTTGGCACTTTCACATCAAGCTTATCTGACACGATAAAACGATCTAGCAAGGTCATCAATTGGCTAATGTGACTACCGGCATCACCTTCCCAATTCGAGCCAAGCTTATTCTGTAGCTGAACCGAAGCCTGAAGTTTAGACTTTTGCATCCGATGCTCATCCGCTAATTGCTCAAGATCGATTTGCGTCACTTTGGAGAAGTCCGGCTTGCCATCAATGGTCGGCGCAACTTCAACGACCGTAGGGGTATTCTCGGCCGAGAGCACAAGTGGTGAAAGCTTATCCCACTGGAGATCGAGAAAATATCTAAGCTTGTATTCGACTCGGATTACGTGCGGCCAACGGATTTCCAAATCTCGACGCGCGATAATAGGCTCGACCTTGGTTTTGGGCGGCATTTCACGCGGCGGCCCCGACTCCGTTTGTTCAACGGGCAGGAAGGTAAATGGAACACCGAAAACAGTAACGTATTCCGCTTCTAACAAGCCCGTTTCAGGATTAACGTCATACGAAATACGTCGGAGCCCACGACCCACAACCTGTTCACACAGAAGCTGACTAGTGAATGCGCGAACGCCTAAAATATGCGTGACTGTTTTCGCATCCCATCCCTCTGAGAGCATGTTTACGCCAATCACGCATTGAATGTTTTGACCTGCTTTTCCCTCCTTACCAACCGTATTCATTTTTTCGCGTAATTGCTCAGCCTGTTTCTCCTTACTACCCAAACTCTTGGTTTCCTCTGCTTCGACCCTATCTAACGCATCCTGATCAACGCGGATTAATCGATCTTTTTCCTGTAACTCATGAACGGCCGTGAAGCCATTTACAATCGAATATTCAACGCGTGCTGCGGTTTCAGTTCGATTGCAGATAACAATCATGACCGGAGGAACCTTCATGCCGCCCTTACTCCAACTATCCCTCTCCTTAAGCCAATCTCCCCCTAGGATGTTAAGAGCCTGAGAAAGAAGATCCGGGAGACCTTCGTGAGATTCAGCACGCCGATTTAAATCATCCTTCATTTCGGGGTACATGTGGAACAACTTCGATTTGAAATCGGAGCCAACACCAGAGTCATCACGGACCGCGACCTTAGGCGTCTTCACGAGCCCACTTTCGATTGCATCATTGAGTCCAAAGTCGCTCACAATCCAGCTGAACAATGATTCTCCCGCATTGTTGTGTCCGGATGGACGGAAAGGGGTTGCTGATAAATCATACGTTCTTAAAACGCCACGAGCTCTATGTATGCGCTCGATTCCACTAATCCATATCGTAGCCTGTTCCTTTTCAATTCCGCTCAGTTCTTCACCCTCAGATGGCTGATGGCAGTGATGCGCTTCATCGTTTATGACAAGTATATTTTGTACGCCTCCAAAATCCGGGAGAACGCGTCGAACAAAAGCTTCATCGCTCTCTGGCCCTTTTTTGATCACCTTCGGGCCAGCATTCTCATCAAGCGGTGCAAGAGTATGCCAGTTTGTAACCTGTATCTTTGCCCCTTGTAGCTCCTGCCACATGTGAGAGGGGATGACATTGAATGCTTGATAGTAATTCTCTGAATCTGATGGCAAGAGAACCTGAAGACGGTCACGGACGGTAATACCTGGTGCAAGAATGAGAATATTTTTTGAAAATCGACCATCTTTCGGATTCGCGAGTTTATTCAAAGACTGCCATGCAATCAACATGGCCATCACTATCGTCTTTCCTGTTCCTGTAGCAAGTTTAAGACACTGACGTTCCCAATCATTCTCACTTGGGATATCGATACCTTGTTTCTCGGCCGGACTGGCCTCGGTAAGCCAAATCGCCGTCTCAATCGCCTCAAGTTGGCACCAGAAGAATGGAAATTGTCGCTGTTCGCGGTCATTCCAATGATCTAAAAGTTTTTTTGTCGTTCCAGAAATTCCAGGATAGCCTGCGTCGCGCCACGACTTTACTCTAGGTCGAATTCGATTGACGAGCTCTATTTGGATAAATTCTCCAGGATCATCATAATTTCGTTTATTCGATCCAGAGGCGCGCCAGTATCCGGCCGGACGTCGCCCATCTTCAAGAATAAACTGCTGAGATTCTCGAGCGTAGACCCAATGCTTAGCCGGTTCTTGGTAGGGGCTGTTGATGATCAATTGTTCAATTTTTGCGCTCATAGTGATTTCACAACAAACGATTCAATCCCGCGATCATCAATAATCTTTACCGCAATCTTCCTATTCGTTCCGGGGGAAAAGGGGAGTGACTCGATGCCGGTAAAAGCTTCCATCAATTCCTCGTTCACCGCGCCATTCAAAGATTTGGCTAACTTAGTCCAATCCCTACTTGAATCCTGCATAGGAAAGAAGACCTGATCCGGGAGAAGACTCTGCTCATCATAATCGGTATCCAACATCCACATCGCAATCTTGCTCGCTCCACCAGAATCAATTTCACCACTTACCGGATTGTAGTAATCGAACCCTTTTACAACGACCTTGAAGGTACCGTTTTTCTCTGGCATGATCTCAACATCAGGTTGACCAATAAGCCAAAAACTCTGATTTGAAGATCGTTTTTTTCTTAAATCTTCCGTCAAAAGATCCACGCTCATCTGCGCTTTCAAGATCGTGATATCACCAGCTCCAAATTTCATTTGATCGATATCTTTCGCCGCTTCGGGATCAAAATGGAAAGCTGCAAAAATGAGGAAGTTTGGCTTTTCCTGCATGCCCACTGCTTCATTGACTGCTTGCTCAACTTGACGCTGCTCAAGCGGGCCGAAGTCTGGACCAAAACTTATATAGGCTTTTTTGGGCTGACCTACGCTGTCTAGTATTTCACCCTCAGCATGAAGCCATTTCGTACCGCTTAACGGCTCAATACGAGAAAATTGCAGGAAGTGGCCCCCGGTAGCACGAATTCCACTAGCCTTTAGTTCATCACACCAGTGCGCATAGTTAGCAGTTTCGCCTGCACGAGCAACTGCATTCCCAGTAATGGAAGAATTTCTCTCTTTTGAATCAAAGGGTTTTGTTCTGAGAGAGGGGACAGCTTCTACCGTAAATGGACCAGCGGCTCTAACTTTTTCTTTTTCTACCTTTGGCTGATCGTATAACGTCTCCTCGTGTGGAGGAGCATTATTAGCGACACTCGCCATTGTGATTCTTGGGTAGGTTTTGTAGATGAATCCGCTTTGCAGTCCTTCCTCGGGTTTCTTAAGTGCAAAATAAGGGAAGGCCGCTGTCATCATTCGCTGCTTAGCCAGAGCAATAGCAACCCTCGATGTATCACATGCCATCCAACGTCTACCGAATAGCTCCGCAGTGTAGGCAGTGGAACCTGATCCGCACGTTGGATCGAATACCAAATCGCCTGGATCCGTTGTTAGCAGCATGCAGCGCCTAATGATCTCAGTATTTGTCTGAACCACGTAAATCGGATTCGCCGCACCACCAAACCCTTCCCATAGGTTGCTAAGTGTCTTATACGGAAAATCATCAAAATACTTAACAAAGCGAATGCTGTTCTCAGTCGCCCAGATGCGGCCTGCACTAATAATTTTTTCTATACCTTCTTTTGTTGTTCCCCACCATCTGGATCCAGAATCATATTTTCGTCCTTTAAATTCGACGTCGAATTTTGATCCGGGTCCTGGCTTAGTCATTAAAACTGTTGAGAAAAGTTTGCTTCCCTTGGGGAGTAATTTGATGTTCTTTTTTTCCTCAGGGGTCAGATTACGTCTCTCACCATCTGCTAATTCCACCATCGTGTAACCTTCTTCGACCGGCCCTCCTCGTTCTTCAAAAACAGGACGATATTTCATTCGCTCGGCATTCTTTGCATACCAAACAATATAATCTAGACGTGAGCCAACTCGATTAGCAGCCTCCAAACCACCGGCCGCTTTCGAGAACGCGATCATGGAAATAAAGTTATCTTTTCCAAATACCTCATCCATGATTTCTCGTACGTGATGAACGTTCTCGTCATTGATTTGTAAAAAACAGCTCCCAGTTTCGTGAAGCAAACTCTTTATCAATTGGACCCTGTCCCGAAGATAGGTCAGGTAGGAATGGATTCCTAACTCCCATGTATCGCGGAAGGCTTTTATCATCTCTGGCTCAGATGAGAGGCCCTCATCGCTTCCATCCTTAACATCTCTACGATTAACGAAGGGTTGAAAATTTGAATTGTACTTAATTCCGTATGGAGGATCGAAATAAACCATTTGCAAGTGTCCCTCCATGCCTTCCTTTTCGAGCAGACTGTTCATGACCAACAACGAGTCGCCGGCAATCAATCGATTACTCCAATCTTGATCATGCGAATAAAATTCAACAGCTTTATTTAAAGGGAGCTGATTCTCAATATATTCGAAAAGCGACTGCTGCTTTAAGCCTGTTCGTTCACGTAAAAAGGATTTGATGATGCGCCGAGAATCAATTCTTTCGTGGACATGCAAGCTTACGACCGGAACATCAAAATTCGTTCCTTCGGCCTTACCGGCCCAACTCAGATTCGGATCTATGTGCGGGTCGTGTTGGTATTTTTTCACACCACCAACACTATCCGTAGCGGTCGATACAAGTCCAACAGGAGGATTGTTGGTGCGTTTGCGGCCAACGTGCGTGTACGCTGCAACGCTAATCTCTTTGGGCGCAGCCGCCCGGGTTGAAACCGCTTTTCTAGGCATAAATATGGCTCAATTCTCCCTCATTTGCGGCTAGTTTACAAGGGCGGCCGGTTAAGGTATTTTTGCAGTAACTATCATGATCCACTGCCTCAGGAGATAAACCGCCAAACCGTTCGGAATTGAACGGCTTTTGGTGGTTTTTGATTATCGAAATTTTGCTCCCGTAGGCTAATGGATTAAACCACCTCGGTTCTAACGAGGATTTCCGGGTTCGAGTCCCGGCGGGAGTACCAAATATTTGAATAAAACCTTTCTAAATATTTTCTAAAATCGAAGTGGATAACTTACTTGACGCTATTTTCGGTTCAAGGGACAAATACGCGTGCCAGTCATTATTCCTAGCTCCCCACCGGCGAACCGCTTGAGCCTCACGGCTCGTCCTCTGATAAAACGGAGGATGATATTCCAGCAAGCGCTCGTTTGGGCCAGATTCCCCCTGGGCATTGCGCCTTTTGGTTAGGTGCAATAAATTCCAGGGTGCAGGCTTCACGCATGCGAATGCATGGCGTCTGTAATCCGCCCACCCGAAACCGCAAGGACTGGAATCCGAGCGGGAGTATGGTGGGCGGTTTCATATGCGTGAACCTACAGGGTTAACGCTCCAAGAGGGTCTTTCAGAGTTTACGGAATGGGGGATGGGTAAGTACTCCCATAACACGGTGAGGACCTATACGGACCTCATCGGACGGTTCATCACGTTCGCCGGCGACAGGCCGCTGGCGGATATCAAAGTGACCGAGATCGCCAAATATCACGGCTATCTCAAAAACAAGGACTACGCTGACTCCTCCGTCGCCTTCATGATGGTCGCGCTACGTCAGTTCATGAAATACCTGTTCCTGCGGCACGAAATCACTTGGGACTACCAGCTGGTGTCGGTCCCAAAGTACGTCAGCCGCTCCTATGCGCCCGTAGAGACTGAAGATGCCAGATCGATGATCGATGGGCTGCGTGCTGACAATTTTCGTAGCCTACGCGATAAGGTCATGCTCTCATTCCTCTATTCGTCAGGCGTCCGCGTTGCCGAGCTCTGCTGCCTTGAAACGAAGGATCTCCGGATCCAAGATGGCCATGGCTCAATCATCTCCAAAAAGAACCGCCAGCTTCGCATGGTGTTCTGGGACGATGCGACTGCAGCGCTCTTGAATGAATATCTGCCTCAACGCAATCTCTGGGCAACGTCTGATGCGCTATTCATCTCCATGGACCGCAAGAATAGGGGAGGGAAGCTATCAACGAGGACTGTCCAGCGGCTTGTAGCCGATCTGCGGCCGAACAAGAATATTTCGCCGCACTCATTCCGACACGGTTTAGGCATGCGGGCAGTAAAGTCGGGGATACACCCTCGTTACATCCAAAAAATCCTCGGGCACAAGAATATCAACTCGAGCCAGATCTATCTGGACGTACATGACGAAGATGTCGTCAAAGCGTACCAAAAGATCGCGGCCTAAATTCCACAGAATTCGTAAGGGAATTGATTATTTGACCCTTACGGAACGGTAAGGTATCTTAGCGACTAAGCAGAAAAAGCAGGTAGGGCAGGGGACTTTCACAACCGACAAGAGCGGTTTTATAAAGGGGTGGATGCGTCGCACAATAAATGTTATAAGACTCATGGCGGCACTTAGGCCAGGATCGGCTGCTTTTTTCCCTATTCTCGATACACACGATACCGGATACTCGATACTTGTCTTACTTAACATAAATCCTATTAGGAACTCGTACATCCACATACTCTTTGACTTGTACGTCTTTAGGTTTCTGTTGCTGGAAGGCTTTAAACGCCTCTATTTGCGTTTCTAAGGTATCCTGGGAGGTATCAAACCAGGCATCGTACCCTTGGGCCGTTTTAACCACGAGCTTAGTAGTCGAAGCATCTTGTGGTGGCTCAACCTCACGATACCCAATACCCTGCTTTTGCAGCTGGAGGCTTATAGCGAGCCATACCGTAGCCTGTGGCACCTGAACTACTTGGCCGATCACGACAGGCACTAAACGGTCATCATAAGCAATAATCGGTGGATCCGTAAGATTCGACATGCGCTTCAAAGATAAACGAGCTTCGGCATCTTTTTGCTCTTGATTGGTAAGCTCGCTTAATACTACGCCCATTTTATCCAACCAAACATACCGAGTAGGAGTATGAAGGATAAAACGTTTCACTCGCTCTTCTACCATGAGTCGTAAAATATTTATAGAAGGCTTTTCAATGGTTACCCGTTCCGCAGATAAGCGCTCTGTGAGCACCGACTCAAGCTCTTCCACGTTCAAAAACAAGCTGTGCCGTGCTGGCTGCCAGAATGGACGAGTGCGCACATCAATAGCCTCATACACTTCCCTCTTTACCCGCAAAGGATCCATCCCCTTCCCTGCCGCAATTTCAATAGCTTTGACCTGAAAAGCATCGCTAATAAAAAAGACATACAACCACCCAATCGCCGCCACAACACCTAAAAACAGAAAAAAAACCAAACGCATTGAACCACGCTCAGCCGACTGTCGACGAGTAAACCGATTTTGCGGCTCAAGAACCATGGAATCAGTATAGCAAAAATATCAAGACAAGGATTGCTCGATGAAAGCTCGATATCGCTCTGCCTCCTGTAAACGAATAGGATCTTTCTTGGATAAGGAAAAAAGGTGAGGAGCACGAAGCACAAAAGAATTTCCATTTGATCAAGGATAGGAGTGGAACGGGATTCGCGACCGGGGAACTCTTCTACCATCTTCGTCATTTGATACCCTAAAGACCGAAGCTCTGCTTGAGAAATGGTTCCTCGCAATAACCGACTCGCCAAGTGAGCCGAAGGACTCACACGCTTCATCTCGATCACATAGTCAAAGGCATCTGGACGTTCAAGAATAAGGCTTCGGTTTGTATATACTCGGGGCGGATACCAGTTTTCTCAAGCCCCTCTACCCTCCCCTCTTTAAATGCCTTGATAATACCTCGTGACGGTCGAGAGACGTCAGGATATTGAATATTTTTCTAATAGATGATACAGATATTTCTCAGAAAGGAGCAACGATAAACAGTCATGCAGGCTATCCAACCAACGATGGAGTGGCTGCAGCAATTCGTGGGGGGTCAAGTAGTAATCAAACTTCACGAGAGAACAGTGGTAGGAGAAATCTCTGGGGTCAAAGAGGGAGTTCGGCACTTCGAACTGGACTTCACCTGGAGGGTAGAAAAAACGCCTAATAGGTGGATTAAGTTGGCCACCCTTTCTCAACGAGTAGGCAAAGGCCTGTATCACGTAATAGAAAGAGACGACGGCACCAATCTGAGTTGCACAATTCTCAAAACTGAACTGACCTTCTACCGTCAGGATAATCCCGATCGTCCAATCACGGAAAAGCGCGTGATACAGCCATAGTCGAACCCCGACACATTCTACTTTTCTCTCTTAGAGGCATACCCTCTTTTTTGTTACCTAACACAGATGCTTGACGCTCCGGCACCAGTTCGATACTCTTCTGCATGTTCCAGTAGAGCCGGGATGGCGGAATTGGTAGACGCACAGGACTCAAAATCCTGCGATCGCAAGGTCATGAGAGTTCGATTCTCTCTCCCGGCACCATCTAAAAAACCTCACGAATGTGAAGGTTTTTTAGATGTCTCGTGGATGCAAAGCATCTTTACGAGACTCCGTATCACAGGACTAGTACGCCACCGGCACTGCATTCATTGCCTCAACCTTCTGCTTAGCCATTTGAATGAGAGATTGAAGCGTCGTAAACTCAGTAGGTGAGGTCAACTGACGGTTAGCTACCGTCTTCATGGCAGAAATCAGGGTAAATCCAAATTCGTTATATCCCGACAATCGTTTGACTAAACGGGTGCTACGAGCACTAGCATATTGTTCGGTATAGCTTGGCTCAACAAACTTCCCTGCCGCCTCCACTCGCTCAATCATCCCCGTCTGCTCATTAACGACCGCCACCATACGAATCTTATTCATCCTGGTACGAATTGAGGCAAAAGCTGTGCGTAATTCCTTTGTTTGAGCGGCATACTGCGTATTGTACGCCTTACGATCCGTTGTCTTCAAAGAAGCGAGGTCTTTTTCGATTTGTTTACGCAGCATGGTCTCAAGCTGTGTCCAGAGAACAGGGTTCACTTGGAATTGGACACGGGAGTACATCACTCCGCCACGATTTGTCCGCGATTCTAAACGAACAGCGCGTAACAATCCAGGCTTCTGGACAATCGGTAAAAGTTGACGAGTAATATCTTCTTGAGATTGACCAGAAATCTTAAGCTCGCCGGTCATAGGAAAAACTTCCTGCAAGCTTTGTTGGAGTTGGTCCACATCAATTTGCAACCAACGACCGACAATATGGTCCAAGTTCAAACCGGAAACTTGCAGGTTATTAATCATCGTCCGCACCTCATCAGACAAGGAAGCGACACGGAGGTAATAAATATTCCCGATCTTCTTCATTTCAAAGCTGGCAGGGTCTTTCCAGCGCATCGACATGCCTAACCCAAGCTCCTGCGCCCCCATGACCTCCAAAGATTCAACACGCAAGCGTTGCTCCGTATCGAAAGACACTTGGCTACGTGGCAGTGTTTCTGCGTTCGCGATAATATGAACTTTGACTCCTCCAGCCTGTTGCCCAGCCGTAATCGGACGGTAATTAAAGTTAAATGTAACGTCCACCGTGCTCACTTGAGGTTGTTGCCGGGTAAGAGACATGCTGGCAGCCCGGTCGAGTAGCTGTTGCGGGGTAGCCGCTAAGACAAATTGAGGGGCAAGCAATGCCGTACACGCCATTCCTGTCGCAAGACGTTTGATAAACATAGTAGCCAGACTGTATCACCTTGACGGAGAGAAGAAAAGCAAGTAACCTGCACTAGCAGCCAGTATTCTCTATACGAAATACTGTATACTAAATACGTCATTCGTCGCGGGGTAGAGCAGCGGCAGCTCGCCAGGCCCATAACCTGGAGGTCGCCGGTTCAAATCCGGCCCCCGCAACCAACAAAAACACCCACCTCATCGATGGGTGTTTTTGTAATCATTACCACACCCGTACCATCAAAAACACTAAAACAATAAGCTGCATGACAATTCCCCACCCTAAGGGAATATCCCCTTTTTTAGAGGTAATGAGATTATGAAAAAAGAAGTGGAATTTATTAAACCACCTCAACCGTTCCACATGAAAAAGCTGATAAACAGCGACCAAAAGGTCGGGCAGCACTGATCCCAAGATACCCAAAGAAATAGCAAGACGATGTTCATTGAACCCGGTGTTAAATAACCCCAAAACAAACAACATCGCCACCAAGGCATCTACGGTCACGTATGCAACCGCCCGTTTAACCTTAGAACCAGACACGTACCCTTTATATAAATTCGAGTCGCCGTGCGGAATAATATCCGCCAAAAAATGGGAAATAAGACCTAACCCAAAGGCCAACGCTGGATGACTCGCCACTTGTTCGCCAATCAACGCCCCCAAAAGTGCGTGGGTCGTAATAAACATGTAAAAAGATTCTATCTCAAAAAAGAGAAAACGTGAAGATAATACCTACCAGTAAAAAAGTTCCGATTTTCATACAAAAAACGTCACCACTTGGTAACGTTTTTGATGGTAGCGGGGGGCGGAATCGAACCGCCGACCTCGGGCTTATGAGTCCCACGCTCTAACCAGCTGAGCTACCCCGCCATATACCTGAACAGGCCAGACTCTATCATTTTCCTGCTATGACGGCAAGTATATGCTCTGCCACCGCTTCCCAAGAGAAAGACGCGGCCCGTAAACGTCCTTCTTGCTGCTTCTTTTGCCACCAGGATGTATCCAAAAAAAGTTTACTAATAGCGACTATCCATGCCTCTCGATCACGAGGGTCAAGCAACACTCCTGCCTGTCCAATCACTTCTGGATGTCCCCCTACCCTGCTTACCACAACTGGTGTCCCATGCGCCATAGCTTCCAGAGTCACCCGTCCAAAACCTTCATGCAGGGAAGGAACCAACACTAACCGCGATTGCTGAAATAAGGCATCCCGTTCTTCATCCGACACCCGAATCACTCGCTGAACAGTCCCATTATCCTTCACAGACACCTGCCCCCATCCCCTGCTTCCTGCGATCACTAGCTGCACACGACGACCAACCCGACGACAAACCTCCGGCCACAAATCAACAAGGAAAGTAATGTTCTTACGCGGCTCAACCGTCCCAAACACCAAGGCTTGGTCAAGACGATCAGAAAACCCTGGTACCCTCTCTGGAACCCGTACCCCTTCGCTCGTCACGCTCATCACTTCCTCGGGTAGAGACATTAAGGCCGCCACCGCTCGTCTCGTATCTTCACTAACACAAAAAATATGTTGTGCCTTATTTAACCCATGTAAAAAGAGCCGAGTCGTGAGTTGACGCCGAAGCCAAGACTGCGGGAACCATTCCGGGTGCGAAAAAATGGCCACGTCATGTACCCAAGCAAAGGCTGGTAAAGAAAGGCTTAAGGGAATCGAACCCGTAGGAGCAAAAAAGGCATGGCATCCGTCCATCCGGACGGCCTGCAAGAGCCGACGCGAAGAAAAAACGGTATGACTCTTGGAAGAACCAAGACGCGCAACCTTCCCCCCTCCTCCAATGTCTGCATCCCCTCCTGCATATCCAATACATTCAACACCAAACAGAGAGGCTCGTTCGCTGCACGCTTGAAAGAGCTCACGGGTAGCATGAGGAATCCCCGCGCCCGGTGAACCATCGGCCGGCAAGCAGCGCAAGTCAAACGCAATACGCTTCATGGGCGGACGGTAGAAGCAAGGACGGAAGGGCGAGCTGCGGCCGCAGTAGACGGCCAACGAAAATTCTCAAAGGTCCAAAATGTTAAGGCTTTCGCATCTTGGAAACGAGAAAAATGATTATCACTACCAAGAACCACGACAATCACTTCATGTCCAGCCTTATCTCGTGTCGCTTGAGCCAAACAATAGCCCGCTTCCGGTAAAGAGCCGGTTTTCCCAGCAATAATACGATACGGATCACGATTCAAAAACGAACCCAATAATAAATTGGTGCTATCAATCAAATACGGCTTAGCGGTGGCCCGGCCAATAAGCTGGATTTTAGAAATTTTAGTAATCTCGCGAATTTCGGGATAATGCAAGGCCGCTCGCAACGCTAACGCCACATCATGCGCCGAGGCTTGGTTATTACTATCCAAACCCGTCGGATCATCAAAATGCGCTTGCCGCATACCTAAGATTTGGGCTTTGGCATTCATGGCCGATAAAAAACTCTTCATACCCCCTCCGCTGCGCGCCAACGCATCACCAGCAATATTCACGGATCCAATCAAAAGTGATTCAAGTAACTCCCGACGGGTAAAACGCTCTCCTTGCGGAAACACAGACTTTCCTTCTTTTGGTTCATCTTCCCTTAAAATAGTGATCACCTCATCCATATCAGACGACTGATCCAAGACCGTCATGGCCGTCATCAATTTCGTAAGACTCGCAATTGGGTAAGCAGTCTCGGCATTTTTCTCGTACAGCACCTCACCACTTGCTACGTCAATCGCAATCGCTGCCCGTGCCGTGGTCTCGATTCCAAAGGAATTAGGGTCTTTTTTTGTAGGAGGTTGAGGACCCGGCACATAGCGCGCAACCGGCAACGACTGAATGACAACCGGTTGAGCCGCCGGGATACGGGCTTCACGGACCGTAAGGACCGTCGTAAGTGCTAAAAACGATTCAGCGAACATGACGGCTATCATACAAAAACCGTGGCCATCCGGCAAAGACCAAGGCAGCTCACGTAACGATAGGTGGCGGAGTTGGCTTGGCGTCTAGCTGATCTAACACGTGTTCCACCGTGGGATGGGCATGTAAAGAGGCAAAATCGGGCAAATCATCTACTCGTGTAAGACCTAAATGCTTCACAAACTCCATTGTGACCTGGTAGACAGGCTGGCCAAGCCTGTTTTCTTCCCGCGCCTCCACCAACCCTCGTAACATCAAGTTGCGAAGAATAATGACTGATTGTACGCCACGGATTTGTTCCAACTCAGGACGAGTAAGCGGTCCACGATACGCTAAAATAGACAATGCCTCCAAAGCCGCTTTCGAAAGCTCTGACTGCGCCTCCACTTTGGCAACGAGTCGAACAGCTTCTGATGCATCGGGATGCGTGACCAGTTCGACATCAGACCCATGACGAACCACCTGCAACCCACTTCCCTGCTCAAGCCTGGTTTGTAAGACTTGAAGACCAGCTTCAACCTCTTCGGAAGAAACCTGACAAACATCGCACAAACGACGAATGGTCAGAGAACCTCCAGCCGCAAAGAGAACCGCTTCTAAGTGGGCATCAATGGTCATACATCTTACACAGAAGAAATTTCAATATCTTCAAATAGCTCAGCTTGTTGCACTCGGAACGTCCGTTGTTTGGTGAGCTCAAGCAAAGCGAGAAACGTCACAATAAGTTCCGCGCGACTGCTAGCTTCATGCGCCATGGCGCGAAACGAAGTCTGAATAGCTTGACGCACCTTATGGACCAACTGAGCCATCTTCTCCTCCAACGTCATCACCCGCTCAATCGCAGCCTGTGGCAAACGCACGATTGGCTCAAGCCGACGAACGAGGCGGATAAATAAACCACGCAGGTCTTCGACCGAGGCGTGAGGCGGCAAAAAATAAGCATCTTCTTGCTTATACATCGCGCGAGGATGACTAAATGAGCGGACACCTTGCGAAGCTAAGGCTTGCAATTGCTTAGCCGCAGCCACAAATGCTTGATAGGTCCGTAATTGACTCGCCAGATCTGGACCTTCTTCCAACGCATCCGCCTCTAAACTCGGAACAATCGCCTTAGATTTGAGATAAACCAATTTAGAAGCAATCAACAAAAAATCCGCCAATTCTTCCGGCATCATCTGTCCACGCCGCTCTTCCAAATACCGCAAAAACGGCTCTGTGACTTGCACCAAAGAAATATCAGTGATTTCCAACTTCTCACCCTCAACAAGCTGAAGCAAAAGGTCTAAAGGACCTTCAAAGTTCTGGATGGCGACGGAATAGGACATCGAAGCTATGCCATTTTTATATGGGCTTCACGAATTTGCTTATCATCAAGTAGCGAGGGAGCACCCATCATAAGGTCACGGCCATCACCTGTTTTGGGCACAGCCGTAACTTCACGGATATTCGGCTCGTTCGCCAAAATCATCACAAGACGGTCAAGTCCGGGACCAAGCCCGCCATGCGGAGGTGCACCATAACTAAACGCTTCCAGCATGTGACCAAATTTCTGCTGAATCTGTTCTTCGGTATGGCCTAAAATCTCAAACACTTTTTTCAACGCTTCTGGCGTATGGTTACGAATACTACCTCCACCAACCTCGTAGCCATTTAAGACAATATCATATTGAGTCGTCAGGATCTCGCCTATATTCTTCTTCTCAAGAAGCCATTGCCGATGCTCCGGCTTAGCAGCCGAAAAAGGATTGTGACTATATGTCCATTCCCCTTCCTCAGTCTTTTCAAAAAAGGGAAAATCTACCACCCATTCAAAGGCAAGCAAGTCAGGGTCACTTTTATCTTCGCGTAAGTCAGGCTTGTCCGTCCCATACTTCTCCATAACTTCTTTGTAGGATAAGCGAGGAAAGGGAACTTGCTGGATACGTTTATGTGGAGTAACCGTTTTCACAAGCTCAACAAGTAGCTGCTCGAACAGGCTCATCACATCTTCACGCTCAACAAACGACATCTCAAGATCGAATTGTGTGTGCTCAAGTTGACGGTCGCCTCGTTGGTCTTCGTCACGAAAACAACGTGCCATTTGAAAGTAGCGCTCAATGCCACCTACCATCATGAGCTGCTTAAACTGTTGCGGTGACTGAGGCAACACATAAAACTGTCCGGGATGAATACGAGAAGGAACAATAAACTCACGCGAACCCTCGGGGGTGCCTTTTGTGAGATAAGGAGTTTCAATTTCCAAGAATCCGTGACGGTGAAGGAAATCACGAAAAAACTTGGCGACCGCATCACGCAAAATCATGTTTTTAAGCATGCGCGGCGACCGCAGATCCAAATACCGGTACTTAAGACGTAACTCCTCATTCACTTTAGAGGTATCTTCAATTTCAAACGGCAACGTTTTGGCAGGATTTAAAATGATCAATCGCTTCGCTAAAACTTCAACCGTGCCGGTAGGCAGGTCTGCGTTGATTTGTTTTTCTCCACGTTTTTGAACAACTCCATGAATCTCCACACAAAACTCACCACGTACTTCTTTCATGGTTTCCCGAGAAGCTTCGTCCAACTCCGCCGGGACAAGCACCACCTGAACCAAACCCGATCGGTCGCGGACATCCAAAAACGCCAATTTTCCCATGTCTCGGCGGGTATTGACCCACCCTTTAAGCAAGACGGACTCGCCGATCTTGCCAACCGTTTCTAAAACCATGCTGCGCGTCATATCGCCGTAGCTTCGCATAAAAGCCTTAATTCATCAACAACCAAATCACGGAAGGATCACAGTCCACGCGCTCTTGACGTTCACAGGCAGCCAAACGAGCACGCTCGGACCGGACGTATTGGGTAAGGAAAAGAGGGACTAGGAAGGCAACGATCGTCGCAAACACTCCAAGCCAAACAAAGAGGGTGAGATGCCGCGGGGAAGATGGAAGTTGAGATTCATTCATAGAAAAAGGGAATTAAGGCAAAGAACCGATCCAACGAAGGTCATCAGGCACGGTCACGGAACTGCAGGCAGGAGGAGAAGAGTGGGAAACAATACACACGTGTCGGTCTCTTAAGAAAACGAGACGATGATCCGGTAACCATCCCAACGACCTTCCCTTTATAGGATTAAGAAGCTGTCCATCGTCAACCAAACGGATATCACTCTGATCGGTACCAAAAGCCACATCTCGTCCGTTAGCAACAACGTCTGTTACCAACGCATCCCTACGTTCATCAATGATGCGGGTGGATGTCGTTCCTCTCACATCAATTGACCAAACCACTGAAGGGCCGTGCGGAGGCAGTTCTATCCCCTCTCGTGGCGCTGATTCAACCAACCATACACGCCCATCTTCCACCCCCAATGGAACGGTGTCATCCGTGAGAATAAGAAGTTCACGAATATCCCCCGTACGAGACACAGACAATAAAATACGACGATCAGAATCTATTACGGCAACAGCAAAATGATTTTCATCTAGCTGACCAACAAACAAAGGATCAAGATAAGCATTCCCCCGTCGATTACGCAGTGCCACACTCCAGGTCGCATCTCTTAATAACCACGCTCCTGTTTCCGTTGGACGAGTGACATAGACACTCGACGATAGCGGTAATCTCCAACCCTTCTCTGTTGAAGTAGATGTCAGAGTTTGCGCGTCTACGTCATACACAAAACGCTGGTCCCTATCTGCTGAAGGCTGGGAACGTCCAAGGACGATGCGTGTAGTCGAAGAAGGGGAAGAAACAACAAGCGCAGTAGAAGGCTGGGAGTCAGACGTAGGGGGCAGAGCCGTCTTACTCATCACGACCCACCCGATTACCCCCATGATGACCGGAAACAAAAGAATAACGGGGTTGATCCGTGCAGGAGCTTCGCGGGGAGAACGAGACATGACGATAGTATATCGTCGAATACCGTAGTGGTCGACCCCCGTGTCGACCCGAATGTCCCGAAGAAATCTTACACCGGTCGACACGGGGGTCGACCACTACGCCCTACGGTTCCATCCGATTCAACATACGTGGAAACGGAATCGTTTCACGAATGTGGTGAATGCCACACAGCCAACGCACCGTACGCTCAAGGCCAAGGCCGAATCCACTATGGGTAACTGTCCCGTATCTACGGGTATTTAAATACCACTCATATTGCTGCAACGGGTAGTTACGAGCAATAATTTCTTGCTTCAACTTATCATGATCTTCTTCACGTTGGCTGCCGCCAATAATCTCACGACCTTCCTCGGGCGCAATCAAGTCCGCACAACGAGCGCGAAGAACGCCTCGTTCATCCGTAAACCGTTTCATGTAAAACGATTTTATCTCTGCAGGATAATCTTCAATAAAAACAGGGAGCTGATATTTATTCCCAAGCGCGATCTCCTCTTCCGTGGACATGTCATCAAGCCAATACGCATCATCATAGACCTCCTTCTGAATCAATCCCTCCTCTTTGAGGATGCGTTTTGCTTCGTAATGTTTAAGATGCACAAATGGTTCATGAACCAAACGCTGAAGAAGCGTCGTGTCACGTTCTAAAATCTGTAACTCAGCTTGACACTGTTCCAGAACATCTTTCACGATCCGTTTCACCAACCGCTCCTCAACCTCCATGTTCATGGCTTGGTCATGGTAGGCCATTTCGGCATCCACCATCCAAAGCTCAGAAAGATGATGACGCGTCTTGCTTTTTTCTGCGCGAAACACTGGACCAAAGTCGTATACTTTCCCAAACCCCATGATCCCCGCTTCACTGTAGAGCTGTCCCGACTGAGAAAGGTAGCCGGGAGTATCATAATAATTCACGGTAAATAATTGCGTTGTATCTTCACAGCTCGTTGGCTGAATAATGGGCGTGTCAAATCGTATAAACCCTTCTTCGTGAAAAAACTGTTCGATCGAAAAAAACACCCGATCACGTATCCGCAACACCGCCCAAGGCGTCTTGGAACGTAAATATAAATCCCGGTTATCAAATAAGAAATCGGGTCCATGCTCTTTCTTTCCAATCGGATACTCCTCCGCACGATGCACTAGCTTGACGTTAGTTGCTTGCAATTCAAACACACCCTCTTGTTTTGGATGTTTAACGACCGTTCCTTCGACAATGCAAGAAGACTCGATCGTAACTTGCGTAGCCGCATTCCAAGTCGCTTCATCAACGCCTGACTTAGCTACGACAGCCTGCGTAAATCCGGAACCATCACGCATCTGCAAAAAAGCGATCGATCCACTCGAACGGACATTGTAGGCCCAACCCTGAATGGTAACCACCTGTCCAACCAAACGGGAAAAATCTTTGATAGAAGCCATCATATGACCTTAAAAATAGTCGGTTCGACTCGATACGTCAACCACTTTAAAAAATAAATGCGACCCACCTCTCCTAAGATGGGTCGCTAGACAGTTCCCTTCTTTTCTTCCGTTTACCTCTTCTTTACACCGTAAAAGATTCTCCTTTCCACTTCTGAGAAGAAGCGGAAAGAGTATATCCTTAAAAAGAATCCTGTCAACAAACGTTAAAACACTCCCACGACATGAACCTCGAGTGACGACTCACGACCGCCTCTGGCACCGCCGCCGATGCTTACGGAGATGCCTCCTCGGAGAAAGATGAGAACCGCGAGTCCCCTTCACACGAACCTGGAGCTGTCGACGAACAAACTTGACCGTGGTAAAACGCCCCATGATGCAGGCACCTTCTTTGTCAACCCAATGCTCCATTGCCGGGTGACGACGACAGGATGCAAAGATAATCAAAAATCGTCAACTCACTGCCGCTAACATCATTCCCACACTCTCAAACCCATGCGGAGGCACGTGAACCGCCGTCTGCCGTAAAGACGCCATCGCCATAGCTTGAACAGCTTCAAACAAGGATGGAGGAGCAGTCACTTTTAAACATTCTGGGAGCGGCTGAGAGCTGACAAACAAAAATAAAGGGATGGAACGTTCGGGTAAGCGCATTCCCTCCTCCGCGCGAAACGTCTCGTAACGGCATAAAGAACAGGTGATGATACCAATTTTTTGTAAGAGAAAGGCCTCTCCTTTTAAAGGCACACGACATTGGTTACAACGATGTACATCTGGGACATGTCCCAGCATGCGTAAAATCTTTAACGCAAACGCAGCAAACAAAAATTGCCCACGCACCGGCGTTACCTCTTCTTCCGTGTCAAAAAAAACATCTAAGGCTTCTTGAAGAAGTTCATAGAGATAGAAATCTGGTGCGCCAACATGCGTGAGTCGATCGACAAAATCCGCCGCCGCGCCGGCAAGAATCGTCGCCGACAGAGAACGCCGAACGTGATGACGCGGGTGTACCAACCGAGCAACTGCGACCTTGTCGAACGCAGACCCCTTGGCAATCATCACCTCAACTTCTGATAAGGGTTGTAAGTGACCTAAATGCTTCGCATTCAAAACTCTTGACCCACGAGCCACCGCTGTAAACTTTCCCAGCATTCGTCCGTAACACGTCAACCACACGTCCTGCTCCCGAAACGGCTCAGCACGTAAAACAATGGCACGATCACGTGTGTAGGACATAAGCTACTCCACCACTACTCTCCTACTCACTACCCCCTATCCCATATCTATCCAAATATCCTTGCAAAATATTAGCGGCTGCAAGCTCATCTCGTTTCCCACGCAATCCAGCCTCCATCCCCTGCTTTGCCGCAAGCGAGGAAGACCATGTTTCGTTTTCCTCCACCACACTGAGCCCACTGGTACGCACAAGTTCAATAAACTCACGGATTCGCTGTGTCTGATCCGTGTCGCGTTGCTGATCAGCCAAAGGATGAGGCAATCCAATTACCAGCAGATCGATAGCTTCTTGCCGGACAATCTCAACAAGCTCTTGGAGGAGCTGTGAGTCGTCTTTACGGGTCAAGACTTTCCACGGGCCCGCTAAACCCGTTTCCGTATCGCCTAATGCCAACCCAACACGTGTGCCTCCATAGTCCACCCCGAGCAGGCGCATACCTAAATTATTTCGCAGACTTCATGGCCACCGTTTTATTCTTTTTGGCTGCATCCAAAAATCGCGCTCGAATACGAGTAACACTTTTATTGTAGGATTTATTGGCAGCACTTGTCCCAAACGCACCAAACCCACAGTAGGGCTGCTCCATCGCTTCCCACGCCATATCAAGACCTTGGAGATACGTACGATAAGCATCCGCTAGCGGAGGGAGTACGTCTGTTCCTGAAACGGAATCAAAGGTTAATGCATACGGTTCACCATCCTTCTTAGCTTGTTCCAAATTTTTCACGTGGACCTTTTGCATGGCGGGTGTATTGCATCGGGAAGTCGCATCGGTGATTTCTATCTTTTCGTCACCATAACGTCGTCGGGGATTGTAAAGATCGTAAGCAATAGCCTTTTTAGTAACCGTTTTCTTAGCCACCGTCTTCGCCGTCGCTGCTCGAGTGACAGCAGGAACCGTCACCACTATACACGCCAGTACAACCGCAAAAAAAACGCTAAAATAAGATAAATGTTTGCGCATAGAGGGATGTATGCTAAAGCATACCACCATTTTGGATTTTTGTAACGGGGAAGGAGAGAACGTATAGTACCAGCATGAAGCATCCAACATTCAGCTATGAACGCACCTTATGGACACAAGGAACGCTCTGCGTGGCGGGAGTTGATGAAGTAGGATGCGGAGCCTGGGCAGGTCCCGTCTATGCAGCCGCTGTCATACTCATTCCCGGCAAGCGATTACCCCAGATAAACGACTCAAAACAACTTTCCCCCGTGCTGAGAACAAGACTCGCGAAAATAATTAAAGAGAAAAGCCTTGCCTGGTCGATCGGGACGGCATCCGTCGAAGAAATTGCTGCTTTAAACATCCGTCAAGCGGCTGCTATGGCCACGCAACGAGCGATCGTGGGATTGAAGACCGTCCCTGAATGGATTTTAAGCGACGCCTTTCCGATCGCAGGCCCCATCCCCTGCACACCCATCATCCACGGGGACACGCTCTGTAAATCAATCGCTGCCGCCTCCATCATTGCAAAAGTAGCCCGCGATACGCACATGAAAGAATTAGATGGAATAATCACAGGCTATGCATTCGCAGAGCACAAAGGCTATGGGACAAAGGGGCATCAAGAAGCACTACAACGGCTGGGACCTTCTCCTATACATCGTATGACGTACGAACCGATCAAGAAGCTCTTAAACACAAAAAACCGAGACATTATCACATGACAACGACTCGGCTGTTTTGTCTGTACCCTTCTTTATGCAAACACGTTGGAAACGGTATCTAGTTACTTTGGGAATAGGAGTACTGGCTGGTTTGGTTCTGGGATATGAGCAGATAAATAAAGTAAATCTTGCGTCGCAAAATATAAATATAATCGATGAAAACGTACATTTGTTCTCCAACTCCACTGCGCTAGGCTTAGGGAATAAGATCATCCAAGTCCCACCAGCCGATCTCCTTGAACCAGCTTGGAAAGTTCGACAAACCTGGGATGTCCCAAGCTCAACACGGATCTTAATTGCTCCCCATCACCTCGTCGCCGCCAAAGAAATCGCCTCGCTCGTCTCCTCTCTCCCCTTCCAACCCAGTACCATCTTCCTCATTTCGCCGGATCACTTTTCGCAGGGAAAAACGCCATTCACGACTACCAAAACCTCGTTCGTTTCGTCACAAGCGACAACGGCCGTAAACACAAGGGCAGTAAATAGGCTCTTAGAACAAATATCTGAGGCTTTACTGCAGTCAAATGACCACATCTTTCCGCGCGAACACGGTGTACACGTTTTACTCCCTTTCATAAACCGCACTTGGCCGTCTGCATCTATTGTCCCCTTAACCATCAAAGATGGAGTAGACAACGGAGACTTAGAATGGGTAGGCCGCGCCTTAAGCCAAGAACTCAAACAAGATCCACGCGCCATAATTCTTGTGAGCAGTGATTTCTCGCACTATCTCCCAGCAGAATTCGCTGACTTTCATGATGAAAGAACTATCGCCGCTCTTAAACAATTGGATACCTCCGCTGTTCCTCATCTCGAAACCGACGTTCCCGGCGTCTTAACCGTCGGTCTTATGGTGGCTCGAGAACTGGGCCTTGGTAACGTCACCATCCATGCTCATACCAACTCCTTGCGGTTGGCACGCGCGACGATCGATCAACAATCAACCAGCCATCTTCTTGTTTCCTTTTCTAAAGGACGAACTCAAGAAACATGGCCGCCCCGCTTTGTAAGCGCGCTCGTCTTTGGACAAACTGCCGCCACCAAAGACCATCCCATCGCCCACCTGGCAGGACCGGAAGGCCGCGTCTTCCGTGGCCAAGACGCCATCGTCTTTCCGGATGACCCATCTGAAGGAAGCCCGCATGGTGTAAACGCAGCTTGGATCAATAATCCTTACAGCTGGTACGACCTTCCTCCCCTGGGAAATATCGGACGGTATCAAGCATTGACCATCGTCTATAGCACTTCATCAAAAGTAAATACCTGTCCGGAAGTCATCGATATAAAAGAGGCATGTGGATATATCTGGGACGCCACTCGAGCCGATGTGAGTATGACCTTTGAACCGCGGATGATTCCTTCTCTGAATCTTCAACCCATCGAATCAGGAGGATTTCGACTCATCGTCCGCAATCCACCTTCGCCAACCATACAACTTGCGGTTGGAGTAACGACAAATAAAAACCATGACAACCAATCCACGTTACGTGCCTACCTTTATCCCATGCGTGCGTCGCAAAACGGAAGTATGTTTCTTACAGGAATGGAGAGGCAAAGGATGCTAGAAAAAATCGCTGATCAGAGTCCGGCAAATCTGCATAGCCAAATTCTAAGAGGCGTCGTAGAATGGATGTAAGATTTTCTCAACACATCTATGAACGAATCGAATAATCCCCAATCCAATCCTCCTTCAGAAACAAACGCGCTACCCCTCAAATCCTCCGCCGTCCAGCCTTGGCACCTAGTCTTAGTCTTGGTCCTCGGCATCGTGTTAGGATGTTTTCTTCCCCGCATCGGAACCGTGCCCGTACCCACCACTCCACCAGCAGCATCAAATCCTCCAACCCCACCTACACCCCCTAGGCCACCATCTGAACCACTGGTTGAACCTACCCCCGTCACCCCACCATCCACCGCCAAAGAAAACCGCGTTGACGCTCGGGCACTCTCACTGGAAGTCAATTGGCAACCACGGACGACAGTCTCATTAGAAACGCTTTACAATAGCTTGGGCATCAAAGATACAGATGAAGATGCGGCATATTTTAAAACACGCATCTCCCAAGAAGAGATTGAGCGCGGTGATGTAGTTGATTTCGATCCCAAAACCCAGCTCTGGAAACTAGGGATTGTGCGCGGGAGCGAATATGATGGAGCAACCATCTATTTGCTGCGAACGACAGACACCGGCATGGGCTATTACGCCAACTACGAACACTTGTTAGTGGATGAAAGACGACATCAGGGACTCCTACTCGGCAAGGAAAGCTATGAGGCCTCTTCTCAAAGTCATTTGCTCGCCGCACCAAATATACGCTTGAACGTCTCACGCCCCCTTCCCACTCGAGTCACCCTCGAGAATGGTAAGCAGTTAGTGCTCAACGGGGAAACAAATTTTGCGTATGACTTAGGAGAATGCACCAATGAAGGATGTCCAGGCCAACAAAAGTTTAGCGGAAGTAAAGAAGGTATTAATGTGTTCGCCGGACCTGCAAAACAATTCTTTGCGTCAAATCAAGTTTCCGTTACCTGTCTCAAAGCCTTCCAAGAAGATGGGCGAGTAGGAATCTATACTTCTATCATTCCTTCGAATACAACCTCCTCTCGTGTTTCCGACACGAGTAGCGCGGTAAAAAGCCCTTATCTGATCTGGAAGACGGAATTTGCAAACAACAACACCTTTCTTCCCTATACGCTTGGGGGCTGCGGATTTCACGAATGCACAGATATCATGACAGCAGACCAAATTGGACCCATGTCAGGTTTGGTGGAAGCCGGAAAAACAATAGAAGGTGACCCTATCTATTTCCCAAAGGATCCGAAAAATCATGGGGAAGTAAGAAAAGCCTACGAATCTTGGATGGATTATGATCAAAATGGTGAAAAACCATCGTTTAATGCTTTCATGCAACAACAAAAAGTGCCAATCTTCTTCTGGAAAGACGCCTTTGGCCGCTGGATTCGCTACAGCAACGATAAAACACTTCCGCTAGCGGAATGTGGCAAACCTGTTATCTACCTCTACCCAGAGAGAACCATGGGCATAAACGTCAAACTCCCCTCTTTCGTCCAAGTCACCGTTAGCGAACCCACCTATCCTCGAACCGGCTGGAATGTAACCGCCGAACCAAACGGATCATTAACCATGTCGGATGGCAGTAAAGTCGGCTCACTATTCTGGGAAGGATTAGGAGTGTCTTATCAAATGCCAAATGAAGGGTTCATCGTCAAAGATGGAGAAGTCGATTCCTTCTTAAAAAAGACTCTAGCAAAGTATGGGTTAAATGAAACCGAGAGCCGCGAGTTTCGAGACTTCTGGGCACCGAAGATGATAGGCGCTGCCTACTATCGTGTCGCCTTCTTAACAGATGCATGGGACAAAGCAGCACCATTAAACGTTACTCCGCGACCGAAAACTTCGATCCGTCTTTTTATGGATTGGCGAAAATTAGCAGAACCGATTTCCATTCCAGAACCTAAGATCATAACACCAACGCGTGACGGGTTTACCTTGGTAGAGTGGGGAGGAACGTTATACAAATAATACAATATAGGAGCGTGGTCTTCCTGCCCTCCGACCAAAACACACGGGTTTACCCCGTGTGTTTTTCGTAGTGGTCGACCCCGTGTCGACCAGTGTGTTTCTGGTAACTTAGCTCTCTTGTCTATTTTTTTCATTCACGATACAACATACACGGACTAATAGTAGTGTGGTTCGGACAAAGCGAGGAGCATTAATGACAAACAATCTCACCTTCGCCGATCGGCTGATCGATCGGATGAAAAAGGTGGGCAGTGTTCTCGTGGTGGGACTCGATCCCAACCTCGAGGAGATGCCCGCAGAACTGGTGCGCACGTATCAGGGAGACGGAAACTCGGACGAATCCGACCGTATGTACAGACTGCTCGTCGATTTCTACCATTCCATCATCAACGCAACGACACCCTACGTGGTCGCGTACAAGCCGAACATCGAGCTCTTCGAACGGTACGGACCCGCAGGCGTACGGGCACTCGAGACGGTGATCCGGTACGTAGTGAGCAGAGAGCTGCTCGTTATCATCAACGCGAAGGTTGATGACTGCGACCCAAGCACCCAAGCTGCAGCCAATACCTTCATCGGCGAAGTGCCGAGCACTTTCTTCCTGGTTCCATTCGATACACAAGGTGGGGACACGGACGACGCCGTGTCTGCAGCAGACTACAATGGCTTCGGAGTAATCGTGTCCACTCACGCCATCTGCAACCAACTCGACCCTGGTGGAGCTGCCAAAACCGCCCGGCAAACGCTCAATAGTGCACTCATGCGCGCAGGCAAAGGTTGCGGCGTCTTCTGGGATCTCCCCGACGAATGCTGCTGAGCCGTCTACTCAATCAGTCAACATACTTCAAACTCACACCTTTCTCTGCCGGCGTACTCCTACGCCTTCGAGTCTTTCCCTCTAAGAACATCTTGGAACGAGAGAGTTGAAATAAAAACGGCATAACAAGGGATTCTTCGACAATGAGCATTCTTTTTCATCAGCTGATCTCCGCTCAGAATGAGGAAGTGTGAAAAAACGAGGACCTCATAAATACAAAAACACCAGGCACTTAGCCGGGTGTTTTTGACTGTCTTGCATTCGGGGTCTGCGTTCCCGTAGCTATACTATAGCACAATCAATGAATCGTGCCAAAGCTCCGTCAAGACTACGCTGTGCATATCGCCACTCAATCTCATGAGCCAATCTTATCAAACCCACAATATGGCCTGAGAACTTCTGGGATCAAAATCGACCCGTCCTCTTGCTGGTAGTTTTCTAAAATAGACAATAGCGCACGAGGTGTCGCCACCACCGTTCCGTTTAGGGTGTGCACATACTCCTTCTGCCCTTCTTTGGTCATATACTTAATCTGTAACCCGCGGGCTTGGTAATCAATACAATTCGACGTACTCGTGACCTCACCCCAACCGCCTTTGCCTTCATTCTTGCCCCACATCCAAGCCTCAATATCATACCGACGATAATCCGACCCACCCAAGTCTCCCGTACAACAATCAACGACCCGATACGGAATACCCAGACTCTGCCAGAACATCTCTTCTAAACGTAAAAACTCCAAATGGATCGCTTCGGACTGCTCTGGTTTTGCAAAAGCAAACATTTCCACTTTCGAAAACTGGTGCACACGATAAAGCCCGTACGATTCGCGCCCATAAGAACCAGCCTCCGTGCGAAAACAGTGGGAGAATGCGACATACTTTTTTGGAACCTCTTCTTCCGGAATGATCTCATCCATGTGGTATCCCAGGACAGTAATTTCTGATGTTCCTACCAGTGCCAAGTCCTGTTCCTCGACATAGTACACTTGTTTCTCAGGTCCTCGCGGCAGAAATCCTTTCCCGATTAAAACAGCTTCTTTAGCAACATCCGGCGTCGTCAAAACCTCGTAGCCTTCTCGGTAAATAAGATCCATCGCGTATTTAATCAACGCCTGCTCAAGCAAGGCCAACTTTCCTTTTAAAAAATAAAACTTGGCACCGCTGACTTTCGCTGCCCGGGTAAAGTCCATCAAGTCATGCATCTCCGCCAACTCAACATGGGAACGCGGCTGAAAAGTAAACTTCCGAATCTCGCCGATTTGTTTCATTTCTTTATTGTCTTCGTCAGAAGCACCAACGGGAGTAGCGGGATGCGTCAAATTCGGGATGCGCATGGTCATCTCTTTCCATTCTATTTCTACCTTTTCTAACTCCGCCTCTTGAAGAGACACTTGCTCCTTAATCGCCTTCCCCCGTTCAATCAATCCGGGTCGAGTTTCTGCCGTGGCGGATTTCATCGCTTCCGCAACCTCATTGCGTTCGCGCCTCATTTCTTCGAGCGTACGCAAAAGTGTCAAGCGGCGTTCGTCCAATACAAACAACGCATCTACATCTACAGATGCATTGCGGGCTTTGGTATTAGCTCGGAGCATGTCCGGTTGTTCGCGCAAGAGTTTTATATCGATCATATTCTTATTACTTCGTCATCCTGAATGGAGTTTGACGCAATGAAGGATATCGACCGGAACAAGTAGCCATTTATATGATCGCTACCCGTTTCCAAGCCAGATCCCTCACCCCATCGAATTGCGTTCGGGATGACGAAAAGAGAGGAAAGTAAAGTTAGGATTTATTCAAAAGGGACGACTTATACACTTCCGGCTTATAGGCCCTTGCTCGCCTTACTGTGCAGGAAAGGCCGCGCTCGCGCAAGGTTTTCTCCAAGTCATCCGTAAAAGCTTGCTGGTCGTAGCCAAGCAAAATGATGTCAGGCCTTACCTCCTCGATGACTTGATATTTATCGCCCGGAAGACCCAACCGAGCTTTAGCAACAAGTGGATGGGAGGAAACAGCAGCCAGACGATCCTGCTCACTCTGCCGCGGGCGCCGACCCTTCACGCTTAGCACTGTTTCGTCCCGAGCCACAATCACAACCACGCACTCACCTAAGTCTTTTGCCTGACGAAAATAGTCTTCATGCCCAGGATGAAGCCTATCAAACGTCCCGAAGCACAAAACAGTCGTCATAGTTATTCTCCGCTACTCCTCTACTTCTCTACCCGCTTTCGGTCTCAAAGTAGGAAACGCAATCACCTCCTTTAAGTTCGGAGCATTGGTCAAAAAAGCAACTAAACGATCGATACCTATGCCGAATCCAGAGGTAGGCGGCATCCCCTGCTCTAAAGCAAACAAGAAATCCTCGTCAACTTGCTGCGCTTCGTCGCTCCCCTGCTCACGCAGCATTTCTTGTGCTTCAAACCGACGACGCTGGTCAAGTGGATCGGTTAATTCATGGTAATAGGCATTGATAATCTCTGCTCCTTCAACAACTAATTGAGCAGAAGCACTCTTGGTTGCATCGTGGGCACAACTACGCGCTAGCGGCTTGAGCTCCACCGGGTAATCCAACACCCACGTTGGCTGACGGAAGGCGGCACGCGCCGTTTTTTTGTACAACTCATCGTAGTATTCGCCAATCCCCACACACCCTTTAAAATCAATCGCTAGCTCCTTGCTTTTCACCGCTTGGACAAGGGACTTCTCATCTCGATGGGCATCAATATCAATTCCACATGCATCCAGGATAGCTTGACGAAAAGTGGTCCGTGGCCAAGCCACGGAAAAATCAATCTCATGGTCTTCGTAGGGAACGCGGAGAGCACCAACAGCAGATTGAATCATGTGACGCATGATTGATTCCAAGAAATCGATAAACCCATCTTTGACAGGAGCGAATGCCCAGTACAGTTCAGCCATGGTAAATTCCGGGTTATGGGCGTAATCGATGCCCTCGTTGCGGAACGAACGGCCAACCTCGTAGACTTTCTCAAATCCACCTACTACAAGACGCTTCAAAAACAGTTCAGGAGCGATGCGCAAATACAGGTCAACGTCCAAACTATTATGGTGCGTGATAAACGGACGCGCATTAGCCCCACCGGGAATCGCATGCAAAATGGGTGTCTCCACCTCCATGAATCCACGTTCATCCAAAAAGTGGCGCAAAGCCGACACCATCCGTGAACGCGCGACCAACCGCTGGCGGGTCTCTGCATTCATGATCAAGTCCAATTCGCGATGACGATAACGCGCTTCAACATCCTGTAATCCATGCCATTTCTCCGGCAATGGCCGCAAGGCTTTAGACAACACTCGCCAACTTTGCACCGCCAACGATTTCTCCCCACGCTTGGTCACAAACAATGTCCCCGTCGCTTCGACAAAATCCGACGGATCCATCAAATCGCGGAAACGCGTGAATACCTCTTCACCAATATCATCTTGCTTAAACGTAAATTGCAACTTCCCCGATTGGTCCAAGACATCGGCAAACATCATCCCGCCGTGCACACGGATCGTAAGGATGCGTCCAGCTAAGGTAACCACACGAGCCTCGCCAGACAATGTCTCAAACGCGGACAAAGCCTCACCCATCGTATGCGTACGCACGGCGTCAGACGTGTAAGGATCGACACCCAACGCCTTGAGCTTAGTTAACTTCTCACGCCGTACCTGAAATTCATCAAGCAACATATGCGGCCAATACTAGCAGACTTACCAACTTACTTCACCTGCTTAATAAGATACGGGGTCGTACCCGCTGGCGTCGTCACCGGTACTTTATCACCAACACGAGAACCAAGCAGGGCGCTCCCAATAGGAGATTCATTAGAAATCTTGCCGTTAATAGGATCCGCTTCGTTAGAACCTACAATCTGAAACGTTTTTTCTTTACCATTCACTTCGATCACCACGGTAGAGCCCACACGAACCACTCCATCAGAAGTGGCCGCTTCATCAATGACACGGGCGCTCTTCAAAAACTCTTCGACCTCAAAAATATGAGTCTCAAGCAAAATCATCTCATCCTTAGCTTCGTGGTATTCGGCGTTTTCGGACAAGTCTCCCAATGCTTTGGCGACCTCAATACGATCCGCCACTTGGCGGCGTCTTACCGTCTTAAGCTCATGAAGCTCAGCCGTAAGCTCATTAAGTCGATCTTGGGACACGTATTGAACCGGGGACATAGGTGAAGAAGCCTTCGCGCTTTAGATAAAGATTGAATAAATCGTCGGGGATGAACAAATGAAAAAACGTGGTTAGACGTTTTTTCATTCGTAAAGACAGAAGAACGCTGCCTTGATAAACCAACAATACACAAGGCCTTTACGAACGTCAACCTTTAAAAGACCCCTCCCCGTTCCGAACGCAACTTCCACCAAGCTTGGAAGACATTTTTTGCCACTGGAACTGCGTAAGCAGAACCCTCCCCTCCTTCTTCCAACAGGACGGCTACGACAATCTCCGGCGCCTCAAACGGAGCAAAGCCCGTAAACCAAGCATGAGTCTGCCGGTTGCTATTCCATTGCGCCGTACCCGTTTTACCCGCCACTGCAAATGGCAACACACTAAGCGCCCGTGCCGAACCGTAAGTAACGGCGTCACGCATTCCCAAGCGCACCGTTTCTAAAACCTCCGCATCCGTTACCTGCGTAGCCCGTGGCGTAAAGGTCGGCCCTGAACGCTCCCCACCAGTTGTGGCCGTCATCGATTCAAGTACATGAGGCCGGAGTAACGTTCCCCCATTCGCCACCGTCGCGGCATAAACCGCCACTTGCAAAGGAGTAACCAATAGATCTCCCTGCCCAATCGACAGGTTGTAAGTGTCACCCAAAAACCAAGGTTCCCCTTTGGCCTCCTGTTTCCATTCTTTGCTCGGTACAAACCCCGCCGCTTCCGCGGGCAGGTCAATCCCCGTTTTCTCACCCAACCCAAAGCGCCTCATCCAAGCCCCTAAACGGTCAACTCCAAGCCCCACAAACGACTCGTAGCCCCCGCCGATATAGTAATAAAATGTGTTGACCGACCAAGCAATCGCCCGACGCACATTCGTTACTCCATGCCCGCCGGCTTTCCAATCCGGAAAAAACCACGGGCCGACGCGAATCCCTCCCACCGACAAAACGTTCGTAGTTGAAGTAATGATTTTCTCAGCCAACGCGGCTGCAGAAATAACGATCTTGACCGTGGAACCAGATGGGTACGTGCCGGACCAGGCGCGCGGAAAAAGAGGATGGTCAGCATTATCCGCCAAGGCACGGTAGGCGGTGGACGAAACCGTACCGGAAAACAAGTTGTTGTCGTATCCTGGCCAAGACACCAGCGCCAACACACTCCCATTGCGCGGATCCAAAGCAACAACGGCACCTCTCGTGGTCTTAGCTTGCGAGAGCTGGGCCTGTAACGCTTGTTCGGCAGCCGCCTGCAATTGGCTATCAAGAGAAAGACGCATTTCTTTGCCGTCGGTAGATGGAGTTTCACGGATTCCAGCTCGGCGTCGGCCAAAGGCATCGACCTCACTCACCCGTTCACCCACTTTCCCTCGCAACTCCGTTTCATAAGTAGCTTCAATCCCGATCTTGCCAATTTCATCCGCCCGTCGGTATCCCTCCTCACGGTGCAACGCATAGTCATCCTCAGACACTTTGCCGACATACCCCAAGATATGCGATAAGCTCGGAATGGTCGTCGACAAAGGATAACGGCGCTTGGGACGAATCTCCAAGCGAAATCCGGGCAAGTGCGGCAAAGCCACTGCCATAGACATAGCCCGGTCATATGATAGAGAATCAGCGACCAAGACCGCCTCATCGCGAGCCGTGCCGGTAACAGTAGCAAAGAGACGTAAGTCATTGATACTTAGACCCAATAAACGAGCCGCCTGCCCCAAATCCAAGGAAAGCTGGTCTCCCTTACTAAGCTCACGAGGCGTCATGGTAACTTGAAAGCGGGGAATATTATCAGCCAAGATGACTCCTGTACGATCACGAATAATCCCTCGCTTAGGCCAGAGTGGCTCTTCTCGTAAACGATTGGATTCAGCCAGCTTAGCGTAGACGTTCCCCTGCCACTGCTGCATCCAAAAAGCACGTCCGAGAAGTCCAGCTAATATAAAACCAACACACAACTGTAGGAATAAAAACCGACGCGCGGTAAAAGGATTACCGAGATAAAGTGGACGGTCACGGACAGAGGTAGCTTGATCTTCATAAAAAACCTCATGATGCACAACCTCCTCTTGATCTTGAGAAATACGCCAATCGCGCTCTTGCGCACCGGGCACGTAAAAGAAGCGACTAGCCATAATAAGAAGAGCGCGAACGCTGTAACGGGAAGAGTCGGGCTTGCAAAGAAAAAAAGCTTAAAAAACTGAACACGACAAAGGAACAGATCCCATGGATAAGGAGCGCCAAGAAAAATCCTTTCCAGGACCAGGCTAGTCCAGGCGCCACTCCTTGGAAGACATCGCTCGCAAACGCCAAGAACGCATCTAAGCCTGTTATAAGTAAAGATAGGACTAAAGCAGTGTAGACAGATTTATTGGTTAACCAACGACGAAAAACAATCCAAGACACAGCGAACAAGAGAAGAAGTCGAACCGTGTGAAATTCGAGACCGTAGAGCGTATAGCTATCACATAAAAATCCCACCATCAGGACAAAGGTCAGCGCATAGGCAAAGCGCGTGCGAACCAGCATTAAAACCAAACAAGGAATCACTAACCCAATCTCGTGATAGGAAACAAGAAAGGGAATAACGGCGATCTGAAAGATCGCAACCAAGAGTCCACACAAGAGACTGAAAAATATTCCCTGCATATAAGCGTCAAGGACTTGGCCTCAAAACCGTCGGACGAAGGATTGACACCATCGATAAACGATCCAATCCTACTAGAGGCTCAATAGCGGCAGTTAAGAACGGATCCGTTGGCTGTCCATTAACACGGTTAATGATCCCCAATGGCAGATTGCCGGGCACCTTTTCCTCCGTCCCCGCCGTAACCAGTAAATCGTCTTTCTTTAAAACTTCCGATGGTGGAATATACGTCAAAAGAGCCGCCCCATTCCCTCGCCCTTCCACAATACCCACTAACCGCTGACGCTGGGAAGGAGAAGCTGACGTACGCGCATCCGGATCAGTAAAGACTTCCAAAACAGATAAGCGTTCGGTAGCACGCAAAATCTTGCCCACAAACACCCCTTCTCCTGTAATGACTGCTTGCCCCACTTCCACCTGGTCACGTGTTCCCCGGTCAAGCAAGAAGTGCATCCTACCATTTTGTAAATCTCGTCCAATAACCTGCGCTCCCACCGATTCATACCCGGAAGTCTGCAAAAAACGAAGCTGCGTACGCAAAGTACGGTTTTCCTCTTCTAATCCTTGCAGACGAGCACGGTCTAAGGCATTCCCAGCGATACGGGCTTCAAGTTCTTGCAAGTGCGCCTCCGAACCAGCAGATCTGCCTAATAGAGCTCGAACACGCTGCGTAGAAATCGCGGAGAATTGCATAAGCGGAGCCGTCACCACCCGCAAAGCACTACCAACAGGCTTGGCCGCTCCGGTCAAGATCAAGAGAAGGAAGAGAGATACACTACCTCCAATCACAAAGAGAGAACGAGGTTTCATGGGAAGAGCAAGCTGCAAAATAAAGAACGCCTAAACGATGCAAAAGAACATTACACGCCGGGGATGCGTTCCGTCGCCGGAAAGGCCACATCATCAAGTAAGGCACGCTGGTCTAACAACATCCCGGTACCCCGTGCAACAGCCGTTAAAGGATCGTCGGCCACACGTACCGGCAAACCCGTCCCACGACTGATAGCTGCATCCATGCCACGCAAGAGCGCTCCACCGCCGGTGAGCACAATACCTTTTTGATAAATATCCGCCACAAGCTCCGGAGGAGTAATCTCTAAAATAGCTTTTACCTGTTCGACAATGCCCTTAACAGAACGAGCCAAGGCTTCGCGGATTTGTGCATCATTCACCAAAATTTCTCGTGGCAACCCACTTAAAATATCACGCCCACGCATTGATGTTTCCATTGTCTCACCCATCTCAACCGCCGAACCGACGGCCATCTTAATCTGCTCAGCGATCCCCTCACCTAAGAGCAGGTTAAAGACGTCACGGGCATACTGGGCGATATTTTTATTGAGCTCTTCTCCCGCAATCGCCATACTCTTAGCCGTTACCACCCCATTCAAAGAGATGACTGCTACTTCTGTGGTTCCGCCACCGATATTGACGATCATGTTGCCGAGCGGGCTAGAAATATCCATCCCTGCTCCAATCGCCGCGGCAATCGGCTCTTCTACGACAAGGACCTCATGGGCACCCGCACTCATAGCTGCATCGCCGACCGCCTTACGTTCCACCTCCGTCACGTCTAGCGGAACAGAAATGATCACGCGTGGACGAGGAAGGACAAGAGACCGATCGTCATGGACTTTATCAAAAAAATACCGCAGCATTTTTTCTGTAACTTCAAAGTCGGCAATAATCCCTCGCTGCAAAGGACGCGTCACCAGAATATGCGGGGGCGTTTTGCCCATCATGGACCGAGCCTCCTCCCCAACCGCGAGCACACGACCATTCCGACGATTCACCGCCACCACTGAAGACTCATTGACTACAATTCCTCGCCCTTTGACATAGACCAAGGTATTCGAGGTTCCCAAATCAATGCCAAGCTGTTTGGTAAAATTACGCAATAAAGCTCGCCACATACAGGAGGATCATAGAGACTCTTCACAAAGATAGCAACTCAATATTCATCCGGATGTAAAAACCAAAAGATTTACTCCTGAACGAAGGAGTGCCCGAGGCATTTTGCCAGGCGATAAGCCGTCTAAGGCGAAACAAAGAAGGTGCCGACGAGAGAGGGGTAAATCTTTTGGTTTTTACATCCTCCTACTCTCTTCCATCGCCACAAACACATATTCAACCACCCCCAAAACTGCAAATAATCCTAGGATATTCCACCACACCAGCACATTCTGGGCAGATAATGCCAAGGTCGCCACCGCCACAAAGGCTAGCATAATGCTATGACGAAACGAAATGCGAACTTCACGCATCACAATTTCCTGACGTTTCAAAACCAACACACGGTACAAAACACCAACAACCGCTATGGTACCCATCAAGGCCGCAAATAAAGTGATATAAAAAAGAAATAACCCTGGAATGCCCGTTTCCACAGGATCCAAACGAAATAGAACCACGAGCCAACCAACCCAAGCGAGCAAGGTGGTAGCCGCCATGGTCCAAAGGTAGACAGAAAAGGTCATGCCGGAACGCATGGCAGCATTGTAACGCAAAAACGATCCCTGCTCCACTCTATATATAACTCAAGCAGAACTAGCGGAAAGACGCTTTCTTGCCTGCAGGGCCCGGGTTATTTCCTAGGAGCCATCTTTAAGGATCTCGGGCAGTCCTCGGCAAGAAAAACATCTTCCCGCTGAGTACATTCATCTATCTGCTAACAAACAAAATCTTTTTAACCACTTTTGCTCCCAAGACCCGATTTACATCGTTCTGAAAACGGACGGATTGCATTTTTAGCTCTTGGAGAGCGGCTCCAGCCGAAGACGCAACCTTAAGCGTTCCTTCCGAGAAAGATACCATCTGCACATACGCCGCCCTCTCCTCTCCCCATAGGCGCACCAATGATTGCTGCGCCTCAAATAAAACACGCGCCGCTGTCACTTTGTCGGCAATGCCTGCCGTCTGGATGGCGCGAGGAAGAAAACGACGGATCGGTTCGAGAGCCATACTTATAACTTGCGAAACTCGCAGATATTCCTAAAATCACAAAACTTGCAGGTAAACGGTTCTGGATTCGGCGGATAGTCTGACTTCAGGATTTCATCCATGCGTTGCTCAAGCTTATCTAGGAACTTCTGGCGGGCAGGACCGGTCAAAGGCTCAACCTCACGGAACTCCCAATCCATAACATAGACATATGACAGCCGTCCAACCGTAAGTCCACGTTCCTCCAAAGCAATTTGGTATAAATACAGCTGCTCCTTATCCTCCGCTTCCAACGTCTCCTTGGCCGTCCCCGTCTTATAATCCAACACCATCACACTTCCATCCGATAAACGATCCACCCGATCAATTTTCCCTTTCAAAGAATGCTGACCCAGAATCAAGGTAAAATCTTTTTCAATCTCGAGCACTTCGGGCACAGCCTGCACATACGCACGATAAAATTGACGCACTGCCCCTCGACCTTTTTGATAATATTCATCATGACGCGCACGCGTCTCATACCACTCATCAATCCAAGCTTCGTCGAAGATGCGTAATGCCTCCTCTTCCATCACGCGCAAACCTAAACCTGCCTGCACCGGTCCTTGAGGAGTCGCAAATAAGTCCCCCTGTACCGCTCGGCTTCGCTCACGATGTAGCTCAAGGATACGTTGGAAGGTTAAGTGGACGGATTGTCCAAAACTCTTTTGGTACGCACCCAACACCGGAATACGATAAATATGAGCAAATTTGTATTGTAAGGGACATTTTCGAAAGGCAGCTAGCTGGGTAAAGCTAAAACGCCGCTTTAATGGATATAAGGTTTTTTCTTGGTAAGCTTCGGTCAGCGCAACTTCCTCAGGAGGTAACAACAACTTAGCCGGATCACGACCAATCACCAACGAATCCGGCACATCCAACTTTGCCTCCGCCCAAAAGGGGGAAGGCTTCTTAGGCCGCGTACCTCCATAATCCGAAGCTCCGGTTATCATGAGGGTATCTTTGGCACGCGTCAGGGCCACGTATAATAACCGCCGCTCTTCCTCTAAGTGATGGTCCCCTTCTTCTTGATGCTCTTGCACGAGTCCATCCGGCAGTGGAATAGCCTCAGGACGACCACGAGAAGGAAAACGCTGTTCGACCAGCGAAACCACATATACATGCTTAAACTCCAACCCCTTGGCCGCATGGACGGTCAAGATCTTTACTAACTCAGGTCCCGAATCGGAATCGGTATCAAGCGCCCCTTCTTCCCCACTTTCGATTTCAAGACGAAGTTCCTCTAAAAAATCACGCAATGACGGATCCGTCGAAACCGCCTCATAACGCTTGATACGCGAGGCAAAGCCATTTAGCCATTGAAGTGCCTCACGTTTCTCACGCTCAGGCCATTTGACGACCATGGCTAAATACCCTGTTTGCTCTAGAGCGGCCTGAAGGAGTTTAAGAGGCGGATCACGACGAGCACTAGTCGCAAGCTTGTCGACGGTCGCTACTAAGGCTCGCAAGACCTTCAGCCCTTCCTCGCTCACCTCAGACCCTTGCCGCTCGCCACGCACGACCAAGGTAAGCGCGAGCCAAAGCGGCAGCCCTTTTCGATTGGCAAGCTGCACGAGCTCCGCCCGATCACGAGCTGACAGGTTATAACAAGGCAACGCCAAGGCTCGCCAAACTGCGGACGATTCGTGATAGCCATCCAAAAGCGACAAGAGTGCTATCACGTCTAAGATGACCGGCTTCCCGTATAACCCCCGTAACGCCATGAACTGAAATGGAATCCCATGACGCTCAAAAGCCCGCACAAACGGCTCGGCTCCGTCATTGGAGCGAACGAGGATGGCAAAATCATTCCAATTTGTATCCCCTGCTTGCGCCTTAGCTTTAATGTCTTCCACGACCGCCTCCGCCTCCTCTTCAACCGAAGGTGCCCACACCGTCTCAATCTCTCCGCCTGCTCCTCGGTGGGCAGACAGTTTTTTCGACAATCCCGTTTCTTGCAACTTCACTTCCAGACGGTGAGGGTCATTCTTCCGTATAAATTCATACGCGCAATCCAAAATCTCGCGTTTTGAACGATAGTTTTGGGTAAGTGCCACCGTCTTCGCGTCCGGAAAATCATCACGAAACTGCAAAATGTTGGCGAGTGAAGCCCCACGAAACTTATAAATTGCCTGGTCATCGTCGCCAACAACCGTCAAATTGCGACGTTTACCGACCAACAACTTCAAAAGCTCATACTGGGCCCAGTTGGTATCCTGGAATTCATCCACCATGACATAGGCAAATTGTTCACGATACACCTCCAAAATCACCGGTCGTTCGCGAAATAATCGCAGCGTCTCCAAGATTAAATCGCCAAAGTCTAAACATCCTTCCTCAAGCAAGATCTTGCGATAAGCAAAATAAACGTCTGCCAGCTCCTGCAAGCGCCTTCGTTCGCCTTGGGCAGCCTCCTCATCAACATCAAAGGTTGCGTTTTGAGCAAAAGCTAAATACTGCTCTGGAGTGATCCCTTCATCTTTCGCTCGAGAAATATGTTGCAAAAGCGCCCGTAAAAATTTAACCGGGTTTCCGAGGGGGCGATAATGGTCAAGAGGAAGCTCTGAAAAGCGGCGCTTTAAGAGCAGCCAGGCATCGGTCGTCGATAAAACACGAAATTGGTTCGGCAACCCAATCTCGAGTGCATGAGCCTCCAAAATCCGCTGACAAAACCCATGAAACGTCGAGATCCAAAAGTCATACGTTCCCGTCGGCAAGAGCCCCAAAATCCTGTCCTCCATCTCCCCCGCCGCCTTGTCGGTAAATGTTAACGCCAAAATATTAGCCGTTGTTACGGATTTTTGATTTTTGATTTTTGATTTTTGACTCAATAATTGAACGTACCTTCTAGTTAGCACCGTGGTCTTCCCTGTCCCAGCCCCCGCCACAATCAAAAGCGGACCATCCGTATGCGTAACGGCTTGGCACTGCGCCTCATTTAATCCTTCAAGGAGATCTTGTTCCATGCTTGGCGATTGTGACGCAAACGCCTTCATCTGAAAAGCTCCCCTCTTTTATCCCATCCTTAATTGCCTACGCAGCATCTTCCAATGTGGGATCGCTTTCCCCACTAACGCCCAAAACCGGACAGAATGGTTAAACTCTTTCAAATGACAAAGCTCGTGGACAATCAAATAATCTCGCAATTCCGGAGACAAAAAGATGATCCGATAACTAAAGGTGAGTGATCCACGACGCGAACAACTACCCCAACGTGTACGGGCATTTCCTATTGAAACACGTTTTGGTTCAAAACCATAGAATGAAGAAAAAACAGCGATACGCTCTTTTACCAATGCGAGGGCAGCCTGTTTATGAAGACGGTAATCTGGAAGAGAAGGTGCAGGCGCAACTCGCACACGCGCTTTCATTTTGGCCCGCTGACGTTCAATCCAAGACGACTTTTCCCGGACAAGTCGTTCAATGGTCTGAGGAGAAATCATGATAGCCGCAGAAACAACGAGCGATCCATCCGCATGGACTGCCAACCGAATTGAACGCATCCGCGCTCGACGATGAATGGTGTACTCCATCAAAATATACCTTGGTCAATATGCGCTCTGATGCGTTGCATGAGGTCCAAATAAAAACGGACATTGACCATAGTAGCTAAACGCAAACCAAGCATTTCATCCACCGAAAAAAGATGACGAAGGTAGCCCATCGTGTATCGCGAAAGCTCTTCTTCCGCCCCAGAGGCACCTTTTCCTCCACCCTGATGAACAAAAAGCGGCGTTTGACTCCCCTTCCATTTTTCATTCGTCACATGGATCATTTCATAGAAATCCGGACGTGTAAGATCATCGTGCACAAAACGGTACAATGTGCCATGCCGAGCATTCCGTGTAGGCAAAACGCAATCAAGCATATCAATGCCGCGCTGGACATACCCAACGATCTCATGCGGCTGCGCACCTCCCATAAAATAACGAGGCTTATCCGTTGGAATCTCTTCGCGTAACACATCCAACACCGCACATGCTTCCTCAAACGGTTCGCCGACGGATAGACCACCAACCGCATACCCATCAAAGCCAATTTCACGTAGCTCAGCCGCACTTCGGCGTCGTAAATCAACCTCCGTTCCGCCTTGAACAATGCCAAATAATAACGCTCCCGGGTTAAAAGAGCCTGCGCGTGTTTGTTCAAACGCCTCTTTAGAACGTCTTGCCCATACGGTAGTAAGTTCTAACGCCCGCTCCAAGTTGGAACGAGTTGAAGGAAGCTCGGTACAAACATCCAAAACCATACATATATCACTCCCAATCGTCCGCTGAATGTCCATGCAAAGCTCCGGGGTCAGCATCATCTTAGCTCCGTCGATATGGGACTGGAAAGCAACCCCTTGGTCGGTGAGCTTGCGCAAGCCCGATAAACTAAAAACCTGAAATCCACCCGAATCGGTCAATAAAGCACCATTCCAATCCATCATTTTGTGTAAACCACCAAAGGACCTCAACACCTCAAGACCCGGACGCAACCACAAGTGGTAGGTATTCGAAAGTAAAATGGGCGAACCAAGACGCTCGATATCAAATGAAGATAACGTCTTCACCGCTCCCTTCGTAGCAATGGGCATGAAAAACGGTGTTTCTAAAACCCCATGTGGAGTCATTAACTTGCCACGACGAGCTTGGGAACGAGAAGAGGAGGAGGTAAGAGTAAACATATAATCATTTAGTAATCCAACGGAATCGCTTTGCAAGCAGAGCAAGTCCAATCGACCCTAAAAACAACGTGACAAATAAGATCCAAGAACGAGGGTTTGTCCAAGCGCGGCCCAAAACGGTAAATGTCACCCCAACCGGCAACAGGCCAAAAAAGCTCGCAAATAGATAGCTTCTAATAGACATACGCGTAACGCCACATAGTGCCCCTACTACATCTGCAGGAAATTGAAGCAGGCGCATAAACATGACCATGGTAAACCCGTGTTCTTCTAACAAGTCACGGTATCGCTTCACCCATAGCGGAGCACGCGCTTCAACCCAAGCCTGCCCTACATAGCGCCCAACTAAAAAACTGACAAGTGCCGACACCAACAAGCCCGTCATGACAACCATTGAACCTATCAAAGGGCCATAAAAGACACCTGTCATAACCGCCAAAATAATATTAGGAATAGGAACAAAGGTTTGGGCAGCAAAAATTCCTATAACTAAAAGCGGGCCCCATACCCCAGCCCCCTCAATCGTCCGACGCAAAACCCCTACCGTCTGCCGCCCACCTAACCCATGGATATGAAGATACACATATCCGGAAACGATCGCCGCCACTACCAAAAACAGCACCGCCCATCGAATATACTCGCTCCGTTTACGAAGCATAGAACCTAAACAGTATGGGATACCTGCTCGTAACTGTCTACTGCAGCTCTTCTTTCTTTTCTTTTAAGTAAGCGAAGAGCTCCTCTAACACATTTAACATGGTTTTAAAGGGGGTCTCAATAATAAAATCAAAAAATAAAACGAGCACATTAATACGTGAAACCTGAATGGAAAGGTACTGACCGGCGCGCAAAATAGGCAACATAAAAAGATCGACGATGACTGCTTTTACTGAGTCTTTTTCGCGTAACACTACATATTCCCGCGCCCCCAAACGCAAACGATAGGCAAAGAAGCTCACAACACACAAGAAAAAGAGAAAAATACCTGTGCTAACAATAGTAAATTGAAGGAGATGAAGAAGATAGACAACCCCTCCAAACGTCAAACAAAACGTTAAGAAATAGGTCAACCCAAAGCCAATCTTGCCAAATGCGCTCCGCTCTTTTGGAACTTTGATCTCCCTTCCTTGCGGCCCTTCCAAAGACAAAAGCTCTTCTACCGCTCGAATAACACGATCGGTATTTTCTTTGCCAGGGACACGAATAAAAAGACCGACAAGCCACATGAGAACGGGCGGAAACAGCACATTAACCGCCAATGAAGGGATGTGGATCTGTTGGTAAAGAAATCGCTCAAACGGAAGCTCAATAGCCAAGGCCAAAAGCATCTTGCTCATGAATAAGTAAATGATGGAACGCCACGTCCCTCGTTTTAATCGACTTCGTGAAGATTGATACCGTCGCTCAGCAACTCTAGTTATCTGTTGTTTAAGGGCAGGAGTCAGTTCACCTAGCCCTTCCGCCAAGGCAGGCTTTTCTTCAAAAGATTCACGCAAAAACAGCAACGCTACCCCCCAAGGCTTTACCGCTGCCAAAAACTTTTGCCCTAAAGAATGGCTAATTTGGCGCTCAACCTCCGTTTGAACCCCCAACATCCGTACCGCTACATCATGTGCGTGTGCAGACCACTCATCCGGCCGCATCCAAGCAGAAAAATAAAATCGAATGAGTCGATACGCAATCATTTCATTATCCGCCTTAAACAAGACGCGATGACAGGCAATGTACACCTGCAAACGTCGCGGTGTGTCCTCCATCGCATCATCTTTGAGACGAATACGATCCCCGATACGCTCAAACAAAAACTGAGCCATGGCTCTCGCCTGACCTCGATCACCAAGCAGCTCTTCTAACTCCGCTGCAATAAGAGACAAAACCCATTCCTGATGCCTGCTCCCCCCCAGCTTTTGATCACGAACAACAAACCATTTCGCAATAACGGGAGCCACCTCATCCACCAGAGACTCCGGCAAACTCTGATTAGGTAAGTACTTAGCCGCAATCAATTCGCGAATCAAATGTAAGGCCACGGAACGAGCATCGTCATCAAATAGGGATCGCCGTTTAACAATACGCTCAATTGCCGCTTTTCGTACCAAGTGCTCATCCTTATAATCAATAGCATTTCGCAGCTTTTCGTACACCGAAGAAGCTCGACTCACGGCCGCATGCACATTCACACGACCATCCTCAGAAGACGCCTCGGGCATAGGCCGAGGCGCGATAGCTTCCAGTAACCGGGACACAATCTCAGAAGAAAAAGCGATCATTTGGGGATAGGATAGCGGATAAGAGGTCGTTTGTCACCTGGAAAGACTTGTCAGACGCAAGGTTATTAGGTAGACTCGTGACCGTAAATAAAGGAGAAGATCAACACCCTTCTCTTCACTACTCATCGTTTAATATACGCAATGCCTTTGGGACTGTAGCTCAGTCGGTAGAGCAGTGGCCTTTTAAGCCAACGGTCGTGGGTTCGATCCCCACCGGTCCCACCACACAAGACACCCGCATCAAGATGCTGGGTGTTTTGTTTTATCGCTTATTGTCGCGATAAATGGTGAGATCCGGTGAGAAGCAAGCCGACGATCATCGGATGCAGGAAGAGCTGTGTTGCCCACCTGTTGCCCAAAATTCGGTTCAACGCTCTCTTCTTCAAGGCGAGCGATAGCCGAATGCAGGGCGGTAGGAGACAAATGGGCATAACGCATCGTCATCGTAATTGATGAATGACCCAGCAACGACTGAATGACGGGGAGCGGTATTCCTTTCATGGCGAGATGGGAGGCGAACGTATGACGGAAGGTGTGCCAACCGATTCGACGGAGACCGATCTGACGACAGGCACGACGTAAAGCCGTCGTAGCGTGCCAATGAACAAGGGCAGACCCATCTTCACGACGAAAGACCCTTCAGTAAGGGCACCAGGAGTCTCAGTTGGAGGGTGGGGATAAATGTTTTAGCGGCACGCAAACAGCCGGGCATGGTCCCGGCTGTTCTTGTCCCATCCCTCCAAAAGCGTTGCCCACCCGTTGCCCACGAAGTAGGGAAAGATAGGAAAATGGGGAATTTTGACAGAAGATAAGAATGCGCTTTTTCTAAGGTTTTCCTAAGAATTACCTCAGCTTAGCCTCATTCCTCCCCTCCCCGTTCGTAGTTTCGATCCCCACCGGTCCCACCACGCAGAACACCCAAGCCTCCAAGCTGGGTGTTTTGCTTTTGGTAGTAAATGCTGATGGATTCGAACACATGATTAGTCGGCTTACTACAATGCTCGCACTAGGATTTGTTCCAGGTTGACGCCCGGCTGACATTCTTTTGCAACCTCCCGCATTTCTGCCTTCTCCAACACACCTACAGCTTCGTGAAGAGCGGACGGAGCAAGGTGGGCATACTTCATGGTCATAACGACGGTAGAGTGGCCAAGAAGGGTCTGTACTACGTTGATAGGCACTCCCTCGGTCACAAGCTGAGAGGTAAACGTATGCCGAAGAGTATGCCAAGTTATCTGGCGCATGCCCGCTTGCTGACATGCTCTACGAATTCCACATCCAGCAACCCAATCAACCACTGGACGGCCACAAGACTGCAGTTTTGGGTGAACGGTGACAGGCGCGTACAGACCGTTGACGTAGTTATATATAGTTGATATAGTTACACATTCTTTAAAATTTCTTTAGCAAAGATATAGGCAAATCATCCACTAAAACCATGTGATGATACGTCTATATCTTGGCTAACAGTAGCCAAGAAAGAAGGGTAATTTAAACATGAGTCGTAGAAGAAGAGGGTGTGTGGGCATGTACTCCCAGGAGGGGATCAGCAGTGCGTACGGCCCTGCGCGTCTCCAGGAGGTCATGAGAACGGTCAAAACGCTCGAGGGGGTCGGCAAATCCAGCCTCAAGCCTGGCCACGATCTTCGGTATACGGATCTTTCAGGTACGGTCCACGGGTGGACCAACCTCACTCGGGTAAAGCTCGAGGGTGCGGTTCTCAAGAGCTGCGACCTCACGGGATCCCTGCTCCCGAAGATGGACGGACTCGACATGAGAGGGGCGAAAATCGCCCTCACCGGGTTCGCCGTTGACCATGACGAAGATGGTGGGTACGCAATCGACCGTGCCTCGTACGTTGGTACGAATCTGGAAGGAGCATATGCCTTCGGCGGCAACTTCTCCCTCACTGATTTTAGCGGTGCAAACCTCACGGGTGTCGACTTCTCGTGGGCCGACGTTTCGAGAGCGGCATTCGAGCGAGCCAACGTGTGTGGGGCGAAGTTCGATTACGCGTTCATCGGGTGGGAGCGAAGCGGTAAGCCGAAGGGTCTCGAAGAAGCACTGGACCTCAACCATGTGAGCTTTCTTCACACTCAAATGAGCTCGGGAAACTTCCGTGAGAAGAACTTCAGCGAATGCAACTTTACGGGGGCAAACCTGGAAGGCTCGACCTTCGATCGCTGTAATTTCGAGAACTGTACCCTCCTGGGAGCGCAACTCACAAACTGCGCCTTCAGAGGGGGGAGTGCCGAAAAAACCGCCTTCTCGTGGGACAATCTACACTCAGCTCGATTCACCGACACGAACCTGAAAGGCGCGAAATTCGTCGGTCATCCGGAGAAGCTCAGGCACGAAAGAGCAGGCGAAGCCCCCAAATTCACCAAGACGAACCTGGAAGGAGCTGACTTCCGTCACCTCGACCTTACAGATGTGGACTTCACCGGCTCCAACCTCGAAGGGGCAAATTTCGACGGGGCACGCATCATCTGTGCGAATATGAAGGGAGCCAGACTCGTAAACGCCAGCTTCAAGCGAGCCACGTTCGTCGGGGTAAAAACCGAGGGTGCCGACACCACGGGCTGCGACTGGACCGACACTATCCTTCAAAGGAAGCTCCCCTAACCACCATCGAGCACTCTATTCCCTCCGTGAACGACGAAGGCCGTCGGTTCTACGCCTTCTACCGCCAGCAGCTCTGAAGCTGACGCCACCTTTACCTTCCCTTGGGGCTACTCCCCTTCCAGACTTGAACTCACGAGTTATCGTGGGCTGAGGTCTATAAAACACCTCGATCAACATCGAGGTGTTTTATTTCTTGATAGTAGGTAATTTCAACCCCTCAATGCACCACTCCTTGTCCACAGGCCTCTGCCATGA
>CAYTIN010000002.1:0-122601 GCA_964438015.1 uncultured Gammaproteobacteria bacterium
TGATATGGTGAAGGTATTGAGAACTAAATTACGCGAGATGCTAGTCTAGGGCCAATAAATTTCCTGCAAAACCATTGCACAGACGTTCCAAGCGACTCAGCCGTGATAATGGTCAAAAGCACGATCGACATCTGCCATGGATAACGCCGGATATGCGTCAAAAAGACGCGAATGATATCGCCATTCGTGACGGCAGGAACCTCAAAAGAGCGAGAGCGCGACATATTGAGGGAGTATATCTCCCAATGCCGTAGTGGTCGACCCCCGTGTCGACCACTACACACGTTGACGATTAACGATCCACGATCCACGATGGACATATATGAAATCCTCCGACCTGTTTGTGAAATGTTTGGAAGCAGAAGGCGTCCAGTACATCTTTGGCGTTCCTGGTGAAGAAAACCTTGACTTCTTAGAGTCTTTGCGGAATTCCTCGATCAAAATGATCACCACACGTCATGAAGCCTCCGCCGGTTTCATGGCCGCAACCATCGGCCGCCTCACGGGCAAAGCAGGTGCCTGTCTTTCAACCCTCGGCCCCGGTGCCACCAACCTCGTCACCCCCGCCGCCTACGCCCAACTTGGTGCCATGCCCATGTTCATGATCACAGGACAAAAACCCATCAAAAAAAGTAAACAGGGTCGCTTCCAGATCGTCCAAACGGTAGAAATGATGCGTCCGCTGACGAAATTTACCAAACAAGTCGTCAGCGCAGATCTTCTTCCCAGCCTAACCAGGGAAGCCTTTCGCTTAGCCGAAGAAGAACGTCCGGGTGCCACCCATCTCGAACTTCCAGAGGATATCGCCGCTGAGTCCACGGAGGCATTAGCTTATGAACCGCAGCCCGTCCGTCGACCTATCGCCGAAACCAAAGCCATCACAAAAGCCGTCGAGATGATCAAAGCCGCACGTTGCCCCATCCTCGTCGTGGGTGCAGCTGCAAATCGCAAACGCACCGCAAAGATGCTCCGCGCCTTTGTCGAAAAAACCGGCATTCCATTTGTTGACACCCAAATGGGCAAAGGCGTCATCGACGAACGCGATCCACGCTGGCTTGGAACAACGGCATTATCTGCCAACGACCTCATGCACGCAGCCCTCGCGGAAGCCGACCTCATCATCAACGTCGGCCATGACGTCATCGAAAAACCACCCTTTCTCATGAAACGTGGTGGTGCCAACGTCATCCATATCAATTTTTTATCCGCCAGCTTAGACGATGTCTATTTTCCTCAACACGAAGTCATTGGTGACATTGCGAACGCTGTTTGGCAATTAACGGAAGCACTAAAACCTCAGTCGACTTGGAATTTCACTCGTTGCTTTGCCCTACGCAATCGTTTATTGACCCACCTCAAAGAAAATATCGATAGCAATGCATTCCCCATCGTCCCCCAACGCCTCGTCCAGGATGTTCGCAATGCCCTCCCCTCTGACGGCATCGCCTGCCTCGATAACGGGATGTATAAACTCTGGTTCGCTCGTTACTACCAAGCCCACGAACCCAACACCCTTCTTCTAGACAATGCCTTAGCCACGATGGGAGCCGGCCTCCCTTCAGCTATGGCCGCCAAGCTCCTCTATCCCGACAAACCCGTCCTCGCCATCTGCGGCGACGGCGGCTTCATGATGACGAGTATGGAACTCGAAACCGCGGTCCGTCTCGGCCTAAACCTGACGGTCCTCATCCTCAACGACAACGGCTACGGCATGATCAAGTGGAAACAAGATGGCATGGGCTTTAAAGATTTTGGCCTCACCTATGGAAACCCCGACTTCGTAAAATACGCCGAATCTTTCGGCGCCCATGGGTACTGCGTTGAACGTCCCGAAGGACTGAAAAAGCATCTTGAGTATTGCTTAAATAATCCGGGCGTCCATGTTATCGAAGTACCGGTAGACTACTCAGAAAATACGAGAGTGTTTACAAAGGAAATTCCTGAGTTAGCAAGAGGAGTAGCAAAGTAGAGGAGTAGCAACGAACATATGGCTATAACGAATCATAAACAGCTCATCGTTTGGCAAAGATCCATGGAAACAGTCGTGGCTATATACGAGTTAACAAAACAATTTCCTTCTTCTGAAGTATATGGTTTAACTTCTCAGATGAAACGAGCGGCCATCTCTATTCCATCGAACATTGCCGAAGGACGACGGAGGCGAACACAAAGAGAGTTTAAGCATTTTCTTAGGATAGCTTTTGGATCTGCAGGAGAGCTAGAAACACAACTAGAAATTGCTGAAAGATTAAACTTTGGGAAAAATGAGGAAAGAGAAAAGACAAAAATCCTCATTGAAGAAGTAATGAAAATGCTAAACAAAATGTCCGCTTAGCGGTATTCCGGTAGTAGCTACTCCTCTACCCACCTACTCCTCTACTTCTCTATACATATGTTCACCTCCCAGAACCCCTACACCGAACAAATCCTCGGCGAATGGCCCGACCACAGCGCAGAAGACATCGAACGAAAACTCGCCATCGCGCACGCAACCTTCCAAACCTGGAAACGCACGACGATCGAAGAGCGCGCGCAGCTCTTTCGAGTCCTCGCGAACAACCTACGCTCAAAAAGCCGTGAGCTAGGCTCACTCGCCACCCAAGAAATGGGCAAACCCATTACTACCGCCATCGCCGAAATCGAAAAATGTGCCCTCGGCTGTGACTATTACGCCGACCAAACCGCCAATTTCATCGCACCAGAAGTGATTACAACCGACGCGAGCCGAAGCGAAATCCGCTACCAACCCCTCGGCCCTATTTTGGCCGTCATGCCTTGGAACTTTCCCTTTTGGCAAGTTCTACGCTTTGCCGCTCCCGCGATCATGGCAGGCAACGTAGGCCTTCTCAAACATGCCTCGAATGTTCCACAATGTGCCCTCGCGCTCGAAACACTCTTCACGGAGGCTGGCTTTCCAGAAGGCGTCTTTCAAACCCTTCTCGTCCGCGCAAATGCTATCGAAAGCATCCTGCGTGATCCTCGCATAAAAGCAGTAACCCTCACCGGCAGCGAACCCGCCGGACGCGACGTCGCCCGCATCGCCGGCGATGAAATCAAACCCTCCGTCCTCGAACTAGGCGGCAGTGATCCCTTCATTGTCTTCCCGGATGCCGATCTAGAAGCAGCCATGAACACCGCCGTCACCGCCCGTCTTCAAAACAACGGCCAAAGCTGTATTGCCGCTAAACGATTTCTCCTCCATAAGAGCATTGCCAACAGTTTCTTAGAAAAATTCGTACAAGCCTTCGAAGCCATGCATATTGGCGACCCCATGGACGACGCCACACAAATTGGACCTCTCGCCACCGCTCGTCTACGCGCCGATCTCGACGACCAAGTAAAACGTTCGGTCGCAGCTGGGGCAAAAGTCCTCACGGGTGGAACCTTCGTCGGCGACAAAGGCTTCTTCTACGCGCCAACGATTCTGACAGATGTAACCTCAACGGTTCCCGCCTATCACGAAGAACTCTTCGGCCCCGTCGCCATAGTCATGACGTTCGAAACCCTTGAAGAAGCCATAAACATTGCCAATAATACCTGCTTCGGTCTCGGCTCATCCGTCTGGACAAAAGATGTAGACATTATTGAACACTGCGTACAAAACATCGAGGCTGGCTCCGTCTTTGTGAACGGCATGGTCAAATCCGATCCAAGGCTTCCCTTTGGTGGAATCAAACGATCGGGGTATGGAAGAGAGCTATCTTGGGAGGGAATGAGAGCGTTTATGAATGTGAAAACGGTGTGGATAAAATAAATAAACACCTACAAACAAAAACACTCCGCTTTCGCAGAATGTTTTGTGGTGGACCAGAGTAAACGAAGTTCGAACTTTTCTAGGGCATCACTATAGACAACATATCAGTCAAACCATACAAGCGAATTTCGATTGATCGCGACCGTTAACATCAATTGCAAGAGCTTAAGACGTGTGTTTTTGATTGACATCGGCCTGAAGTTCAAGTACTTGTCACTAAACCCTCCTTACAAACGCGATCCACATTAACGGGAGACCACATGGGACGAGAGGAACGGCGAAAGCAGGCTCGGCTTCAAAAAAGATCCAAAGGTCAGCACGAACGACAGGAAGCTAGAGTCGAAAAGAAGCCAGTAGCCTATCGAGAACAACTGCTGGAACAGAGCGCCCGTCTTGTCGATGAGCACGCCGCACAGGCAGTCGCTATCGGGAATGTTCCTGGTGAGTTCGCGGTGTTCGTCCTCGAACTTAGTGACCCCTGGGGAGGCAAGATCGCCGACGGAATCGCGATGGCTCAGACTGGGGCACCCTTCGATCGCCGTGGGAAGCCTCCGCCTGGAGAAATCCCGGTTGCGGTTTTCGGCGCCGATTTGGAGACGGTTTGGATGGTTCTCGACGAGTGCGGGTACACCCAGGCCGCTGCTTATGTGCGAGGGCCGCGACCGACTGGGGTTCCGCTTGGCGGTGTGTTGGTAGCCGTGCTTGGCGGAGGGGCGGCAAGCATCTTCTGGCATGTGCCTGGTGGTATGAGGGTAGTTGGAGAGGGATAAATGTAGAGTCCGGTGACGGCGAGTCTACGTCAGCAACTCATAGCGGCCCTACGACTGAGATTCGAGATGAATTGAGTCCTCACCTCAAAACATAAGACAAATTGGCATCGCGCGAGCTGGAGAGAACCTGATTGCGTGGCTGCGAGAGAATTTCTGAACTTCTCTCTTTCAAAGGTGGTTAGTTATCAACGTCTGAGCTGCACGTCTACAAACTCAATCCTCATCTTGACGCACATCCGTGATATCAACCACAACGGTTCTTTTGGGAAGAGCCTCGTCTGGATCTGGATAGAAATCCCTAGGCAGCTCGGTACGCTCACCAGAGACGTAACTCAGAATCGCTCGCGGAACTTCGCTATAAGTACGAACGGGAGCGGATGGCCACAAAGGTGGCCTACTTCTGATGTGGTGTGTACCACAAAACTTAGCATGAAAAACGAACAGATATCTCCACGGGAACACCCACTTGCGTGAATGCAACCGGTGGAACGTTCTGGCACCACGGGTGTTAAGGGCTTGCCTAACAGTGTCGAGTGCAGCAATCGTACACCCATATTGCTCTATAGGAACAGACCAAGTGTTTGGGTGACGTTCCGCTGCATCTACTTCCGGCTGAATACCATTGTACAAGCAATAGAGAGGAACAGCCTGAGCTTGAGCCGCGGCAGCCTCGAGTACGTCAATCTGTTCGCGCCGCGGCCTTTCTGATACCAGATGGGCCAATGCATCATAACGATCATCACTCAAATTCAATTTCTTAGCCTGAATATAGTAACGAATAGTTCCGTAATGACGGTGATAAATCCAAAAATCCCAGTCGATCCCAAGAATCGCCTCCTGCGCCTTGTAGGTTTTGACCGCCTGAACTTCCGGAAGACCAGCTCGACGTATTGCAAGCAAGATGATGTCAGTGACACTTTCTTCCCCAAATCCCAGTGACAACTTGAAGGAATCTGAGACCGTCTGCCATGTTTGATCTGCGAGATCCTCGAAGAGTACCAAAGGATTCTTCAGTTGGGACATAGTGAACGATAAAAAACCTGTATTCGGTAACTGTCAAGCAAAATTTAGATAATCAGGGAAGGAGCCATCATCGGGGCAACCTCCTCCGGCGTCGAAGGACGCGCGGTGAGGTCACGCCACCACCGTTTGCTGGCCACGGCGCGGAGCGGTTCTGTCGCCGCTCCGAACCCTTGATTGCACGCAAGGACGCCGCCCTCGCCAAAGGACGCCACACCAGTCCACCGACGCGCGAACTCGGTGAGGAGGACGAGCCCGGTGACGACGACCGGGGTCAGAGCGACGAGCAGGAGACCGAACGGTCTTCTGGGCTCTCCCCGCCACGGTCTGGTTGGCCGTCCCCACGAGGCCCCAACTCCTCGACGACCTCAAGAAGCGTTATCTGGAGACCGCATAGCCAAACGTCGGACCGTTAAGATTTTTTACGGTGTATTCGGCTTCGGCCCAGGATTCTCTTCATTTCGCCACGTAACGGCATACACATTGATCGTTCCAGCACCTTTTGGAAGGTCAATTACACCACGCGGATGCACTTGAGGCGCCATCTCTCGGAGTGACTGGAGTTGTTGAGCGAATGCTTCAGTGCAAAACACCATTCCGACATCCGTCTTCGGCTCGAGACGAGCTGCCAGGTGTACAGACTCCCCGAAGATATCGGGCTTCTGGAGGATGGGATTATGAATGATCATCACCTCGCCGTGATGGAGAGCAATGCGGCAGTTGAGTCCTTCGGGGATTCCATCGAGCGGGTCACCTTTTCTAAAGAGGTCTCGAATGTTGAGCGCGGTTTTCGCTGCCGAGCGGGCGCTGTCGAAGGTGGCGACGATTGCGTCACCCCAGGTGTTGACCATGACTGCGTTATCGAGCAGCGGTTGAATCTTGGGCATCGCATCAGTCACATAACGGTAAATTCTCTCGTGCGTCAGCTTGCTCCAGTTTGAAACGTCGAGGAAGAGAATGCTTTGACTCAGGGTTTTGAGGGAATTCACGGGAGGAATCTTCCTTTCTTGCTGGTTGAGTTCAACAGTTACCAAACCTCTAAGGAATTCTTCCAGCTTGATTCGTGCTCTCTCAGTAATTTGCTGGTTGAATTCTCTATCTATCGCCTCGACCCGTTCTGCATTGCTTGTTGTAAAGGGTGACATCACCCACGACGGCTCCGACACGTACTTATCAAACTCCGGGAGATATTGCGCAAAATGTCGTTGAATAAGGAATCGTGCTCGGATACCCCAGGTCTCGAGATCATGCCAGTCAGTAGGCCTCTTAACCGACTGAAGCTCTTCCTGGAGTCGTTCGAGTTCATCCCGTGTTGCCATGGTCGACAGTCCTATTCCCGCAGACCTACCTTAAGAGGATTGAAATCAGTATTCGTATCATAATAGTCTTCGTTCTCCAGGGACTTCAACTTACCGACGACGAAGTAGGTGATGGGCGTGCAGATGGTTTCGACTGCAACCTTAAGCATCCATCCAGAGAGGACCGAAGAAACAAGAAGATTGTTCGGCAGGACACCGTACAAAGCGATCGTATAGAAGAGCGCGGTGTTAACAAACTGACCAACCAATGTAGATCCGATCGTTCGCATCCACAGAAAACGACCCTTGGTCAAGAGTTTCATTTTAGCCAGCACATAATTGTTCACAATATCTCCGGCAAACACCGCAATCCACCCGCCCAACAGAACTCGTGGGACCTGCCCCAGAACGCGACGATAGGCTTCATTGGCATCGAACCCTGCAGCTGGTGGAAGGTAAACAGCAACTTGATAAACCACTCCCGCAATAATAGAACTCAAGAGCACGGTCCACAGAACGCGGCGAGCTTGAGCATATCCATAAACCTCAGTCAGAATGTCGGAGAAGATGTATGTGAACGGGAAGTAGAGTACCGTAACCGAAACAGGAAACATCCCCAGCTGGATGATCTTTCCAGCCGTAACGTCAGAAACGAGTTGCATCGTCACGTACAGGATCGTGATAAAGCCGAGATATTTATAGGTTCTCATAAGCCTCTTAGGTTTTGGGTGAGGGTGTGATTGATGTTCACCGGCTACGTTCTCGTCCCCTGTTTGTGTAGTGAGAACGGCGATGAGATGGTGTTCGCTGTGACGATTCGGGCATCTGTGGTTCCATGAATGGTGCCATAACTTTGCTTGGATTGGCAAACTTCTCGTCAATGAGTGGAATCGGAGTCGGGGCGTCAGACACGAGAGCTATTGCGATAGTTTTAGCAAACTCTGGTGGCAACGGAAGATACTCATTCGCGATGCCTTTCTTCGGATCACTACCACGAAAGGCAAGTATTTCCGTGTCTCGCCAAGTGCCGCCTGATTTTGATCCATGCAAACGGTAGAATACGTAAGGAACATCGTTCCACTCATAGCCCAACTTCTGAGCCTGAATGAGTCGACTGATATCAAGAGGTTTATCCTTTACGCCACCAGCCAAGGAAGTAAAATGTTTCTTTATATTCTCAACTTCCTCTTCCGCATAGCTGTGGGAAATCAAGAAACTATAAGATACACCTCTTCTAAAGTTCTTCACCACTGACTTTTTCAACGCAGCGCTCGGTTCTTGGATATGATCTGCGACAACGATGACTTGTCGCAGAGCTTGAAGGCGCCCCTCAAGTTCACCAAATTTCCTCAAGGTCAACTTCGAGTTCATCAGTTCACGATAATCACGAATGTCGTGTTCAAGCGCCCAAATAATATCACTAACAATGTCCACCTCGGTGCGATGTTGGTGTCGAGCTATTTCTGTGACTGCTTTTGGAAGAATGTCGATGAGTTCTTCCATAAGATTTGATGAAGGATAGCCTTTCTTGCCAATCCGACTGAGCTGAGCAGCGAATTGCTGCAGTCGCCGACGTACTTCTTGCACATCCCCAAGAAACGCAGGAGGCAGCGTGCTTCGTGCTTGGTAGCTAACTGGTCGCCGATCATCAGTATCGATATCGATGTCCGGAAACGGTTCTTCGCAAGAGGAGAGGTAGCTAGCCCAGAAATGAAGAACTCTACGCAGTTCCTGACGATCTTCCACGAATTTAATAGACGAGGATACTTTAAGAGCTTCGTCAATCAGAATACGGGCGCGATCAGGCAGATCATGCGCTGCCCCATCTCGAACCGCGCCCAGATCTCTTGCAAGGGCACTGTGTTCCCTCAAAATTTTCTCAACATCAGTCGACACGGGCAACTCTCCCAACCATCTGCTCGAGCGTAGAGCCCAACGTTTCGGATTCTCTGCGAATTCTTTCGTCCGCAAAACCCATCAGCTGACGAACTTGCGAATCCATTTGATTGATACATTCGGCCAGCTCAAGTATTATTTCTCCGCTCCGCTCGCCTCGGTCAATTCGATGAAACAAGTCACGGATTTTACCCGACATTACAACAATGCGGCGTGCCCATTCGGGTCCGGAAACATATTTGTTCTCGCTGTCGAGAATGAGCGGTGATTTTTCTATAACTCTCAGTTGTTGAGCGACGGTAAGAATCCTATGAGTAAAGTACTCCGATTCCGTCCACTTCGTCCTTACCGCCATCAAATTATATTTTCGATAATCAAACATTCCTTTCACCCACGCCTTCGCAAATTCATCTTGAATGGGGTGCATACCATTTGCGAGATTTTGCAGCGCTTCATGCATTTTTTTAGCTTCCAACAACCAAAGTCCAACATGATGAAACTTCATCAGCTGCTCGCGAAGTTGAACAATTACTTGCAAAGCACTGGATACGTTTGGTGAAGGAGTATCAAGTAGATGTTCAGTAGTTCTAATTGTTTGTGGGATTTGCATAATACATACAGTAATCTCTTGAGGCAGGAGTTCTCCATCAAACGGCTTATTCTTCATAATCTACTCACCTCAACAGACCAGCTTCTACAAGAAGGGATGAGTATCATTCTTCCACGATCGATATCAAGAGAAAATTCCGGGGTCGGACGGCGGCTTCGAGCAGCCCAGCCCAATACTGCACAACCAGCCGACGTTGAACGCTTCGAATACAGGACTTCATGGGATCATCTTGAGAATCACCCCACCACAGCGAAGGGGTTCGCCGAGCAGAAGCGTTCAGCGCCTGGGTCGGCGGTACGCCGTCCTCAGCCCCCAAACACCGCAGCAAGCGTCTCGGCCTTCGCGGCCCGCTCCAGCCACCCATCGATCTCTGCGACATCCATCGTGGCGAGTACCCGTGCACGGAGTTCCTCTGGGACGGCGATCCCCCTCGCCGCGAGCACGCGCAGCAACGCCTTCGCCCAACCCCGAACTTCGAGCTGCGCCCCGTACATCGCCCGGAACTCCTCGCCGAGACGCTGAAGTGCGGGACTCACGGGGACCTTCTCGGGGTTCACGGACACCTCTCGAACACCCCCCCACCCCTGGAACACTTCGTCGAGCGTTTTCGCCCCCACTGTCCGGTTGATCCACCGGCCCAGGAGGTCCGGGTCGGTGCATCCCTCGATCCGTTTGCGGGTCGCTTCGTCCACCGTGAACTGGTGGGCTTCGAGCAGGCCCAAAAGCACGCCCGCCCGGTCCTGGGCGGCGAGGTCGCGCTTGAGCGCCTTGAACCCTGAACTTTCAGGGATCGCCTTGAGGTTCATCATCATCTCCCGGATCACCGCGACAAGCGGGTCGCCAAGCATCGAAATCATCGCTTGGGCGAGAGCCTCACGCAACTGGATGTCGCCCGCCGCGTCGATGACCCCCATGGCCCGGCGCACGACCTTCTTGGCCGCCTGCCCCCGCTGGTCGTGGACCGCCCAGGCGGCCAGAAGCCCAAGTTCCGGCTTCCCGGAGGCCAGGAGTGCCTCCGTCTCGTTGAGGGTGAGGAGGAGCACGACCGGCTCGAGCGCGAGGCGCGTCCCGTTGGGGCCCACGACATGCGCGATCTCGGCCGCCCAGTTTGCGACGCTCGCGTCGTGGGTGATGATGATCACATCCCCCATCACCCCGTGCGTGTCGAAAAGCGCACTCGCCCCTGAGAGCCACTTCTTCTGCTTGTCGGGGTCGGCCGCGAGCTGGATCTCGACGAGGACCCACGCGACCTTTGCCGTCTCCGAGAGAAGCACGAGATCCGGCCGCACTTCGAGCGGATTTGCCACCCTCACAGCCGAGTCCTTCACGACGAGCTTGACGGTAAGCCCTGGGCGGCCCAGAGCACGCAGGAGGGCGTCGAGAATTTCGGGTCGTTCGGAGAGGACCGCGATCAGGGTCTCGTGGGCGGGGCCGGGCATGGGAGGGAGGTTCCTCCACCCGCGTCCGGGCGACAAGAATCTGGCAGGGGGTGAGGGGGTAAAGCGGATTTCGTAAGCGTTTCACGAGCTTGCGAGACGTTCAGTCAATATGACTGACGACGGACATTTCCTGTCACGCTCCGGGAACCTTCCCACCACCTCTCCCACCACTTGTCCCTCTGCCCTGGGCCATCCGGCTCCGCCCTGGTAACGGGTAGAGCTTGTTTTTTAGGCGTTGGTCACGGTGGGTAACGGCAGTCGGCCAATTCCCAAGCTGAACGTCGCCGGTTCGATCCCGGTCGCCCGCTCCCGAAAAACCTCAGTGATTCCGGCCCGTTAGGAGTGACCCCCTGACGGGCCGTTTTCGTTCACGGGGACTTTCCCACCACCTTTCCCACCACCTGGTCCGAATCACTGGAGCTCTCGGCCTTCACGCGCAGGGCCTCCCGGAACCCTGCGAGCGAGACGATTTGAGCGAGCCCGGCACGCTGCTCGGTCTCCCCGACCGTGGAATAGTGGCGCTGCATCTCCTCGGTGGCGTGGCCGGAGATGGAGCGGGTCACGAGGTCGCGCACTTCCGCCGCCCGAGCGAGGTCCTGGAACGTGCGGCGCATTGCCCGCGGGGAGATGCGCTTCCGGAGCCTGAGCTCCTTCGCGACGATGCGGAAGGGCTTGTCCAGGACCGAGGGCGCCCGGAAGCCGCCGACCTCCGACGGGAAGAGGAGATCGCTCTCCTTCATCGGTCCCTCGTCGGGGAGGGAGTCGGCGTGCCACCGCAGGATGTCGAGGAGGTCCTTCGGCAGCGCGATCCGCTGGCGCTTGTGCGTCTTCGTCGTGTGCATGACCTCCTCGCCGACCGTGTGGCTGCGCCGGACGAGGAGCACGTGCTCCTCCCAGAGCACGTCGGACTGCGGCCCCTCACGCCGAAGCGGGCGGAGCGTCGAGGGACGGAGCCCCGTCGCGAAGCCGAGCGCGGTCATCGCGAAGTGTTGCGGGAACATCTCCCGCATCTTCGCGAGGAAGGGCCGGACCTCTTCCACCGTGAGGGAGTTGGGCTCCTCGTCGGTGTAGGAGGGCCACTCGCTCGTGTCGAGCGGGTGGATGCCGCGCATGGGATTGCGCTCCAGGTCATACTCCTCGACGAAGGCGTTCACGATCACCCGCAGGATCGCGAGGCGGATGTTGATCGTGCGGGGAGCTGCCCGCGCGACCTTCGAACGGTGCTTGGGCGAAGCACCGGGCACGAGCACGCGCTTCTCTTCGGGGCGGCGCATTCTCGCGGTCGCGTCGTCGAGCCACTTCTGGATGTCCGCCCTGCGGATCTCATTGACGGCGAAGGTACCGAAGGCCGGGATGAGGTGCTGCTTGAGCACATCTCCCCAGAGCCTGCGGGTCTTGGCCGACTTCACGTCACCGCGCTTGACCTTGCGGTCCAGCAACGACACCGCGAAGTCGCCGAAGAGCACCTTCGACGGCTGCGTCGCGACGAGCGGGTTGCGGACCGCCGCGAGGAGATCCTGCAGCTCCTTGTACGCCGCTCCGGGGTCGTCCCCGTCGAGGGCACGCAGGACCTCGCGCTGCTTCTTCGTGCGGGGATCGGTCGCACGACCCCGCACCAGGAATCCTCCCTCCTTCCTGCGCCAGACCCCCGGGAGGGTCGGCTTCTCGCTGATCATGTAGCCCCAGCGGTTCACGTACTTGATCTTCATCGGGTGCGCCTCCAGTCACGGAGGGCGAAGCCGGATGTCCCGCCGTGTTTGTAGCAGGGGGAAGACCGAGAAGGAAGCGATCGAGATCGACGCGCCAGAACATGTGCGTACCGCGCCCGCCGCGTCTTCCCGCGACCGCGAGCCGTCCGTCGAAGACGGCTTTGCGGATGCCGTCGGGCGTCTTGTACCCGCAGTACACGGCGGCCTCGCGGGTCGTGAGGAGCTGACGCTCGGGCACGCGTTGAGGGACCGCGCGGACGGAGGAAGCCTCACGCTCAGGGGGCCTCGTCATGACCCACCTCGACGAGCTACGCCGTCCTCGCACGCGAGGAGGGGGGCTTTAGGGGGAGGAGCCGCCGGAGGCGGACCGTGCGTGTGGGCCGGTTGGGAGCCAGGGGGTCGCCCGCGTGGAAGCGCTCGTGTCAGGGCGCCGTGACGCGACCGACGGCGCGAGAAAATTTCTGGGGTTCGAGAACGGGCTCGCTGTGAAGCTCGATGTGCGGGAGAGAGGGACGCAGAAAATATTTTGAAGACGAGGAGGAAAAGGATGGGAGATTCATGAACGGCGTGTTTCGAAAAACGCCTGCGCACATGGAGAATGCACGTGGTCGAACTGCCCTTGCGGTAGGGGGAGTCCGTAAGGGCCGGGGTGGAGGGGGCCTGCGGCGCCGTCGTAGCGTGAGGGCGTTGCGTGAGGGCGTTGGGGCACTCCGTAAGGGCACCCATCGTGGGCGCCGTCAGCACGCCCGTGGCGTGAGCTCGTTGCGTGAGTTCGTAGAGGCATCTGGTAGTGGCAGTTGGCGTCATGACGCGCCTCCCGCCTCGACCACCGCCCGACCGTAAGGCAGAGCACTGTCGGAGGGTGCCGCCTGGATCGCGGTCATCGAGAGCCAGGAAGGCCCAAGCAGGCCGGTCGCCCGGATGCGCTCCATGTCGGAGCCGAACCAGAAGCTCCCGACCCCAGCCTCGTGAAGGGCACGAGCAACCGAGCGCAGGCGCTTCTCGGAGGGCGCGACGAAGATGATGCGCCAACGGTCGAGGCCCCAGAGGGGCGTGCGATGTTTTGCGAGCGCGAACGTCTCGGCCCCCTTCGTCGTGGCCACGACCGACGGCGCTTCGGTGCCGAGGTCCACTTCGATCGCGAGGCCGAGTGCGAAGGCAGGCGGAGGTCGCCGGAGACGAACGAGCGCATCCGGGATGTACGCCCGAGGATTCGCTCCCGCCGCCCGACGCAGATCATGATCCGCGAGGAACACATCGAGGGCGACGCCCGGATGGGTGCGCGCCTCAAGTTCGAGAGCCACCCGCACGTCGTTGAGGCGCAGGAGATGTTCGAGTCCCTCCCCGCGACGCACCGCGCCCAGATGCAGAGCGTCGGGGTCAGTCCCCTCTGCCACGAGGAGGTCGAAGCCCTTGCGTGTGAGCACGTAGAGATTGGGGTGGTTGAGATCGAGGAGCCGGACCTTGAGAAGTCCGGCTCCCACGAGCCGAGCAAGTCGGCGTGAGGCCGTCGAACGGTCACCGAAGAAAAGCGCGGCGAGCTCGTGGCTCGTCACGACCTTCATGCGTCCGACGGCATGGAGGATCTCCGAGTCGCGCTCGGTGAGCCGGACCGCATCGACCTTGGGACGGACGTTTCTGCTGCGGCGAATCGCTCCCATCACGAGCCTCGCAGGAGCGGATTCGCGACCGAGAGCCCGCAGGTGGGGCAGCTCACGTAGCCGCTTTCGAAACGGCAGTGCGGGCACCTCCAGGCCCAGGACTCCGTGACCGCGCCGCAGGAGGAGCAGCGGTAGAGGCCGTAGACGGGGACGGTGTGGTTGCGCGGACAGAGAAGGGTGGGACGCAGGGCTCGACGCAGCCGCACCATCCGCACGATCTGGACGACGACCAGGACGAGCGTGATGAGGAGCCCCGGCACCCAGCCGAGCGTCGCGTAGAAGACGACCACGACGAACCAGAAGAGGAATCGAAGTTCGCGCATTAACGTACCCTCCGGCCGCGACCAAAGTGCTCCGCGGCCTCGATGAGATCCGGCATGGGCTCCGCCACAGTTTTTCTGGGAGACGAACGACGCTTCGAGCGGGTGGAGGTCGTGCTCGGTGTTGCGGGAGCCGTCGGCTCCGCGGGCTCCGCGTCAATCTCCGCGGGTGGCGTGGATTCGGCGAGCAGCTCTTCCCGCGGGCGGCCATAGGCACCGCGTTCGAGCCGGGCACGCAGTTCCGCCGGAAGATCCTGCCAGCGGGGTGGCGCAATCGAGGGGGCGGTCACCGCACGCGTGCCCCAGGGCGCGACACGATCGGCGAGAAGAAATCGCTGACGGGGGGCACGACCGAGTTCTTCGACCCGCAGCCGTTCCTCTTCCGTGCGTGAGAAAAATTCTGTGCGTTCCCCCGGTCGTGCGCCCTGGGAACGAACGACGGTGCCCGTGATCGGCAACCACTCGCGCGAGAGCCACGCATCGTCCGCGCCCGAGCGGCCGATCGCCCGCAGCCGCACGTTGGTCGAGAGCAGTTGCAGGAAGGCGGGCGGCAGTTGGGTGAGGGACTGATGGATGCTCACCATGCTCACCCCGAAGCTCCGGGCGGTCGTCACGATGCGATCGAGATTGCGAAGCGTGGCCGGGGTGACGGCCTCCTGGATTTCGTCGCAGACAAGGAGCGTGAAGCCGTTGCGCACGCGCATCGGATCAAAAATTCCGGCGAGCACGAACTGAAGCGCGAGAGAGGCGATCGCTCTGCGCGGGCTGTCTCCTCCAAACGGCGCACCACCGAGATCGAGAATCGAAAGGCACCCCGGCGCAAAGCGCGTGCGCCAGTCGATCGTGCCACGGGCCGAGACCATCGCCCGGATCGAGTCGAGCGAGAGAAGGAGATCGAGGCGGCTCGTGAGTCCGTCGCGGGTCGCGGGGCTTTCGCGCACGAAGTGGCTCGCCAACCCCGCGGCCATCGCGTCCAATCGCGCCCTCACGGCGGCGGGTTGGAAGGTCCACACCGAGGCCGACGCCACCCGGGCTCGCAGGGTCGCCAACGCATCGTCCACTCGGCGGCGTTCGGACGCCTGCGAGGCTCGAGCGCGCACCGACTCCAGGTACCGCAGGGGGATCACCATCTCGTGCATCACCACGCGGAGCGACGCGGACAGGTTCTCCGCGGCGAGGGTCTGCGCCACGAGACCTTGCCACCACGTGAGCGTGGCGCACCACGCGGGGATCAATCGCTGCGCCTTCTCGATCCGCGCGACGACCTTCGAGCTCCCCCCGCTCGTGATCGCCGCGTGGGCCACACGCGCCATGGCCTGTTCCATCCGCGCCCGCAGCGCCTCGGGGTGCCGCGCACGTCCCGTCGCCAGGTCGAAGGGGTGGAAGGCTTCGCTCACGGCGCGCAGGCAACCGGTCACGACCTCGATCCGTGCGTCCAGGCGTCGCACGAGCGCTCGCGCCGTCGTCTTCGACGCCCCGGGGGCCTTGGAGACCGCCGCCTGTGCGGCGGACCGCTTGCGATGCAGGGCTCCCACGGCCGTCCCCAGATCGTGCAGACCGTGGAACAGGTCGCTCGCGCGGTGCGCTCCCAGCAGTCCCCGGACGTAGTTCGAGATCCCTTGGGCCTCGTCGGCGACGACTTGGAGGACCCGAACCTTGAGGTGCTTGAAGGTCGCCTGGAGGGCCTCCTTCCAGGCCGCGCCCGTGCGCGACGCGGAGTGCTTTTCGGTGAGGAGGAACCCCGAGGCGGCGTCCATCGCGACGAGGATCATGGCGCGCTTCCAGGTCTCGTCGAGCACGAGGGTCACCGCGCGGGGCGATTGGGTACGCCCCAGTCGTTGAAGCGTCGCGTCGCCCCAGGAACCGATCGCCTCGACGACGCGCGCCTGCACACGGCGCAGGGTCGATTCCGAACACGCGATCGTGTCGGAGAGCCCGGCGAAGCGGAAGAAGAGGCGGAGTGTTCCCGCGCCGGCACCGTGCATCACGCCGAAGACGACGATCGCGGCGAGGACGATGCGGTGGAGCGCGCGCGTCCCTTCGGGGCTCTGCGCGAAGGTCGAGGCCCCGGGTGCTTCGGCGAGGGCGACCTTGCGGTGGAGCCATCCGCGGAGAGTGCGGCGCGAGATCCCGCGCGCGCGCGCTGTCGCCGCGACCGACGAGCCCTGGGCCTGAGCCACGGCCTCGGCCTGCTCGACGCGCGAACGCGATCGGGTGGAGCGACGGAGGGGTTGCGACGGGGATGGCATTCCGGCAGATTGCGAGGGCACGGCTCTCCTGCGGTCGATGAGGTTGGCTTCGCAACCCCTCATTGCCCGCAGAGAGCCGTGTTTGCAACCTCATCCAGGAGCTCCAACGAGACCCGTCAGGCGTTCAGCCCTGGCGAAGTTGGACGGGTAGCCGGCTACTGGCAACTCGTGATTCCTCGTGGCGACGGAGACGGCGCAGATCGTCACACGCAGATCGAACTTCAAGGGTACGATCCGGAACCGTCAGGGGGTGGACGATTCATCACGCGTGTCGCGGAGCGGGTGCGCCGTGATGTCGATGAACTCATTCGATATGTTCGGATGGTACACTGCCATTCCGATCGCAATGGCAACATCGCAGCGGAGGAACTGGTCGTTCTGAAATGCTATCCCGATTCCGGGCCTCTGAATACATGGCGGCATGACATCGCGACGCGGCCGATCGGGCTTCATGAAGGACATGATAAGGATAGGAATATCAAGGGGTCCTTTCTGCGGCATTTCTCGTGCGGGATCGTCGTTCTGAATGGAGATTCGCCTAAATCCCCCTGGGTAGTGTCGCCGACCACCATCACGAAACTCGTTCTCAACGGACATGGCCAGGACGCGAGATTCTCGATGCGTGTCAAGTTCCCCGAAAACTGTGTCGTGAAGCCCGATACATATGCCGTGATGTTCGTGAAATATTTCATCGCAGGGAACAGGTTCAAGAGTGTCGTCTCTGGAGTTGGGCCTGAGCTCGAATTTTATATGGATCGGCCCACGACACTCTTCCGGTTCACTGTGACTGCGGAGACCGACGAGTGGTCACAACCGGACGATCTCCTGATGCCGATGACTCCGTACGCGCTCCTCGAACTTCTCCCCAACTCCCAGACGGTCGCCCGTCTCAACAAGGGACCGGGGTTGCTCATGGAAGGCTGGCAGCGGGATGAGAGTAACATTCTGGATACTTTCAGAAGTCGAATTTCTGTAGGTCTGCTCGACGCGCTGGACCGTGAGTGGATGAGGCACATTACCAACCGCTCGACCGGACACGAGATTTTCAATAAGCGTTACGATGATCTGGAACAGGGGTTTCTTGCTCGTTGCAAGGTGAACCCCCAGCGTCCCCACGGTTAAGTATTATGCGAGCTGTGTGGTGAACTGATCTTATATTCGATAGCTGTGGATTTCTCTCATGCCCTCGTGACTTTCCTCCCGCTTACGTCTTGACCCTTCTCTGCCACGATAGTGGGATGGATCCTCTCATCTCACCCGCGGCTCTCGAAGAGTTCCGCACCATCTGGCACGAGGAGTTCGGCGTGGAACTGTCACTCGAGCAGGCCAAGATCGAGGCCGAATCTCTCGTTCGGACCGTGCACATGATGTTTTCAGCCGTCGCCCGCATCGAGAGAACGGCTGAAGCCAGCTCCGGCGAAATTCGCCTAGTTTCAAATCAAATGCTATCAAATGAGCGATGAGGACTCGGTTCGTTTTGCTGATTCCCTATCTCCCTTTGTATGCCTGCCTACGTCATCTACGCCCGCAAGTCTTCCGAGGCAGAAGACCGCCAGATCTTATCGATCCCAGCCCAGATCGCGGAACTTCAGGATCTCGCTAGGTCTCGTGGTCTTGCCGTTGCCCGGATCTTCGAGGAGTCGCAATCCGCTCGGCGACCCGGACGGGCATTGTTCGACGAGATGATGGCTCTCATCGACAAGAAGAAGGTCACCGGCATCCTCTGCTGGAAACCGGATCGCCTTGCGAGAAACATGATCGACGGCGGGAGAGTCATTGATGCGCTTGATCGGGATGTGCTTTTGGAGATTATTTCTCCAGCAAAGTCGTTTCGAAATACCTCAGACGACAAGTTCATGTTGAATCTCGAATTCAGCATGTCGAAGAAATATGTAGATGACCTCTCGGACAATGTGAGGCGTGGCAATCGTGCTGTCCTCCAGAGTGGTCGAGCCACCGGGCCGGTTCCCTTGGGGTACTTGAAGGAGTCCCCCGTTGACCGTCTCCACGGCCGGGGAGCCGGGAAGACCGTGAAGGACCCCGAGCGCTTCCCGCTCGTCGCCGAGCTCTTCAAGCGCTTCCTCTCGGGAGCCTACACCGTCCCGCAACTCTATCTCTTTGCCCGGGACACCTTGGGCCTCCGGTCACAAGGGACACGACGGTTTCCGCCAGGGCCCGTGTCCGTGTCGGGGATGTACTTCCTGCTCCAGAACCCTTTCTACGCGGGCTTCCTGACCCACGCCGGGGAGGTCTACCAAGGCGACCACGAGCCGATCGTGACGAAGGAGGAGTTCGACCGCATCCAAGGGCTCCTGCGCCGCCGTGATGCTCCGCGCCCCAAGACCCACGACTTCCTCTTTCGGGGCCTCCTGCGCTGTGGGGGCTGTGGTCGGGCCATCTCGGGCGAGGAGCACTGGAACCGTCGCTACAGCATCCGCTACGTCTACTACCGCTGCGGCCGGAGGCGGATCCCAGGGAGTTCCCCCTGTGCCGAGCCCTATGTCCGAGAGAGTGAGGTTGAAGAGGAGATCAGCGAGGCCCTGGGAAGGCTCTCGATCCCCGAAGCCCTCCTCACCTGGACCCTCGCCCAAATCGACGCGGTGGCCGAACAGGTCCGTGCGACCGAGCAGGCCGCCGAACTCGCGCTTGAGCGGGAACGGGACGGGAAGCGCCGGGAGCTTGAACGCCTCCTCCAGCTCTGCACCCGAGGGATTCTCTCTGAGGTGGAATATGTAAACTCACGGATGAATCTCCTCTCCGAGATCGAGCGGCTCGACGGGGAGCTCAAGAACCCTGGCCGCCGGGAGGGCGAGACCGGTGCGAAGCTCAAGACCGCCCTCACCCTCGCTGCGGCGGCCGAGAGGGTCTTCAGGGAGGGTGAACCCACCGAGCGCCGCGAACTGCTCAGCGCCGTCGCCGAGCGCATCCTCGTCGCGGAGCGCCAGGCCAAGGTCGTCCTACGCCTCCCCTACCAGCTTCTTGCTGAAGCGATCGACGAGTATCGAAACTTAGCGGAGCGAGACCCGAACCACAGTCAAAAAGATCAAGATGCTCCGAAATTATTGATGAAAACCAATGTGCCTACTCGCAGAATCCCATCCAGGCATCACATTCAAAAACCGAGAGACCCGAACCACATTCTCATGCCCATGGGAATTGAAAAAGCCGCGGGTATTGATGCCGCGACTCTTTCCTGGTGGGCAGGCAAGGATTCGAACCTTGGAAGGCGTAAAGCCAACAGATTTACAGTCTGTCCCGTTTGACCGCTTCGGTACCTACCCGCTTTCCCCGTGATTCCTGTAAGGAATTTTACGGGGATGGAGCCGTTGACCAGGATTGAACTGGTGACCTCATCCTTACCATGGATGTGCTCTACCAACTGAGCTACAACGGCATATAAAAGGCATTAAACCTTTTTTCGTTTCTTTTCTAAAGGAGCAACCACCGGCACAACCTCGTCCACCCTATCGCCTCCCGCCTCATGTTCCTCAATCCCCTCGATTTTCTCTTTCCAGCTACGAAACCGAGAAGAGTCTTGGGTCAATAACCGTAATCGATCGTAAAGCCGCTGAGCCTCCCTCCGATCGCGAAGGAGTATAGCAGCCTCCAAAGAAAGTTCAAGGTAGCGGGCACTGGTGGGCTCAAGCTCCACCGCTTGCTCCGCTGCTCCCAGGGCTTTTTTCGCATCTTCATGCCGCAGCCAAAACTCTGCCAACTCCGCATGCCGATGGGGCTGCCGTGGGCTTAATTGTACGGCTTTGACCCGCAGTGCCGCCGCCTCATCCAATCGACCTTCACTTTCCACAATCTCCGCCAATCCAGCATACGTGGCATCATCGGCCTTTTTCATCTTGAGCAAAAATTCAAATGTTTCCTTGGCCTGCACATAGGATTTTTGCTTGATATACATTTGTCCCAGTCCGCGATACGCATCCGCATGCCGAGGATCAAGCGTAAGCGCCTCCAAATATCGACGTTCCGCCTCTGACCACTTAAGATCACGAGCCAAAGCTCGCGCTTCTGTCAACAATTCTTTTATGCGCTCCCCGGTAAGCGGTGTGACGCTAAAAGGCTGCTTCGCCGTCTTATATAACGCCTCCATGGCCTGCACATGCTCTTGTAAGCGTTGATAACTACGATCTATCACCTGACCGATTTCACGCCCCAAACGCTTCAAAGGACGCACCTTCTCCGACCGCATGCGCTCAAACCGACGCAAAATAAGTGCCTCACGACGTTGCCGCTCCTGTTCCTCCTTGAGCGAATTGGGATCAAGTAAGGCAATGTCTTTCCAACGGCGTACTACAAGAACAACAGCAATTCCCGCTGCCAGAAAAGCAATCAAAAAGAAAACGATCGTAAGAATCATGTGTTACGAAACAATGGCCGACCGACACAAAAGCCCAAACGCACGAGGGTCAAGCGACGCAGATCCAACCAGCACGCCATCGATATGCGTCGTCGATAGGTATTCTGCCACATTTCGCGTATCAACAGAACCACCGTACAAAATCGGCATTGCTTCCGAAGCTTTTCCAAACTTTTTGAATAATACTTCTCGAATCATAGCATGCACCTCATGCGCCTCCTGAGGAGAACACGCTTTGCCGCTTCCAATCGCCCACAAAGGCTCATACGCAAAAGCCGGCTTTGTGTCACTATCCATTTTAAGTTTAGCGATCGCCGCCGTAACTTGAGCTCGTACCACCTTCAATGTCTCTCCTTTCTTTTTTTGTATCCCTGTCTCACCTACGCAAATAACCGGTTGGATACCAACTTTTTGCAACGCCGCGGCCTTGAGCGCCACCATCTCATCCGTTTCTCCCAAATACGTCCGGCGTTCGCTGTGGCCAACCAAACAAAACGCCAAGCCAAACTCCTTAAGCATACTAGGACCAACCTCTCCCGTATACGCACCCTCTTCCTCCCAAAACACATCCTGACCCCCCAACCAAGGCACCCCAGCCCGGCCAAGCGAGGAACGAGCGGCCGCCAAAGACACATGCGGCACCGCCACCCCAATCTCCACATCCTTAGGCAGTCGCTCACGACGAAACGCCCGCACCCAGGCCCCCGCTTTCACAGGTCCGTAGTGCATCTTCCAGTTGGCAATAATAAGTTTTTGCATACCTCGATTGCCACTCTTCTTACCTCAAACCCCATTTTTATTCAAGCTCCGTCCCCTGTGCCCCCTCCCCTCTCTTGCTAGGGTCTGCGGGAGACAGGATTTTTTGCTCGACCGCATGTCCGAAGCAATCCATCAAAAAGGGAAGCCAATAATATGCGGCAAGATCGGATCGAGCAAAAAATCCTGTCTCCCGCGCAGACCCATCGCCTACCTAACCACCTTCTCAACAATCCTCTCCACCTCTTTCTTATTCTTATAAGGCCCCACCACCGAAACCCCCATCCGAGCCGGATCAAATAATTGTTTAGCCAACGCTCGAATATCCGCTGCCGTCACACCATCAATCGCCTTCAAACGCTCTTCCGGAGAAATCATCTTCCCTTGGAAAATCAGCTGCCGTCCATACCAATCCGCTTGATTGGCCGAATCTTCAAACGCGAGCATCCATTTACCCCGCATATGGTCTTTCGCCCGCCGCAATTCCTCTTTGCTTACGAGAGTCTTCTTCATCTTTTCCAACTCCTTCCAAATCGCAGCCAATGCTTCCGGCAACCGCGTCCGATCTAAACCAGCCGAAATCGAAAACATTCCCGTATCCTCAAACGCATAATGCCCAGCACTCACAGAATAACAAAGTCCGAGTTTTTCCCGTACTTCCATAAACAGTCGCGACGACATACTTCCCCCCAGAATCGTGGACAAAAGTCGCATCGCTGGTCCCTGAGTGTGTCCATGCGGCAACCCATAAAATGCAATCCCAAGCTGCACCTGCTCAATCTTTTTTTGTTGAAACGCCAGCGCATGTATCGGCTTATCCGTAAGCGGACAAGGCGCAAACGAAGCATCAGCCGGAATCTTAGGCTCCTTTAAAGAGCCGAACGTCTTTTCAAGCAATTCCCAAGCCGCGTCATCAACTTTCCCTGCCAGCGTAAGCGTTAAACGCGAGGGAATATAATAACGCTTGTGATAATCGACCAAAGACTCGCGGGAAATCGTCCGGATCGTCTCGCGTGGCCCAGCAATATTCCAACCCAAGGAGCTATCTGGAAACAAGGCCTGCTCCAGCAAATCACTCATGTGCGAAGCCGGGTTATCCTCATACATGTTAATTTCCTCGACGATAACACCCCGCTCCCGATCAATCTCCTCCTTGTCAAAACGTGAATGGAATAACATGTCATGCAACATGTCGATGGCGAGACCTGTATGCGCCGCATCCATCTTCACGTAATACGCCGTCAGGTCTTTAGACGTAAACGCATTGTACTCCGCCCCATACCGATCCAACTCTTTGGTAATCGCGAGCGAATTCCGTCGACGCTTGGTCCCCTTAAACATCAAATGCTCAATAAAATGGGAAGCACCGTTAATCTCGCGCTCTTCATAGCGGGAACCAACCTTCACAAACACCATAAACGTCATAGACACCGCCCCCGATTGTGGCACCATGATGACCGGAATTCCATTTTTTAGTCGTTTAATAGAAGACATAGGGCAAGTAGGAGAGTAGGTAGTAGGAAAGTAGTGGAGTAGCCAGTCTGCGAGGGAGGCTATTTTTTGGCCAAACGCATGTCCGAAGCTATCCACTAAAACCAGATCGATAAGCTAGCAAGATCGGCTTGGCCAAAAAATAGCCTCCCTCGCAGACCCATCGCCTACCTTTCTATTTCAACCGCTCACGAATAAACGCAGGCACCTCTTCAATCTTAATACGTTCCTGCGACATCGAATCACGATCACGAATCGTCACCGTTTGATCGTCTTTGGTCTGGTAATCCACCGTAAAACACCACGGCGTTCCAATCTCATCCTGACGGCGATACCGTTTCCCAATCGACCCAGACTCGTCATACTCAACCATCATCCCCGCTCCTCGAATCGCTTGGGTAAGGCCCTTAGCAATATCAGCCAACCCATCTTTTTTCTGGAGTGGTAAAACAGCGGCTTTCACCGGCGCGAGTAACGGAGGCAAACGCAACACCATCCGCGGCTCCTTCTCGCCTTCATTCGTCGTGTCTGCCTCATCAATATCGAGATGTTCACACAAAACAGCCAAGACAGACCGTGTAAGACCCCAGGTTGGCTCGATCACGTATGGAATAAAACGTTCGCCCGTTTCCTGGTCAAACCAACGCAGATCCTCACCCGATAGCTCTTGCTGACGGCTCAAATCCCAATCCGTGCGATTAGCCAATCCGCCCAACTCTTTCACACCAAACGGAAAGGCATACTCCGGGTCAATCGACCGCTTAGAATAAAACGCTCGATCCGCTTCCGGGATTTCATGATAAACAACGTTCGATTCTTTTAACTTGAGCACCTCTGTACACCACCTCTTGTATTCTTCAAGCCACATCTCATAGGCCCGCGGAGCATCTTCCGGCTTCACATAATACTCAATCTCCATCTGCTCAAATTCACGTGTACGGAAAATAAAATTCCCCGGCGTAATCTCGTTGCGAAAAACCTTTCCTACTTGAGCAATCCCAAACGGCAATTTCTTGCGCATGGTATCACGTACGTTTGTCCATGCCGTAAACATCCCTGCCGCCGTTTCTGGACGAAGATAAGCCACGCTCGCTGAATCTTCCTTCACGCCAATAAACGTCTTCAGCATCATATTAAACTGCATGACATCCGTCAGCTCACCACCACATTCCGGACAACGAACATCTTTAATACTAAGCGGAGGACGTTCCTTATCATAGCCGGGCTCACACTGCTTGCTCTCAAGCAAATGGTCAGCACGAAAACGCTTGTGACACTTTTTACACTCGACCAGTGGATCAGAAAAATTCTTCAAATGTCCCGACGCTTCCCACACACTCGGATGCTGAATGACCGGCGTATCAATCCCAACCACATCCTCACGCCCACGCACAAAGCGGTTCCACCACGCATCGCGGATATTGTTCTTGAGTTCGACGCCATACGGGCCATAATCAAACGCATTCGCAAACCCGCCGTAGATTTCCGAATCCGGATACACAAATCCGCGCCGCTTACAAAGCGACACGAGCAATTCCATTTTCTGTTCAGGGGATATGGGCATAAGCACAACAACCTCCTTCGTCATCCTGAACGTAGTCATACGGAGTGAAGGATCCCTCGCCCACCCGATCAATCGCAAGGGATTCTTCGTTTCGTCGGACTTCACTCAGAATGACGAAGAAAATTAAACAGTAAGTATTTCCTCCTCTTTCTCTTTCGTCATCTTTTCAATCTTCCCATTCCATTCCGCTACCACCTTATCCAACTGCTCCAAGTTTTTCCGCTTTTCATCTTCAGAAATCATCTTAGCCTTTTCATCGGCGGTAATCGCCGTCTTCACCTTTTCACGCACGTTACGAATACCGACACGAGCAGCTTCTTCCTTTTGATGTAACACCTTCACCAAATTCTTGCGCCCCTCTTCCGTCATTGGCGGCAGCGAAAGACGAATGACCGTTCCGGCCGTATTAGGCATCATTCCAAGGGAAGCATCAATCAAGGCTTTTTCAATGTCTTTTACCACGGACTTATCCCACGGCTCAATTTGGATGGTCTTAGCATCCGGCGTCGTCAAAGACGCAATCGACTTCAAATCCATAGTCTGCCCACCATACGCAGATACACGGATATCTTCAACAACCGCAACCGATGCCCGACCAGTACGTAAACTTTGTAATTCTTTTTGAAAATGATCAATAACGCCCTGGAATTCCACTTTATTTGCTTCAAGATGGTTAGCCATAGAAAAAGTATCGAGTATACAGTATCGAGTATCGAGAATAGACAATCTCAAATACTACGTCGCAGCTAGATTGCCACGGGTCTAAAGAAAAGACAACCGTACAAACGTATCCACCTAGGGGCGGGGTCCTCCCGCCCTGATCGATCGGATGGCAAGAGGGCCTCACCCCTACATCCGCACGATTTTAGGAATCATCCTCCCCTGCTTCGCCTCTTCCGGAATAAGGGCATACTCCAAAGCCAATCGAGGCGAAACCGACGAACCAACCAGCTGCCAAGCCTTCGCCAAACCCCTTCCCAGTCGAAGAGCCGCCTCTGGATTTTGCTCAAACCCTGTATCCAAAACCTGCATAACCCGTTCCAACGCCTCACGCCAAGCGGTCTCTACATCATCTTGAGACTCAACAATCTGCGTCAATTTCTCAATAGCCGCCAACTGCTTTCCCAAAGGAGGACCCAAGAGAGAGGTCGTAAGACCACTCCAGTCGACGCTCGTATACCAAGCCTCCTCTTCGCCAAATGACAATCGCCAAGCAATACCCGGACACCCCCGACTCTGTTCAGCTATTTTTCCAAACGTCTGTACGTTTCGATCACCTCTGACCTCTTCTTCCAACCATTTCTCAGTCTCCTTCGTCGCCACTCGCCCAAACTCCATCTTCACGAGTCGCGATCGCAAAGTAGCCGGCAATCGATCCGGTTGCTCCGCAAGAAAAATATATACGGTCTTAGCCGACGGTTCTTCCACCACCTTCAACAGCGCATTCGCCGCCTCTTCATTCAACCGGTCGGCCTGTTCAATCAACGCCACCTTATATCCACCCCGCGCCGAAGTTAGTTGCATCCGCACAATCAACTCACGCACTTGCTTCACCACAATTTCCTTCGCTCCTTCTTCTCGTCCCAGCCGGATAAAGTCGGGGTGAGAAGATAACAGCTTTTGATATTCGTTAGAATCGTTTTGTTTGTCATCCCGAGCGGAATCCGACGGAGTCGAGGAACCTCGACCGGAACGGGTATCCACATTCAATAGTGCCCCCGCCAACCTCTCCGCCACCATCGTCTTCCCCACTCCTCGCGGTCCACAAAACAAATACCCATGCGCAGGTTTGGCAAGCGCATGTTCGAGCACACGAAGAATAGGCTCATGACCAACAACTCCATCGAAGACGGACATACGAACATCATTTTAATTTGAAACGATATACCCAGTCATGGGTACCAACAGTGATAAGAGAAATTTCATCTGCACTCAGAAAACAAAAAAGAACTCGATAATTATAGTCAACTCTAAAACTCCAATAGGCTTTGTGCTTAGGCTCAAGTTTTTCCGTATGTAGAGAAGGGTGAAGAGGGTTAGCTAAAAAGAGCCCTTCCTGTTTTTCAATTTTGCGCTGGATAGAAGCAGGCAGTTTTTGATACCGTTCACGAAACTCCTTCGTGACAGAAATCTTCATACGCGTTTTTTCCTTGCAGATTTGGCACGTAAATCCTTAAAAGAAGTGAAGGGATACACACGGCCCATGCGAAGATCCTCTTCTGCACGGTCTAAGCTCTTCAAAAATTCTTCGCTATACCACCCACACGCTTCCATCAATTTCTCCAAACGATCAAGATCCAATTCCAACACAAACCGCTTCTTAGGAGCAGTTTTTGATGGACGCACTGTTAAAGAAAGGGAGGCCATAATAAAAACTCTAACATGAAAAATTAAAACCTCAAATCTCCTTAAAAAAACGAATCCCCCGATAGCGTGGCAAGATCCCTCTCGAGGTCGACGCACGTGCGTCGGCGAGAAGGTTGCCGCAGGTCATCGCATGACCTGGCTATCGGGGGTTGTCAGAGGTGGGAAGGTTCAGGTTCGGTGGCCGCTGCCGCGTGGGGCGAGGGGCGGCCGGACCGGCTGGCCCGCGGGCGTGATGTCCGCGTGGGGCGCGGGCACCGGGGGCGGGCTCGGGGCGGGCGGAGCCGGGGGTGGCTGGGTGGTCGTGGTGGTCCGCGTCCGGGGACGGTCGCGGTAGACCGTCCGCTCGTGCCACCGGTCGACGTACACCACGCGGGGCTCGGGCGGCGGGGAGGGCAGCACCGACGGCTGCACGCCCGCGTCGGGGAACGTGGGACGCGGCTGCTCGCGGTCGCAAAAGCGCCCGACGAGCCAGCCGTTGTCGCACATCGCCCGCCACACGACGGGGTCGGTCACGTCGTCGCACGCACCCGCGTAGCGCGGGTTGGTGTCCAACGTGACGCGCTGCCTGGCGGTGTAGTAGGTGCGCTCGTTCAAGGCAACCTCGCCGACCGCGACACCCGCGTCGCCGAAGGGCGTGCGGTGCACCCAGATGGCCGTCGCACAACCCTGCGCCCGACCGAACTCGACCGGGTTGCCCATGGGGGTCTGCGCCTGGGCCAAGCCCGCCACCGTGAGGATCGCCGCGACGACACCAGCAAACATCATGTTCTTCATGGACTCTATCTCCGTGTTGTCACATTCGGAGCGGTTTTCCTATGTCCGCCCTTCGTTCAACTCAGAAGATATTCTGACCTAAACGAAAGGCGAACAAACCACGATTATCAAAGGTCAACTCTATTTTATTATTTCAGGTTTCTGATAGTTAGTCATTCACCCTATCTATCCACCATCGTCGATGATGGATACGTAGAGTGGGGAGAGATTGGTCTGCGAGGCGCGTACGTAACGTATGCGATGCAGTCTCTTCCCCGTTCAGAGGGGGGGGAATTGTGGGAATCAGGAGGTCACGGCGGGCAGGCACCGTCGATCACGTTACCCGCGGCGTCGGTTCGTCGGCAGGGCTCGGCGACGGTGCCCGAGATGATGGAGCGGGGGCACTGCGCGGCGAAGAACGCATTGACATCGACCGTACCGGCCGGAGGAGCAACGCGGAACACCATCGGCCTGATGGCGTAATAGCCACCCGTCGGCGACTCGCGCGACGCGTTGGGGAACACGTCGAGGCACATGCGCGTCTGCGCGGTAAGGGAGACGCCACCGTCGCCCGTCACAGCACTGACCCCGAACTCCGTGGCGGGGTGTCCTACAACGCTTCGCCAGGTGGTGGGGTTCGCCCAGGTCCACATGGTCGCCGCCGGATTCGTCGGGGTTGCCCTCATGCCCGCCGGAGCCGGGAAGGTCCCGCCACAGAAGGCCGAGAGCACACGGACGCCGCAGGCACCGGTCTCGTCGAGCTGCACCGTGCCGTTCGTACCCGACATCGCGGTGCCACCCATGTCGAAAATGCTGGCCACCAGGCTGCTGGGGGCGCACGACATGAAGGAGAACCCATTGGGGTTGGTTGAGGGGTTCGTGGCACCCTGGTTCAGGACCACACGCGTGGTCTGGGGGATGGAAGCGCAAGCCGCCATCGCAGCGCAGAGGCCGTTCGAGCAGATCTGACCCGAGGGGCACACGTTGCCGCACGCGCCGCAGTTCAGGTTGTCGATACGCGTGTCACGACAGGGGCCACCGACGACGCAACGGGTCTGACCCGAGGGACACGCCCCCTGGCAAGAACCGCTCACGCAGGTGGTACCGGCCGCGCAGACGACACCGCACGCCCCGCAGTTGGCGTTGTCGTTCTGGAGGTTGCGACACGAGTTGGAGCAGTTGGTCTGCCCGCTGGGGCACGTGGTGACGCACACCCTCGCCGAGCAGGCGAAGGTGCAGAACGTGCCACACGCTCCGCAGTTGTTCCAGTCGCTGTTCAGGTCGACGCAACGCGCATCCGCACCAGTGCCGCAGGCCGTCTGACCCGTAGCGCAGGAGAGAACACACGCCCCGGCCGTGCAACGCTGGTTGGCCGCACACGCCCGCCCGCACATGCCACAATTGGCGTTGTCGGACTGGAGGTTCATGCAGGACCCGCCGCAGGCCGTGAGGCCGTTGGCGCAGTTGGTGGTGCAGGTCCCGTTCGAGCAGACCTGACCCGCGACGCACGCCCGCCCGCACATGCCACAATTGGCGTTGTCGGACTGGAGGGTGCGGCAGCTGCCGGAGCAGTTGGTCTGGTTGCCCGCGCAGGTGGGGTTGCACACCCCGTTGGAGCACGCCGTCCCCGCTGCGCAGACGCGGCCACAGGCACCGCAGTTGGCATTGTCGCTCGTCCCGCTGACGCAGGTCGAGCCACAGAGGATCCGATCCGCCGGGCAGACGCACGCGCCAGCCGCGCAGACCTGACCAGTGAAGCACGTCCGGCCGCAAGCACCGCAGTTCATGGTGTTGGTGTTCGTGCTGACGCACGCGCCGCCGCAGGCCGTGAGGCCGTTGGCGCAGTTGGTGGTGCAGGTCCCGTTCGAGCAGACCTGACCCGCGACGCACGCCCGCCCGCACATGCCACAATTGGCGTTGTCGGACTGGAGGGTGCGGCAGCTGCCGGAGCAGTTGGTCTGGTCCGACGCGCACGAGACGACGCAGGATCCCGCTTCGCAGCGGCTCCCGGACGCGCACGCCCGCCCGCACACCCCGCAGTTGCCGGGATCGACCATGAGGTCGCGGCACGCGCCCGAGCAGGCGGTGAAGCCCGTCGTGCACGCGCAGGTGCCGGCCGTGCAACGCTGGTTGGCAGCGCAGGCGTTGCCGCACGCGCCGCAGTGGTCGTTGTCGGACTGGAAGTCGCGACACGTACCGTTGCACGGCGACTGGGTGCTCGGACAACGGAGAGAGCACCTCCCACCCGCGCAGGTCTGCCCGATCGGGCACACGACGTTGCACGCGCCGCAGTTGGCGCTGTCGTTGGCGAGGTCGCGGCAGGCGGGCGCACTTGACGATCCGCAGTTGGTCTGTCCCGTCACCGGGCAGGCCGCGAGGTCCCGGCAGACGCTGTTCGCGCACACCTGACCGTCCTGGCAGACGTGCCCGCAGCTCCCGCAGTTGACGCGGTCGCTCGAGAGGTCGCGGCAGTTGCCGTCGCAGTTGGTGAAGCCGTTGGCGCAGGAGGTCCCGCACGCCCCGGCCGCGCACACCTGCCGGTCGCCGCACTGGCGTCCGCAGGTGCCGCAGTTCATGCGGTCGGACTGGAGGTTGCGGCAGGCGCCCGAGCAGTTGGTCTCCCCGTCCTGACAGGAGGTCCCGCACACGCCGCGCGAGCAGACCTGGTCCGAAGGGCACGCGCGGTTGCACGCGCCGCAGTGGGCACGGTCGGCCATCAGGTCGACGCACGCGTCGCCGCAGGTCGTGAGACCGTTGGCGCAGCGCGCGGGACCCGCATCGGCCGGGGTGGCGGACACGTCCGCGGGCGGCATCATCGCCCCCGCGTCCGCGTCGACCGCCGACACGCACCGGCGCGCGCGACAGACCGCGCCCTGCGGGCAGGCGTTGTTGCACCCGCCGCAGTGCATCGCGTCGTCCTGGGTGTTCACGCACTGGCCGCCGCAGACGACCTGGTCGCTCGTGCAGTGCAGGCCGCTGTCGGCCGCCTGCTGCTGGCCCGACCCCGCGTCGCCGCGGATCGGGTCGGCCATCGTCGAGCACCCGAAGATCATGCACGTCATGATCACCGTCTGGATGAGGCTCCAGGAACCCTTGACGGAGAGAGCCGCCAACCTCTTGCCGCTGTTTCGCATTGTTCCGTTTCCTCCGTGAGAGAGACAACAGGCCCTGGCAAGGAGCCCCGCGTGTTTTCTCGGGGCGATATCTTGCCGACCCGGATGCCGAAGCGAAGAATAATATTTTTTATTATTCACCACTTCAGCATCCGGGATTTTTTCTGATTCCCACAAATTGTCCAAAGTTCATCTTGTACAGACTGTATTCCGTACTGAGATGACCTCGTATGAGATCAGCTCAGAGGGAAGGCCGTGGAGCGTCGGCCGTTGAAGGAAGGAAGAAAGGACGTGATCTGCCGCTCCAGGAGATCAGAAGCCGCTGATGGGGATCTCGGCGAACCCTCCGAAGGTGAAGGCCGAGTGGTCTTCGCCGTGACCGGTGGCTTCGGCAGTGCCCGCGACCCTGATGGTGCCGAACATGCCACCAACCTCGCCGATGAGGCGGAGCCAGCTGGTGGGCTTCCACCACGCCGTCGCGACCGGGCCGCCACCGATGAAGGCAGCGCCCCCGTCGGTCTGGGCCGTGAGCAGCGCCATGAACTGGCCGCCGAAGCCGAGGCCGAAGGTGTTCGACATCGACTGCCAGCCGATCGCACCGCGCGCGCGAATGAGGAAGGAGCTGTACGCCCCCGACCGACCCCAGAGGTACCCGAGGTCGATTCCGCCGCTGGCCCCGAAGGGCGAGTCCGCGATCGGACGCCCGGCGTAGCCGAAGCCGACCGTTACGCCGGTCCAGCAGTTGTGGTCGCTGGGGCAGCTCGTCGAGAGGACGCCCGTCTGCGGCCCGATCCACTGTCGCTCGCGACCCTGCTGCATGGCGTGGATGTCCGCCGTCTGCTGGGTGTTGACCTGCTCGACGGCCGTGGTGCGCGTCTCGAGCTGGGTCACGCGACCCTCGAGCTGCGTGAAGCGGGCATTGACGTCCCGGATGTCGGCCGCTTCCTGGCTGATCGCCGCCTGCTGCGCGGCATCGGTCTCGTCGACCATCGCGCGCCAGGCCGCGTTCTGAGCGGGCAGCACCTCCGCCCAGTACCGGTGGAAGTTGACCGCGCCCTCGAAGCACGCTTGGTCGGGAGTGTCAGGACCGCACCCGATCATCGCACGCGTCTCCGCGCCGATCACCCGGATCTGCTGCCCCTGCTGGGCGAGCACCTGCTCGTCCCGCTGGAGACGGCGACGGTAGTCATGGATGAGATCCGACATGTGGCGACGGTAGACCTGGAAGGACTCCCGGGACACGTAGGCCTCCTGCACCTGCGTGGCAGTGTTGGCGATAGGAATCGCTGCCGGGACACCAACACGGATGGTGTCGAGGAGGGTGATACAGGTAAACCCCTCGGGTGCAACACAGTTTTCCGACGGAGTCGGCGTCACCGGATCCGGATCGTTCTGCAGCGACTGCTGCAGCCGCTGCACGAAGTCCGGCGGCACCGTGAAGGTGCCCTGCTGGGGCGGCGTCGGTGCCGGAGCCTGCGCGAGCGCTGTGCTCGGCAGAAAGAAGGCGAGGAAGGTGAGGGCTGCGAACCAGCCGCTCAACCTGTGTCCCAGGAAGGTCCTGAGTGCCTCGGGGATTCCACCCCGCGTCGTTCCGGCCCGTCGGGGGGCCGGTCCCTCGGTTCGCGTGTTCTTCACGACGGTTCTCTCCTCTGTCGTTCGATTCGTTTACCTCATCGAGAGTCAGGCACTCTCATGAGGCATGCTGTCAAAAGTCCGACCCACCACCCTAGCCTGATCGAATGACGGGTGTTGGAGCCGTCCCGTGGCACTTGAGATAGGAGGAGGCTCTCAAGTGGCGGAACGGCTTCAAAATCCGTCGATATTTACGAGAAAAGACGCATGAGCGAAGCATGGCAGCGCATCACACGTCTTTCTATTTTTATGTCAATGAAGCGGTTATTTACCCCTAGCGCTTAACAAAGCTCTGTTACTGGGCACGATCACGACACGAGTCCCACGGTGTGGAGTGCGCGCAAGCGTTTTACTCCATTGAGGGAACGTATAAATATATCAAAAAATGGCCGTTTCGTCAAGGGCAAAGGGTCAAAAAACAAACGTAGGAAAAATAGCTTAATCTAGCTATTTTATTACCCACTCCTTATTGGCGGTGCCACGTGAAGCCCCGCCCATAAAGAATGGCTTTTTACGTGCCCCGTAAACCCCTCCCTTCGCGAAGGGAAGGGGCACCGGGGCACGTAAAAAGCCTCCGCTATAAAGCGGGGCTTTTTACGTGGTGTCCTCGGATGGAATCGAACCATCATTCGCAGCTTAGAAGGCTGCTGTACTATCCATTGTACGACAAGGACGAACGGCGAAAGTGTACGGAGTAGGAAGAAAAATGGGAAGGGATGTATAAAAAATGACAAACCCTCGATGTAGCGATCGAGGGGGTCAGTGAGCTTCCGCGGAGCGGAATGGCAGCGATTGCTCGGAAGGGAGGCTGCCTTGAAGGGAAGAGGACGGAACCCGTCGCGTCGGTCAGATGACCTGCCACGCGCTGCGCTGGGCGGGCTGGGGCTGCTGCCCACCCTGCGGCGGCACAACGGGCACGGGCTGGACCGGGACCGGCACGACCACCGGCTGCTGGTTGGTCGGCCGCTGCTGGTCCACGGGCTGCGGCGCGGGCGGCTGCTGCACGGTGGGCACCATGGGGGGGTTCGGGATGAACACCGCCTGGTGACCGCTGGACAGGTCGACCCGGAAGGGCATCCCGGCGGCGAGCGCCGCGGTGGGGATGATGACCCGGGTGCGCACCGGCACCTGGATGACCTGCCCCACGCCGTTGGCCGCGACCGTCGTCGGCGTCCCCATCACGACCCCCCCGGGGTAGCCGTTGTTCCCACTCCCGTTGTTGTTCGTGATGAACGGCACCTGCGGGGTGAAGCTGGGGCCCGGGGGCGGGGGCGGCGGAGGGGGCGGGGGCGGCTGACGCGACAGGAAGAGGCCGCCGCCGACCACGAGCGCGATGATGGCCGCCGCGCCGAGGATCGCACCCGTGTAGTTGGGCGGCCGGGGCGTCACGGGGGTTGCCGGGGTCGTACCCGCCGGAGCGGCCGGAGCCGCAGGGGCGGCCGGTGCTGCGGGTGCAGCAGGAACGGCAGCGGGTGCGGCGGCCGGAGCCGGGTTGGGGTCACCGCACCCCCCGCAAAAAGCCTTGCGGGGAACGGCAGCGAACTCAGACGGACAACGGGGACATGCCATGGTGTTTCTCCTTGTGAACGAACCAAATTCACACGTGTCGATGAAGGTCGGAAAGTCCGACATTCTGGGCTACACGTAAAGCCAGAACAAAATATTATGGCATAAAACCAACTTTTCGTCAATACCAAAACCCAGGGATTTCCTGGGTTTTGGTATCTCCTCTGAAAACCACTTAAGTGAACCTCAAAGGGGGTTGGGCGGAGAGGGGACGTGTAGAAACGTACTCCCCGCGCTAGGCTCGCTTCTTGCCGCAGCCGTTGCAGAAGGAGTCGACATCATTGTCGAACTTCTTGCCGCAGCCGTTGCAGAAGGAGTCGAGAGGGGAAGGAGCGGGGTTGTTCCCGGCCGCAGGGGGCGGCACGAACGGGTTGAAGGTCACCCCCGGCATCCCGGGCTGGTGAGCCTGGGGCTGCTGGGGGGAGGTGGCCGGCTGCTGCCCCGCGACGTTCGAGCCGGGGGGGGCGTAGGGCGCGTGCGCGGCCGGGATCACGGTTCCACCGCCCTGTTGGTTGACCTGGGTGGGCTGCGGCGTGGCCTGGACGCGGGTGTCCGGGACGTTGACCGCGGCGGGCGGCGCAGGCTGGGGGCTGACCACCATGACGCCCGTCTCAATGACGGACTGTGCAGCCGGGGTGAACCGACCACGGGTGATCATGTCCTGGAGATCCCGGACATCGAGACGAGGCCGCTCACGGCGAGTCGTCCCGTCACCACGATCCCGGTTTCGGTCGCGGCCGCCACCCTGGCTCGTGGTGGTGGCAGGTGCCGGCCCTGCAGGCTGAACGACGGTGGTCGTCACGGAGGGGGGCTGTGCAGTTGCCTGCGGCTGCATCACCGCCACGGTCGTGGTGGGCGCCGCCGCAGCGGACGGGGCGACCGTCTGGCCCGCCAGCATGGTGAGCGGATCGACGGCGGGAGCCGTCGTCGGCTGCACCTGCTGGGTCACCACAGTCGTGGTGGCGGGGGCGGGGGTGGTGGCCGGCTGCGGCTGCGAGGTCACGACCGTGGTGGTCGTGGTTCCGGTCGCCGTCTGCTGGGTCACGACCGACTGCGCCATGCCACACATGTCACAGTCGGTAGCCCCATCCGGCAGCGGGGTTCGCTTGGTCTTCGCATCGTCTTCGAAACAATCCGGATTTTGACAGAGTTTCAATGGACTTCTCCCTTTCCGAACGACACACTGGTATTACCCAGTGCAGAAACGCCTACCCGGTTTTCACCGAGAGGACTAAGTAATATAACAAAAATTAAGCTCCTCGTCAATAGTAAAAAGACTCCAAAAGGAATAGAAAAAACGGCTAATATTAGCCGTTTTTTCTATTCCTTTCAGCACCAAGCTTATTTTGATGCAGACAGGGATTTGCACGAAGGGATCGAGGGTCACAATGCAGGGGTGACACTTCGTGCGAAGAGGTGGGTTGATCAGGTGGCGGAGGGGGTGGAGGAAGCAGCGGACGGAGGAACGACGGAGTTGTCGGGGGATGAGGCGGACGACGCGTTGGCCGCCTTCTGCTGGCGCTCGGCGAACTTCTTGAGCTCGGCCTTGGCCCACTTGTCGGCAGGCTGACCGAGACGCACACGGGTCGCCTCGATCTCGCCCACTGCCAGCATGAACTCGTCGCTGCTCTTCTCGCGGGTCATGGCGTTTCCGCACTTCCCGCAAGTGCGCATGGGAGTGTAGATCACCTTGTGGTAATCCGAACACGACTCGGTGTCGCACCACAGGTGCTTCTGCTCGGTCTTGGTGGTCTTCTCCGGCTTGCCGGACTCACCCGACTTCTCCCCCTCGGTCTTCGCCGGAGCCGCCGCGGTCGCCGCCGGCTGGGTCCCGGAGGCCGCGCCAGACGGAGCCGCCGCGGTCGCCGACACCTGCATCTTGCAGATGTCACAGTACCTCGAACCCTGCCTCAGCAGCCTGTGCTCACTCGGCTTGAACGGACACGGGTCGCCGGTCCGCTCCTGCTCCGGCTTCTTCTCCTCGGTCTTCGCCGGAGCCGTAGCGGAAGTCGGGTTGGCCTCGGAGGCCGCGCCAGACGGAGTCGTCGCGGTCGCCGCCGGCTGGGCAGAGTTGGCCGGCTCGACGGCGGACTTGATCCCGGTGCTGACGATGAGCGGGCCCGCGTTGGGCTGCTTCATCCCGCAGCCGGGCCGCACGCACTGGCGCGAGTTCTTGCGCATCAGCATGCCGCTGCAGTACACACAGAACCCACGCTCGGCGAGCATGCGCTCCTCGTCGGACTGACGGCTGCCGAAGTTCTCCACCGAGTCATCCGCCAGGCGTGGACGCTTGTAGCAGTCAGACGTGGCGCGCAAGATGGCCTTGATGGCCTTCATGAGCGGCCCCCCGTTCTGCCACAACTGGCGGAAGACCTCGTCCAACACGGAAACCCGCTCACCCTGGACGATGTTGGGCGCGATGGTGACGGCAAACTCATCGAACATCTGCTCTCCGGGATCACCGTTCCTCGTGGTCTTGAGAGCTCCACTGAGCCCAACCACGACCTGCTTGGTGGGAGCGAAACTCACCCCACCCTGAGGATTGGTGCTCTGGACACACGGCAATCCGATGAAGGCCGGACCGACCGTCCTGAGACTACCCTGGTTCTTGTAGGCAGCCATGGAGGTGCGGACGGGGATCGTGACCCGGTGGCGACGCGTCTGCTTCGCGAAGCGAACCTTGTAGCCCGCCTCATACACAGACATCTGACGCGTCTTGTCCGCGAACGCCTCAGTGAGCACCTGGGAAGAGCTGACGACGATGGGGTTGCGCTGGATGTACTCCTCCTTGGAGAGCTGGTAGGCGCACTCCTGAGCCGACCCACCATCAGCAACCACCCGCTGGAAGTCGAGGGCACGCTCCTCCGAGGTCAGGAGCTGCGCGCGCGACGGAGCCTGGAAGCCGAAGAAGGTCTCAGGGATGAACTCCTCGATCTCCTCTCCGGCTCCCTGCAGGATGTTCCTGAGGTCAGGGGGGGTCCAGACGAGCCGGTCCGTGAACTGGACACGGATCAGGTTGCTGAACCGCTCCTCGTTGGGACCATCGGTGAGGAGGCAGATATTCCGGTATCTCTCGAGGCCCGGGTCGCGATTGAACGATGCCATGACGTCTTCTCCGTGTGATCGATTACCCCCTCGCGCCAGGCGCGAGAAGGCGGGTGTGGTTGTTGCCCGGTTGTCTAGACCGAGCGCTTGCTGACTGCGTAGACAAATCGCTAACGGTTTCCTTCGCTCTCTCTTCTCTCCCGGGTTTCCTGGTAAAAGGACAGCCGGTTGCGCAGGGACCTTCTGTCCGTTGGCGAGGACCCAAATGGGAACGGCCAACGAACTGGTGTGAACGCAAGAGAAAAAATCCACGATATCAATCGTTTTGCAACTTATCTTCGCCTAAAGCCAACGCAATTTTCTGATCAACTCAAATGTAAAAGGACGTGTAGTTTACGTATATAATGGGGAAGGATTGAGAATTCAATCTCCCTGAAAAAAACGCTAAGCTAACGCATTTTTCACGAACATTGATCCGATGCTCATCTTAGCCAAGAAAAGGTCCGAGGGCGAACAAAGGAAGATACCAGAAATTGGCGAAAATGTCAAACCATGTGTTAGGCTGTCCATAAACCTATGCTCTACAAAAAAACCGCTTTCAAGGTCGTCGTGGAACGAGACGAAGACGGCTGGTATGTAGGTTCCGTACCCGCATTCCCGGGTTGCCACACCCAAGCAAAAACGCTGGAAGAACTCCGCAAACGTTTGCGTGAGGCAGTATCATTGTGTCAGGAAATAGCCAAAGAAAACCCGTCCTATCGAGCAGCCATAAAAGCATTTGCTTACGAGCCAACCTTTGTAGGCATCGAAACCGTAAGCGTATGAGCCCTCGACTTCCTTCCTATAGCGCGAAGGATCTCATTCATATCTTAGAAAAACATGGATTTGTAAAAGTACGACAAAAAGGATCACATCTTTTCATGACGCATCCAGACGGAAGAACAACGCTCATCCCTATACATAAAGGCGAAGATATCGGCAAAGGCCTCCTACGTTCCATCATCCGACAAACAGGCATTCCCCTCGAAATATTTTTCTAGTAGGTATTTCGCTACTCGCCTACTCACCACTACCTACTCTCCTAGCCTCCAACTCCCCCCTCCACTCCTCCAGAACCCCCATCTCCTCTTGGCGCGACCGCGCCGCCTCTTTCAAAGGCCTAAACTCCCGCCAAGAAAACAAGATCACTCCCAAATGCCGGGCAAACAGCCCCACGACAATGACGACAGCGATCACCGCCAAAATCTGCCACGGCCAAGACACGAGCGGCGAATGGACAAACAACGAACGCCATTGATCCAGGACTGACGCGCCACCCGGTAACGCCCGCGGATCCAATTCCGACATCCACTCTCGCACCCTTGCCAAGCCTCGAAACGTCCAGAGCGCCGACACAATTAAAATACTGGTTACCGCAAACCCCTGCAGCGCATCCGTAAACCGCCACCACACAAATCGCCGCGCTTGCTCAGCCAGCCGCACAAACTCCGCCCGGTGCTGGATCTCCCGTTCAAGAATAGACACGGCCTTGCTTGGATTTGACCGCAACACATCCGCCACAGCTAAAAGAGAAGGTGGAGCATGTTTCGTAAGTCTTACAATCACCGCACGCGAGATCAAAGAACGACGAGGCATGGGGGAAGTATACAACATCTGCAAGCCAGGAGAGTAGGCAAGTAGGTAGTAGGTGAGTAGCACCCGACCCGAAGTACCTACCCCCTACTAGCGAAGCGTCCTACTCGCCTACTGCCTACTCTCCTTTCCCCTCCTCCCTCCCCTTATCATGAAACGCCTGAAACACCTCCTTCAATTGTCGATTCGTTACATGCGTATAAATCTGTGTCGTCGTAATCGACGAATGACCAAGGAGCGTCTGCACACTGCGCAAATCGGCACCATTGATGAGCAGATCCGTGGCAAACGAATGACGAAGTGTATGCGGCGTCACAATCTTGGGAATACCGGCCGCAATCGCATAATGCTGCACCAACCGCTCAATCGAACGTGGCGTCAAAGGACCAACCTCACGAGCACCGCCTTTGGCACGATCGTGTCGCACAAATACATACGGCACCTCATCGTTCTCGCGCATATCCAAATACACCTTGAGTGCCACACGTGCCTTAGGCGACATAAACACAAGTCGCACCTTATCGCCTTTTCCGCGTACCGATAGCTCCTCGCGCGTCCCACTCACCTGGTCACGTTTGAGTGAAGCAAGTTCCGACACCCGCAACCCCGTCGAAAAGAAAATTTCCAAAATCGCCTTGTCTCGCGCTTGCACCATGGGCGATGCATCCGATGCTTCCGGCGCGGCCAGCAACCGCTCCAAGTCCTCTTGCTCCAAAAACTGCACTTCACGCGTCCCTTGCTTAGCCAACTCAATCTTTTCCGGCGTCAGTGTCTTCACATCCCGCTTCATGAGAAACTTCAAAAACGATCTGAGCGCAATCAAATGATAATTCTGTGTACTTTTCTTCAGTGTCTTATCTCCCTCCCCACTCTCCAATCGGTTTAAGTACAGTCGATAGTTATGGATCATCTCCATCGTAATCTCATCCGGGGCCGGATTTTTCGCCCATTCAATAAATCGCTGCAAATAAAATTCATAATTCCGCACCGTCAGATGCGAACGGCCTTTTTCCACTTCCACATGTTCCAAAAACGGACGAAGATGCGAAGAAAGTTTTGACATATGTCCATTTTGACACGGAAACGGATGTGTCGCAAAAATATTCCCTTCGTTCTTGCTCGAAACGGAGAAGGTTTTCTTGCCGAGGACTGTCCGAGATCATTAAAAATGGCTCCCAGCAAATAGACCGAGCCCCGCAGGCAAGAAAACCTCTTCCGTTCCGAGCATCCCGACCCCTATTACCTCGCCTCCCCACTCGATACTCAATACTGTATACTCAATACTGTTATATGACCCGTCGGCTCGACTTAACCTTCACCGCCCTCCTCCTTCCCTTGGATTTTTTGGCACTCTTAAGTGCCGCCCTCACCGCCTACGCACTGCGTAACTCGGTCTTTTTCGTCACCACCATCAAGCCGATTCTGCAACAAATCCGCTTCACGGAGTATCTCTCATCAATCATTTTTTTTATTGGCATCTGGATGCTGTTGTTTGCAATGGCTGGTCTATATTCCACCCGACCAAGACGACTCTGGAATGAATATGGACGGATTTTTCTTGCCTCAACTGCCGGCATCATGGTGGTTATCGCCACCGTTTTTTTCCGTCGAGAAGTCACCGCGTCTCGATTCCTCGTACTTGCAATGTGGGCACTCGCTATTGTCTATGTCAGTGTAGGACGATCCTTGCTACGAACGCTTCGTCGCCTTCTCTTGCGCCAAGGCTTAGGCCATCAACGCCTCGTTATCATCGGTCAGGGCAAACCCTCGAAAGATCTCTTACACGTCTATCAAACCTCCCCGGTTCTCGGGTATACAGTCGTAAAGCAATGCCGTACCTGGAACCAAGATGTACAGTCACAGCTTACGCGCCTTGCCAAACAGCACACAATAGACACCGTCCTTATTGCTGATACAGAACTAGACAAACAAGACGCTCGTGAAATTATCACGTTCTGCGAAGATTACCATCTCAACATTCGTTATCTGGCAGATGTATTTGCCGCAAGCTTTGCCCATGTAGAAATCTCGACCGCCGAAGGCATCCCGATCATTGAACCAAAACGCACGCCTCTTGATGGATGGGGTCGGATTGCCAAACGAGCGTTTGACATCCTCTTCTCAATCTTAATTTTAATCATCACAAGTCCCCTCACACTCACGGCCATGTTGCTTCGTTTAATCGAAGATGGTCGACCCATTCTATTTCATCATCCACGTGTAGGTGAACGCGGCCAAGAATTTAATCTCTACAAAATCCGCTCAATGTGGAGAAAATACTGCCTCGGCCCCCAATTCAAAGGGCAAGAGATAGAAAACAGAAAACTCCTAGAGAAAATCACCAAAGAATACGGCACAGATGATGGACCTGTTAAACGCATCAATGAGCGAGATCCACGCATCACACCTTTGGGGAGGTTTATTCGACGCTGGTCCATTGATGAATTAGCACAGATGTGGAACGTCTTAAAAGGTGAAATGTCGATCGTAGGCCCGCGACCTCACGAACCGGAAGAAGTAGCCAAATACGCCTCTGAACATCGCCGCGTACTCGCTATCAAACCGGGAGTAACAGGAATGGGCCAAATTTCTGGCCGCCGTGATCTGAGCTTCAACGACGAAGCCCGCCTCGACACCTGGTACATCGAACACTGGTCGCTCGCCCTCGACCTCTATATTTTAGTAAAAACCCCCTGGGTCGTCCTTTCAAAAAAAGGGGTGTATTAGGGTCTGCAGAGGAGGTTATTTTTTGCTCAAACGCATGTCCGAAGCAATCCATCAAAAAGCGAAGCCAATGATATGCAGCAAGATCGGCTTGAGCAAAAAATAACCTCCTCTGCAGACCCATCGCCTACCCGTCCCCCTTCTGCTACGCTTTTCTCATGAAGGTAGCTCTTGTCCATGATTATTTGGTTCAAGACGGCGGCGCGGAACGCGTCTTGCTTGCGCTACACGAACTTTTTCCGAGTGCGCCAATCTTCACCCTCTTCCACGATAAAAAAAATACGCATCCAGGCCTCGCCGACGCCGATATCCGCCCTTCCTCTTTAAATACCAAACCCTTTGCCCCCGCCCACTACCAATGGTACTTGCCCTTCATGCCCCAAGCGGTCGAATCCCTAGATTTGTCGGATTTCAACCTCGTCATCTCCAATTCTTCCAGCTTTGGCAAAGGCATAATCGCATCCCCACACGCCCTCCACATAGGCTATTGTCACACGCCAACACGGTTTCTCTGGCAAGAACGCCACGGCTATGTAAACGAACTCCCCCAGCCCAACCTCGTAAAATGGATCCTTCCTCATTTTTTGCATCGTCTCCGCCAATGGGATCGTCTTGCCGCCGAACGGCCAGACCTTCTGCTAACGAATAGTCAGATCTCCCGCTCACGCATCAAACGGTACTACCAACGTGACGCACAGGTTATCTATCCACCTGTCGACGTAGACAAAATCCCTCTCTCCTATGAACGCGGCGAAACCTGGCTCGCCGGTGGTCGACTCGTAGCCTACAAACGCTTTGATTTAATCGTACGCGCCTTTACCAAACTAGGCATTCCTTTAAATATTTTTGGCGACGGCCCCGAACGCACCCGCCTCCAATCCATGGCCGGACCCAGAATCAAGTTTTTGGGACGCGTCGATGAAGCCACAAAAATCGACCTCTACCAACACTGCCGCGGCTTCATCCATCCTCAAGTGGAAGACTTTGGCATTACCGCCGTGGAAGCCATGGCCGCCGGCAAACCCGTCATCGCTTACAAACATGGTGGTGCCCAAGAAACGGTTATTCATGGACAAACCGGCATCCATCTCGACGTCCAATGCTGGGAAGACATTGCAGAAATCGTCCGCCGATTTGATGAACACGTCTTTGATCCGATCACCATCCGCACCCACGCCGAACGCTTTTCACATCAACGTTTTTTAAAAGAGATGCGTGTGTTCATTGACGACGCCTGCAAAACCCACGGCCTATGCGCTGTCTAATCGACGCACGCGTCCTCACCGACCCAAATCCCGGCGGCGTCACCCGCGTAGCCAACGCTCTTATAGAAAAAATAATTGAACTGAATCAAAACGATTCATTCACGTTGGTTACTACCGGCTTCAAACAACCTGCTCTTCACGCTACTCGCTACTCCGCCAGCTGGCGGACTACTCCCCTACTCCACTTTTCCCACCTCTACCTCCCCAATAAACTCCTCGCGCTCACGACCTTCGCCGGCCTCATGAGCCTCGACCGCCTCGCCAAAAACCATGACACCCTATTTCTTCCCAACTTAGAAATGGTTGGCGTACCTAAAATTCCCTACGCCCTCCTCGTACACGATCTCTCCTTCCTTATCGAACCAAAATGGTTCTCTCTTAAAAGTCGCCTGTGGCATATCATGACAAGAGCAAAAACCCTCATCAAAAACGCTGACGCACTCTTTACCGTCTCCCATCACACCAAACAAGACCTCATCAACTATTTAGCAGTAGATGAAAAAAAGATTCACGTCCTTCCTTTGGGAAACACGGAAATAGTCGACACCGACACACCTCTCCCTCCCGAACTCCAAAACACCCGCTACTTCCTAGCCCTAGGAACAAGCGATCCAAGAAAAAACCTAACCTGCATCACCACGGCTTTCCAACAACTTCTAAAAAATGCCGATTTTTCAGACATCAAACTCGCCCTCATCGGCACACCTTCTCCTCATTCTCGATACCCGATACCCGATACTCGATACTATTTCCTTCCCCGTCCCTCCGACGCCCTCCTCTCCACCCTCATGAAAAACGCGAGTGCCCTTCTCTACCCCAGCTGGTACGAAGGCTATGGACTCCCGCTCCACGAGGCTGCCGCACATGGCACACCTATCATCGCTTCTACGAGCGGCGCTCTCCCCGAAACCGCTCCTCCCGGAACACATTTCGTTCCACCCTTCAAACCGCACCTCTGGACCCAAGCCATGCAATCGGTATTAGAAAACCCAAAACATCCCAACCTTGCTCCTCCACACCAAACCTGGGACGAAGCCGCCGGAATCATAAAAAACACTCTTCAAAGTCTTATAACTTAAAAAAGATCGATTTTTCCTTATTACCTCGAGAACAAAACAGAAAAAACAGGAATACTTCATTGCCGAATTTTCTGCAAAGGCATTCTGGTAGGCAAAGGTACGGGGAAAATGTCCTTGGCTCGCCATAGAGGCGGCCTCAGTTCACGGCCCAACCAACAAAGAATCGCTCAACAAACTCCATCAATCCGCCTGAAACAAACTTTAAAACCCGATCCACCTGGACCGGGCTTCGCTGATTTTATTAAAGAGAAACAAGTTAAGCGTGAAGGCCTCTGCTGTTCTGGGCATTATCTAAAGTAGAGAGGTCATCAAGCTCCAAAGGGGAGACTCCAAGGTCATCATGGACCGGGGCTCCGGCAGATGCAACCATAACGTCATCTTTTTTTGGAAGAGACTTAGACCCACCTCCCCTCTGTTGAGAGATAACATCAGTGCGAGACTTTACTCCTGCACGCTCAAATTTTACCGTTTGAGCATGGGTAGACCTTACAAAAGCCTTAGGCTTCACTGCCACCGTCTGCCGAGGGGCATCGGAAGGAAGATCAATTTCCTCTGGCTCAACAATTAAAATATCATCGATTGAGTTTATATGCTGAGCAGGATCGCGCTGATATTCATCCGCAAACGCAGCTCGATATTCCATCTGCCGATCCAAAGGAAGCTGTTTAATAGCTTCAACGACAGGACCGCTCACAAATCCGTTACAGGTAAACGCACTAAAATCAACGGAGTGCTGAGAACCTCTACGATCAGGCGAAGAAGGTAGGGGGGTAAAAAAAGAATTTTCAGACATATTCTTAAGAATGGTAGATGGATTTCTTAGAATTTAAACTTCTTAAGTTTCTCGTAAAGACTACGCAATGTACCAAGGTCTGCTTCATCTTGCGTCTTGGCTTTAAAATTAAAACGATCAAGCGAAGCTAAAGCATCTTGAGCTTCCCCAGCAGACATTTTATCAGAAGGCTCTTTTGCAATCTTTTCTAACCTCACAGGACCTTTTCTCTTTGAAACTACTAACTCCACCTCAGCCATGACAGGATCAAGAAGAGACCTTGCCGCTTCCTTCAAATAAGACTGACGGTGAATAGCCTCCAAATCAGCAAGACTATCTTCGGAATCTTCCTTAAAACGATTCAAAGAATCATGAACATCTTTCATGTCTTTGGAGGACATTCTATTTCTCAAGCTTGAAGCATTTCTCAAACTTGAATTTTTAACATCTTCTGTAACAGGGGGAGGAACCATCTTTAACCTCCCGTGGTACTGAGGCGAAGATTTGGTGGTCTTAGCCCTTAGTGCCTCAGACGGAATAGGAGGCGGCCTTTTTGCTTTAGATGAAGCTTCCGATTCTGCGATAGCTGCATCAATCTTTTCGTCACTAAAAGTTAGCTCCTCTTCTTCCTGAAGATCCGGCCTACGACGCACCCCACTAACCTCCTCATTATCGTTTTCGGGTAAGGGAAGAGCTACATCTTTCTTTTGAGAGGGGCGGGCCTCTCGTTTAGGGACGGACCGACCTATAGGTGTTGGGGAGTCAAAGTTCATACTTCCATTATATTACTACTTTTTCGCTTATATTACAATCGTCCTGTTATCCACACCACCTTGACAAAATAGCAAAATTCTGATAATAATAATCGGTTCTGTGCAAAGGAATCCTTTTCCACAGGCATCTCACATCTATGCTAAAACAACATCTTTTTTCTAAACGTTCCGCCTTGGTGCTCTTGGCAACGTTAGCCATGGCCGTGATTACGATCCCCGCCATCGCAACTCCCGACCTCTGGAATTGGTCGGACAAATCCGCCCTCTTACCGGTACGCGAAGGCGTCTCCGTAAACCTCGTCAGCGAGCGGGCGGGGACGTGGCTCGTCTCCGACAGTCGCCGTCTCTATCAATTCGATGGAGAAAAACTCAAAGACCTAACAGCCGACCTTCGAGGCAAAGGCTTGTCTAGCGTTTCTACTATTTTTTCTGACGGAAACCAATGGATGATAGTCAGCCATCCTCTCGACAGTGAACAACCAAAAGTCTGGCTGACAAACGGAGAATCTTGGATCGAAGCCAATGGCCGCTTTCCATTTGCCCAGGGCGGCTTGGATGCCGTTGGCAAAAACGGCACCTGGTATGTACGTAGTTACACCAAGCCCCAAAATGGCCAACCTGCCCGCTGGACGCTCTACCGTTGGTATGCGGGAGCCGACAACCAAGCTCAGGAAGTAGACCTCCCCACCGGCTCCCTGTCTCCCCTGACGGCAGGCTGTCTCAAAATTATCAGTGACACCGTACAATGTACCGGGGTCAGCACACCCATCTATGTTAAAGGTCAGTGGTATTTTATTGGTGGTACGAGTCAAATCAAAGGTGCAAACGATGTGATGCAACAAACGGCGAGCACCCGTTTGTGGCGCATAGATGGCAACGCCTGGCGTGAGATGCCGATTCCAAGCATAAAATTTGTTAGTGGCGTCTGGCAGAGCGATGAGCAAACGATCATTGCAACAAGCGATGTAACGTCGAATCCGTTTACAAGCACGCGTTTTTGGGTCTTCGATGGCCAAACCATGCGCGAAGTCACCAACCAGGCATTGGGAGCAGGGCTTCTTTCCGTAGATGCACGTGAAATCAAAGCGAGTTGGAATGGACGCTCCTGGATCATCGTCGCCGGCAAAAATATTGTGCGCTTTGATGGACGAACCATGACGCGTGAAACGCCTTCACGCGACCTTTTCTTAAACCTCGCCTCTAACAACAGCGGCGTAACTATATTGGTTGGTGCTGCGTCCTCACCAGAAATGGGCGTGGCTTCGAATCCTCTGATGGGAAAACTTGTGCTTCTCGAAGAAGATTTCAACCAAACACCAAGCGCACCAACAACGGTCACTAACATTGGAACGGAAGTTATTTCAAGCGTATTCGGCCCAAATATAACCACGATAAGCAATCCCTCGGATGCTCATATTGGAGATGGCAAGACGTTTAGCTTTACCGCTCAATCCACCGCTACCGATCTTGATCGTATTGATATATATATAAATGGAGCACGCATCAAGAGCTGTTATGACAGTATGTGCACTTATACTCAAACCTATTGGGCATTAGGCAACCAAACACGTCGCGTAGAGTTTGTAGCCCGCGCCATCAATAAAGATAACGTTGCCAAAGAAACGGAACCGGTCTTTCTAACGGTTGACACTAGCAGTCTTGCAACTGCCACAAACATCGGAACAAACGTCTCTCCAAGCACGACGAGTGAATCAACGCTGCCTGTAAGCACCAGCTGGACCACTGACACAGGAACCAACATTACCTGGGCAGCTTGGCTCACTCCCAATGAAACCATCCTTAAAACACAACCGATAAGCTACCACGTGGCAACGCGTGCAGCGCAAGGACTTAATCGTATTGAGATCTGGGTGAATGGCGGTGCCAAAGAAACCTGTTCGTTCAATAACACAACCACAGATATTCAAAACTGTCATATCTCCCTGAATCCAGCTGATCTTCCAAATGGCGCGGATGTATTTGTAAACGCACGTATTATAGACAGCCGTGGACTGGAAGCGTGGACGACAGGGAAAAATTTCCATCGTGAACGTCCGGCCGTAACGGTCACGACATCCAATCGTGACACGTCATCCATGAACCCTGGCAAAATTTTTGCAGCATCTGCCACGCTTGAACCAGCCGTTACCAGCATTTTACGCGGTGACCGACTCATCTATCGTGTAAAAGCTCAAAGCAATAATCCAGGCTTACAACGCGTTGAAGTATTTGCAAACGGCAACCTAAAACGCGCTTGCAGCTTTGGAGCAGTAGTAAGTCCCGTTACCTGTGACCTAACCATTGATACAAGTGACTATCAGCCGGGAGCCAATATTAACTTATCTGCACACGCTCTCGATGCGAATGGCCAAGAAACATGGGCTAACGCTAAATCCGTCTTCATTCGCGCCACCGAGCAAGGACCTGCTTCCAACGAAGCTCCTGCCAAAGCAGGAAACGGCCTCAGCATCTGGTCATGGATGTCACCCGCGCAAGACGTTATTGCCGTAAACGAAACCGCAACATACACCGTCGGTGCCTGGTCTCCAAATGGCATCAAAACGATCGAGATGGTGGCGGATGGCATAACACGCAAAACATGCAACTTTGCAAGCAAAGGGAGCAAAGAATGCGCATATATACTGACCACGAATGACTTTAGCGACGAGCACACCGTTGTTATGAATGCTCGCATAACCGATATGGATGGAATCGTGAACTGGTCTGACGTCCGTTCCATAACCGTAAAACGCAGTTGGAACCCACTCAGCAACGCTCCCTCCTATGCTCAGGTAACAAGTAATCGCTCAAACGGATACGTCGCCGATGATCAAATTAGCTTGACGGCACGCGGCTGGTCCCCGCGTGGACTGGATCGCCTCGAACTATTTGTGAATGGTAAAAAAGTCTTCACCTGCCCCGGCGAACGCTGCACCTGGACAACCCCCGTGTACAACCAACCAACTCTCGAATATCAGCTCCGTATGGTGGATCAATCTGGACAAGAAGCCTGGAGCGGATTATACGGGTTACGAAGGAAATAAATGAAAACAAAATAGAAAAACACCGACAAATTCCGTCGGTGTTTTTTTAACTAATCTCTACACGTCGATCATGTTCACACACCTGAATCTTTACTCGAATCACCCTTGCCTTGTATCTCTGTAACCACGTATCCACCTGCTCCGGCCACTCCAAACACATCATTGTCCCGCTCTCTTCCAGCAATTCATCCAATCCAAGCGTCATTACATCTTCCGCGCGTTCGATACGATACGCATCCACATGCACCATTCTTTTAATCAACGTATGCCCCTTCACAAGATATGTACGCACAAGCGAAAACGTCGGACTAACGGGTATTTCCTTAATCCTCAATGCACGCGCCAGTGCTTGCACAAACGTCGTCTTTCCCGCTCCCAAAGGACCGGATAACGCCAAAATGGTCCCGGCTTTCAAACCAGGCAACAGCTCTTGCACCAATACATCCCAGTCCGACAAAGAAACAATAGAATATTCTTTAGTCATAAGCTACTCCACTACTCGCCTACTCACTACTCCACTTTGCTCACAACCCCCACTCAGGCTTCACATCCACTCTCTTCCAATCGACAAAATCATCCTGTAAAAATCGCCAATATCCCGCCGCCGCAATCATGGCCGCATTATCAGTAACATACTGACGATCAGAAGGAAGGTAAGCAACTTCTGGCACTTCTACCTTTAAACGCTCCGCCAACCGTACACGCAAAGACACATTCGCTGACACACCACCCACCACCGCTACACCTTTCACCCTATATTTCTTAGCCGCTGCAACCGTTTTCTCAATCAGCACATCCACGATAGCCGCTTGCAAAGACGCTGATATATCACACAAAAGTGGATGCGGGTTCGCGTCATCAAAAACCGGGTGCTCGGGAAGCGACTCCCACAAATTCCTCACAGCCGTCTTAAGGCCGCTGAAGCTAAAATCAAACGTCCCATCATGGAGCATTGGTCTCGGCAAAGAAAAGGCGGACGCATTCCCTTTATCAGCCAACTTGGCAATCTTTGGACCACCCGGGTACGGCATGCCCATGAGCTTCGCTGACTTATCAAACGCTTCACCCGCCGCATCATCGCGCGTTTGGCCAATCACCTGATAGCGACAATACTCTTTTACAAGCACGAGCTGTGAGTGCCCGCCCGACACGCTCAACACCAAAAGCGGAAACTTCCACTGCTGTCGATTTTGCTCATTCAACCAGGCCGAAGCAATGTGCCCCTCCAAATGGTTAACGCCAACAAGTGGCTTACCAGAAAAGGCCGCAAGCGTCCGTGCAGCCTCAATTCCAACCCCAAGTGCCGTCGCAAGGCCGGGTCCACGCGTCACTGCAATCGCATCAATCGTCTCAAGTGGCACTTGCTCAAGTGCTTGCGTGATTAACGAAACCGTCTCCGGTACATGCGAACGTGCAGCCACTTCCGGTACCACTCCACCATATTTCTGATGAATCGGAATCTGCGACGAGACAGAATTCAACAATACTTTGATATTAGGCCCCTCTTCATCCAGCTTTTGACCTTTGACCTTTGACCTTTGACCTACTTCCAAAACCGCCACGGCCGTCTCATCACAGCTGGTTTCAATTCCCAAAATCCGAACCAGCTCTTTCATACAATAAAGTTAAACGCACTAACTCTCTGCTCGGTCAGAAGAAAGGAGGTTGTCCATCATGGCTTCCATATCTAATAATGCTAAATCTGAACGACGATGTTTGGCTTGCAACACTTCAAGAGTGTTCATATACCACTGTGTATTATAAGTAGTGCTATCACGGGCTAAAAGCTTAGCTAATTTTTCATCAACGCGCTTTTTAAGATCAGCAAAATCCGTATCAGATAATTCTTTTTGTGACGCAGAAGATGTTTCCGAAGTAGCCGGACCAGTAGCACGGTCAACAAGTCGTTCAAATATATTTTTGGAGGGAGATTCATGTGACATAGTAAAGCTCAGCATAAAAGAATCGGCTCAAAAACTCAACCCTTTACAGATCCAACATGAAAGCAAACAATACCTCCATGCATGACGAACAAGACTATTTTCTCAAAAAAACTAAGCTAAGTGCCAAAAAAGCCAAAAAGAAAGGGATATTAGTCCACAAAGACCACGAACAGAGTTCGGGTCCCATTGGACGTATCGCCTCCATCCATGGCAATACGGTCTCTGTTTTGCTAAACGAGACCTTGTACGAGGCGATAGCCTCTGCGCTATTCATGACCGGTTTCACCGTCGGTGACAAGGTAACCGTCGATCTCACGACCACGCCCATCCGCATCCTCTCTGTCCATCCCCGTCACACAGAACTGGCACGCACCAAAGGCGAAAGTGGCAGCCGTCATCGCAAACAAAAACAAGTCATCGCCGCCAACATTGATACAGCCATTATCGTGGCAACCGCGGCAAACCCCGCCTTCGAACCGGAACTGGTAGACAGGTATATCATCCTAAGCAAATCCGCGGACATTGAACCCATCATCTGTTTAAATAAATCCGATCTCACCACCGAACGCCATCCTGCCATCGACTGGTATCGCCACCAAGGAATACCGGTGATCGAAACCTCTCCAAAAACCGGTTTAGGATTAGAAAAGCTACGTCAAACCATTCGTGAAAAAACAGCTATCCTGTTAGGGAAAAGCGGGGCCGGCAAATCCTCGCTCATCAATGCCCTAGATCCAAACGCCAACATCAAAACCCAAACGTTAAGCGAACACGCGCAACAAGGGCAACACACCACCACCCGTTCCGACATCCATCTCTTAGAACCCGGTACCTACCTCATCGACACGCCTGGCATCCGCACCCTCGACATTAGCCACGTAGACGAAGATGACATTGCCATAGGCTTTCCAGATATAAGCGAACTCGCCCAATCATGTCGTTTTTCGGATTGCCGCCATGAGAAAGAACCAGGCTGTACAGTCGAACAAGCTATCAAAACAGGAGAGCTGCCGACGTGGAGATGGGAAAGTTATCAAAATATTAAAATAGGCATGACTTCGTAAAAACGCCTCGAACGATCTTGGGAACCTCAACGAAAAAACCCTACAATAATGTAAGGTATTTACGTGGTGCGCGCGGCAGGGATCGAACCTGCGACCAGGTGTGTATAAGACACCTGCTCTACCACTGAGCTACGCGCGCAAAGCTGACACGGTGGCACGCATACGCTAGGGAAAATAAGTGGGATTGTCAAAAGTTGCCAACCTCACGCTAGAAAGATAGCGTAGAGACGTCCTGATAGAGGTTGCCAAACCCAGGAGGACCTATGCAAGTGGCAAGGGACGGAAGTGAAGCAATGGCGAAGTGTATCATGACCCTGCGAGAACGCGCGCCGCAGGTACATGATGCACTGCAGCGGCTGATGGCAAGCCAGCCGCGAATGGCAGAACTGGTAGTATTTCCAGAGCTCGTGGAAAGGATGGTAAAGAATCTCCCGCCTAGAGTAGCGGAGCATCTGCGCCTCGGAGAAGAAAGAGGGGCGACTGATCGGCTGGCAACGCGCATCCTCTTCGGCCTGGACAGGCTCCGATGCTGGGGTCATCCGAGCAATAGCTGGAGTGGTAAAGACTTCGCCGCTCTCCACGGCCAGATCGAGGCGAGTCTCAAAGTTTGGCGAAAGCACAGCCCCAACTGGATGGCACTGACGGCCGCCCTCCGTTTCGTCGACAGGCTGACGGGTGCTATCTGGCGCGAGCACTGTGACCACAGCAAAAACCAACAACCCAAGAAGTAACGCATCCTTTCCTTCTCTCTTATATCCCCGCCCTCGGCGGGTTTCTGCGTTTTGAGCCTTGACCTATCCATTTTCGTCAATATCCGCTAAGATCCGGCCATGCCCACTTGGACTATTTCCGCCTCAGATACTGATACGCGTCTGGACCACTTCCTAGTGGCCCAGCTTCCGGATGTTTCACGCTCACAACTACAAAAAGCCATCAAAGCGGAACAGGTCACTGTAAACGGCAAAAAAGCCATGGTTCATCGTTTCTTAAAAGAAAACGACCGGGTTGAATATAAAGAAACAACTTCAAAAAAACCTGTAAACGATACTCCGAGCTACTCCCCTACTCCCCTACTCTCCTACTCTCCTAGCCCCTCCCCCACCATCATCGCCGAAACCTCCGATTGGCTCGTCATCGACAAACCCATCGGCCTTCTCGTCCATCCAGACAAAACCTCTTCAGAACCGACACTCGTCGATTGGCTCATTGAACGCTACCCGTCCATCGTCAAAGTTGGTGAAGACCCATCACGTCCCGGGATCGTCCATCGTCTAGATCGCGAGGTAAGCGGCCTTATGATAGTGGCAAAAACACAAGCCGCCTACGAAGAATTAGGCAAACAATTTCGCGGACGTACCACCAAAAAAACCTACCTAGCTCTTGTCCATAGTGTGATCGAAAAAGACGAAGGCGATATCAAATTCCGTATCGCCCGCTCAACGACTGCCGCCCGCATGGCCGCCCGACCCTCCCAAGAAGAAGCCGGCAAAGCCGCCTGGACGCACTATCATGTCCTCGAACGCTTCCGCGGCGCAACCCTCGTCGAGCTCGACATTCTCTCCGGTCGCACCCACCAAATCCGCGCGCACATGCACGCCCTCGGCCGCCCCGTCATTGGCGATACGCTGTACGCCTTAAAAAAGACCGAACGAAACGTCAAAGCTCCGCGCCTTATGCTCCAAAGCATCCGATTAAGTTTTGTCGATCCACAAAACAACGAAGAAAAATCCTTCAGCCTGCCACCCGACCCAGCCTTCACAAAACTCGTCGAAGAATTTCGTGTTTCATAACCAAAATACTACACCCGTACGTGTTTTAGAATTTCTTCAACCACTTGCTCCGGTGTTCGCTCACTCGTATCAATCACAAGGTCAAAATTTTTCATATCCGCACAGTCGACACCATATTTTTCAAGAAAACGATTATTCTCACTCATTTTACGAGCTTGCAAAGCTAGAAGCGCTTGTGATTCGTCTTGGTAGGCTTCACTCGTTCTACTTACATCCTTAAAAATACGCTTCGCCGCGACCTCAGGGTTACAGGTAAGATAAATTTTGAATGAATCGGGGATAAAATGCCACCCAAGACGAGAATCAAAAATTGCGTTCGTAAGGGCTTGTCCCATCTCCTGTAAACGACCATCGATGGTTTGATCAACCGTCGGATCTGTTTCAGAACGATGATTCATTTCAAGCGTAGTTAATCCAAGCTCAGCAGCTAAAGCGCGTTGAATATTGCCTGTAGAAACATAAGAAGCACCGAGTCGTTCGACCAGCAATTTGGCTACAGTACTCTTTCCGCTTCCAAGATCACCCGTAAGAGAAATTTTAGGCATAAGATGAAGAATTTTGGCATAGTGTAGGGGGTAAAAGAAGGTTATGGCAAATGTTCAAATAACAGCACAAAAAATTATATAGAAAACCATTGACAAAATATAAAAAAATGCCTAGCGTATTTCTAATCCGTCTATGCTCACATTGTGGGAGCATTAAGAATGGATAGAAGGTGGAAAGACGTATGATTCTGGAGATCGCGCTTCTTTTGAAAACGCGGAAGATCGAAGAAATTCCTCGAATCACGTCCGAGGATCCAACCGCGATCTTCACGGAAGATGAAGCACTCCTGAGTCTGGCAAATCATGAAGGACCTGGTCCCAAGCTCGTGGTAGAACCGCGTCTGTCACTTCGAGACAGTGAAGCACCCGCGAATGAACTGGTGCGGTTTCTCCAGAAACAAGGAGAGCGAGTCCTCGTGGTAACGCGCCACGCGGCTAGGCTCTGTCAACACGCCGTGGCGCAGGAAGAAAAGCAGACAGGAAGACTGCGCGTACATCTGCTGCAAAGTCGCGGCAGACCCTTCACCATAACGCTCATCGATGGCAAGATCGTCGCGTTCCACATCCACGAAGAAAAAAGGCCCTACATCCACCACGACGTCATCTAGAAAATACTCCCCCTTGTTATCCATAATTCTATTCTCCTTGCACCATCTCTCGACCCCCGCCCGGTCTCTACCGCTCGGGGTCTTCTGCTTTTTAAGAGCCACTCCATTACTCACCTAGCCAGCTGAGATGGATTCCACTTCCCAATTTACCCCAACTTAGCCCTTTTCCGCCTTTATGTCTTTTTAAGACAACCATTGCCCACCTTTTTAGGCATTTTTTGGCTAGGCACTGTTACACTAATTGTGGGTGATCTTTTGCTCCTCGACACCAAGCTCGGCGAGTGCGACTGCCTCGAGCTGAGCATCGTCGACGGCAAGGTGAGGATCGCCCACTTCCCGCTCCCCAAGAACGAACCCGTCGAACCCTGATCCCAACAACCCACCCCACATCTCCCCCGAGACGTCTCGCGCGGAGAGCGAATCCCCTCTGATAACCCCTGCTACACGTCTGTGTCGCGGGGGTTCATCAATTTTAATACTACTCGTATACCTGCGCGTGCGTTCCCACATCTAAAAAGAGCACGACAGCGTGCTCTCCTTCCATTTCATAAATAATCCGTATATCCCCCGTAACAGAAATTGATCGTCGTCCAATCAAAGAACCATCTAAACCATGGTTACGGAGACTGGGAGTAAAAGGGTCTTCCCTAAAAAGCACGATCACCTTATCTACTTTATTCCGTAACGAAATCGGCAGCTTATGATAGTGCTTTTTAAAACGCCGATGAAAATGAATGATCATTTGTTGGCATGGAGATACGCGATCGCTGCTTCCGCCGTTTTGAACCCAGGACTAACATGTTTGCCTTGTTTAGCTTCCCGCGAAGCTTCTAGAATCTCTGCCTCCTGCTGGACCGTAAGTCCATTACGCGTTAGTAGAGGAAATGGAATACCGTTGGTAGCGATCACTTGCTTTAAATACACCTTGATTGCGGAGCTTAAATCTAAACCAAGATTTTCAAGAATCTTTGAGCTATCCCGCTTAGTCCGTTCATCAATACGAATTTGGATGGTAGTCATATAGAAGAGAATAACAAATGTAATGACAATGTCAATACATTACCCTTGTTACCTTCCCCCTCAAACCTTTTTACTACTCGCCTATTGGTCAGCCAGCTGAGCTGGCCTACTCCACCTTTCTAACGATTCCCTTCTCCCCATCCACCTCCACCAAATCTCCATCTTTAAAGATCCTCGTAGCCTTTTTCGTTGCAATCACACACGGCTTGCGCATCTCTCGCGACACGATCGCCGCGTGACACAAAATTCCCCCTTCATCCGTCACAAACGCACACGCCTTTTCCATGGCGGCAGTAAAACGCGCCACCCGCCGGACACACCCCTTTATCTCTGCCCATTCTCCGTCTCCTCTACCGCCACCTTAAACTTATCTTCCTTATCATATCGGACCTTCACCTGCTTCCCAGGCTGAAACTGTGGCGCGTACATTGGATTAATAATCATTTTTGTCTCCGCTTCATACGTCTGGCCATCCGACAACAAAACACGCAAACGGAGGCGAACTTCCGGCTGCGAATTATAAACACTCCCTGTCGGATCCGCCTTCAAAATGACCGCCTCGGCCGGTAACCCTCGTTCGATCAAACGCTCACGCTGATAGTCGGGCCAAAAAACAAAATATCCAATAAAAAAGAACGGCAGAATAATCGTCAGCACCGTAACCCACCAAAAACTCTTTTTCTTTTTAGGGACAGAACTCGACGACAAAACAGAAGGCATGGAGCTAGAAGGGGGATTCATATGTGAGCATCATACCGTCTCCAATCGGGTGGACGCCATACAACCCCTACACACTCCTATTCCATCATTTTTTATATCCTCCACCCCTCCCTCCCATCTAGGACCTGCAAGGTGGCTTCTTTTTTGGCCAAACGCATGTCCAAAGCTATCGACTAAAACCAGATCGATGGGCTAGCAAGATCGGCTTGACCAAAAAAAGAAGCCACCTTGCAGGCCCACCGTCTATCCAACTTTCCTAACCACTCCTCTCTCCCCATCCACCTCCACCAAATCCCCATTCTTAAATACCCGAGTAGCAATATTCGTGGCCACAATGGCTGGTAAACTAAACTCACGCAGCGCGGTAGCAATCGGAGACGTGACTCCTCCACCATCCACGACAATCGCCGAGGCCTTCCGCAAAAACGGCAACCACGTCGATGACAACATAGGAGTCACCACGATGTCACCCGGCTGCAGCGCTCGAGCCTCCCCAAGCACCGTAAGGAGACGGACATATCCCCGCACAGTTCCCGGATGCACTCCCTTTCCAATCAATTGCGAAACTTCCATAGGGAAAATTAGAGCGTCGTAATCGGACGCGATTGCACAATATAAAACGTCCCCGCCTCCATCCCCCACTCAATGTCACAAGGGAATCCGTAATGCGCTTCAATCTTCCGACAAATCTCCATCAACTCGGAAATCTGTGCCGGAGTAAGTTTCTGTGCCGCCTTCTTGTTCGCCGGTACAGGCACGCGCTGGTTTCCATTTGAACCACGCACCAACATCTCTTCCTGCTCTGAAACACTAAGATCAAGATGCGTTCCATCACGTTTGTCGATCACATATCCGTCCGGCGTAACCATGCCACCGACGATCAACTCTCCTAAGCCATAACACGCTTCGATAATCATCTGGTTGTAATCACGCGTCACCGGATGCACCGTAAAGGTGATCCCAGCCACTTCCGACTGCACCATTTTTTGGATCACGACCGCGACCGACACATGAACATCTTTCATGTTCTTCTCCTGTCGATAGACGATAGCACGTGGTGTAAACAGCGAAGCCCAGCAACGTTTCACGTTCGCGAGCACCTGATCACGCTTGGTATTCAAATAACTTTCCAACTCCCCAGCCCAACTCGCGGACGAAGAATCCTCCGCCGTGGCCGATGAGCGCACCGCCACAAATTCCGCTCCAAGCGAAGTATGCGCAACCATGATCTCTTCAGCAATATCCGCCGGCATCTCAGCTCCCGTAATGAGCGCATGCAAGGTCTCGGAAGCATGTTCAACGGAAGACACATCATCATGGTTCACTTTTTGTAACTCGGCGTGCACATCGGCAGCGAGCTTCGTCTCCAGCAAAAACCGGTCAAAAGCCTGCGCCGTAACTACAAACCCGGGCGGCACCGAAATCCCGGCACTCATCATTTCGCCCAGTGACGCGCCTTTCCCTCCCGCAATCGCCGCATCCGTCTTACGCAACTCCGCAAATGGTTTTACAAATGGCATATAGATCTTAAGATATGTATGTAGAGAACAGGAAAAGAGGAGAAAAGACAAGGTGGATATTTTAAAGATAGACACAACCTAAAAATCCCTGTTAGATACCCTTTATGTCTACGACGTTTCTAAAAAGTGCCACCAATCTGGAACAGCTTCCCACGGACACCAAACCTCACATCGCCTTCGTGGGTCGCTCAAATGTGGGAAAATCTTCGCTTTTAAACCATCTGACCGGCGAAAAAGGCCTCGCCCGCGTCAGTGCCGAACCGGGCCGTACCCAAACCATCAATCTTTTTAATGTCGATAGCCGTTTTTACCTAGTCGACCTTCCAGGCTACGGCTTCGCCAAAACTTCCAAAGCCAAACGCCAAGACTTCGCTGGCATGCTCCGTGATTACCTCTGGCAAGCCGAACAACTCCGTCTCGTCCTCCTCATCATCGACGCCCGCCTCGGTCCCACCGACCTCGACCGCGACATGCTCGGCTACCTCGCCTCCGGCAAAATCCCGGTCGTCATGATCGTCAACAAAATTGATAAACTCTCCAATTCCGAATCCATCAACCTCCAACGCAAATTGGAAGCAGAATACCCTTATTTACCCTTCATCCCTCATTCAAACGTGACCGGCAAAGGACGAGGAGAAATTTGGGAAGCGATTGAGCAGGCGATACGAGTTCAAAAAGAAGCTAAAAAATAGCTCTATAAAGCTTAAAAAATGGCATATATCAAAAGTGTAAATTAGTAATTGACATATAGTATACAAAAGTGTAAATTACTAATTAAGATATGCCACTACTAGAAAAAAGCGAGCTACTTAAGGTCTTATACGCCTATAATCCATGGTGGGATCAACACGCGGTTCCATCGGCTTTTATAAAAACCTTGCACCGTACAGCTTACTATGAAACGTGGAAACTTTTGCAAAAGCATAACTTTAAGCGGGCCATCGTCCTAACGGGCCCTAGACGGGTAGGCAAAACAACCGTTCTTTACCAAATAGCGAACCAGCTCATAATAAATGGACACTCGCCAAAAGATATCCTCTACCTCACCTTGGAACATCCCCTGCTTAAACTGACGCCGATCGATCAAGTCCTCGAATTTTACTCCCAGACCATCGCCGGAACAAAAGAAACATGCACGATTCTCTTAGATGAACTTCAATACATAGATTATCCAACCCTGTGGCTAAAGATCCTCGTCGATCGTTTCCCTGGCTGGAGGATCGTAGTAACAGGTTCAGCCAGCATCATCCTAAAAAATAAAGATCGCGAATCAGGTGTGGGTCGATGGGTAGAAGTACCCGTACCAACGCTATCTTTTTTTGAAAACCTCCTGCTACGTGAACAGGAAATGGACAAGGCAAACGTTCCTTCGTTTAGCCCGGACATCACGCCCACAACCCTGGAAAAAATATCTCCAAGCAAACAACAAGAAATACTAAGCGCGTTATCTCCGTTTCAAAATGACCTGGAGACATTCCTTCTCCAAGGCGGATTCCCGGAAACCACGCTCGAACCGGATACGGCGGTCGCACAACGGTTACTCCGCGAAGATATTATCGATAAAGTCTTGAAACGTGACATGCCGGCTTTTTACGGTGTCCGCAAATTAGAGGAGCTCGAAAAAATTTTCGTCTATCTCTGTATACACACCGGCGGAACCGTTGAGGTAACCACTATTGCCAAAGAGCTGGGCATTAGCAGACCAACAGCGTACTCTCTCTTGCAAGCCCTCGAAGGGACGTACTTAGTCAAACCGATCACCGCCTTTGAACATAGTGGAAAAAAAGTCTTAAAAAGTAAAACAAAGTGGTACGTAGTGGATGCTTCCATACGAAATGCCGTCCTATTAAGACACCTGGATCTCAGACTGAATCCAACAGAAATGGGTCTCGTGGTCGAAACAGCGGTTATCAACCAACTAGCGACCTTCGCCTACCCGGAACGAGCTCACATTGGCTATTGGAAAAACAAGCAAGAAAAAGAGGTGGATTTGATTGTAGGCCCAGCAAAAAGCCCACCGATAGCCGTCGAAGTAAAATATCGAGAAGACGTACATCTAACAGAAAAAGAAGGTATATATTCTTATCTATCAAAAAACACGGACGCCGTTGGCATCGTGGTCACCAAACAGTCACGCGATATCCAAACCCGGCAAGCGCATCCAAAAACGGGCGTCGGTGCCAAAGTAACGCTGGTTCCCGCACATGTTTTTCTTTTTCTATTAGGCCACGCCGAATACCACCGCAACCAAACATCAGGCGCCTAACACCTCCCGCTCAAACCCCTCAATCCCAAACGTTTGTTTAAAGGCCTCAACATCCGTCATCATTACTCCTCGTGGCAACAACCCTTCTAACAAAGGCTGATTCACAACCCGTTCTTTCATCTCACCCGTCGGCCGCCAATCCATGCCGACCGCGTCAAACAGTCTTCGCAGTTGATAACACTCTTGCATCATTACAAGTTGTTTCAAGTCTTCAAAAGATAACCCACGAATCTCGCGATACAAGGCCTCGGCTTTTTGAGAAAGTTCCTGCGTAAGCAAAACAATCTCATCCTGACTCAACACCTTTCCATCTGCTACACATAGCATGCGTTTGAGTCCTTGCACCGGATCACCTTTAGTCGGAATCGTATGACAACCTACACAAGCAATCTCCCATTCCACGCCCTCGTATAACCCATAGATACACACGTCTTTAATCGATACTAAACGCTCCTCCGGCCACAACTCATACGGCCGCAAATCCGGAAAGTGCCGGATGAGCAAGGTATATGCTTCTCCTTCGTACGTAACAGCATAGGGTCCATACACGTCCCATCCCAAATCCGTCACCAAATCATTATATAACCCATGCACAAGCGAACCGGTCGCCGTATTCAACTGTCCCAAACTCCGCGCCACCGTCGGATCAGCTACTTTCCACGGGGTGCGCTCGACTAGCCTCTGCATGTCTTCCAAGGGATGATACGGGTTCGACCGCTCCGCAAATGGATCATTCGGACAGCTCTCTTGCAACATCCGAACCAAAAACAACACCACCCGCTTCACGTTATCCGGATGTTTATGCAAAAAGGCTTTGTAAGAAGGAATAATCTTGATCAAAATAACCCGCAAATTTGAAGGCGGCGGCAACAAATGCTTAAGTTCTCTAAACGATTTCTCCTCCACCCGTAAACGATCCATCATCTCAACGATTCGCTCAATCCAAAGGTCGTACCACAGCGGATAAAAATGATAAAAATCCAACGGCTGAAAGGCTTCGATCGTATTACCGGCAAATAACCGGAACGCTCCACGGCTAAATGTTTCAACCCAGTCGGGCTTATCTTCTAACAATGAGACTTCACCGCTCGACCCATCCACCGTAATCCGCATCCCCTCTTTAATAACCTTGGTCGCTTCCTTTGTATTCACCACACAAGGAATCCCCATCTCCCGACTCAAAATCGCCGGATGCGAAGTAATGCCACCAATATCCGTCACAATCGCTGATGCTCGCACCATCGCTTGCACCATCGTCGGATCTGTAATCGTGGTTACCAAAATATCGCCTTCCTGAAACGAAGAGGAATCATCTCCAGAGAAAAATAATCGCGCTCGACCTTCAACAAGGCCAGGACTAGCCGGCATCCCTTTCAAAATGAATTTGGACATATTCTTCATATACGTCCGACAAAGTCAGGCGCAAATGGAGAGTAGCAGGAAGAAGATCCCTGCGTTTAGGGGAAGGGGCGACTACTCGCGCTCATGAAGGAGGTCACAAAGGAAGTCAGCACTCTCAAACCCGCCGTCTTCTTCGCGGTACTCGAAGTCGAGGAAGCACCGATCTTCAGAATTAAGGGTCAGCACGCCCTCGAACTCGCCCCGCCGGAGGATGTACGCGTGCGCGGGGAGAAGCTGGTGCGTGCGCATATACTCAACCACATCAGAATTATCTCCCTCGGCGATGCGCTGCATGAGAAACGAACCGAAATTTCCATGCGCAACGATCATCACGACCGCGCCCGAGCGCAGTCGCAGCCGCACGATCTCGTCGGCGATTGCACGGAGCGCTCCACCCGTCTTACCGTCGCCATCAGTCCAACGGCGGAAGGGACCATCGCCGTCCGCGCCCGGAAAGCTGAAGTATTCGAGGTTCGGGGCGTTTCCGAGCTTGGCGTACGAGGCTCGAAAGAAAGCCAAGTCCGACGCGGCATAGGCAGACATGCCCGTCGCCTCGCAATACAGCTCAGGACGCACGACGGCCTGCTGGACGGCGTCCGCCGTCTGAAGACAGCGCTTGGCAGGGGAACAGATGATGAGATGCGGCTTGATCCCGCACCGCTCACGCAGATCAGCCGCACGAGCGGCCTCGGCGATGCCCGTCTCATCGAGCGCGCGCTCGATATCCGACTGTCCCTCGACAGGAGGCACAGCCTTCGCGTGGCGAAGGTAGATCATGGTGTACTGGGAAAGGAAGGAAATGATATCCACGACCGTGAGGAGCTTCTTCATGGTGAAAACCTCATTCCCCGTCACAGAGGCTGGCATCCTGCCGACATGTGCGGAAACATTATCCCTTTCTCTAAAAGACTAATGCTTCCGCACATGTATCCATGCTTCGACCTAAGACACCGCTAAAGATGCCCACCAAGTATCCATGGCATCTAAAACAGACGTATATCCCTGCCTAAACATTTCTGAATTCCCACCAGCCAGCAAAGCTTTTCGCGCTTCCTCACCCAAGAAATCACGATGTCCGACTTCAAAGTCAATAATATGCATCGCAAACCAATCGCTCATGCTCATTCCCAATGCGTCTTCCGGGCTATTCACACGAGGAAAGTCATAAGTTCCATTCTCTTTCAGCGCAATTTTCTTAATAGGCTCGGCTACCCCAATCATCCGTGCATACGCATTTAAAACAGGGCCTACCAGAACAGCTAACTCGGGCAAAGCAGACGCCTCGAGCGCGTAGGCCTGACCCAAGGCAAGCCACGCATTACGTTTCATCCCTTCACGAACCGTAGTGATAAATTGCTCGGTAGCTAAACTCCCGGTGACATGGTCAGCCTCAATATCCACATCCCGCTTCAATAGATATTTGAGGATATCTACATGCGGAACGCCTCCGGTCGATGAACCTTTCTCCTGCTTCCAGTTACGCGTAAGTTCTTGAAAAACGCCGCTCTCTGAAGAGAAGTGAGAGGCAGTCATCTGCAAAAACCCCACGATCTCTTCCGGCAACCGAACATACTGCCGAATCACATCGCGCAGTTTATCCGCTGACAACGAACCGCCTTTAACACGTTCCATCACAGGATTGCATGCCAAAAACGGATGACGTGTAAGCTCTTGAGCGCAAGCAGAAAAAAGGTGAGACATAAGTTTTTGCTCCAGGCTTTTCTTCCTGGACATCACAGTATCCCACAATTTGGCCTATACTTCAAAGATAACCATATCAAAAAAACACATATAACTATAAAACTATTTACAAATAGCAAAAAAAATGGTATAAAATATATTGACACTATGGAGATACATAACGCCCTCCGCGATCTTGGCCTGCATAAGACCGAAGCCGCCGTCTATCTGTTTCTCCTGGAAAACGGCCAATCTTCCCCTGCCCAAATCGCCAAAGGCACGGGTATTTTGCGCACCAACGCCTATCACGTCCTCGAGCAACTCGAAGCCCAAACCCTCATCCGCGCCCATAAAATCGGCAAACGCAAAGTCTACCTCGCCCGCGACCCCGAATCGCTCTACCAATCGTTAGAGATAAAACGCGAAACCATCTCGCGCATCCTGCCGGACTTACGCGGCCTCTACGCCACCCAACGCCACAAACCCAAAGTCCAATTCTACGAAGGTGCGGACCAAGTCTCCGAAGTCTATTGGCGCTCTCTCGAAGCCCGAGAGATCTTTGCCATTGGTTCAACCAAATCCCTGCAAAGCGTCCTACCCGACCTCTATGAGCACTACATTCGAGAAGTAAAAAATAGGAATATAGTATTCCACGACCTCATCACCGCCGCCTCACGCACCCAAGCCGGCCCACGCATGCAAGAAGTATTAAAAGGTCTCTACGATATGCGCTACCTCCCCGCCAAACACGACGACATCCCCACCGATTTATTAATCTGGAACGAGTCGATCGCCCACATCACGCTGGAAGAACCGCTTTTCGCCACCGTCATTACAAGTCCGCTGATTGCGCGCACAATGCGAACATTGTTTGGGGTGATTCGAGAAGGAATATAATTAGAATACCTTAATCATTAAACAAATTTCTTATATGTCCCCCAACCGCGAATCCTTTCGCCTCTCTGGCGATAAAATCGTCGAAAAAATCAAAGAACTGATCAAAGAAGGCAACGTCCGCCGCATTATTATTCAAAATGAACGAGAAGAAACCGTCTTAGAAATCCCCTTAACCGTCGCCGTCATCGGCACCGTGATCGCTCCGATCCTCGCTGCCGTCGGTGCACTCGCCGCACTCATGACCAACTGTACGATCATCGTTGAACGCAAAGAATCGTAGAATTTGCCAAAAAGGCTAGGAACCGCTTAAATCAAAGCAGGAGGTTTTGCCATGAGATGGTTCGCACAGACGGCCTTGCGGGTATTCAGCAAGGCAACGACGCACATCGTATTGATCGCTGGCCGTGTTCTCACGGTCGCGATGATGCTCTACACGCTCTGACCCGCTCTTTATCCTTCCGGGATCTACTCCCCTTCCTTCTTCTGTAGATGAGACGTTCATCTCTAAAAGAAGAAAGTCCCTATGATCGACCGACCAAAAATCACAACCCCAGTCCCTTCCATCACTCTTGCCGAACTTCAACAAGAACAAGAACAAAATCCCAATCTTCTCCTAATCGACGTCCGTGAACAAAACGAATGGAATGAAGGGCATCTTCCCGGCGCAACCCACATCCCTCTTGCTTCCCTCGAATTTTTTATCTGGCGAGGCGACATTCCCAAAAATACCACCATCGTCTGCTATTGTACGAGCGGAAAACGAAGCAATTTGGCCTGCCAAGCATTCTTAATAAAAGGATATACCAATGTCCTTAATCTACAATAGAATTGATTGCTTCGATAAAATTTGCAAAAAAACAAGAATCTCTGTAGCGTACGGGACTGGGAGGCCACAATGAAACTGTCGATTCTCGTTCTCGCCATCAAAACCCTTTGGGATACGTGCCGGTCCCTCATGTTCTGTCTCAAGCTTATCTGGCTTCAGCAGGGGTCGCTGTAAGACCACACCAGAATAGGCTCCTTCCCATCTTTCTCTTCCCTCTTCTTCTCTTGTCGATGACTCGTTCGTCGTAAAAAGAAAAAAAGGGAAATGCTCACAAGATCTGGCAAAAAACGCCTTCAAATCTCAAACATCACCAAAACCCCACCTATAGAAAGAAGATCTCATCAAAAACGAGCTCAATGCCCCAACACACTAAGCTCCGTCTGTACCCTAAGCCATTCCGCTTCTGCATGTGCCAGCACCGTTTCAATGGTATTAAATTCCCGCGCTTGTTCCGGCGTAGTTTCCATAGGCTTGTCAGCAAATACCTTTAACATCCGCTCTTTCTTCAAAGAAAAATCCTCCAATTGCTTTTCAATCTTCCGTACTTCCCGTTTCAACTCCTGTACCCGCTCATACCGCTCCTGTTTCAACCTCTTTTCTCTTTCATTGTCAGTCTCCAAAGCTACTCCACTACTCACTACTCTCCTACTCTCCTCATCCCTAAGATCCGCAATATATTCATCATAGGTACGAATATCCCGCTTAATCGTCCCTTCTCGCACATCCAAAAGAGCCGTCGCAAGCAAATGTACAAACGTTCGACTATGGCTCACAAAGATAATCGTCCCACGCCAGCGCGATAGCGATTCTCCCAGTGCCTCCACCGTTTCCATGTCTAAATGGTTCGTCGGTTCATCCAAAAGAAGTACATCCGGCCGCGACAAAAGCAAACCCGCCAAACATAAACGAGCCTTTTCTCCACCACTTAAAACGGAAATAGGCTTAGTAAGGTCATCCTGAGTAAACAAAAAGTTTCCTGCAATTCGTAAGACATCTTCACGGGTGACCAATACACCCATATATCTCCCTAAATACTGGTCGATTGTATCCTGAGGATCCAATGCCTCATGGACTTGCTGGGCGTAATAACCAACCTTCAATCGATTATTCCATGTACATGTCCCTTCCAGCGGCTTGATCACTTCAGCCGCCGTCTTCAAAAACGTCGATTTACCCTTTCCATTCTCTCCTACAATTGCCACTCGCTCGCCACGCAAGATCTCAATATCGATATCACGTGCAATAACCGCCTCCCCATACCCAATCGCCAGCCGACACGTACGAAGCGCAAACGTGTTCCGATGTTCAACCTGCGGAATCTGAATACGTACAGTTTTTAGCGGTTGCTCAATCTCAATCGTTTGCAGACGTTCAAGCTGTTTAATTTTAGATTGAGCCTGGGTTGCTTTAGAAGCTTTTGCACGAAACCGATCAATAAATGTTTGCAACTGTTTTTGCTGCATCTCAATACTTTTATTAAATCGCTCCTTCACCTGGACCTGCTCCTCCTTCCAAGCCAGATACACTTCGATTCCCTGCGGAAAACTGGTCGCCTTGCCACGTTCAATCTCAACCGTACTCGTGCACACACTTTTCAAAAACTCACGATCATGCGACACAATCACAAACGATCCTCGATATTCTTGCAGCCATACTTCCAATAAAAGCTGTGTCTGCACATCTAAATAGTTGGTAGGCTCATCCAAAAGCAAAAGATCAGGCTCATGCAACAACACGGAAGCGAGCTTCACACGCATCTGATATCCACCAGACAAAGCCGTGGCCGCGGTGCGCAAACGTTCATGTTTAAGCTGAAACTGTCCTGCCACTTTAGCGCACTGCCACTCCGGTTTCCCGGTTACACGCTCCAAATATTCCAAAACAGTCTCGCCGACCAAAAAATCCTCATGCTGCTCCAAATACCCAAGTCGAAGTCCGTTCGCTTTCATCACTTCCCCACCATCCATCTCTTCTTGTCCAGCAATAATGCGAAGTAGCGTAGATTTTCCAGCCCCATTCCTCCCAATTAACCCAATCTTTTGCCCCTCAGACACCACCAAATCCACCCCATCCAACACCCGATGGAGCCCATACGCCTTCTGGATACCCTGCAATTGCAAGAGCGTCATGGCGGCGATTGTGGAGGAAAATCCAAAAAAAGGGAAGGAGGATCTTGACCAAAATAATAAGATATGATAGCTTCTTTCTTCCTTGGGAAACCGGGGAAGAAGGAGACGACCATGAGACGGTAGTGATGTTCTGTATGCATGACCCGGTTCAACTTGTCGTTTATGAACCGGGCGACACCACCCTCATAGGCTGAATACGAGGGAAACGGCGTGGAAAAAACCCAGCGCTCTCTGGAACCGCGCGAACACGAGGTGTAAAGAAGAAACGGATGGCCAATCCAACCAAAAAGGCCAAGGCTTCGTACAGCCGCCCTAGAAAAACCTAGGAAAAAGACGTGACGCAACGTGAATGTGAAAAGCAGAGGCGGAAAACTGGATAGATATCTCCCCGCCGCTCGTTGCAGAGCAAGTTCGTCCGACCTACGTCAGGAGAGGTAAAAGAATCCAGCTGACAAGGGAAGGAAGCATAGACGAAGACTCATCTTTGTCTACAGGTGCCGCTTGCCTGTACATGCAAGAAGCGGCTGGTACACCGACCGATCATCCAGGATCGGACCAAGGGAGTAAACGGTGCTCGCACACAGACTTCAGCCGTCTGTGTGTTCTTCGTTTTAAAAAGGTCTTGACAAGCGGCTTTGCGACGGTCAGTAAGCACGCTACACTGTACATGTTTAATTCTTTTCTCTTTATCGTTCATCTATGATGGACAGCAAAATGTGTTCTTCGAGTAAGTGTGCGGATTGGGCCTTATTCCTCCTTCGTTTAGTCCTAGGCGTAGCCTTTGTTTATCACGGCTGGGGCAAACTATTTGGCCACATGCCAGGCATGGAGATGTTTACCGGTATGGTAGGAAAAATGGGCTTTCCTCTTCCAGCCGTCTTCGCTTATATCGCAGCCCTCATCGAATTTATTGGCGGTATCATGATGCTAATCGGCATCCACGTAAAACACGCAGGCTATGGCTTGGCAGCGGTAATGCTAGTGGCACTCCTTGGAGCACACCGTTTAGGCTTTGGCCCAACAGGCTTTTCCTTCGCCTCCATTGAGCTGCCGCTCGCATACTTCTTCATGTCTCTCGCAGTCGCGTTTCTCGGCCCTGGCTGCATGGTTCTCATGCGCTGTCCCGGCAAATGCTGCCAAGGCGCATGTGATTGCGGCAAGAAAGGTTGCCAGATGTGCAAAACAGGAGATAAAAAATAGCCCTCTCAAACAAAAACGCCCCACTCATTGGGGCGTTTTTGTTACATCCTATTTGACGAACACCTTCTTAAGATAAACAAACGAGGCAGCTTGTTTTTTGCCCAAACGCATGTCCGAAGCTATCCACTAAAACCGGATCGCTATGCTAGCAAGATCGGCTTGGGCAAAAAACAAGCTGCCTCGTTTGTTTATCGTCCATGAAAAAACCTGCGCAAAAACCCAAATCTAAGGACAACAAACGTCCCAACAAATTCAACCCTCCCCCCTCCCCACCCCTCCTTAAACCGCGTCACCCCTTCCAACGATTTCTTATACAAATGATTCGACGCATCCACAGGGTTGCACCCACCAAAATCATACCACCCATACCCATTCCGGAGCGCATCTCGCATCGCCTCCCATTGCAATACATTCGGTGCTTTCGTTTCACGCAAGGCTGTGGAAGATGCTCCATGTAAATACGTCACCGTATCCCCAAAAGACACCTCAATACTACCGGCAAGAATCTTTCCTTCATATTCCGCTATGCGCAGCGTAGCCATACCCAATTCTGCCATAGCAAAAAACGTATTCGAAAGATACCGATCAGTGTGCGTCGTGATGTTGTTACGTATCCCCGTCTCTTTCATGAGCTGCAAAAAAACAGCAAAATCTTTGCCCTCTGTGGACAGCCGAGTCGTTACTTTATTTTTTTGACCAAGGCGCACATTATAACGAGTCTTCTGCTCCATCTCTAATAAAAGCCACTCCTCTGTCTTCCCTCGTAAGTCCACCATCCAATGCACTGCCGGATTGAAAGAGGCGGTAGGAATCCACGCGCACGAATCGTGGATCGTGGAATGCGAAACATCAGAACCACATTCAATCAAGGGCTCAATCCGCAAAAAAACAGCACTCCCGCGCAAAAGTCTCTTTTTTAAGAGTTCGGTTACCTGCTCCCATACTCGATACTCAATACTCGATACTCGATACTTCCCTACTCCGACCGGCCCCCCAGGCACAAACCAATACGTAAGAAACTTACGCTTTTCTTCAATGGCTTGTGCTAAAAACAAAGCCTCTCCGTTATCTTCAATCACAAAACGACTCACTCGCTTCCCAAGTGCCTTCTGACCTTCTCCCCACGCCCAAGACTGCAGAAACGTGGCATGCGGCGCAGGCGAAGCCCATGCATCCCACTTCTCTTGAGAAGATTCTTCACGCAAAACCATATCTTAGCGAGCAAGATGCTTTAACGCTTCTCGAATACGTTCGGACACGTCTTTTATCTCCATCGACACCATCTTCACTGCCTCACGAGCGTCGTGACTACTATATCCCAGCGACTGTAATGCCTCTATCACTTCCACATCTCCACTCGGCATCGACGCCTCTTCAACCAACTGCCCTTTCAATTCCAAAATAATCTTCTGCGCCGTCTTTTTCCCAACTCCGGGGGCAGAGTGTAGCATCGCCACATCACCCTTCATAACTGCATTCCGCACCACTTCTGCCCCTAAAGACAAAATATTAGCAGCTGCCTTAGGCCCAATCCCAGAAATCGTCAAAAGACGTTGGAATAATTCAAGGTCGCTGAGCGTCAAAAACCCATACAAATCTCGCGCATCCTCGCGAATATGATCATGAATATATAAAAACGTCTCTTGTTCAGACCGAATACCGGATAAAACACTGGGCGAAGCAAATACCTTATAACCCACACCGCCAACCTCCAAAATAAGCCAAGTAAGGCCTTTTTCTATCGCCATTCCCCGCAAAGATCCAATCATGTCCCTAGTCTAATCGGTTCACCAAAAAACAACAATCATGCATGAATAGACACATTCTCCCACATCGCACGAAACATTGTTCGTAAATTGCCACTCAAAGCCGCATCTTCGATCTCCATCAAAAAATACGGGTGCTGTTTGGTCGAAATGGTCACAATAGACGTACCTAATACCCAAAAAGTCGTCGTAAACATCTCCTGCTTCTTCGGCCACATGCGAATAGAGCGTCGCACGAAACGTTTCTTATCCATCTTCCGCTCAATCGGTGCCGCGTTACTAAATAAATTCACTTGTAGTGCTTCTGGTGCCTGTATCCAAAACCAGTCAATCCAATCCTCATATCGCTCGACAAACGTATGATCCTGAAATCCCCACCAAATCCCATCAGTAGCCATCACTCGCTGATTCCACGTAGCACAGCGTCGTTTTAAGTACACAGGTAATTCCGCCTCCGTTATTAACGATACACTCGGAAACGGGTAGGGTGCCTCTTTTTGTCGTTCTGCAGAAGCCTTAATCACTTCTCGAAGGACTTCACGTTTTTGCAATAACCGATTTTCCTCTTTTTCAATCGCCCGCCGCGCCGTCGCATTTGTCGGCGGCATAAAATAAACAATCTTTGCACTCTCATCAATTTGTAAAAGCCCTTTCTCCTGCAATTCCCGCGCCACGCTATACACCGTCGAACGCTGAATACCCGTCAGCCGAGCCACCTCCGTCGGCGTCACCCGCCCTTGCTGCAAGACAGCTAAATAAAGAGTGACTTCTTTATCGCTAAGACCAAGAGAAACGAGTTGATGTTCGAGCATGATGGCAGTATGACATTTTTGTCAAAAAAGTGTCAACACTGTATTTAAGCTAAAGTAAGATAAAAATATCTATATTATATAAATATAATAGACAAAATATTCTACCTCTGGTTTAAATACCATGTTGATCGGGATCACACCGACAACTTCACCAAAAAAGGAGGTTGCATGAACTTCACGAATATCGCCTTCCAGTTCGTTACAGAGGTGCTGGTGGAAAATCACATGAGCCGCCAGGCAAAACTCCCCGCCGACTCAAGCCACTGGCAATCTACACAATGCCTCCGACGACTGATCACAGCGGCTGCTGTATCAGAAACCATCACGCAGGACACCGAGATCGTAGTCCTGGTGGACAACATGAGCTGCGGCTGCTGCAGCTTCATCGAATCAACCGATCGAAGCGCGACAGAAGACGCCAGCGCCCTTCAACGAGACGTTCGGACTGCAGTTCAGTGTCTGCGTAGTAAAGGATTCGACGGATGGATCTACGTTCTCCCCGTGGCAATGTTTGCCCTGACCGGGTCGGGTTACTTGGCAGTACCTCGTTTCGTAGAATCTGCACGCCAAACGCTCAACCGCCTGGGCCCGCGCGTAGGCTATAGCCTCATGGAAGAGGAAAGGCTCTTCCAAGGACTACGAAACATCAATGGCAAGCAGCTCATGCTGATCTCGTCATGGACGGGGCGCGAGAATGTCGACCAAGAAAGGATGCAAGAGATCTTCAAACGGCTGCTCCAATGCATGAGCCACAACAACGTTCTGCTGAAAAACGATTAGCATACTCCAGCTCAACCTTAACCCGTCTTCCTCTCGACGGGCATCCCACTTACACCAGCTTGATGACAGATGGTGTAAGCAAGCTGAAAAGGGGGTTGTGCATGAAACGCACATGCGTAGAAGAAATCTCTGGGGGAGAGGAACAGCACGACAATTCCACGACCGTACTTTTTCAAATCGAACAAGGGGAGCTTTCAGAAGATACTCTCCACCTCATCATGAACGATATCAGAAAGGTTGCCACACAAGGCGCGCTGACCATTCAAATCGAATCCACCCAAAAGAAGACCATGGAGGCTAAAGAAGCTACAAATACTCAAAAACGAGTTATCCAAGCAATTCTGAAAGACAACCGTCTGACCATGCGAGACGCAGCAAAGATGTTTTCTACATCGCCAGTAACCATTAACAACCTGCGACACGGAAAGGGACAAATGCATCGCAAAACGGCGAAAAAAATCCTCGAAGCTGTCAGCAGGAACATTCTTATTCTTTCCAAGGAAGCACGCAATTTTCTTCAAAGTCGAATCTAGGCATTCATCCTTCTCCTTTCCTCACAACTTCCAGTGAGGCATTGCGCTCACGACATCTTCTCAAAAGATGTCGCAAACGGAATGTATGAAGGAAAAAATATATAAATCATGTATACTGAAAGGAATTACTTTTTTCCTATGCAACTTACACATTTTCTCAAAAAAACCGTCACGCTGTCCGCAATCGTAGCCTCCATTCTCCCTCAAGCTTCCATGGCGATTATCGCTCCGCCCACAACGACGGAAGCAACCCTGTGCAAACTAGCTACGCCCGGCTATACGACCACACGATTAACGCAGACTCCAAGCAGTCAAGAAGGAATGGTGATCGCCTTCAATCAAGGGAATGCCGTTTGGATGGAGTATCCTGCTAATGGCGGAGGTGGGTATGGAAAAGTGATTCTCTTCGACGGGGTCAATAAACGTACTCTAAGCGAACAAGCAACCGCCCTTTCCGCTTCTTCACCCGACAAAATTGTCTGGAATGAACGTACCTCTCCTGGCAGCAATCGCCTAGATGTGTTCTTTTTTAACGGGCGCAGCGTAACTCGTCTAACCTCTCCAGACAACGATCTCACCAATCATTCTCCGACGATCGATAACCAAGGCAGAGTTGCTTGGATACGCTCCATAAGCGAGTTACGCGTTGAAAGCAGTACCACCGCCCCTCCACGAGTCATTTTCGGAGAATCCAGGGTCATGCTGTATGAAAATGGCTCTACAAGAGCCATTTCAGCCGCGGGTGAATATAACAAGCCACAATTTTTTAACACACGACTTACGTGGACAGGAATAGAAAACACGCGTCGTCACCAAAACTCACAAGAAGATCGTCGCTCCGTCTTTAGTTGGATGAACAATAATCTAAACACACACGAACTTACAGACGCCAACATAAACGATACCTTACCATTTATTACAGAGTCGGGAGTTTTCTATGCAACCAACAGATCGGACAATAATAACATGCTCCGATACTACGATATTGCCAACGATACCACCAAAGACATCACCCCATACACAGACGCATTCGATATCCAAGCATACGCTAAAGGAGAAATGATCGGTTGGGAAAAGTGGAGCCGCTTGGCCAACAGCTCATACTTATGGACGGGGTCAGAAGTCCGTCGATTGGAATCCCTTTTCCCGGAACGCAGGGTTTACGTAAAAGACATTCATTCAGATCGAAACCAAGTCTTCTTACGCGTGGAACAATTTAGACCAAATGACACGACCAATGGCCTATCCACCATCAGTTCACAAATTTACCTCTACAACACAAGAACAAACAGTGCTTCACAGATAACGGATGCCCCGGCACCGTTTATAAATGAAAAAGCCACGGGTGCAAGTGAACCTGTGTTCGGAAAAGGGGGGGACTTTTATTGGTCTGTCGCAACCGCTGAATCAAATTATAGAACCGTTGATCTTTGTTTTGCTAAACGTTCTGTAAATACAGAAAACCCAACAACCAATAGCTCAGCAGCAACTCCTAATTCTTCATCATCATCTCTCAATACCCCGTCAACAAATACCGCTCAAGGAGAAATGCTCTCAGCATATGAGGCTGCTAACTGCGAAGAGGCGATCAACTCGCTCGAAGCAGAAGGTCACTTCAACCTACCTGCCTCGTGGAAACGAATAAACGTCACGGCAGGACGCTTCTCTGTTGAAATGCCTCACAACAACGGCTGGATGTACCAATCAAGAGCACTTCTTCCTTATACTCCTTATACGAGCGGGATACGAATCTCACCGCTGACAAACGCATCACTAACTCAAGGAGGAGCCATCCACTTCGGAACATATAATTTTGACCTTTGTGATGAACAAATGCCCGCAACATCTTCGGAAACACTTAGGACAACTCGTGAATATATCCTCACCTGGGAATCAAATACCATTCGCAGTATCCTAAGAAGAACAACGTTTGCCGAAACTCCTCTGAGTTTTAAACTAGGAAACGACCAGATCGTGATCGCGAAAGAATTGAATCCCAGGAATTCCTGTCCGGTAGACGCACCACAAGAAATACTCTACATTCAAAAAGGAAATAGAGTATATGGCATTGGCACACTCTGTAAACCCATCGGATCAAACCACTTTCGTATCGCAGCCAGTCTGAGGTAAATGATAATTAAACAAAAAGACCGGTTTAGCCGGTCTTTTTTTAGTCAAAACTTCTTGTTGCTTCGCTATACACCACTCTATACTACACCAAATCTCTACACAAACGCCACACTACTCACCAAATCTCCCGCCTCCTTAAACCTCATCACACGTACCCCTTGCGTATCACGTCCAAGCGAAGGCACAGACTTAAACGGTGTTCGAATCACAATCCCATTCTTAGAAATCAAGATCAAATCGCGTTCGTCATCTTTATTTGAGATAAATGCCCCTACCACGCCACCCGTCTTATCCGTCACCTTCGCTGTCCGAACACCCGACCCGCCACGACCTTGTTGCTTGTATTCCGTCAAATTGGTGCGCTTACCCAATCCATTTTCCGTAATCGTAAAGAGTTCTAATTGACCTTGATCGGCAAGTTTTGGGTTAATAATATCCATTCCTACCACGTAATCGGTTCCATTCTTGAGTTTAATGCCGCGCACCCCAGCCGCCGTTCGTCCCATGGACCGCACTTCATCCTCGCTGAAACGGATCGATTGTCCATCACGCGACACCAAAGAAATATCGTCTTTTCCGGAAGAAGGCTTAACCCAGGTAAGCTCATCCCCTTCTCCCAAGCTAATGGCAATGAGACCGCTTCGGCGCACATTTTCAAATTCATCCATATCCGACTTCTTGATGGTGCCACCACTTGTAACCATCACCAAATGCTTTGCCCCTTCCAAGTTATCCATCGGCAAGGTGACTGTCACCTTCTCACCTGGAGCAAGTTGCAAAAAGTTCACAATCGCCTGTCCTTTCGACGTTCGTGTTCCTTGAGGAATCTCGTATGTCTTCAAACGAAAGACACGGCCACGACTAGTAAAGAACATGACATCCGTATGCGTATTTGTCGTGAATAATTGGCTTACAGAGTCTTCCTCTTTCGTCTCAAGACCAATCACGCCCTTTCCCCCACGCGCCTGGGTGCGGAACGTGTCAGGAGCAATGCGCTTAATATATCCATCCGTCGTAAGCATCACCATCGTCTCTTCTTGAGGCACCAAATCTTCCATCGAGAACTCGCCAACCGGATGCGGCACAATCACGGTCCGACGCTCGTCACCAAACTTATCACGAAGATCAAGAACTTCTTTTTTAATGATCCCGAGCATTTTCTTCATGGATCCTAAGATGGATTCGAGCTCTGCAATAATCTTCATCTTCTCATCATATTCCTGCTCCACCTTTAAACGTTCAAGGTTAGCCAACTGTTGCAAGCGCATTTCCAAAATCGCCATCGACTGGATTTCGGATAGCTTAAACTTGCTCATCAAATTTCCCTTCGCTTCATCCTTATCTTTGGATTTTTTAATCGTCGCAATCACTTCATCAATATGCAAAAGCGCAATTCGCAACCCTTCCAAAATATGTAAACGCTCCTTAGCACGATCAAGTTCGTACTGTGTCCGACGACGTACCACTTCTTTGCGATGACCAAGATATTCTTCCAACAATCCTTTTAAGGTCAAAATACGTGGCTGAATCCCATCCACTAAACATAACGCGTTTACATGGAACGTCTCCTGCAACTGCGTCATCTTAAACAACATGTTCAAGACTTTCTTTGGATAGGCGTCTTTTTTCAGCTCAACCACAATCCGAACACCTTCTTTGTTCGACTCGTCACGCAAGTCTCGGATCCCTTCTAGCTTCTTTTCATTGACCAGTTCTGCGATCTTTTCGACCAACTGTGCCTTATTCACCTGGTACGGTAACTCGTTCACGATAATCTGGAATGAACCCGCTTTTTCCTCAATGATATCCGTCTTGGCACGCATCACGATCCCTCCACGACCCGTCGCATAGGCAGCTTTGATAGCATTCGTATCGTAGATAATCCCGCCTGTCGGAAAGTCAGGACCAGGAATAAACTGCATGAGTTCCTCAACAGTAATATCGGCATTATCAATCAAGGCCACTATCCCATTACACAAATCCGTAAGATTATGCGGAGGGATATTCGTCGCCATGCCGACGGCGATTCCAAGCGTCCCATTCAAAAGCAGGTTTGGAAGTTTAGAGGGCAGTACCTTTGGCTCATCATGCGAACCATCGTAGTTTGGCTTAAAATCCACCGTCTCTTTATCGATATCAAACAGCATCTCTTCCGCAATACCAGACAATTTAGCTTCCGTATAACGCATGGCCGCCGCGCTATCGCCATCCATTGAACCAAAGTTTCCTTGTCCACGGACAAGCATGTAGCGCATGTTAAAATCCTGCGCCATACGTACCATGGAATCATATACCGCTGTATCGCCATGTGGGTGGTATTTACCAAGTACTTCACCAACCACTGTGGCGGACTTGCGAAATTTAGCACTGGAGCGCAATCCAAGTGTCCACATCGCATACAAAATACGCCGATGCACGGGTTTAAGCCCATCACGCGCATCCGGTAAGGCACGGTCAACGATCACGCTCATCGCGTAATCAAGAAAGGAAGTTTGGATTTCTTCCACCAAAGGTCGAGGCTGGACATTTCCAATCAGGGAAGGCAGCGGTTGTTGTTGGTCAGGCATACAAAAAGCCCCCTGATTTTCGCCTATATGCACAGAAAAATCCAGCCGAATTGTCAAGACCAAACACCAGGAGCATACAACAGAAAGACAAAGGGAACGGTTGTGGTTTTTTCTTGCCGAAGGCTGTCTGAGCAAGGAGACATCTCCCCCATTGAGGTCGTGTGCGGCTGCAGGGGGTGGCTCCGGTCCCTCCCTTCGCCAAGGGAGGGATGCGAGTTCCGCAGGCAAGAAAAAACCACAACCGTTCCCGGATACAAACAACAAAAATCGTGTAAAACTATCGCGTTCCCGTAGCAGTACCCGTAGCTTGCCTGTTAGCCGCTTCTAAAGCCATTTGCTGCAGTAATACCGACTGAGCCGCATGCTGAGCTTGGTATTCCTCCAACTGCTGTTTCATTCCTTCAACAGGAGAACCAACTTCTTGTTTCAGATCACGTGAACGTTCACCCACCATCTGAAAAAGTCCGTCAGATTCCAAAGAGACATCTTGGACACTCCTCCCAAAAGTCATCCACCATCCAACCAAAACTACCAAAGCCGCAGCTACAACCGTAACCGCAACCCAAAAACGCGCCTGAGGTTTCACACCTTGTTGCCGACGAGCATGTACATGCGCCAAAATCAACTCTTGTTTACTAACTTGGTTATGCTGAACCTGCGAAGTTTGAAGAACTTGCTCCTCTTCCTTCCCTCGCGATACTGCTCGACGCCGCACAGGTGGCTTCGCCTGCCACGCACGCGAAACAGGCGCAACCTCCTTAGGAGACCGCTCAGAAGACAAAGAACGACGCTTGCGGATCATAGGGATATACTCCCCTCCTCCGGTGAGGAGGGGCAGGGGAAGGAGCTCCAAGAAAACAAGACGTAGCCTAATTCGGAGGGATACCCGTTTTTGTTGGATTAGAAATCCTCCCCTAACCCCTCCTTACCAAAGGAGGGGAACTCCGAACATAAGCCAACCACACAAATTCTCTTTCTATACTACACCTTCTCAAGCACTGCGACGAGCAGGTCTTCGCTCGGCAAATCCTTGCGCGAAATCTTCAAACGATTCGCATCCTGACGCTGACACACCCCAAGCTCCTTACAAAACGCATCCGCCGTGCCCAAAATCTTCTTCACGCCCTCGATATGATGGTAAAGCGGCACAACCACTCGTGGTTCAATCGCGCTAATTGTTTCAATCGCCTGTTTGGCACTCAAGCGATCGTCTCCGCCCACAGGAAGCAATAAAATATCTATATCCTCCAATTTACCAAGTTCCGCATCCGTCAACCCCCGATCCGCGCCACCCAAAAAGCCAACCGACATCCCCTCAATCTCAAACCGATACATAAGCGTATGCGGCCAAGGATGTTGCTCATCTTTTAAAGGAATGACGTAGGCAAACACCCCATTCACCTCATATTCTCCCGGGTCAGCCATGACAAATGGCTTGCTTTCAAACACATTCAAAGGAAAACGGTCCCTCTGCTGATGAGATAAGGCAACAATATCCGGGGTTAAGCTCCGAGGAAACTTAAGCCCCGTCTCCGCCTCAAACGGATCCGTAATTAAGGTCGCCTGCTGGTCACCATGTTGCGACTCAATCCGCACGCTCGAAAACCCATGCCAGAATATTTGCATATAGAAAACAGTGCTGCGATGGTAGCAGCACTGTTCCGGAAGGACAAGACAGGCCTTACTAAATCTGTATATCGGTAATTTTAGAACGAAGTTCTCGAAGCGCAGCTTGCTGTCTCGCGATTTCTTCTTCAAGAAGACTTGCTCCTTCTTTATCACCGCTTGATTTAGCTTCTTCTAGCGTTTGCTCAAGTACTTGTATTTCTTGAATCAATTTACGTTCATCAGCGGTAACTTGACCAGCTAAAGCGACCATTTCTTCAAACCGAGCTCTAGCCTGCGGGTCATCATAAGATGGTTCTCCTTTTATTTCTTCTGGACGGTCTGAAGTCTTCAGAAATAACTCTGCAACAGCCATACCAACATCATCATCTTTCATGCCCTTGAAAGGATGCCTATCTAACTCTATGTGAGGAGTTGTATGGACAACGGAGTCTTGCAAAACTTCATCGGATAAACGCGCATCCGCCGCTCGACTTGCGGAAAGAACCTGATCCATCCTTCTCTGGACAGCTTCCTCTTCTAGCCGATGTTCAAGTGACTTTATTTCTTCAATGAGGGATCTGCGCTCCTCTGGGTCCAGAGGAGCTGAAGGGACACTGCTGGGAGTCATATCTTCCCAGCTATCCCTTGGGGGCTCAGAAAGAGGATGAGAAGAAGGCCTGTTAACCTCTGCAGGAGCCACGGGAGCTCTTCCGGAACGAACCTCGGGGTTAGGCGGCGCAAGAGGAGACAAGCGAGGAACGAAAAACTTCTTACCGACACCCTCTTCTTGAGACATACAAAAGTCTATAAAGAAATAAGCTTTTTAAACTCCTCCACCATTGGAACTTGTTCCGATTCTAACCCATACCGCTCAGCCAGTGCAACCGCCGTCCAATCCGCCAAAAGCAACGATCGAAATATCCATTCCATCCTATCTGCCCCTTCCAACTCAAGCTCGATAACCGTTAATCCACGGTCACGGTAGAGCCTGGCCATGACTTCCATACGTCGTTGGTTACGTGGATGATCTTGGTTGTCACGAAGAAAAACAAACACGAATCGCTCGGACAAAGACTTAGTCGAATCCACCACATCAAACCCCGTCATTTCATTATGGTTCAATTCCGGTACCAGGTTATAAAAGGCAGGAACCTTTCCCGTTTCGTTAAATTTAATCTTCCAATTATAGGCAATACAAGCGTTACGATGGGACGAATAGACGACGGGAACTCGACCGTCTAATTTATCAGCCAGACGTTTTCCTTCTTCTTCCAAGGCAGCAGGGTCAAGAGAGCTAACCAACGCATTCGCTTCACGAGCCAAATCTTTTAAGCCTAAAAGCTCGATCAACCCCCGTAAACTATACCCAAGCGCAGACCGCGGCTGGATCCCCGTATTCGGAAGTTGGATAAATGGCACACCATCTTGCTTAGCCAACTCGATAAGTTTACCGCCAACAGCCACGATCGCACACGACATCCCACGCCCTCGCGCCGCCTGATAAGCGTCAATCGTCTCTTCCGTATTTCCAGAATAAGAACTTGCGATAAACAAAGTCTCTGTTTCATTCAAAGACATGTATGGCGGTAATCCATAATCAGACCAAACCTGAATGTTTCGTTCAGGAGCCAAATTCGCCAAAATATCCGCCGCTAAATGCGATCCTCCCATGCCGGCAACCACTACCTTGGCATAAGAAGGTAGAGGACCCTGTTCTAAACGAGGCTCATAAGAAAACTGCTTGGCAAACCCCAAAATAGCATCGCGCATCATATAATAGTATCGAGTATACAGTATCGAGTATCGAAAATGGAAGTAAAAAGCCTGATGGTCTATACTAAAAACATATGAAAACTCTCTTTCAATTCCTGACGATTATAGCCAGTACCAGCCTCTTGGCAGCCGGTTGCATGCAAAAACCCATGACACCTCCTCCGCTTCCGGAATCCCCGACCCCCTCCCCTGTATCCACAAGCCCTACCCCGGCCCCAACCTACCCGGAAGACACAAACCCAGTCCGCCCCCGTCCTGCTCATACCGTTTGTGACAATAAAAACTTTATCTGTGTAGGATCTCATCTAGTCAACGCCACTCTCCCCATCTCTTTTGTGGCCACCGGAACCGCCATCGCCTTTGAAAATACCTTCCAATGGAAATTACTCGACGCGACCGACGCAGTAGTAGCCGGCGGCACTCTCATGACCAATGCTCCCGACATTGGTCAACCGGGCCCCTTCGCCTTAAATTACAATCTCGAAGCCTTACGCTCCGGCCCACACACCTTACGTTTCTACGAAAGCTCGGCTAAAGACGGGTCACCGATGCATATTCTGAATATTCCCATTCAGTTTTAGGAACAAACCAATTGACAGGATCGGCAGGGGAGGGCTTTTTCTTGCCGAGGACTGTTCGAGATCCTTAAAGATGGCCCCCAGGAAATAAACCGAGCCCCGCAGGCAAGAAAAAGCTCTTCCCACCGATCCCTCCTCCAACCAAAAACCCTCCAATCGGAGGGTTTTAAAAAATGCGTAAGAAAAATTAACGAGAAATGTTGACCAATGATCCAAGCACAAAGTTGGAGATGGCGAACGCAGCCACAATGATGATCAAGCCAATAATCGCGTTGGCAATCATCGTGCGAGCTTCCTTGGCTTTCTCGGTTTCACCACCGGAGGTCATCCACAAGAAACCAGCATAAATCATGTAGCCAAGCAACACGATACCCAAGAAGCCTAAGATAACATTGATAATGTTACCGGCAATCGTATAAATATTTTGCGGCGCACCCGTGGTACCCAATGCTTGCTGCTGGACCGTCGTATTAAGCTCGGTCTGAGCACGGACAAAAGGGTTCTGAGCAAGAACCATAGCAGGTGCCGTCGCGGCAAGGAACGCAGTTGACCCAATGCGGGCCAAAGAATGTTTTAAATGCATAGTGTGAGTAGTATAGCAAAAGAGAAAAAAATCTGCACGGACATCGTCAAGGCGTGGTCCGCGGGGCGGAATTGGTAGGAGCGGGTGGGGTTGAGGTAGGTGGTGTTCCACCTTGTGAAATAAAGTTAAGTGAGCTAAAGACAAAGGAAGAAATCGCAAACGCCGAGATCAAAATGATGAGACCGACCACTGCATTAAAAATCATGGTACGTGCCTCCTTGGCCTTCTCGGTTTCGCCACCAGACGTCATCCACAAGAACCCAGCATATAAGATATACCCAAGCAAAACCAAGCCACTTAGCTCAAGCAAAACATTAATCACGGTACCCGCGAGCGTCGCCACGCAACTAGACAAAGGACGGTCATTACAAAAATCCCCCAGGCCCCCTGCTCTGGCTGCACCGCTTAAGCCTGTTTTCACGGAATTAACGCTTCCGGAGTCAGCGCTTACGGGAGCGACCATGACGCTAAAGGCAAACACCGAAAAAAGGATGAGATGAGACCAAAAGGAAAAACTTCGCTCCACTTTCTTAAACAGCAAAGATGACATAAACATAGTTATCGGCAATAGAGATGGGTACAGTCACCGTTACAAGCATATAACACATCCCGCTGTAAGTCAGCCGTAGCATACTCCCCACGACGGGCACGCTCAGTGTTATCCGACTGGCAATTCGCCAAACACTGGCGATAATCTGCAATCGGCTGACACGAAGGATTACTGGGGGAATCAGGGGCATTATCCAAGGCACAGCCCTGTTCACACTGGTTACGGCAAGAAGTTTCACAGGTAAACCGACGCTGTCCGGTCACATTCGCACAAGTAGTCTGGATACACTCACTTGTACACGTATTACGCCGGCAGCCTTGTCGCAAGGGGTTAAGACCCGAGGTAGGTGTCAAATCAGAGTCAGGAGCCGCGGGCGAAGCAGGAGTGGCCGCGGGCGGAGGAGCAACGGGAGGCGTAGGAGTAAACGCATCATTCAAAAAACGAATCCCAACTCCGGCAATCGTATAAGAAAATCCAACGACCACCACACCAATCACCGCATTACGTAACACCGTTTGAGCCTCTTCAATTTGCTTGCTCTCCCCACCAGCCGTCATCCATAAATAACCGGCGTACACCACATAACCGACTAACGCCACTCCTAAAAGACCGAGCACGATACTAATGAGGCCTCCAACAATCGTTGGGATACACGAAGCCGATCCACAAGCATTCTTAAGGCCTGCTGCAGGAGCCGCTCGACCCAACGTGCCACGCACAGTACTATCTGCTGCCAACACCAACGACACCACACCGGTCGACAAGACGATCGAGGTAAGAAAAATACCAGCCAAACGAAACGTACGCATGAAAAAAGAAAGAGATCGACCCACGCGGGCGAGAACATCCAAAGGGAATGCACCACACGCGTGGGTCGCCGATTACACGCAATTTTACAAGGCTCCGCTGTCTTGTGTAGCACTGACCAAACGAGAAATAACGAAGCTGGTAATAGCCCAAGCCGAAAGGATAATCGCAAGACCAATAATACCGGCGAAAATCAATTGGCGAGCTTCGGCGGTCTTCTGATCATTCCCACCGGAAATCATGTATTGGAATCCACCAATAAGCACGATCACCACAGCGATGATACCTAGGAACCCAAGCGCGACGTTAATAATACGCGCGGCCGTGGAACGAACATCGCCGCTGCCGAGTTTTACCGTTCCTTGAATGGCATTAACGCCAAGGTCATTCACGGTGAGAGAATCCGACTGAGCTGATACCATCATAGGCATCGCAACTACAGCCATCAAACCCAACGAGGCGACCATCGAAACGATCTGTTTCATACGCACTGTCATGGAGCCTCACCTCCTTTCCGTGCATGGGATAAAAATGTCCATTGCATACCGACGCAAGTATAATAGCACACCTCTGATCAGGAACCAAAGCCAACCAAAATCTTAACGAAAGGCCGCCGCACAAGCATCAGTGCAATGACGATTGCAGAAGGTACGAAGGTCATCAGACGGGATGCGAGGATCTCCGCAAACAGTCGGACAACCCGTTGCACAATCGGAAGGAGATCGCACCGCACTACAAATGTTTGGCCCAAACGAGCTGCAGGCAGTACTGCACAAGACACGATTTACTCCGGGTGAGAAATCCTCGCAAGCCGCACTGCATGTCGTAATAAAATTAGAAGCATTACAGGCTGATGCAGAAGTGGGCGTGCTCCTGCCAGAACCAGAACCAGCACCACCTCCTGCCCCGCTCCCTGAGCCACCTCCATCAGAAGAAGACTCTGTCAAAACAGGTTGGGTGTTATTTTGAGAAACACCGAGTGTACCAGCAACACGCACAAGCAAACTTACCATCGTATAAGAAAGGATAACTACCAACATACCGGCCGCTGCATTCACGAGCGTCTTCTGCGCCTGCTGATGACGGTCCGAAGACCCAGCCGTAAGCCACACCGCCCCGCCATAAACAAACATCGCCAAAAACAAGGCACCGGCAGCACCCAATAAAAATTTGATCAAGTTACCGATAAGGTCGGTCACAGACTTCCCACAAAACGGGTCATGCACACCGTTAAAGGAACAGGAATCCGATCCCGCCTCCAAACGAGTGGTTGATGGTGTAGCGGCCACCCCCTGTGGATCTGCAGGTCGTTCACCTTGAGGCAACGGACGACAGCAATACACGCCATCAGGAAGAGTAGGACATTGGACCAAAGGAACAACACAATAAGCATTAACCTGTGGCCCAGACCAATTCGTCGTGTCCGTACACACAGCAGGAGCCGTACAAGGCCCATCCGCCTTCACTTCTTGGCCAAGAAAAAAGCCTGCGCCAATGGCCAAACCACAAACAACAAGCGCACGCACAAACGCAACAAATTTCATATCACCCACCATCATACCACAGGATCCAAAACCTTTGGCCTTTACGTTTTGATCTTCCCTGCTACTCGCCTACTCACTACTCCATTACTCTCCTACCCCTACAACCCCAATACCGACAAAAACAAACTCACAATCGAATACGCAAAGAAAATTAAAATGAGTCCAATCGAAGCATTCTTCAAAATCGTCTGCGCCGTCGAAACGCGATCACTCCCTTCTGCCGTCATCCATATCACGCCACCCACCACAAACATAAGCAATGCCATCGCACCAGCAATTCCGCTTAAAGCACGAATAAATCGGGCAATCAACTCACCGATATCTTCGGTATGAAGAGGATTGTCTAAGGTTCTTGAAGAACCAACTGCATCCGCAGGAACTTCGCACTTTGGAGGCCTTGCTTGACTGATAGTACCTGCTCCGCGACAAGCTTGGAGCTGGTCTGGATGATTTGGTGCAATAAAACATCTGCTCTTTCCACCTTCTGAACCACAAACAGACTTGCACTCTTCTACACATGCGCACTCCCCCTCAGAAGAACAAGCGCGTGCACCCACTCTTCGAACCACGTTTACATTGACACAAGTAGCATCTGGAGTAGTTTGAACCGCACCAGAACCAACGCCCGCAGATCCTCCCACACCTCTAATAAGATCTCCTCCGGTCGACCCAGTTTCCACTGTTGCTCGTCCATTACCATCCGAACCCGTCCCGGGCTGCATGCAATAAAAAACGCATTTTTTTGGGGGAGCGTTCTCTGGAATCGCTGGTGGATTACATGTAGCACCTGTAGTGGAAGAAGGCACTGCCCCAGATCCATTAGCCGCGGCTTCAGACGCCCTACAACTCGGAACAACATCTGTCGCAGAAACAGTAGCGTCTGTATTAACTAGAAGAGAACGATCAGGCAGGCCAGCCCCGGGCAAAGCAAATAACCGCCGACACTGAGATCCGAACGAACCAAAACTACTGTCAACAGGTAAAGAGGGTGTAGCGTTAGAAGGAAGTAAGCAAAGCGTACGATCATTTGCCGGAATACCCTGAGCAGGATCCCCACAATCAGTTCGACATGCTCCCGCGCACAAGGTAGTACAAACGCCATTTTCTGGTACTTCAATGGAGCGCGTACGCCGTTCGGTACGCACATAAAACCTTGGTCCGTGAAAATAAGAGTTCCCGTTTAATGAGTACGTTGAAGCACCAGGATGTTCAGAAAAATACGCGCTCACCGCTGCATCATCGCGCGTATCTGTTGTGGACGCACAAACAACATCCGCATAGCGAGAAACGCGAGCACAAGAGTAAGAACAGGTCTGAGTGACCGCTCGAACCACAGGCGAGAATAAAAAAAAGGTAGCCAATATAATAACAGCTACAGAAGCATTCTTTGAAGAAAGTGCGGGAAACATACAAATTAAGGAGTGCCCGTTTTAGAACCCGAGGGAGCGGTAACTGTAGACCCGCCGGTCGCCGTCGTTTGCACAAAACGCACAATCATCGCGGCACCCAAAACTAACAGCATCCCAATCGCCGCCCCTGTGAGAGTCTTCTTCGCATCCGCAGCTACACTCGAATCGTAAGCAAAGAAAATATACTTAAATCCGGCCCAGACAAAAATCGCTAGAAAAAATGCGGCAGCCAATCCCATCAAAAAATTCGCAAAATTAACCGCCACCGTCTTAATATCATCAAGCGTACATTTACCGGCAAGCGCAGGATCATGCGTCGTAGCGCAAGCAGGCAACCCTAAACGTCCGGGCTTACCCCGGTCAGTCGCTTCTGCTGCGGCCGAGGTAGTATTAGCTGCAGCGGGAGCAGCAGAACCGATACATCGAGCTTGATACGTAGAAGCACAAACATATGGCGTGGCAATACCGGGATCTCCTCTACGATAAAAACTGCAAGCGTATTCACAGTTACGTTGACACTCAGCCGAAGGATTTAAAACAGCGGAACAAGCATAAGAAGGCGCACTCCCCTGCGTCCCAGCAGGAAGAACGGGAAGGGAGGTTAAGACTTCATTCACATAGCCAGGATTATTAGTATGCTGCGCATTATCGGGTTCACCACGGCCGTATGTACATATGTACCTCTCACAATGGAGAGATTCGGGAGCGGGAGCGGGTGCGGGTGACGCAGCCGCCGCTCGACAACACAGCACCGTATCTGCAAGTCCCGGACATCGCCCCGGCCGACAATCTCGCGCGGTACGATCTGCAGCACTAACACCACTAACATCCATACAAGTATGTGCCGCGTCGACAGGAGCAACACACGGTCCACCCAATGTAGCTTGCTGAGCAAGAACGTTCGTCGGCACTGCAAAAACAAGTAAGGCTGCCACCACACCAATCCCAACCCACATGCGCAAAAACATACAACAGCAGTATACCACTCTTCTACTCATCCACCGAACTCCGCATCGTCTGTCGAATCTGGTTTGAAGCAAATCGCATCACTTCACTAACACGCTCGCCTCCCACCAACGCCGAATCAATCAAGGTCGCAAACGCCGAATCAACCACTTGCGGATTTGCCCCGCGATACCAAGACTGAGCGGTAAGGACTTGCGCAGCAAAGACCCCCACCGCCTCATCCGTAAACTGGTCTGGCAACAAACTCTTACGTGCCGCAGGACGGGCCATTTTTGCAAGCAACGCCTTAGACGTCTCCGGCTTCATCAAAAAATTCAAAAAGTTCCAGGCCACATCCTGATTCTGGGCCTTCTTCGACACGACCCACATCCAATAATTCGCAAAATTCCTAACCGGATTTCCCTCAATTTGCGGCAACTTTGTGATCCCTAAGTTAATTTTTGGAGCACGAGCCTTAATCTGGTCCAAATGGTAACTATATCCAAAGAAAAAGGCTGTTTTCCCAGCAATAAACGCCTCCAACGAGTTGGGCTGGCTCGCGTCCCACGTGAACGTCTCTTTGGCCGGATTAGCAAAATCCGTATAAAACTCGAGTGCTTGGTACGCTGGCGGTGTTTGCCGCTGGTTGGCCTGGGATTCCGGCACCAAATCAAAGGCCGGATTTCCAACCGCATCCGTCATCTCCGCGCCATTTTGCATCATAAGGACAGACAAAAGATCCGCCGCGCGTTCCACATTCTTAGACGCACCCATCGCCGCACCTGATTGCAAAATCTTCCCTTCCGAGTCCAGCTTCGTCAGCTTTTTCACCTGCTCCTGAAACTGGTCCCAATATTCCGGCGGCGTAGGAATACCAGCAGCATTCAACAAGTCTTTATTGTAATATAACGCCATCGTATCTACCCATACCGGTGCCGCCACGACCCGATCCTGGCTCACCGTCGCCGTAGGATCCGCCGAACCCGCGACGGGGACAGGAACAGAACGGATCGCATCACGCACGACCGTATCCGCAAACTGATCCTTAAAATCACGCAACGTGATGCTCGGCTCCGTCCGCAATTCCCACGTCGTCTCTTTCTTCAGTGTCCCCGTCACAACAGAATAGGCAATCCTGGTACTCGCGGGCATCGGGGCCATCTTCGTCAAATACTTTCCGACCCAGGTGTTATGCACCAAAAAAATATCCGGCCCACGGTCATCCGCAAAGCCGTTCAACAACTTATCTTCATACTCTTCCAACCGTAACCGCCGAAAATTAAAGCTAACGTTTGGATGCAAAGCTCTGTATTGCGTAAACGTATCCTGATACATCTCCAAATCGTCTACAACACCCCATACATTGAGCGAAACCTGTTGGGAAGCTTTGGCCGTTTCCGGCGGCAAGCCCTTGGTACACCCAGCTCCAAACAACGCAAAAAGAGAAATAATGCTTATAAAACGAATGATGCCACGCTTCATATACGTGGCATCATAGCACACCAAAATCTTCTATGCGTAGAAAAATCCGCTACAGGAGATCCTTCATCATCTTCTTTGCATCTTTCGCCAGATCTTCTCGCTCCAACGCCATCATCATATTCGCTCGCAGCCATCCAATCTTAGAGCCCGTATCATGATACTCTCCCTCAATCTTACGTGCGTACAGAGGACGCTTCTTCATAAGTTGCTTGACGGCATCCAAGGTCACATATTCACCACCATGACCAGGCTTAAGCGAACGAATCTCATCAAAAATATCAGGCGTAAGAATATATCCGGCCGCACCGGCAAGCGTAGAGGGAGTGTTCTCTGGGCTAGGCTTCTCAACAACATCCTTGCACTGATAAACCCCCGGCTCAACCTCCGCTTGAGGATCAATAACACCGTAACGCTTCACCTCACCCTTAGGGACGTTGATAACGCCAAGCACAGGATCATGGTATTTTTCATAAACATCAATCATCTGCTTCAAGCGTGGCACCTTCCCGGTATAAACATCATCCCCGAATACAACCGCAAAAGGTTCATCTGGACCAATAAGATGGGCGGCATTTAAGACAGGGGTAGCGTTTCCATACGGTCCCTTCTGACGAACATAAATAAAATTCGCCATTTTCGTAATCTCCCGAATCTGTTCCAATAAATCCGTCTTTCCCTGCTGGTGCAACCAAGCTTCCAAGAGCTGGTTATCATCAAAATGATCTTCAACCGCGCGCTTAGCATGGCTCGTCACCAAAATAATATCCGTTATCCCCGATGCTACCGCTTCTTCAACAACATACTGAATCACCGGTTTATCGATAATCGGCAACATCTCTTTAGGCATCGCCTTCGTCGCTGGCAAAAACCGCGTACCGAACCCAGCCACCGGAATAATCACTTTGCGAACAGATTGGGACATAATGGGATATAAACTAGCAACTCAAAATCTAAAAAGCAAAATCACACAACAATATTCACCAATCTTCCCTTTATATAACGCAGTTGACTTGGCATCTTACCCTCCAACCATTTCTGTACTTTCTCCGACGCTAAAACTAACTTCTTTACCTCCTCTTCTTCAATATCAGAAGCCACTGTCATCTTCTCGCGCACCTTTCCATTCACTTGCACCACGAGCTCAAACGTCGCCGCCTGCAACTTTGACACGTCATAGATCGGCCATCCAGCGCCCCGTGCATGGATAGAGGATGTCTTACCTAAAACGATCCGCCAAAGTTCTTCCGTAAGATGCGGCGCAAACGGAGCCAACAACTTCAAATATCCTTCCACCATAGCTTCTGGCACAGTGCCGGCTTCTTGAAAAGCGTTCGTCAAAATCATGAGTTGCGACACACACGTATTGAATTGAAGGTTATCAATTCCCTCAGATACTTTCTTCACCGTTTGGTGATACAAAGTTTCAAGCGAAGAAGACACGCTATTCTCGATTCTTAATGTTCGATTCTCAATACTGAATACCCCCCACACCTTATCCAAAAACCGCCTCACTCCCTCAATCCCGGCCGTATCCCATGGTGCCGGCTGATCATACGGACCAATAAACATTTCGTAGAGGCGAAAAACGTCGGCGCCGTAGGTAGCAACCACATCATCCGGATTCACCACATTACCTTTAGATTTAGACATCTTCACCCCACCTTCTCCCAGGATCATATTGTGTGACCGTCGCATCGCATACGGCTCCGATCCACATTCCTCCGGCACAATCCCAACATCCCACAAAAACTTGTGCCAAAACCGGGAATACAATAAGTGAAGCGTCGTGTGCTCCATCCCTCCATTATATAAATCCACTGGCATCCAATACTTCAGTGCTTCTGAAGAAGCCAACGCCTGGTCATTATGCGGATCACAGTAGCGTAAAAAGTACCAACTTGAACCAGCCCAGTTAGGCATGGTATCCGTCTCGCGCGTAGCTGGACCACCACATCGTGGACACGTTGTTTGCACCCACTCATGAATCTTCGCCAGGGGGGATTCGCCCGTATCCGTCGGCTCATAAGCCTCAACGGCAGGCAATGTTAAGGGGAGCTGATCATCCGGCACAGGAATCCAACCGCTAATCTTACTCGTCAGCACTTCGCGCACAACCTCCGGGTGATGGGCACTAAAGAAATGTCCCTGCGGACCCAAAGATTTTATATACCAACCTTGAGGTAAAAACTGGTGCGATTGTTTGGGCACGCGCGTGTCATTATCGGACACCAATACATGGGCACTCCCAATCAAAGAGGAAACGTGATCCCAATCAATCGGCCGCTCCCAAATCTTTCGCACCAAACTAAAGTCACGATCAGGACGGTCAACTTGTTTCTTCATCCACTGCTCATCAGAGATAGGACCAAGAAGAGGCGCGACCAAATACACATGACCAATCTTCCGCCCCATCTTAGCGACAGCATGCACAGCCATAAGCCCACCCAAGCTATGACCCACAATAACGTCATCTTCACCGAGCTGATCAAGATAAGGCGTTAACTCGGTCATCCACCCTTCATAGGTAGGCGCAAGAGGCTGAGACATACTCGGCAAAAAGACCTCAAACCCCTCTTCCTCCAAAGCAAGCTTAAGCTCTGCATACCAATTCGATTCTGCCGATGCTCCAAGCCCATGAATAATTAACGCTTTCTGCTTCTTCTTCGCACACGCAGCGCAATGCACAAGCGGAATCGGCTCGCCCCAATACCGCTGACGAGAAAACACCCAGTCACGTAACTTATAAGTCGACGTACGAGTACCAACCCCATGTTCCTCAAGCCAAGAGATACAGTCTTCCTTCGCTTTCCACGTCGGCAACTCATTTAAAAAGCCCGACTGCACCGCTATCCCCGCCTCCGTAAGACAAAGAGGACGACGCTCCTGAAACCATCGCCACATCTCTTGATGATGTTCCAAATTCAAAAACGATGCCACCTCTTCCGCCTTTTTCCAAACAAGATGGTGAGCTTCCTTATCACCCTCAGCCCTCTCTTTTTGTGTTTCGTCGTTCAACTCAACATAGAAGGCCGTATCCAAATCAAAACAATTCACCCCTTTACTCGGCTTATACCCTTCTCCATACAAAACCGGAACCACCACGCGCTTGATCTCCGCGCCTGCATATCCTGTTTCCTCGTAGATCTCTCGTAACACCGCATCCTCCAAATGCTCATGCGGCTCAAGTCCTCCTCCCAAAAACATCTTGCGTCCATCCGCCACCTCCAAAAGCAAATACTCTTGAGTTCTCGGACGGTAAATAATAGCCGTCACCACTCGCTTACGTGTTGTTTCCTTACTCTCTTGCGGCGCATACGCTCCTCCAATTATGACGAGCGGTGCCACCACATGCCGCACCGGCAACCCAAACTTCTCGGCAAACGCAAAATCGCGCTCATCATGCGCCGGCACGGCCATGACGGCACCTGTTCCATACCCAGCCAACACATAATCCGAAATCCAAACCTGAACCCGCTCCCCATTCACCGGATTAATCGCAAACACCCCTGGAAGTTGTACTCCAGTCTTCTCTTTTCCCTCCAACCGCTCCTCCTCCGTCTTCTTTCCCACTTCTTCAATATACTTCTCTACCTTGCTCCAATCCGGAGCTAATTCACTACTTACTACTCCTCTACTCCTCTCTATCATCCGTTTTACCAACTCATGTTCCGGAGCCAACACCACATACGTCACTCCAAAAATCGTATCCGGCCGTGTCGTAAATACCTTCAATGGATACGAACAGAGATCAACCAAAACACGCGTGAACGGGCCAAGTTCGACATAGACCAACTCGTCTTCTGTTTGATCTACCACATACTTCTTATTCGCCGCCACTTTATACAAACCACGCACCGGAAAATAAAGATCCATTTCCCCTTTGCGTTGGTTCGTCAAAATAATGGAACGCTTATTCTGAGCCACGATCTCTTCTCCGTCTGGCATACGCAAAACAGTCACATCATGCCAATACCCCTGCACTTCTCCGCCGTGTTTTTCTGCGATCTCACGATAAAACGCATCCATCGCTTCGGCCTTTTCTTCCAAGGTCATAACCGACTCATCATGCCCCCCCAACGCATTGCGCTTAGGCGCAGCGGGATCCAATTTCTCTCCCGCAATGAATAACCCGGTATCCGTCCCAAGCACAGGCAAGTCCGTCTTCCCCGCATAGGCCATGGCTTTCGCTCGGGCATTCGCAATCATGTCGCTCCCTTCTTGGACATCTTGTGCTTCCAATCCAGCTTCTTCTGGCGAGACAACCACAACTCCTGGCAAAACCGCCTGCAATAAAGTCTTAACCCGTTCAAGCTTACTTTTATTGTTCGTCGCAACTAACAACCGCGCAAACTTAGGAATCCGAAACACAATCTCCGCCCCTTCACTCTTCCCAATCCAATTAATCTGCTGCGTCTTCACTTTGTCGAGATAATCAACCGTATCCAAATCCGTTAGCAACCGCTGCGCATAATCCGTAATCCGAATCATCCATTGCTCCTTCTCGCGTTTTTCAACCGCCGTACCACAACGCTCACACACACCTCCTTGCGCCTCTTCATTCGCAAGGCCAATCTTATCCTTCGGACACCAATTAATCGTCGACGTGGCCTTATAGGCCATCCCATATTTAAAAAACTGCAAAAACTGCCATTGCGTCCACTCATAATAAGCCGGATCCGTGGTATCGATCTCCCGGGACCAATCAAACCCAAGGCCCAGCGATTTTATCTGACGAGTAAAATTCCCAATATTCTTCTTCGTCGCATCCTGAGGCCGAATCTTGTTCTTAATCGCATAATTCTCCGTCGGCAACCCAAACGCATCCCAGCCAATCGGATACATCACATTCTTCCCTTCCATGCGCTTCTTGCGCGTCACCGCATCAATCGCGGCATGCGACCGCGTATGCCCCACATGCAACCCATCCCCCGACGGATACGGAAACTCAATCAACCCGTAGAACTTCTCCGCCTTGTTTTCATCATCCCGAACAGAATCCGACGAAGAGAGGGATCTCGTCCCCTCCGGCTGACGGGCTTTATAAGTTCCTTCTTCCTCCCAAATCTTCTGCCATTTAGCCTCAATCTCATGAATTGGACGCGGTTGCATAATGCAAAGAAACTTACCAATCTATGGAATAAAAGAAAAGGGGGAGCAAGCTCAACTCATAACCAAACAAATCACCAGACCTCACCATTGGTGACAGACAGGTTGGCAAGCTTTTTGCTTGCCGAGCATGTCCGAAGCAACTTGCAAACTGACTATATGCGCAAGTCGCGGAGGCAAGCAAAAAGCTTGCCAACCTGTCTACTGAAACTTATAAGCTCAAAACACGACAATGGATGTCATTCATGCTAAAAGCAAGATATATGGCCTCGCTAGACCACCTCGTCGATCTGACCCAGCACCTCATCCGCATCCGTTCGACGCACGCCCACCCCGAACAAATCCTTCTTGCTCGTGATTTCGCCGCCAACTATTTCGATAGCACCTCTCTACACATAGAACCACATCATTACGGCGGCGTCCCCTCTCTCACCATCACTAAACATTCAAAGACCCCAAAAATATTCCTCTGCGGCCACCTCGATGTCGTCGACGGCGATGACGAACAATTCACCCCACGCCTCGACGGCGAACGTCTCTACGGCCGTGGCGCCCTCGATATGAAAAGCGGCAACGCCGTCATGATGGCGCTCATGAAAGAATTGTCCGACACCAAACACGACGTCGGCCTTATCCTCACCGGCGACGAAGAAATTGGTGGCATGCACGGCGTCAAAGTCCTCCTCGAGCAAGGCTATTGCGCCCAAGTCGTCATCATTCCCGACGGTGGCCTCGCGGTTCATCGCATCGTCCAAAAAGAAAAAGGCATTATTTGGATTCGCCTCGAAGCCCAAGGTGCGGCAGCCCACGGTTCGCGCCCTTGGGAAGGCATAAATGCCATCGAGCGTCTGATGGAAGCACTGCGCAACATCAAAACACTCTTCGCCGATCCACATACCAATCATCCGGACGATCACTGGGTTCCCACCATCAACATCGGCCACATCGAAGGCGGCCAGTCCGTCAACAAAGTTCCTTCCAACGCCGCAGCGACGTGTGACATTCGTTACACCGAGCAGACGAATCCAAACGGTCTGCTCGAAGATATTCGAGCCTTACTCCCATCACATGTCACCATGGAAGTCCGCTTCTTCGAACCCATGACCAACGTCGATCTCACCCATCCTCTAGTAACAACCTTTTTCGATATCGTTCGCGAACATGGTCACACTCCTGAAATCATCTCTGGCCACGGCTCCTCCGACGGCCGCTTCTTCTCCGCCCACAATATCCCGGTCCTTATCAGCCAACCCAACGGTGCCAACCACCACGCCAAGGATGAGTGGGTCCATATCCCTTCAATAGGAAAATATTATGATATTGTAAGGACATATCTAGATAAAGTTGCCCTGTAGAGGATGATCCACTCGCACCTACATCCCCACGCTACTCCACTACTCTCGTACTCACTCCTCCACTTCCCAAATTTGACAAGAATTCTAACCTAGTTTACGTTGGATAGTAGATATGTCCGCCCGCATTATTAGCCTCGTCCTTATTACGTCTCCCACCGGTGGCTAACTTTGCGCAATCCCACGCACTCAAGAAAAGCCCCGGTTCATTCCGGGGCTTTTCCGTTGCGGTCGCCGCTCGATGAATCTGGAGCTTCTCCAAATCGAGCCGCGACGTTCAACGTCCGAAAAGCCCTTCGCTGGGCAGGAGATCGCCATGAGCGACGAAATCCAAAACGACGCACGCAACGGAGAGAGCAATGCGGATCAGGAGTCCCCTGAGATCAGTGATCCCAGTACCGATGACAAGATCGAACCCGGCTGCACCGCCGCCGCGCAAGCAGCAGGCGTGTACCAAGGAGCATTCTGATCCTCACTCCACTTCAAACCACAGCCCGCACGCTCTCCACCCCCCCTCTTAAGCCGACCGCGTCTAACGCCGTCGGCTTCTTAAATTCTTCTTTTTCTCTACTACTCTACTACTCCGCCAGCTGGCGGACTACTCACCACTCTACTCCCCCTTCTCTTGACTCCCCCTCCCCTCCCATGATTTTATTATATTGTCATGAGATCAAACCCATTTTCGTTTAGCCTCTTTACGTCACCCTAGGTGGACGAAAGGTTAACGTACATACGTTTGATCTTCAGGCCACCTCCCAAGGTGGCCTTTCGATTACATAAGTGATGACCTGCCCCGAGCGGAGCGAGCCCTCCTCCCCTCGTTCAGGTCATCACTGAAAATTTGGCTCGGAGTGCCCATGGTGGATCCATTCGATCACCCCAATCCCCCGTCGTCGCCGCAGGACCATAAGAAGTCCGACCCCAAACCGAATGGTCAACCTGCTCCCTCTCCTTCAAAAAAACAGGGCGGAACAATCACAGGCTGGGGAAGTGACGGAAACGCAACCAACGGTCCGCGTTTCTAGCAACCTCCTACCTAATCCCTCCAGCCTCTTCCCCCCCCTCCCGCGCCCCGCGACGATCTCCGTCAAAGGCGCTTTTTTTATACCACCCTACTACCTACTACCTTCTAGACTTATCCCCACCCCCATTTGACAGGTTTTTCTGCCTCATGCACTGTAGTAAAGTAAAGTTATGAACCATCGCGCGTATCCAACCACAAATGCCATCCGCTTTAACAAGCAGATGGATCTTTGTGTTTGCACGCTTCTCGTCATTAAGACGCCTCATCGCGGTGGATACCCCATAGCTTCGTAGATGTAGATATACACACGAACTCCATGGAACCTCCCACCGCATGCCGGTGGGAGGTTTCGTTCTTCCTGGCCTCGACCGACTCACGGAGAAATTTCTCTCCACGAGTCACAGATGTCAGGAGGAAATGCAGTGGAGAAAAAAGACAAAGAAAAAAGGAAAACAACCGTCCAGGTTCTCGTCCTGGCTCACGAAACACGCGGTCAAAAAGACAGAGAGGTAAAACAACGAGGACGACTGATCTTCACCGGCAACCTCATGCCAGGGGAGACCGTAGAGAAGCGGGTAGCAAGCCTCAAAGAGCTTCAGAAGATGGGAGTAACTCAAGAAGTGCTCGTTCACTTCGGCAGAGGAGAAAAGCCTAAAAACATCTCTCTGCAAGACCTCATCATCGACCCCGATGAAACATGTGAAAAGGGAGAACGACCCAGTATTCCATACGACATGGTCGCAGGCGGTATCACACCGGATCCTAACCTGTGTCAGAGATTCAGGAGAGATTTCGATCACCTGAACCAGCTGAACCGCCAACCGCGTCTGCCTCCATTTATGCCTGGCCCACTCTCACGATAGCTGGGTAAAATTAGTTCCAATTAATTACACTCTCCTTCAAGGACCCGTCTTCTACGATGGGTCCTTCTACAATCTAGGCTTGCCTTTTCTCAAGGTATTTGCTACCTTCTTCCCACTTATTCATACGCCTCGTCGGAACTTCTGACGAACGCGCTTACCAGACGATGTCGTCGCGACCATGATTCTCACAGATCTGATCTCAACGACAACGTCCCGAATCGAGCTATGTTAGACCCACAGAAGAAAAAGAAGATCATTGAGAAATTTAAGACCCACGCCACCGACACCGGTTCGCCGCAGGTCCAAATCGCCATCTTAAGCGAAGAAGTGAAGGAATTGACCGACCACTTGAAGACCCATAAAAAGGATTTTTCCTCCCGCCGTGGTCTCATTAAAAAAGTGGGCGAACGCCGCCGCTTGATGCGCTACTTGAAACGCACCGATGCGAAATCCTACGACGAACTGATGGGTAAACTCAAGATCTAATGATCAACAACTCTCCCAATAAAGGGAGAGTTTGTTTTAGGCTCTTGTCCATAAGCAGCAAAAAGAGTCTTATACTCTAAACCAAGCGATCAACGGTTTGCTCTCAAGTCTTTGAGCTCAACCCGCTGTCCACTGTGGGATAGCCATTCTTCATATCGAAGAATGAACCGATCGAGGGAACATGCAGCAACGTAAAAACAAGAGTCTCGTGTTCGGAGTATGGGGAGTAACCATCGTGATCATCGCGCTCTACTACTGCGAAACCCACGGAATTCAACTTCACAAGCCCAATTCAACCGCTGCTACCGCTAGCCTGATCCACTGAGCTGACATACTTCCCCCTCCCTATCCCTCCTCTGCGGGCTGACATCAACTGTCGCCCGTTTCGCCGTTTTACCCCTTCCCAGCTACTCTACTACTCGCCTACTCACTACTTCTCCTTTGTCCCATCTCTGGACAAATCGTTCATTTTCTAGTATTATTTTATTGATCTTAGCCACTTAAGGCTATCTAAACATATTTGTGAGAGGCCTTTTTTCACCCTCTCCCCTTTCTATGATCAGACGTCCTTCTCAACGCGTTGCGATTTTTATTGATACGCAAAACATGTATCACTCGGCTAAACATTTATATGGTGCTCGAGTAAACTTTCCAGAGCTTGTAAATGCAGCTCAAGGCAACCGCGAACTTGTTCGAGCAATCGCGTACGTAGCTAAATCCAAAACGGGCGAAGAAACAGCTTTTTTTGAAGCTCTTACCTCCAATGGCATCGAACTTAAAGTGAAAGATGTACAAGAATTTGCCAGTGGCGAAAAAAAAGCCGACTGGGATGTGGGTATGGCGGTAGATGCCATGGCCATCGCACCTCGGGTAGATGTCATTGTCCTTGTCACGGGCGACGGAGACTTTATCCCCCTCGTGAACTACCTCAAAGCGAACGGCATTGTCTGCGAAGCCGTGGCTTTTGGACCATCAACCAACAATCATCTCCGTGAAGCAGTTGATGGATTCCTCGACTTAGGGGAAAATCCTCATCAATTCCTTCTCCATTCTCGCCACCACATCGCTATCAAAACAAAAAAACCATCATCTTTAGAAACAGTATTTGAACCCCTCGACTTAGATATCCCTCCTGTCACTTCCTCAAACACTCTTCCCGATGCTTCAAGCTCACCAACTTCTCCCTCGACGTTAAAAAAATCCCCCCGTGGACGAAAACCCCTTCGTTCATCTACTCTACCCGTGGACGAAGACGAACCACCGACCCCCTCCTCCAATGGAAGAAACATCCGGGTTACGTTTTAATACCTATCGATTTCGTCATTCTGAACGGAATCTGATGGAGCGAGGAATCCTTCGCTCCATCAGACTGCACTCAGGATGGCGAAGTGCTTGCCCGAAGACGCTGAGCTGAGATACCTCACCTTTCGTCTCCGGGTGAACGCAAATGTCACCCCCACTACTCACTACTCACTCACTCCACTCTATGGTCAAACCTCAAGAATTCTCTATCGAGTTTGCCGGTCGCACCCTCTCTGTGAGCGTCGGCCAACTTGCTCAACAAGCCAATGGCTCCTGCGTCGTCCGTTACGGCGACACCGTCGCCCTCTGTACCGCCACCCTCGGTGAAGCTCGCGAAGACGCAGGCTTTTTTCCGTTAAGCGTAGACTTCGAAGAACGCATGTACGCTGCTGGTCGTATCAAAGGCTCGCGTTTTATTAAGCGTGAAGGTCGTCCAACGGATGAAGCCATTCTTTCCGGTCGCCTCATCGATCGCGCCATTCGCCCATTATTTCCCTCAAACCTTCGAAACGAAGTTGCCGTTGTGGCAACTGTTTTCTCACACGACCAAGAAAACGACGCCGACATTCCCGGCCTCATCGGTGCCTCTTGCGCTCTCGCCATTTCCAACATCCCATGGAACGGCCCCATCGCCGCGGTACGCGTTGGCCGTAAAAACGGCAACTTCATCCTCATGCCAACGTACGCTGACATCGATACGGGTGAGTTAGATTTAGTCGTGGCTGGCACAACCGATAAAACACTCATGGTTGAAGCCGGAGCTAATTGCGTCCCGGAAGAAATCGCTCTCGAAGCCATGAAATTTGCCCACGCTTATCTCAGTCCTATCATTGATTTGATCAACCAAGTAAAAACTGCCGTCGGAAAGCAAAAGATCAATCTCGACGCACCAAAAAACGAAGAAGATGCTGCTAAACGCGCCGAGCTGCAAGTCTTACACGACAAAGTCAGCACTTTCTTGTCGACTAAACAAGGCATTCTCTTCGCCGAACCCCTCAAATCCAAAGCCGACCGCAAAGCTGCCGTCGCCCGTCTCAAAAAAGAAGTAGAAGCCTATCTCATCACCGAAAACATCGGTAAAGATACGCGTAAAAAAGCGGACATCGTTATTGAAGAATTTGTTGAAAGTGAAATTACCAAACAAATTCTCGACACAGGCCGTCGAGCCGACGGTCGCAGCCTAACGCAAATCCGCGATCTTGGAGCGATGGTGGCCGTCATGCCACGCACCCATGGATCCGGTCTCTTCGAACGTGGATCGACCCAGGTCCTCTCGAGTGTAACCCTAGGCGCTCCTGGCATGGAACAAACACTCGACACCATGGAATATCAAACCAAAAAACGCTATTTCCATCACTACAATTTCCCCAGTTACTCCGTCGGTGAAACCAAACCAAATCGCGGTCCAGGTCGCCGCGAAATCGGCCATGGCGCGCTCGCCGAACGCGCGGTCATGCCCGTCATGCCTAATAAGGAACAATTTCCTTACACCATCCGCGTCGTGTCCGAAGTCTTAGGCTCGAACGGTTCCAGTTCCATGGGCGCGACCTGTGGCTCAACCTTAGCCTTGATGGATGCCGGCGTTCCAATCACTGCACCCGTCGCAGGGATCGCCATGGGTCTCGCAAGTGATGAAAAAAACGGTCGCTACCAAGTCATCACCGACTTACAAGACTTAGAAGACGGGGAGGGCGGCATGGACTTCAAAATCGCTGGCACCCGTAATGGTATTACCGCCATCCAAATGGATACCAAAACCTCTGGCCTGCCGTGGCATGTTGTCGAACAAACCTTCAAACAAGCCCGCGACGCCCGCTTGGAAATCCTCGACCTCATCGAAAAAACCATTCCGGCACCCCGCACAGAATTGTCCAAATACGCCCCACGCATCATCTCCTTCATGATCAACCCGGACCGCATCCGCGATGTCATCGGCCCTGGCGGCAAAGTGATCAATGAAATCATCGCTACTCATAAAGTCGAAATTGATATCGAAGACAACGGTCTCGTCATGGTTACAAGTAATAACCCGGAATCTCTTGAAGCTGCAGTAAACTGGATCAAGCAGCTCACCCGCGAAGTCAAAGCTGGTGAAGCCTTCAAAGGTCCCGTGACGCGTCTCATGGACTTCGGTGCCTTTGTAGAAATTCTCCCTAAAGTCGAAGGTCTCGTCCACATCTCAGAAATGGCACCCTACCGCGTAGGCAAAGTCCAAGACATCGTCAAAGTCGGTGACATGGTCAACGTCATCGTGAGCGAAATCGATTCCCTAGGTCGCATCAACCTCTCCATGAAACGGGCGGAGGGAAACACCTACCCACCAGCCCCAACCAATACAGACAAGCCTACTGATCGCCCCCGCCCACCCTCCAAATCCCCCTACGGCGGAGGCAAACCATTCCGACCACCCACCAATCCCAAAGCAACTTCCGTCTAATTTAAAGAGCACCGATAAGGGTGCTCTTTAAATATAACTCACTTTTCTTGACACATGACCTAATAAATAGGCAACATATCTCATCGCCTGAAAAGCTCTACGATGCTCAAGGAGCAATACAGACGAAGGGGTGGCTCCCTCAATAAACAAAATGGCCTGATAAGGGAAAAGGGTTATGAAAAACCGTCCAACCGGTCCTTCCCAACGAACATGGTGCCTGATCGCGGACGGAAATACGGGCGTAGCAATCGCTTTCCTCCTCTCCGGAAGAGCGATCTGCCTCGATGAGGTAAAAAAAATCCTCCTCCAGGAAATCCTTCACGTGGTCAAAGACACAGACCTCGACGACATGCTGCCCACCCTGTCCAAGACCGGACTCCTCCAGTCTAGAGAGGTAAGGTGGCAACGCGGAGACCATCTGCCCATCCCGGGCGAAAGAACCCTCCTGATCGTAGATAACGGTAGAAAGGAAGACCAGTACTTCCTGATCAATGGGGACGTTCCTGGTCACGAGTAAACTTGCATATACAACAAAAACTTTATTTTTCACCTTCCATTGGGCATCCATCCTGCCCCTCCTCACTCTTAAGACATGACAGAAGTCGTGTCGTGAGCCAACACAAAAGAGACCATCAACGGTCTCTTTTGTTATCCACCGATTGGTTAATGATTATAACGAAAAACAGAATACATTAATCGATCCTCTTTAAGGAGTAACCAACGGCGGATATTCTTTCTTGTCGACACATTGTTGCTGTCGAGCAACCTCACTTGGATTCCATCCGCATTTCCCATCCGCCTGACGCTTACACGTCTTAAGATGCTTGTAACATTCATAATGCGCTGCCCATTCACAGGTAGATACAAGTGGATCCTTGCCGGCCTCCCCACAAATCTCTCCCCCGCATCCTCCAACTTGGCAGGTATTATCTACAAGCACCGACTCCTTGCTAAGAGGCGAGGTACAACCGACTCCAAACAAAGAGAGCAGAAGAAGAAAAGGAAGAAAACGCATAGCTCCTTCATCATAGCACTATAGAAAAAAGATGGAAGATAAGCGATAAAATTGAACATAAAGGATCCAAAGTTGCTTGACAGCTTTCTTTAGGTATGAAAGCCTATCTAGTCGCCAGAACCTAATCACGATGGTCGTCGATTCAGGTATCTGCGTCAGAGGGTCGACTTCCCTCAGGTTAAGCCGCCGAGAAAACCGCGCGATGATCGCAAAGGACTCGGTAAAGTAAACAAGTTCACTAGCAAGGAGGTAACGATGCTCGTCATGCCAGACAGACGAGGAAGGCTGTGGCTGGTATTCAGCGAGGATCCTGCCGTAAGAGGCATCCTCCGAAGCCACGGACAAAGGCTCGAAGACATTCCCCTGGCACAGAACTGGGAGGCACGTCGGGAAATCAATAACGGCGTTTCCGTACTGCCGAACCAACCCGCCTGGGTCATCCCGCACACCCACGACGAAATCCACCATGCGATCCGACAATTGGGATTGTTCCCCCAGAACGTCCCTCTCAGGATCAGCACGTGGGGACAAAACGTAACCCCAGGGGATACGATGATCTTCCTGAGCAGAGAAACCCAGATCAAGTGCCGCATTCTCAAAATCGCCGCATCCGCTACCGCGACTCCGCTGCGAGCACCTACGCTGACCGTCATCTCTTCTCACAGAGAACCTTCGATTCCGGTGATTCGGACAAATACAGCTGACACTTCCGGGATTCGACTCGCTTTCCCCTCCCCTATTTCAGGAAACAAGCGGGGCACCCTTCTGCCACAACGACCACTCAAATACGTCCTGGGCAAGTAGCTCATCAACAATTCTCCCGCCCCTTCTCCTCCCCTTCTCTCACCTGATCGCTTGATGATCATCGAGCATCTCAGAGAACAAAACCGCCTCACAAGGGCGGTTTTGTCTGTTCAACTAGTAAGTCATTCCTTGTACCGCTCTCAACAATGTTCAGTTCAGGAACAAAAAGAACCATTCAGATAAGCAAAGGAATGTTTTTAGTTGACCTGAGCACACACATTAATCACGTCACCATCGATATCTTGCTCCTAGAAAAAGATTACGACCGCAACAAAAACCGTTACACTATAGCCCATGCCTCGAGAACTCCACCCAAATTTCCTCACACGTGATGCTGCCTGGTTTTACGTAATAGTCGTTTTCCTCGTCTATTTTTCCTGGTTAGCCTTAGGGCACGGCGAGCGTTTATTGGGGATAAACTCGCTTCCTATTAAAGGACTTATCTTAGTCGTACTAAACGGGTTCATCTTACGAACCATTTGGAAAATAAGCCGAGGCTTTTTGCGCTTAGCCGAAGGCGAACTCCAATATTGGCGACCGGGAGATAAGCAGCCGATCCAACGCTTATCGTTAAAAAAGGAAGGAACGGCGGTCATTGAAACCTTTCATTATCGGCAAAATGCGACGTATGAAGCAATTTGTTTAATGACCACCTCATCAGAAGAAACCATCCCCGAAGATCCAATCCATATCCACCTACCGACCGGACGCCACCGAGATGAACCGGAAGTCCAAAGTTTTCTCAAGGCCATCAACCAAGAAATAGAACGTCTAAACCACTGGAGAAAACGTTGACGTTAACAAACCCCGAATGTGAAGCGGTGTCCGAATAAAGAATCTTGAGATAAGCGGAAATAAGCATAGGAGAATCATGGACACTCTATCCGATTCTGCTAACCTGATAATAATCCTATGTCCAAAAAAATCGCCATCATTGGAATCATCGCGGCTCTTGCCGTATTTTCCACCATCTTTTTCATCAAACAAACTAATCAAAACAAAAATACTACTCAAACACCCCAATCATCTCAAGCTAGGTCTGCTTCCTCACCAAGAAACCGTCACGATTACGCCAAAACACCGGATGAAAAGTGGGGAGTTATTCCTCAAACGATCTCTTCCCCCAATAAGCAGCGTCAATTCTCTGTCGCCAGGAAAGATCTATCCGCAAATACACAAGAGATTGTCTATCAAGACACGATTCCCACCGGGCAAGAATGGTACCCGGCGGGAATATCGACCGGCGGCGATTCCATGTACCTCATAAAAGCCAATGCCGCACCCACCAATAACCTTTTCGGATCACAGTTTAAGATTGAACGAATCGATACCACCGGGCCTAGAAGTACCACGATTGGCGAATGGTATGGCTTGCCCCTCGACATCTACGCCCAACAAGATCGCATGCTCCTCACCATCCTCGATGAAGGTGCCGAGCGCCAAACCCTCGTGCTCATGGACATGCAAGGCAAAGTTCTAAAGACATATTACGAAGGCTTTTGGACCAATACCAACGGTCAAGACTTGGGCGTCCAAAATACGCAAAGAAATATCGTCCAATTCAGCTGGGCCGTCATGAGTCCGGACGCGCAAAAAGCCTTAATAATCGTCTCCAATGGCTATCCAAAAACCAAATGCACAGGCGTATGTCCACCTGCGCGCACCGATTGGCCGGCTTACGTCCTCTTGGATCTGAATACCGGTATTATCAAAGACCTAAACGATATTCCAGAGAGACTGGAAGGTTGGGCAGATAATAACCACATCCAAGTAAAAAACCAGGCGGGACTGACGAGCATCGTCGAAGTTCCTTAATCACGACCTTGACTATCTATAGGCACTAAGTGCTCTTGATGATAGCGAAACCGTCGGGTCACATCCTGCGAAGGACAACAGGCCGCATCCTCTGGACCATGTACCCGTAAGTCAAACATAAGAAGACCATTCTCCCCAATCTTCATCGAACGTATCCATTCCCGATCCCCCAAACCAACCTCAAACGCCGGCACAATCTCAAACCGCCCATCACGCAAAAGGATGAGATACACATAGGACCAGCTCCCCGTTCCTCCATACTCAACACGTAAACTCACGATCGCGTCCATTCGACCATCACCGTCAATATCTCCTATAGCTCGCCCTTCCTCTAACTGAGCCGACCCTCTAATAACAAAATTCTGATTTCCCCTTGACCCTTCTTCAACCACAAAACTTCCTGCACCATTTCTTAACCTAACCTGCAAACCACCCTCTGGAAGACGATAGATCCCATTCTCTACCAAAGCCGAGTCAATGGCAAAATGCGTTGAAGTAGTCAGGGCGGACTCAGAAGACGACGAATGCTCAGGAGTAGATAAGGCCTGAGAAAGGCTGAAAGGTTGCAAAACGACACGCTCTGTACGTGTACATCCAACGCCTAAAAACACAATGGCAAACAGTAGTACAGTCAAAAAAGAGGTTGGATAGGACATATATCTTTCAAAATAACTCCCGAATACTATAAATACAAGAAATCACCCTCAACCACAACATCAACATCCGACCCGTCAAACCACTCCACCAATCTTTGAAGAGCAGTACCTGAAAGGTCATTCGTATAAGCCTGAGCAGACAAGTCACCATCCGAAAACACGATCCAACCTTCAGGACGATGGTTAAAGCGGTTCATTTCCATCAGAAACCAGCCCGCACTCCCATGATAACGCTGAAAAATCATACCACCTATTCGTGGCTGAACTTTTCAGCGTACCCGTCTCTTAAAGGGTGAAAAGAAGAGGCAAAACGTTCTCCAAAGACGAGAAAATAGCATACACGTAGATTATTTCTCGAGGACGGCATCTACTATTTCTAAAAAAGCTACATTATTAACGTGAAGCTGCGGCGCAATACGCACATATTCCTGACCCAGTCCTCTAAAGTGAGCCCCATCTACGACCACACAGTCGCGTCGTTGCAAACGCTGGCAAAACTCCGGCGAACTCTCAAACAAAGGCGTGACGCGCATCAAAAAACAATTCGCTTCCGAAGGCACAATTTCAAACCCTCGCTCAACAAGCTCTCTCATAAGAAACGTTCGTTCTCGCGCCACATACTCCCGCGTCCGACGGACGTGAGGCTGGTCCTTGAGGGCTTCCACTGCCGCTTTCTGGGCTAAATACGTATTCACAAAGGGCGGATGCAAACGCCAAAGATAATAGACCAAGTCCGCCTGTGCTACACAGTACCCAATCCGCATCCCCGCCAATCCATAGGCTTTAGAGAATGTCCGAATGACAATCAAATTATCAAATTCTTTTACATTCCGAATAAGCGAGTCGCCTGCGAACTCAATATTCGCTTCATCAATAATAACTAACGCTTCCGTAGAAGCCACTAAATCCAAGATCTTATCTTTTGAAGCCAACTGGCCCGTGGGATTATTCGGGTTACAGAGAAAAATCGCCTTCACCGATGGGTTTAACCGTTCCTTTATATCATCAAAGTCGATCCCTAACTCTTTGGTCATGGGACTATACACGGGCTTCGCTCCGACGATCTGCGCCACAAAAGCCGCATCCAAAAAACTCACTTCCGGAATAATCATCTGGTCACCAGGATTCAAAAAACTCCTGATAATATTCTCGATTACCCCATCAGCCCCAGCACCAAAAATAATCATCTCTTCCGGGATCCCTTCTTGCTGAGCTACGATGCAGCGTAACTCTCGATGATGGGGATCAGGGTAACGGGAAATATGATGGACTTCCTGTTGGATAACCTGGGCAACCTTCGAAGAACAGCCAAGGGGGTTCGAGCTCAAAGATAAATCAATCGAATAGGTGCCGGCAGGAAGATAAACACCCTCCCCTCTCGCTTCAAACCGCACAAGACTCCTAGCCACTCGTCTGTTAAAAACAAGTTCTTCAAAGGTCACACCTAAACATTGGGCAAGCTTAGCCACCGTCATAAACGACGGGTTTGCGATCACCCCGGATTCAATTTTTGTCAGGGTCACATAGGGAACATCAGCCTTTTTCGCTAAGGCATCTTGTGACCACCCTTTTTTCAAACGAAAAAACTGGATTTGTTTTCCTATATGGATCGAGGGCTTTTCTAGCATCCTAGTAGGATAATACTAGTAATAATAGATGACAAGTCCGGATCTGTTCGTTTTCTCTCCATCCCCACAAACACCGAGAGCATCGAGCATCGTAGCCCCCAAAGGTTCCGAACAACATCAAACTGTCGTACGCAACATGACGATCAAGACCTTTATATGTAGAAGTGTCGCTTAAAAAATTAAATGGCTTATATTAGCCAATATCATTTGACATAGTATATAGTACACTGTATACTATATACTATAAAAATGAGATCTCAGACTAAAGAAAAAATTATCGACTTTGTAAGCAAGAACGACCGAGTCACCCCAAAGTCCATTATCAAACATCTTGAGCTTACTCCTGCTGCTGTTTTTAGGCACCTCAATAAGCTTATTGGCGAAGGAATCCTTAAAAAACAGGGTGCTCCTCCAAAAGTTTTCTACTCTGTAGTTCGATCCTCCCGCATCAGTAGAGACTACATCCTTGATCCAGGAGCGGAACCGATTATCAATGAACGTTTTCTAAGAATCAGCCCAGATGGAATTCTCCAAAATGGAAAACACGCTTTTATTGAGTGGTGTGTTACCCGAGGGATAGATCCGGTTAGCGCTTCAACCGAATATCTTTCTATTGTCAGCAAATTTGATGCTTACAAAAAGGATGGCCTGATCGACGCAACCTCCAAAATAAAGCAAGCGTATCACACGGTTTACCTAGATAAACTATACTATCTGGATTTCTATAGCATTGAACGATTTGGTAAGACGAAACTCGGAGAGCTCCTTTTATATTCTAAGCAAAGTCAGAATGCGTCACTGATTCATGCAGTCATCAAGGACGTTAGACCACGAATACTGAGGTTGCTAGAGGAGATTGAGATTGATGCTGTTGGCTTTATTCCGCCTACAGTAAAGCGAACCGTTCAATTTATGAAAGAGCTCGAAAACCAGCTGAAGCTTCCCATTAAGCTCATAAAGATCACAAAAATTAAAACCCCAATCATTGTTCCACAAAAAACACTCAATAAGATCGAAGAACGTATTGAGAATGCGCGACAATCATTCGCAATTGAAGACCAAGGTAATTACCAAAATATTCTACTAATTGATGACGCCGTCGGATCTGGCTCTACCTTAAATGAAGTAGCTCGGCAGATTCGAGAAAAGAAGTTATGCACTGGTCTGATTATAGGTCTAAGTCTGGTAGGCAGCTTCAATGGTTTTGAAGTTATTAAAGAAATATAATCGTTATGTTTGATTAAGTAACAAAATCTCCGCCTATAAAGCGGAGTTTTTGTTGGTGGACCCTAGCGGGATCGAACCGCTGACCTCTTCCATGCCATGGAAGCGCTCTACCAGCTGAGCTAAGAGCCCTCTCTTGAACGGTCAGAGTGTGCCAAAACAATCCTTCGTCGTCAACTTCACCACCCTTCAAAAGCCTATAAAGACTGCATCCTCCTCCACGTCTTTGCCTGTCCATGCGCTTGTCGCATCCGCTGCACATTTTTGTACACAATCGAGCCATGCTCCCCTTTTCGTTGCGATTCCTCGGTTCGCGTATGCCAAAAAGCTGCATCCGCTTCTAAACATTCACCCAAATACTGGTCCCATTCCTCAAAAGGATCGTACCGGAGCTCTGACACAGTATCTGTTTCCGCCTGCGAAACAGGAGGAATACGTTCATCCATGATGACCCCGCGCACACACAACTCAGAACGAACCAACTCAGCCCGTTCCCGGTCTGCAATCACTCCCTCCTGCCGAAGCCCCCTCATCCAGTCACGCCACTCACGGAGAAGCTCGCTCGTATCGGTTTGCATCAACTCACATCGCTCAAGCAACCGCTGAAGCGTAGCTTGTTCGAGCACAAGCACCCGTTCCTCAGTCTGCGCTCCATCAAAACGACGAATACGTTCCACCATCGAAAGCAGCTGCTTATCAGTTCGACGTATGATAGTTTCGAGACGTGCCGCCAACTGCCGTTGTTCAGCTGCTAACGCAAGCCGACGCTCCTCCGCTTCGTGAGACAGGTGGGGCGGACGTGAAGACCGAGACGGAAGTCTCATCCAGGCAAACAAAGGCATATAAACGTTATCGGAGTTGGCCAACCTGTTGTTCCAAAACCTGCAAACGCTTCTGGACAGCCGTGTTGGTAGGCACGCTCGCCGCAACTAAGCGAAGCTGTGTCAGGGCATCAGATAATCGACCCGTCTCCTCATACAAAGAGGCTAGCTGCCAACGAGCCCGGATCTGCGTATTATCCAAGGAAATCACTTTTTCAAAAGCCGCCATGGCACGAGCCCGATCCCCATGCTCTGCGTACAAAGCTCCAAGCTCGAAGACATGGTCAGCACTCGGATCTTGCACCGTCACAACCTCAAGCTCATGTAACGCTTCTTCCTTTTTTCCTTGTTTATACAAAGTAATCGCCCGTTGGTAGTGCGCAGGCAGATAATCGGATTTAAGTGCAAGTGAACGATCCGTCCATTGCAACGCCTGTCGCAATGCCTCCTTTTCCTGTCGAAGAGCCTGCTGTTGGACCGCTATATCCTTAGCTTCTGCCAAGACATGTTGTTGTTGGGCATTAAACAAAAAGAGTGTTCCAATCTGGTAAGGATATTCCGGCTGCTGCGGATCACGCTCAATCGCTTCTTGATACATAGCTACCGCAAATCGATCGGCACCTTGCGTAAAAGCAGCGACACCGGCATACACAAGACCCGCATTCGCCCAATTCTCCGCGTTCGCCGGAGCCAAGCGCGTCGCTTCAAGAGCCGCATCCACCATCTTACTGACATCATCCCCCACTGCTTGAGCCCGTTCACTAACTGGCTTATCTTTCACGCGCTCTAAAACACGAACCAAGTACGCTTGAGACAAGGACCGCGCTAAGACGTCGTCCCAAGGCTGAATGACCCTGGTACTTTCAAGACGTTCAATCACTTGGCTAGCAGAGGTCTGTCCTGCTCGATAAGCCCTCACTGTTTCGTCCATCTGTCGCTCCGCCCAAATCAACTGTCCGCCTTTTACCCAAATCATCAACACAACGAGTGTCACAATGACGGCATACAAAGGCAAAAACCAAGCACCAAATGCACGTTTACCATCAACCGCAAAGCGTGTTTGCGCGAATAGTCCCAACACCCCTCCCGTAAGTGTCCAAAATAAAATCTGGTGAGAAGCGTGAAAAGGATAAAAACCCATCGCCATCGCCATCGCAACCCAACCCGAGAAAAAAATTATTCCAACCAGGACCTGCTCGGAAGCGTGCCCCATCTGTCCGTGCTTACGAAAAACATGAAGCAAAAATCGAAAAACAAGGCCGAAGACACTCAAAAGCAACACCAAAAGACACCCAGCCCCTACCATTCCCAAAGTGGCAAACAACGTCAAAAAAACGGAAGCTCCTTCATCAAACCGGCTAGCCCAAAACGGCGACGTATTAAGCACGGACGCACGATACAACCCCTGATCATATACCCAAGTCCCAGGCCCACTCCCAAACCAGGGCCGCGCCGCGAGGGTTTGCTGGACAATTTCCCACGAAGCCCGTTGCGACAAAGCCACTTCCCCGGAAAAAGTCTGCTGCCACGGCAATCGAAAGATAAGTCCAAGAACAACCAAGGCCATGACTCCTATCGATAAAAAAATCCATGCGGTCTCAGATCGACGAATATTCAAAGAAGGATACAAACAAAAAAATAAAAGACCGCTTCCAACCAACACCATAACCCACGCTAACCAAAAATCTATCGCTATAAGAATGCCTCCGCTAAGAAACAAAAGTAGCCAAACACTTCCTCGAACAATCAACCCCGGCCAGGCAGACAAAGAAAAAACCCCGCCAAACCGCCGAAGACCGATAAGAAGACAGCCAAATCCAACCAAAAGCCCGATCGCCGCACACACCGCAAGCGCATACACACTCCCTACTGCCGTAAAGGCATCACGCTGAAAAAGGGCAATAACTCCTCCCCCCGTGAGCCCCAAACACCCTAAAATAACCAGGCTTAAAAAAGTCGCCGCGGGCAAAACAGTCATCCGCTGGATCAAAAGCCAAGCTAAGATAAGCAAAGTCGCCATCGTCGAAAACGCCCATCCTCGCTGGCTAAACTGGCCAAGAAAAGACAAGTATGGATGAACGGAAGTAAACGAAGAAACTAAAAACGACAATCCAAACAGTCCCAAGAGAAGCTGCGTCCAATGCATTCTCACTTCTGCCCGACGACCAAGCGCCTGCGCACACGAATGTGCCGCAAGTGCCAGTCCCACACCTCCAATAAGCAAAGCTTGTTTATATAACTCCGCCAATTCAAACGTTATCGCCGACAAACCAGGCAGGACAACGATGATTCCGGCCAAGCACACATCCCCCAGGATTTCTAACCATCGCTGGGCAGTCGATCTAGAAGAAAGGGGATGGGCGACGGACATAGTCGCACAAAGTATACCACACACAGACACTCGATACTTATTATTCTCCCAACACAATACCCTCCTCAGGAACCGCAGGAAGATGTTCTGCACTGGTACCCTCTTCCTCAACAGGAACAGGGACAGATGACGTTACAGAAACAACAGCTTCAGACAAAAGGGAAGGACTGACCAACGTCGTCGAGGAGCTAGAAGACTCTGTCTTCGTAACCATGGGACTCGCGGAGGAAGATGATGAAGGTGACTCCGTGGCAGGAACAGCCAGAATTGCATCAGGAGGAGCAACTGAAGCCTGCGGATCCGTAGTCGTGGCCGCCGTTTGGACGATCGCCTCTCCTGTCGACACGTTCACCAAGGCATACGTTCCATCAGAGCGATAAATGCGTGCTCCATTCGGTGTCCCCTGCACAGTCCAAGCAAACGTCACATCGCGCCGTTGCTCTTCACGCAAGAAAATATCAAAGCCAATATCCGTATAGTTGTCCGTCCACCATCCACCATGCACTTCTCCACGAGGAGTAACTTGAATATTCGGATAACTCAACACCGAGTCATACGCCACATGCACCCGTTGTGAACCCGATTCCACCAAGGCAAACCCACGATAAGAAACTTCAGCGACCGTCTGCGCGTTCAAGCCCGACGATATACGATTCGCGTTTACCGTTTCACGCTCAGGCCCTCCCCACCAACCGGGATTCACAAACACCTCAATCTTGCCAACCGTGGCAGCATCATAAGCTTCCAGAGCAAGACCCACGATCGGTCCGGCCTTCGTCGCTTTAACCGCCGTCCCCGGAATCGTTGAAGGAGCCAACGCATCCCCTACTCGAATCACCCCATTGATCGTCGAAACCTTCGTCGGCACACGCCCCGCGAGCGCAATCGGATACGTATTCGGATCCGGACGCCCGGCCACAAACGCTGGCCGCGTCGACACGATTCCCATCAGGAACCCGTTCTCATTCAAAGAACGCTGCACATGAAACTGACCACGATCGCTCGCGATAACTAAATCTCCGGTTTCAAGGCGGTCAGGTGAATAATAGCGTTCAGCAAAATCGTAGGCATCATTCGCCTGCCATCCATCCGCATTCGTCGCGATATATTGGGTTGAGGTACTCGTGTCATCTACAAAAATATATTTGGAACGCTGTGCAGCCCCTCGTCCGGATGGATACAATCGACCGCTAACGGCCAGGTCTCCCGCAATCGTCGCCGCCCCTCCCTGATCGATCGCAAAAACGGTTGAAGACGAATTCGTAATCACCAAGGAAGACGAGGTTGGGGTCGTAACTTGCGTAAACAGTCCAAAACTCGGGGTGCTGATCTGCCCCCCATCCCACGCGGCCCCACGAAACGTAATCCCCCAAGAATCCGCCGTCGGCGTCGAAGCACTCACACTTCGGCGTGCGTCAACAACTAAGTCATCAGTCAGTCTCGCCACACGTCCATCCGTATTCAAAATAGTGCCAGCCGAATATCCCGTCTTTACAAACACCTCAATCGTAGTGTCCGCACTGGCCGACTCAAGCGCATACCCCAAGATCATCCCCGGCTTTGTCGCTTTCATCGCCACTCCCGGATATTCAGACGTGGTGAGCGGATCCCCAATCGCAATCGCGCCATTAACCGTGGAAACCTTCGTGGGCACACGACCCGTCAACGCAACGGGTATTCCCTCCGGTAATATACCCAAAAGGAAACCGGGACGAGAGGAATACACCCCCGCAATACGCGGATCATACGGTACACCGGAACTCTGTGCCATCGTGGCGGACGCAGAACCAAATACTAAAACATCTGAACTTGTCGCCACACCTTCTAAAGTATATGACTCCGCTAAGTCAAAAGCATTGCTCGAAGAAATCGTATCATCCGCCACTAAACTATAAACGGACGCGCCATTATCAGGACACGAAACCGAGCTGGTACGTGCCAAACAAATTCCATGCACATTGGCAACATCATAATTTACCAGCATTGCATAATTTGAGGTACCCGTTGAGGCATTACTAGGACCAACCAATAAACGATCGATATATGCTCCCCAAGAACTCGTTTGGGATGCATGGTCGGCACGATTGACAAACGAAGCTGCGTAAGCAGTACTTGAGACGCTAACATTTAAAAGAGCAGTAATGGCTGCATTAAGCTGGAGCGAAGCCGCCGAAATCACCGTCCCTGTTGATGAGCCAATAAACAGGCCTCCAGTGCTTGTCACCATAAAATCAGACGAAGCAGTCAGGGAACTACTTGCATAGGATGTACCTATGCCAGCGATAAAAGCACCATTCGTGTACACACTCGAGGCCGATCCAATATTACCAGCCACAAAGAGATCATCACCGGTAAGTCCGAATGAGGGATGCATGATTATGCCCTGTGTAGAAGTACCTATCGTTAAATTCCCTAAAATAGAAGAGGTTGTATTCAATGCACTAATTGACAATGGACCATCAGAACGAAGACCACCATACCCCACCACCAACTGATTGCCCACATCTAAACTATTCGCAATGCGTCCATCCGCCATCACATATAACTGTCCTACACGTCCCTCTCCTGCTTCAAAACTGGCCATCTCTACTCCAGGCAATCGATATACAAGCAATTGATTCGAGTTCGAATCCGTGACATATAGGGCTCTCCCATTAACGGCCACTCCCTGGGCACTAATCGAAGAACCCAACGTTTGCAACATCTGGATTGAAGCGGGATTTTCTACATCCAAAACTCGCACACCGGAAGCAGGAACCGCGGCAAAAATGTATCTCCCAGCCTTAGCCAAGGACTGGATCGAACCTACATTGTTGGCATTTTGATAAACAGGACTCGCCGGAGTACGGACGCTAACAGTTTCTAGCCCAGTTAAACCACCCGCATAAAGAAACGATCCCTCAACCAAAAGATCTACATCTTGTGAAATACCTACCGTACCTAGAGCGACAGGATGATAAGGATCAATAACATCAAATACGTTAATCTGTGGGGCGGAGGTATATAAGAGATACAGGTAGCGACCACGCACGATGATCTTTCGAGCATGGCCAAGATATCCGGGAGCAGTGGTGCTGATTAGGGCTGGCTTGCGAGGATTGCTAATGTCAACGATACGAAAGCTATCATCTCCGTTAAATACATAAGCATACTTTCCTTGAATACTAAAAGAACGCGGAACGGAACTAAAGGTTGTAGACGCCATCTCCGTTACCAGACCGCTCCCTAAATCAAAAATGTGCAGTCCTCTGGAAGTAGAAAAACTCGCGTAAAGTAAGTTCCCCTGTAAAACCAAATGGGTAAGTGCTCCATACCCATCGGGGAAGTTAGTTAATCCCAAATTCACCGGATGGGTAGAACTGGTAATATCAAACAAAGTGAACTGATCTGTCGGAATGTGGGTAGCGATCAAAAAACGATCATTCAAATAGAGATTAGCCGCATCGCCCGACAAGGTTTGTGAGGACACTAAAGGAATGCTAGATGTTGCGCGAATCGTGAGATCTGCACTTTCTGCTTGCAATAATCGAGTAAACACTGCGGTGGTACTGACCGACGGAATTTCCAATGTGCTACGCAGGGTGAGTTGGTTAAGAGCAAGGGATGAGCCACTTGCTGACTGGAACTCCACACGGTTCGTATACAAATTTGTGGAAGTAGTATTCGTGATCAAAGCACGCTCACTATATAAGTAAGTACTCGTAGCATTCGTCGAAGACACATTCACAAAATTTCCTTCTGACCAACGCAAGCTCGAAGAACCAAGCGAAAAAGTATTATCCGTAGTTGGAACTAAGGATGTTGCAATACGCCCATTCACATACACGGAATCACTGGTTTGATCGCCCAGTCGCACCGTCCCATTTACGGTCAAATATCCTTCCGCCAACACGCTTGTACTTGATACCGCTCCCCCCACCTGGACGGAACCATTCACGGTCGAGGTGCCAGATCCGCTAAACGCAAATACCCCAGAACTCGTCACCGAACCCTGACGATTCAAAGAAAAGACCTCTGCGGCCGCGTCATTCACCCCTCGCAACAAGTAGTCGTTTGCATTCGATGTCCCATTCGAACGCACGAGTAATGCCGTTCGCGTTCCTGTTGCCGCATTATTCTCTGTTTGATTAACGGTAAATAATGTCTGTCCGCCACTCACCGTACTTGAAGCAGACATCCCCTGAAGCTTCTCTGCATTAAACGCCTGAGGCACAGCCCCCAAACGCTTCCGAGGTGTCATTTCGGCATCGCTGCCAATCGTAACGCCCAAATACAAGCTATCACTGTTCCAATCCACTCCATCAAGAGCATTCTGCCACCCACCAGCGGCAGACGTATCTCCCAAAAGCACACTAAATAATCCACTCTGCACCGTTACCGGAATCGCCGTCGATACAGCCAACGTCGTACCCGAGGCATTCCAGAGTGCCGTCCCTCCTGACGAAGCGGCGTACAAACTAAACTTCATCTGATACGTCCCATTGGCAACTGGTATCCCCGTCGAATCCAACAACTTCCCTTGATAGCTAATCTGCCGGTTAATCCCATTCGCTGCTTGAACAAAAGAAAAAGAACACACCCAACCCGCAATCATAAAAGCCAACACCAAACACCCCACCCCAAGCAGGTGGACAGCTCTCAAAGAACGCAAACGAGCTGCCAAAGGCATATCTCGTCTCATTATAGAGAGTTTTATCTAATCCGTATTTTTGGCTCTAGTCAGGCGCATTCTGATGTCCTCTATATAATGCTTGGTGTGTATAGGATGTGGAAAACCTGTGGTAATCACTGTTTTGGCCGTAATACAATCTTTTCGGACACGACCGGTGTTTTCGCCTGCGTGAGATCAATGTCTTGCGACTGAAACGACTCATACCCCGGCTTATCTGCCATGAGCGTATATACATTGGGCCCAGCAAAAAACGCATACTTCCCTTGCTTATCCGTAATCTGTGTTTCTAGGAGCTTATGGAACCGCTTATCAAAAATACGCACTACCGTCTGTCCGATTCCCTGCTTCGATGACCCATCATACACAATCCCCCAATCTTTTGGCTTAGACGCCGCCGCCAACCGATAAAAAAGCGCGTATGTAAAAACCTGCAAAGCAAATAATCCGCCCGTCAACCACCCCGGCGACAGCAGCAAAGACCCAAACGAAGTAACAAGCCCAACCCCCGCCCCAATTCGCTGAATGGTTCGCCAACGCTTTTCTGCCAATAACTTCTTAGGTGTTTTTTCCACCACTTCTCCCGGATCAACCGGTACATTAGCCGCAATCATTGCTCCTCCGTCTTTTACTTCAATCAACTCTCCATGATACAAATCAAACAGAGCCCCATCTTCCCTGTCTTGAGCCAAATACTGGGTCGGAAACTGGTACCCCTGTTTCACCACTTGCAAACGATACGTACCCGGTTTCACAAAAAACGAATAGCGTCCCTGCGCATCAGTAATACGCGTCTGCATAACACGCCCAGTTCCCGCTTCGATCAAACGCACAATAGCTAAATCCAAAGGCTGCTTGGAAAGCGCATTATAGACAACCCCCCATTGCTTACGTTTCCGTCGACCAATGAGTAGAAGTGGCTGAGTGAAGAGAAAATAAATATACCGAAACACATTCGCCGCCGAAGCCGCCGTCGCCAAGTTCGTCACCGCTACCGCTACCACTACAGGCGCGACCACGTGCTTATTCACCTCTTGCACGACCGGAGATTGCAACACCTCCTTCGTGTTCGCCAAAATCTGGGTAATCGGTGAGGAAACGTTTAACAAAAAGGGTGCGCCCAAAATATTCCCTTTGACTTCAACTTCCTGCTCTATCGACAAAAAACCTTCGCGACGGACGAGAAGCCGATAAAGTCCTGGCTCTACAAAAAACCCATACATCCCATCACGACCGACAAGAAAAGGATTGATTTGATCCGACCTTCGAGGATCCCATCTCACCCACTCCATCCCTAGTCGCTGCATAACCAAAATCTCAGTTCCAGATGCCGCTTGACCATCAGCTTCTTCACGGACGAAAAAACGCGGTTTAATACGAAAAACGCTTGAAGCTTGAACCTCGAAGCCCCCGTCCAAATCTGCTACCAGGGTAACTGTAGACTGTTGTTCCTGAGGTAGGGTCAGCACCGTCGACCACTCTCCACTCGACTGCTGCGCAAATCGATAACGCTGATCACCCACACGAACTTCAGCGCGTTTTAAGTTCATACCATCGACCCGCCCTGGTAAGACAATCCTAATATTTTGTCCTTCAAAAGCTTCAAAAAAACCACCAACCAGACGAAATTCAAACGACCCGCTTTCCTCAAACCAACGAGCAGGTAAGACGCGAGACAACGGTTTTGATGGAGGAACTAACGGAGAAGGCTCATCTGGAGCAGGAGAAGGTCCTGGTGGGGGCGAAACAAAAGGCGATAACCATGTTTGCGTAGATGCGAGCGATCCACCGGACACATTCCCTGCTCGATCTCGAGCAAAAAGAGTATAAAAATACCTTCTTCCTGATAAAAGACCTGCGTCTATAGTCGCTTGAGCAGTACCTGAATACACCATCCTGCCATCAAGAATAGTTTCAGCAAAGCGATCCTCACGCGCAACTAACACCACTTCGGAAAAATCTATAGCGGTCGGATTTGTCCATTCCAAAGCCACCTGTCCATCCTGTCCAATTACACGTAACGTGGCAGGATTAGCCGGTGGGGTAACATCCACTAGAGTGCTCGCGGTGAGAAGCGTGCTAACAACCGGACCACCGGGAACACGCGCCGTGATGCGCAATCGATAGGCCGTAGCTGGTTCAAGCTCGGCAATCCTCAACGTGTGTACGCGACCCACGGATTCATCACGTTGACGAAGCGAAAAATCCGATAGTCCATATTCTACTAATCCTGAAGCTGATTGATCTGTTTCCCATGCAAGCAAAATAGAACGTTCTTCAACAGACACAACTCGAGCAAAACGAAACGAAATAGAAGCTTGACCACCCCCACCACCAGAACTCGCCCCCGTTCCAGTCCCACCTGGACTGGATGAACCCGCCGGGGAAACAGGCGAAGACGGGGTTGGCTCAGGGGCGGGAGCTGGAGAAGGTGATGGTGGAGGCTCGGGAACAGGAGGAGCGATGACAGGAGGAGGTGTTGGAGGCGGAGGAGGAACGGTAGACCCGCCACCACCCGTATCAACAGGGGAACCAGTGCTTGGTGCCGAAGTCGATGCAGGCACCGTAGCACTAACGGATAAAGAATCACCGCTCGTGATTGGTACAATCACCCCTCCCGCATCCCCAAACGCACCGCGAATTTGAATGGAGTATGTACCGGCCGTAGATGGGTTAGTGATCTGATCTGCAGAGGCGGAAACAGCCGTTCCAATACGAATAACAACCGTTTCTCCGGCACCTATTTCTCCAGGCAACGTATTAATAGGAGGCGTGAGAGTAATAACATACCCAGAAAGACTCGCCCCCCAAACTCCTGGTGCAGCACTGCTTGCGAGTGTCTCTGCCGTCTCAAATCCCGTGGATACACCATGCGACAAGGCTATATCTGAAGCATCCACTCCCGTGAGACCAAATCCAAAAGGAAAATGAAGCGTTATTGTACTCCCTGCATCAGCCACGCCCGATGGTGTGACAAAACGAATTTCGTGATTAGAAGCCGTTGAAATAAGTTGACGCGTCATGATATCGCGCACATCAAGAAGAGAAGCAGCATGAGTACCTCTTCCCAAAAAACTCAAAAATGCGATGAAAAAAATAACCATCGCTCGCAAAGAAAATCGTACCAATGCCGTCATCGAAATCGCTTGCGTAAAAAATACCAAACCACAATTCCTCCGAACACAACGCTCAGCGTCTTCCATGGTAACACAAAAAACCATCCCGCGTCCGCCTTCGTAGCAAATGGCTCATCTAAAATAACTTCCGCACGATAGACACCCCAGCCCCACCCATCCATAGACATCTTAGGACGTAAAGACAGCCGTCGCTCCGAGCCAGGCAAAATACGAATGGACCGCAACTGAACGGAAGAAAGAGATACTGATTCTACGACATGGCCAAAAATATTTTTTATTTTAAGCTGACCCATCGAAAATTCATGCGCCTGACCTTGGTTAGTTAGCACCACTTCAAATAGTGGCAGTGAGGACAACGAAAAAAAAGGCGAGACTCGCCTTGCGGAACGAATCACTAATGAACGTAACAGGTCACCTTCAACGGTAGCAAAAATAAGGACACCCACTCGACTTCCTAGTCTAACCGCTTCATCCTTTCGTGATCCTAAAACAGAAGCAAAAATGACCGCCTGATACGCTCCCGCTTCTGCGTCCAAAGGCGGTCGGAACAAAATCGGCACTGCAACAGACTTCCCAGCCTCAAGAGAAATCCGAGGCTCGCGCAGATACAGCCAACTCGGCAACCCCTTCGTTTCAGACACAGGTAAAAATTCCTGCCGGCCTTCATCTCCCTGAGCAACAAATCCCTGGATAGCAAATGAATAGGTTTGTGTAACCGTTTCAGTATTAGAAAGAAAAAAAACAGCACCGCTAGACTCTCCCGGCTTCGCTGAAACCTCTAAAACAGGAGGACGAACATCCATTGCCCATACAGCAGCAAATGACAAAAAAAGATGGCCAACTAAAAACAAAGAAAAGAACAAAAAATGCTTACGCAGAAAAAGAAAAAAGGATAGAACTCGATGAACTACCATAGGTTGTAAAAACAAACTCCGCCCTTCACAAACGCACTTCGCCAGCCTATATACTCCCTTTTCATAAATAAAGAGAAGACTCAGATAGAAAAAATCTTTGATGCTTTTATCCAAAAAGCAAGATTAATAATTAGCGGTGAGGGTATAATAGATCGTTTGGCCATACGTGCCAGGAGAAGTAGAAGCGGTTGTTGATAATTTAAACGTCATTCCCACTCGATCACCTATCGCTGACGAAGTCGTTGAGCTCTGACCAATAATTCTTTGCGTCGATGTGACAGCAATATCAATCCCTGGCAAATAAGCTCGCGTTCCCGTCACACTCATTCCATACTCTTCACTTCCAATCGATACCACTCCATCAGCAACGGAAGAAATAGCGGTAGATCCAGATCGCAATAATCCGTCCCCTTGTACATAGACGGTATATCCATTCACAGCGGTCGAACTAACCGAGGCAGCCGCCAAAGCCGTATATTCAACCCCAGAGCTTACCGTACCAAACGCAAGCGCAGAACCATTCAAGCGATAGACAAAATCATCACTTCCAGATGGTGACTCGCTCATACTTACCTGATCCCCACTCCATCCATCAACGGTGACCACATTCGCCGCAATACTTGCCACTCGACCGATCGCAATACGTTGAGAGAAGCCGGAATTTTCTACCACCCCAATATAATCCCGCACACTCAAAAACCCAGCTGAAGAGACGGTAACCGTTCGTGAACTTACAGAAAACGCTGAGTAGGTAACTTGGGTAGCAGACTCCTGTGCCCGCAGCACCAATCCAAGGCCTTCCTCGGAAGACTCCGCTGCTCGATACCCAGCTTGTAGATCATACAACGTGCTTGTGCTCATACCATCTCCAAATCCACCAATAGAATCATTAAGCTGATAGTTCGCACTCGATGCAAAATCATCCCCTCCTGTATTAATAGTATCCCAATCAATCGTATAACTCGCACTCGACATCCCAAATCCAGGCGGCGCAAGCAGCAAAAACAATAAAAAGATCAGTGAAATAAATCGCATCCATGGTATGATAACATAAATCATCAAATACGCGTGATCTCTCGTATGACGATTCACGGTATACGATCAACGCTTCACGAACCACTCCCACGCACCCAATTCGACAATCTCATTCTACACAAACAAGCCAAACCCGTAACCCTCAAGCAGTTTCAAAACCCCTCTTTCAGAAAACTCATTGCTAAGATGTTTTTCACGATCCAAGATATCGGCGTCGGCCTCGCCGCTCCTCAAATCGGCAAATCCCTCCAACTCGCCGTCATCGACATCCACCCCCTCCCTCACCGACCAAACGTCGAAGCTTATAAATGCGTGCTCATCAATCCAAAAATAGAGGAATACTCCAAACAAACCTATACCACTTATGAAGGCTGTCTGAGTTTTGATGGCTTACGCGCCGAGGTTAGACGGGCAAAATGGATCAAGGCTACCTATTACGACGAACAAGGACGTCTCCACCAAGAAAAGCTGGAAGGCTTCATCGCCAACGTCTTCCAACACGAAATCGACCACCTAAATGGCACCCTCTTCGTCGACCACCTAGAAGATATAAAAACCATCATGACTACCGAAGAATTCGAAAGGAGTTTTGCAAACAAGCACAAAAAATGACAACACCCCGACCACAGGCGACGAAGGTTGTCGTTCTGTGGTCGGGGCTTTTAATAGAGCCCTTTCTTCCCGCTTAGCGGGAGGTTGATTGTTCAAGGTCCAACTACCGGGCGATCGGGATCTCCTGGTACTCGGGGTTCACACCCGACCAGGGCTCCGGCTCACGCCACTGCGGCCGGAATCCCAGCGCCATGGCGGTCTCGACCGGAAGAGCGTGGTTAAGCCCGGTGGCAGACTCCGGAATCTTGACGCGCCGCTCGAGACGGAGGCCGCGGAGTACGCCCCTCCACGCCTTGCGCCTGTCGTCGTGGCGTGCGAAAGGCGCAGACACGCCGAGCGCGAACGCCAGACGTCGCCGCGCGCTGGAGTTGAATCCGCGGGAGCAGTGGAGCCCACTCAGGAACGCCTGAGCGCACGGACACTCCTCCTTGAGCCACTCGAGCCGCGCCTCACGGAAGAAGACCCGCGAGAGCAACGGAGGATCACCAGCCACGGCTTCGATCTCGTGGTTGCGCTCCTTCCGTCCACAGACTTCCCTGCGTTCGCACCACAGCAGGGCCACGAACCCGGTGTGGCCGAGAGAGGCCTCGTCGATCTTGACCTCCACGGTCTTGACCGAGATAGACTCCGTCGCAGAGGAAGCGTCGGAAGCCTCCACCCCTCCGATGAAGCGAACCGCCTCCGACCGGTTAGTGAGCAGGACGGCACTACGCTGCCATCCCGTCACACCGTAGCGGACGCCATGGCTAAAAACAATCAGATTCTTCTCCATGATGGTCTCCTTTCAGAGACGTTCCCCAGGTCCACGCAGGACTCTGCTACTGGGATAGCACGCGGAAAAATCCCGCTACACCTGTGTCCAACCTCAGCAAAGAAACCCTTCCACCATTCTACATGGCACAAGTTCATTCTTTGAGGGTTGACACTGGGGTGGTGCCAGCCCGCTCATACGTCCAGCAAACCGTCCCTCGCTGTGAAGGCGCATGCTATCGATAGGAGCGTTCTTCCGTCCAAGACGGCTGTCTGAAATCAGATGATTCCAAGCAGCCGTTTTGGACATAATTTACCTAAAGGACAACAAAAAAATAATACCGCAAAATAAGGAAAAAGTCAACCCATCGGTCTCTTTCTGTCACTCGTCATCCAAAACTGCACTCAGTCGTCACTGAAAACTGCACTTTTT
>CAYTIN010000003.1:0-67167 GCA_964438015.1 uncultured Gammaproteobacteria bacterium
AAGTAAATTTTTTTGCCGTGAAACTTGAATTGTGGCGAGTGGGCGACTCCGCGCCAGCCCCAAAATTCGACGTTATTTGCCGCCCAAACGAATGGACGAAAACCGTCCGACGGCAATCATCCCAAGGGCAGCCCAGTGAAGGGAAGCTGCGACAGCTTGAGTTCTGGACGCGCTTACGTTCGTACGCCCAAGAGCATCGACCAGATATTCGTTTACAGTCACCTCTTCCGCAACACTGGACAAACATCAGTATAGGTAGCAGCAAAGCGCACGTCGCTCTTACGATGCGGATGCGCGAAGGTCGCCTCGGATGCGAATTATACATCTCGGACAATAAGCCTCTTTTCAACTATTTACGAGAACGAAAAGCTGAAATTGAAACTGAACTCGGCGTGGCACTTGAATGGATCGAGGCTACTAAAGCTACGCGGATCTTGGAAACAACTTCCAAATTCGATATCACCAATGAAGGTATGTATCCAATGCATTTTGAGTGGCTACTAAAACGTGCCGAGGCTTTCAAGAAAACTTTTCCCGCTCATATCCGTTCCTTTGAACAAACATTATGAATAAAACCCCTGATTTTTACCTCGTCGAGGAGCTGGCCGAAAAGCTCCGAGTCAACAAAATGACGATCTACCGTCGGATTAAGGCGGGCAAAATTGAAGCACACAAGATTGGAAAAAATTATCGCATATCTAAAAGCGAATTCGATAAATTTTTGGAGGAATTGAAAAAGTAGAATATATGCAGATTCAATTACTGAATTTTAATAGAAAGGAAGATGTGACGAAAAAGAATCTGTCTACGGAAGTTAAAATTCACCATACAAATAGCAAAGGTACTTTGTATACGGGCGATTCAATTGAGTGGCTAAAGAATTTGCCTTCAAGTAGTGTTGATTTAGTATTCGCCGATCCACCGTACAATATCAATAAAGCTGACTGGGACAGCTTTGAAAGTCAGGAACATTATATAGCTTGGTCGATGCAATGGATTTCTGAATCTGCAAGAATTTTAAAAAATACCGGATCGCTTTACATTTGTGGATTTTCAGAAATTTTAGCAGATCTTAAGCACCCTGCTTCAAAACACTTCCATTCGTGTCGTTGGCTAATTTGGCATTATAAAAATAAAGCGAACCTTCGTAATGATTGGGGTCGATCACATGAAAGCATCATCCACTTGAGGAAAACAAAAAACTTTTTTTTCAACGTTGACCCTGTTCGCATCCCATACAACCAACACACGATGAAATACCCGTCTCATCCACAAGCGGACACGAGCCAATACGGGAAAGGGAGCAAACGCGATAATTGGATGCCGCATCCTGCTGGAGCCAAGCCGAAGGATGTCATCGAAATACCAACCTTGAGCAATGGCATGCAAGAAAAAACAGCTCATCCAACACAAAAGCCCGAAGAACTATTAAGAAAAATAATCCTTGCGACTACTCCGGAAGATGGTTTGGTTTTAGATCCTTTTTCTGGATCTGGAACGACGCTTGTGGTGGCTGAACAGCTAAAGAGGAGATGGCTCGGATGTGATCTTTCTGAAGAATATAATTCTTTCGCGACCGACAGATTGAAAACGCTAAAAAGTAAAACGGTAGAAGAATGGCTGAAGTTTGACCGTGAAAACCTTGAACGTCGATTAACCAATAGATAGCTTATGTCTTTAAACAAACTTTTACAGCTGGTCTTGGAAAAGAAGAGGTTCAGTTCATTAAAGGATTACATATCTTTTACAGAAGAGTATTTAGAATACATTGAAAAAGGGCTGCAAGCGACGATCGTGTCCCAAAACGAAAATAATTATCGTTTTTTTCAATACGGAAAAGAAGCCAATTTTCAAGTAACCAGACCAATTAATGGAAACTTGATGTATGGAAAAGACGAGTTCATTAGCAATAGTGAAAAACTATTAACTTTGTTAAAGGTTGCAAATGATCCAAAAAATCAAACACAAGACAACATCAATCTGATTGATCGATCAATCTATACGATACAGCAGTCAATTGGAGCCACGCTTGATGCCCTGCCTGCACATAAGAGCAATACGGCGAAAAAGATCAACGGAGATTTATTTGAAAGACTAGTAAGACTCACTATTGAAGAAACCGGCGTCGAGAATGTAGCAAAAACCGTCAAGGTTCCGGTCATGGTAGATGGAGAAAAAGTAATGGATATGAGTTTTCAACAGGATCTCGTGGTAGCGAACAAAAAAGGTGAGGTCGAGGTCATAGGATCTATCAAGACATCCAGCAAAGACAGATTGGGTAAAATATTTTACGATAAATTACTTTTCAATAAGCTCTCTGAAATCGACATTCCACACATAGCGATCTTCTTAAACGACGTACAGCGTAAGAATGGAAAGATCGACGGGAAGTATGGCGTGAACGGAACTTTCTTATCAGGTCATTTTAGGGCATACACCATTAAGATCAATCCATTGGATGGCGTTTATTATTGTGATTTGCGACCTTTAATGAAAACAGATCCCTTCTTTCAGTCTCATATTAAATCCTTCGGATTGCTGATACTTAACGATCTTTGGGTGTTTAAAAAATAGCCATGCCAAAAGCCGTTACATACGTTCGAGTCTCAAGCCGTGAACAGCAAGAGCTTGGCAACTCGCTTGGTGCTCAAAAACGGCTTTTGTGGGAGTTCGCTAGAAATAACGGCTACAACGTCGTCAAAGAAGGTCAGAGCATCGGCGGCGCGGACAGCAAGGTATCGGATAAACGTATGCACGACCTCTAAATCGTCATTGCGAACGGTTTTATTGATAGTCTGATATGGTTGATGACTTGAAGCTGACCAAGGGTATGCCCATTAGCCCCTGCATACTCAAGAAATCGGTCATGTCGCGGATGCTTCATGGTCCTTTCTACATCGGTAAATTCATGTGGTGGGACAAGCTCTACGAGGGCAAGCACGCCCCCTTGGTTGATTTGGAGACGTTGGCAGGCCGTGCAGGACGTTTTGAGAGGTAAAAACCAGAATAGGCGCAAGCATATAGCAAAACACTCATCAGCGGATGAGTGTTCCGCGTGGCAAGGGCTCGTGATGAATAGTAGAACCGTTTTGGGGACATGAGCAGCACATGTATTATTTTGCTTTTAAAATTCTCTTCAGCCCTTCTATTAATTCTTCGGCTGCCATCTGTATACATTGCTTGCCCAATTCTTAGTTAATGATCCATGCCGGGTGATTGTCTACAATTCCGTCCTTTGAGACATCGATGAGCCGATCGGTGTCCCATGCATTTTCAATTTTATATTTTGGATAGTCTTTTGGAGGAATCGTGACAAGTGAAGGTTCACAGACGAGAGTCATGGATGTCTCAGAATTTCCAGCGTGTTCGTCAACGGGGCCGCCCAATATTTTCGATGTCTTATTTAAGACTTCCGCAGAATCAAACGCAACATGTTCTATACGAACGCCTAAAAACGAGTCCGTGTTCTTTTTTACGAAGCGGTTTAACATGCTTATGTTTCCGCCATGCCATGAAGCGAGTACAATATTGGCCGCATAGGGTTGCAGTGAGTTGCAGATATCGCGGAGAACAAGTTCCATCGTATCTTTTTCAATCCATACGCTACCCGGGAACCCCGCATGTTCTTTTGAGCAAGTGATGCGAAGTGTCGGAAGAAAGATGACTTCCGGAAATTCATTCTCCACTTGTTCAATGATTGCATCTTGAACGTATGAATCTGTTCCAAGGGGGAGGAAAGGACCATGTTGCTCGGTTGCACCCATGGAGACGACGAAAGTATATTTTTTTGCTTGATCCAAATCCGTCGTTTTCATTCGTTCTAAAAAACATATATGTCTGATGATAATCGATGAGCTATGCGTTGAATAGAGTTCCGTTCTCTCCACGCCTCAACAAAAATACCCGCTCATTCAAGCAGATATTTCCGTGGCAGGGGCGGGGGGAATCGAACCCACGCTAACGGTTTTGGAGACCGTTGTACTACCATTATACGACGCCCCTAGAATCATTTGACACCGAAACACTACACAATACGAGTCACCCTGACAAGCGAGCTGTTCCAAAACGACAAAAACCCCGCAGGGGGTTTTAAGGGAAGCGAGAAGTTGTATATCCTTCATGGTCGGGAAGCGGTGTAGTAGATGCGGATGACATACCCTCCGTACATCAGTTCGATGAGGAAGGGGACGATGCCGTAGGCGGGGCTAAGATAGCCTTGAGCCATCCCGCAAAGAAGGGGTAGATCAGCGATGACGATACACGTTACGAGCGTCCATCGAAGAAGGCGTTGATTTGCTTGAGTATTCCTAACAAAGAAGTAGAAAAGCGCGAGAAGGGCGATCAGGATCGAAGCAACGAAGAGGGCGGCACGCGACGCGCGCCCCAGATATGTGCCGATATACCCAAACAGGCTAAGGATCAACACGCTAAGGCACATACTTGCCACGATGGGCGAGACCTGTTTTTGCACGCTCTGCTCCTTTCTCGGCAAGAGACGCTACCATAAACAAGGGTTCGTGTAAAGCCTGAGGACGCGGGTCTGGCGAAGCGGAAGACGGAAAGAAAAACACCTTCATTTCCTAAAGAGATGAAGGTGTTCCGGAGTATAACGGTTATTTCTTTAACGCAGGTAGGGCAAAGGGTTCGCACATACGCTTCACCTCTTGCTGTAGTTGATCATAAAACGAGTCAGTTTTTAATGTCCTGCGAAATTCTTTCATCGCTACTTTTCGTTCTTCCTTATCTAGGGGAAAATGAATCTCCGAGATATGATCCGAAACGCGTTTGATAAAATCCGCCACGTGCTTCATCTCCTGTGTTCTCATGCCTCGGCTCGTAGCTGCCGGGGAGCCTAGGCGTAATCCACTTGGATAGTACGGCGAGCTTGTATCCCCCGGAACCATATTTCGATTGGCATAAAGACCGATGCGCTCTAAGGCAAGATGCATAAACATCCCGCGCCCGGCTCCTTGCGGCGTGAGGTCCACGAGCACAAGATGGTTATCCGTTCCACCTGATACGAGTGTAAATCCATGCTCAATCAGTCTATTTGCCAAGGCTTGCGCGTTCTCGACAACATGTTGAACATATTCTTGAAACGCCGGTTCAGCCGCTTCTTTAAGTGCTACGGCAATGCCGGCAATCGTATTCATATGCGGCCCACCCTGCAGACCGGGAATAACGGCGTTATCGATCTTGTCGCCTAATTCGGGATCTTTGGCTAGTCCTTTGTCTGTCACCATGATCATGGCACCACGTGGTCCGCGCAGCGTCTTGTGAGTCGTGGTCGTGACAATATGCGCGTGGCCCACGGGGCTTTCGTGTACGCCTCCTGCGATTAAGCCTGCGATATGTGAAATGTCTGCCACGAGGTAGGCACCGATCTCATCGGCGATCTCGGCAAAGGTAGCAAATGGTACGGCACGTGGCATGGCTGTTCCTCCACACCAAATGAGTCTCGGTTTGTGCTCTTGTACAATGCGACGGAGCTCATCAAAATCAATCTCACCCGTTGCAGTCATGTGATAGGGAACACTCTTCCAAAAAGCTGAAGTAGCCGAAGATTTCCAGCCATGCGTCAAGTGTCCACCATCTAGCAAATTAAGGCCGGTGAACGTATCGCCCGGCTGACAGGTGGCAAAGTACACAGCAAGATTTGCCGGGCTTCCGGAATAAGGTTGAACATTTACATAAGGAATCTTAAACAATGCCTTGGCGCGATCCTGTGCCAGAGTCTCAAGCTGGTCAACGACCTGGTTGCCCGAGTAATAGCGTTTACCCGGGTAGCCTTCGGCGTATTTGTCCGAAAAAATAGTCGACAATGTTTCAAGGACGGAAGCAGAGGTATGATTTTCTGAGGGAATCAATGTTAGGCCATCGTGTTGACGGACGGCTTCCGCTTCAATGAGCTTAAAAATTTCGGGATCAGAATGTTGTAAGAAGGAAAACATAAAGAGAGGTGAGGAGTGGAGTGGTGAGTAGGAGAGTGGCTTTTTGGAACCCCAAAAAATATGCTTTGCGAATTACAACATAGGATATTGATGCGATCATACGCGTCTCGTGCTTGAGCGACAAGTACCCTTCTTTGTCTCCTCCTCTACGACCCCTTCCACCCTTTCTAGACGTTTTTGTCCGTTCATCGTAGTCTTCTTATATATATGTCCGAAATGCCCACCCATGTACACCTAATTGGGATTGGCGGGATTAACATGTCTGCCATAGCAAAACTCTTGCTTCGAAGCGGTATAACGGTGAGTGGCTCGGATGCAGTCAAGACAGAACTAACCGAGGAGCTTGCGCAAAAAGGGATTCATGTCACGATCGGCTCAGAAGAGAGTTATCTACCCGCCGAGACAAGCCTCGTCATTTATTCATCAGCAGTCCCTGAAAATAATAAAGAGCGTCTAGAGGCGCGTGCACGCAATCTTCGTCAGATAACAAATTTTGATTTCCTTGCTGAATGGGCACAGGAACAAGAAGTTGTACTAGTCACCGGAACACACGGAAAAAGCACGACCACAGCTCTGGCAGGCCTCATGTTAATCGAGAGCAGACTAGATCCTTTGGTAATTGTGGGGAGCAAAGTACCGGCTTTTCCGGATGGGAATGTTCGTTCCGGTGCAGGGAGGATTTGGCTGATTGAGGGGGATGAATATGCACGTCATTTCTTAGCTTTTCACCCCTCAGCCATTCTTATCAATAACATTGAACTGGATCATACCGACATATTCCCAACTCTTGAGGATATGATTGAGGCCTTCCGCCAATTATTACATCAAGTTCGTGATCATGGGCTGGTTGTGGTGAATGCCGATGATCGTAACGTAGGAACGTTGATTGGAAGTGAGCGCGCCGCCCTTGAAGCACGAGGCGTTCGTGTTGTGACCTGTGGGTATGGTGCTCATGCCATGGTCCGTGTCTCGGACGAAGGAATACGTGGGGGCGAACAACAATTTCTCCTCAAAGATGGAGCGGGGCGTCTCATTCGTTCTTCCTTACATATCCCGGGTCGAATGAATATCTGTAACGCGACAGGAGCAGCCGCCTTGGCACTTGGATTAGGAGCACACCCGGAAGCCATTCGCAAAGCGATCAATGCTTTTACCGGTATATGGCGTCGCTTTGAAAAAATATCTGAGAAAGATGGTGTCCTGGTGGTGTCGGATTACGGGCATCATCCAACGGCTGTTCGTGTCACCCTTGAAGCGGCGAGAGCCTTTTATCCAGGCCGACGTCTCGTTTTGTGCTTTCAACCACATCAACATAACCGCACGCGACAATTGTTTTTAGATTTTGTTCCTGCCTTTGACCTGGCGGATGCGCTTCTATTGGTGGAAATTTATGATGTGCCGGGACGCAAAGCCCCGGAAGACGAGCACATCTCTTCTCGAGATTTAGTTGATGCCATCCGGCATCATGATGCAGATCGTCTCTGTCAACGTCCGCTTGAATATGCTGAGACCCCAGCCGATGCGCTCCCGGTGATAGCACGTTGGAAGCGTCGAGGCGATATCATTATTGTTATGGGGGCGGGAGATGTATATAAGATTGCGGAGCAGATATAATAGTTCCTCAGTGTTCCGTCATCCTGAACGAAGTCCGACGTAATGAAGGATCTCCTGCGATCTGTCGGATGGGCGAGGGACCCTTCGTTCCGTCCAACTTCACTCAGCATGATGAGATCAATGTATGAAAAAATTAAACCAAACCCAAATTTCCTCCTTCACCGCCCGCTTCCCCACGGCTCGTCTTAACGAACCCATGTCTAAACACACCACCTTCCGTCTCGGTGGTCCGGCACGTCTATATTGTATTACAAATACATCCGATATTTTATTACAAGCCGTAGACGCTGCCATCGAGTTACAGATCCCATGGACGGTCATTGGTGGTGGTACGAACCTGCTTGTAGCAGATGAAGGATTTGAAGGAGTTGTCATTCAAGCGGCTAATCAATCTCTGATTATAACCAACCAAGCAGTGCTGGTAGAAAGTGGTCTTGTATCAGCTCTCGTTGCTCGAAAGACCGTCGAAGCAGGACTCACAGGCTTCGAATGGGCCGTGGGTCTGCCAGGAACAATCGGGGGTGCGGTGTATGGGAACGCGGGCTGTTATGGAGCGGAGATGCGCGATTCAATAGTGAATGTGGATGTGTATCATGTGGCCACACGTACGCGTAAGAATCTTGCTAATCAAGAGTGCCAATTTGGCTATCGTGACAGTATCTTTAAACAAGATCGATACGTCATTCTTGGCACCGAGCTCAAGCTCAAACAAGCCGACGATCCAGCGGCCTCAAAAGCAAAAATGGAAGACATCCTCCGCGAACGCAAAGATAAGCAACCACTAGGCGAGTCGAGCGCAGGCTGCGTCTTCAAAAACTTCGACTATCAAAACGAAGCTCAACTGGATATTTTGCGTCGCGATGTCGATATCCCTGAAGCGATGTTAAAAGCCAAGCGGCTTCCCGCCGGCTGGCTCATCGATCAAGCTGGACTCAAGGGAAAAACCATCGGTAACTTCCAAGTTAGCGAAAAACATGGAAACTTTTTGTTGAATAAAGGCAAAGGAAAAGCAAGTGAAGTCTTAGCTCTCATTTCTCTCATCAAAATGAACGTTCGCGATACGTTTGGGATTGAGTTGCAAGAAGAAGTACAGTTACTAGGATTCTAGGGTGTGTCAGCACTTTTAAACACTAAGAATTGCTGATGCTCATCCCATGCGATAGTGGTAAGGGAAGACGGGTAATCAGTGCCAATGTGTTTGCTGAAGGCCCCATTCTCTTCTCTTGTGCTTAGAAATGAGAGTGCAAACCCATTGCTTCCTACGGACTCCCATTCAGTAATATATTTGTAAGGGATCAGGGCGTAGATAATATGTTTGGGATCTCGATGGTATGCTTCGGCTATGGTAGCCGGTGTCCAATGGTGATGAGCATAGCCTATAAGATGAAGGGGCGTAGCAGGGATATACCCTTGCGTCAAAAAAAGACGAATGAGATCTGGTGTCGTAATCGTACATCCTGACACATCCCCATTCTTTTTGGCTGCGGCTACAGCAACTGCTAGATCTTCTTCGCTTATACCTAAGGACGCCTGATGCTCGATATAGAGACGCCAAAGAAAGTCGATCAAGTTAAAAATCTTCGCTCGATAGAGTGTGTGTTTATAAGTAGTGTCGCTTGTATCGACGATGGAGGTAGCAACGTCTTCAGAAATACCTAAAGACGCGAGTCTCTTAACCTGCGGAAAAAAATCCGCAAGCTCTCTACCTTCGGAAAAATTTTTATCATCTGTAAATGGGGTAACCTGATATTTAACCAACGCTTTACTCGATGGCAGTACATCCTCCCACGGAGGGGTACCGTAGTAAACGAATTCTCCCTGAGCGCGCATGTCGATTTCTGCGGTGATCATTGGTTCAAGAAAATGAAGTAAGCGCACATCTCCATGAAGATCGCTTGTGAAGAAACTCGTTCGCTCATCGAGGAGGAGTCCTTTATCAATTTCATCATCTGGTGCAAGGTCTTTGCGTACGCGCTCTCTTTCTAGTTCGTACAAGAAGGCGAGAATAAGTCTTCCACGCGTTGTTGAGGACCAATCCTGTTCTGCGCGATGAATAGTGTGCACAAGCTCCTGCGTCAGACGATCCAGCGGTTGTCGGTAAGATCGGTTTTCCATGAGATCATATACATCTAGAAAATCTTGAGAGAGTCCTTCCACTAACGCTAAAGATTCGCCTGCTGAAATGCCTAGACCCTGTTGGACACCGAAATCTGTAAGATAGGGGAGGAGTTCTCGTTTTATGGTGGTGGCGACCATCTCTCGTTCCGAAAGAGGGGGCTTATATTCGGGCTTTGGTTCACTGGGGAGTGGTCTTTTTGTAGTCAAGCCATCACGTGTAGCATCTTTTGCTCGTTCAAGAAGCTCATTGACACGATATCGTTTTGGGCCTTCATGTGGCATAGGTAATGTATGTATATCAGAAAACACGGGGAGATAAAAAGCTTGGATTAAATCGCACTAAGGTTTTGCTGTGGAATTCCCGTTCAGAGACATAGTGAACCGATATTGCTCAGTGCTTATGTTCTGGATACACTATAGCCATATGACTATTAACCTCATCCATAAGGGATTGGAGTTAACTCCTGCCATCAAGGCCCATGTCGAAGATAAGATGCAGTCATTAAAAAAATACCTCGGCGAGGTAGATTATATCGATGTAGAAGTCGGCAAGACAACCAATCACCATCAAAAAGGCGAGGTTTTCTCCTGTAGAGCCAACGTGACCTATAAAGGGGAGCTCATCCACATTGAAGAGGAGGAAGAGGATCTTTACGCGGCGATCGATCGGGCCCGTGACTCTCTAAAGGCCACTGTTCTGGATCGTAAAGACCGCCAAAAAGATGCCCACAAGGGCAGGGGATAAAAGAAGGGCTAGACCCTTCTTTTGCATTAGGCTAAGCTAACCAAACTGTATGAGCCTATTGCAAAAACTGTTTGGAGATCCCAACGCGCGTGAAGTCGCCAAAATGCGGCCAACCATTGAAAAAATCAATGCATTAGCTTCTACCTACGAAGCTTTATCAGATGATGCATTAAAAGCAAAAACTCAAGATTGGAAAAATCGTGTAGCCAACGGTGAGTCTTTGGATAGCCTCTTGCCGGAGGCATTTGCTGCGGTTCGCGAGGCTTCTCGACGGACAACAAAATTACGTCAATACGATGTCCAGCTCATCGGTGGCATGGCCTTGCATAAAGGGACTATCGCTGAAATGCGCACGGGTGAAGGCAAGACGCTCGTCGCGACCGCTCCCGCGTACTTGAATGCCTTATCCGGCAAAGGGGTGCATGTCGTCACGGTCAACGATTACCTTGCACGCCGTGACGCTGTCTGGATGGGACAGGTCTATCACGCGCTGGGTCTTTCTGTGGGGATCATTCAACATGCTGCGAGTTTTCTCTACGATCCCACCTTTAAAAGCGAACCAGCCCACGACGAAGGTCGTGACGAAACGGGCTCGTTCCGCGTTGACATGGATTATCTTCGTCCGGTTTCTCGCAAGGAGGCCTACGCGGCAGATATCACCTACGGAACCAATAACGAATTCGGCTTCGACTATTTGCGCGACAACATGGTTCAACGCAAAGAAGAAATGGTACAGCGTGATTTGAATTTTGCTATTGTCGATGAAGTTGATTCTATTTTGATCGACGAAGCACGTACACCGCTCATCATTTCTGCCCCCGCCGAAGAAGCAACCGATTTGTATTACCGTTTTGCTGACCTCGTTCCTCGCCTCGTAGAAAAAGAAGATTACGTCGTCGACGAAAAACTTCGTACGGCTACCCTGACAGAATCCGGCATTAGCAAGATGGAAAGTTGGCTTGGCGTAGAAAATCTTTACATGCAAGGAGGAATGAAGCTCGTTCACCACCTAGAGCAGGCTTTACGTGCCCATGCATTGTATAAAAAGGATAAGGACTACGTCGTGCGTGAAAATGAAGTGGTGATCGTAGATGAATTCACTGGCCGTCTCATGATTGGTCGGCGCTACTCCGAGGGTTTGCACCAGGCTATTGAGGCTAAAGAACGCGTACCTATTCAACGCGAATCTTTGACGCTCGCCACCATCACCTTCCAAAACCTGTTTCGTCTATATGCAAAATTATCAGGCATGACAGGAACCGCTGCCACCGAAGCCGAAGAGTTCCACAAAATCTACAGTCTAGATGTTCTAAACATCCCCACGCATCGTGATAACAAGCGCAAAGATTTGACGGATCGCGTCTATAAGTCGGAATTAGGAAAATACCGTGCCGTCGTAGAAGAGGTGAAGTTGCGTCACGAAAAAGGTCAGCCAATATTGATTGGTACCGTTAGCATTGAGAAAAATGAACTGGTGAGTGAGCTTCTTAAGCAGGCGGGAGTTCCTCATAATGTCCTCAATGCCAAAAACCACGATCGTGAGGCTGAATTTATTGCCCAAGCCGGTCGTCGAGGCGCGGTGACTGTCGCAACGAATATGGCCGGTCGTGGTGTTGATATTATTCTTGGGGGAAACCCTCCGGAAATAAAGGAGGCCGAGGAAGTGCGTGCCTTGGGTGGGTTGCATGTTCTTGGTACCGAGCGTCACGAGTCACGTCGTATAGATAATCAGTTGCGCGGTCGTGCTGGTCGCCAAGGTGATCCAGGCACAACCCAGTTTTACGTCTCCATGGAAGACGATCTCATGCGCATCTTCGGTTCCGACCGTATGAAGTCAACCATGGATCGCTTAGGGTTGCCTGATAACGAAGCTATCGAGAACCGGATGCTGACAAGTTCCCTCGAAGCCGCACAGCGTAAAGTTGAAGGACATAACTTTGATATCCGCAAACATCTCCTCGAATACGATGATATTTTGAACAAGCATCGTACGGTGATTTATAAAAAGCGCCGCGAATTATTGGAATTGGTTGGTCAGCCTGCGGAAGCCGGAGAACGAGCCTCAAAGGCAAAAATAATGGAAATGGTTCAGATGGAGGTCGAAGCACTTGTTGCCTATCATACTGCTGGAGAGGATCCTACGGCTTGGGAATTAGATAAGCTGGAGGCTCTGGTTAAAGCTATCTTTCCTGATACGATTCCCGTCACAGATCAACTAAAGGTGGCACGCCAATCCATTGAAAGCAAAGAAGATCTGGTAATGATGCGCACAGAATTGATTACGCATATTCTAGACATGACCAAGGAAGCGTACGCTAAGATCGAAGCTGCCGTAGGTGATAATGCGATGATGACGGATCTCGAAAAGATCGTCATGTTGCGTTCCATTGATGACTTATGGATTGAACACCTCGAGACTATGGATCACTTACGCAAAGGCGTAGGCCTCCAAGGCTACGGTCAACGCGATCCGCTCGTCGAATACAAAAAAGAAGCCTACCGTTTATTCCACGAATTTCTCGCGCGGATTAATGAACGTGTCACGCGCACGATCTTTAAAGTACAGATAGCTCGCGAAGTAGCTCAGCAAGAAATGGTTCAAATGTCTGCTCCTCCTGTTCAATCCATCCAGCTTTCTGGCCCTGTTAAAGAAGGGGACATGAATTCTATAGGAGCAGAAGAGGTTCAGAAACAAGCAAATGAGCCCGTCGCCACTACCTCAAGACCTGACTACAAGCTAAAAGATGTAGGTCGCAATGAGCAATGTCCATGTGGGAGCGGTAAGAAGTTTAAGAAGTGTCATGGGGTGGATATGTAGTATGCTCCCCTCCGAAACGGTTAAAATCGTCGTCTTCGTCCCCGAAACACATGCCGAGGTAGTTCGTGAAGCCATGGGTAAAGCTGGTGCGGGAAAAATAGGGAACTACTCTTGTTGTACATTTTCAAGCAAAGGGATCGGTCGTTTTAAGCCAGAACAAGGGGCGCATCCGTCTGTTGGGCGAGTAGGAGAGATGACCTCCGTTAACGAAGAACGGATTGAAACGGTTTGTCCGCGGAATAAGCTGGAAGAAGTGGTCAAAGCCATCCAAGCCGTCCATCCCTACGAAGAAGTGGCCTTGGATATCTACGCCCTCGATGGCTATCGTTCAATCGACTCAGAAGAGCAAGCAAAAGCTGTTGAAAAGAAGTAGGTTTATTTTAGACAAGCGGCCTTTGGAGCATGATCAACGTTTATGGCTCCTCCTTCCAAGAAAATGCTTAAACAAAAGCAGGCCGCTCTCGCCAACATCGCCAAAGAAATCGAGGCTTGTGCTATTTGTCGTGAAAACAAAATAGGCAAAGCGGTACCCGGCGAAGGAAATCCTGATGCGGATATCGTCTTCGTCGGTGAAGCTCCTGGCAAACAAGAAGCGGCTTCTGGTAAACCATTTATTGGAAGAGCCGGAAACGTCCTGCGCGGGTTCCTCAAAGAAGTGGGGTTAGATGCCGACGATATTTTTATTACCAGTGCTGTTAAATATCTTCCGCAGCATGTCACACCAACACCGGCCGAAGTCGCGCATGGCCGCACGCACCTATGTGAGCAACTCAACATCATTGATCCAAAAATCATCGTCCTGTTAGGCCGCGTAGCCTGTCTCGCCTTCCTCGACCAAAACGTCCAAATCTCTAAAGATCACGGCAAGGTGATCAAGCAAGATGGTCGAACTTATCTCATCGTCTATCATCCGGCCGCGGTTCTTTATGCGCCCAAAGTAAAGCCATTCATCATCCACGATTTTCAAACGTTAAAAAATCTTTTACAAAAAGAAGTATGAAACCCGGTCTCTATCGTCACTATAAAGGTGGTCTCTATGATGTCCAGGAACTGGCTACGCTTGAGGCGAACGAAGTGTCTTATGTGGTCTATCGCCAACTCTTGAGCGGTCGTGTGTTTCTGCGGCCCACACAAGAGTTTTTTGGCACGGTAAATCACCAGGGAAAAATCATCCCGCGCTACACCTATCTCGAGAAACAGGTACTGCGTCTCATTCGTGTCGGCGGGATTATTCGCTCTCCAAATAATAAAGTAGTTATCGTCAACCAACGTGGAAATTCCTGGTCACTCCCTAAAGGAGGTGTTGAAGCAGGGGAGTGGCTGATGGATACGCTAAAACGTGAAGTTCAAGAAGAAACCGGCTTAATAAAGATCAATATAAAAGCCTATCTCGGTATGTACGAACGGTATCCGATGGGGCCAAAGCTCGAAGATGTGCATGATGCCATGAACCAAATCCACCTATTCGCGGTTACTTCCGACGAGCTTCCTCTCCATCCCAGCGATCCCCATAACCCCGAAGCCCGTTGGGTCACGCCGCAAGAAGCGAGTAAGATGCTTACGCATCGACTCGACCGCGAAGCCTTCGAACGCTTTTGGCAAGATGCGCAACCGTTCTTCTCTGCAAGCGTATGATAGGCTTCTTCGATTCTGGTTTAGGAGGACTCACGATCTTGCATGAGGTTATGAAGCAGCGTCCAGGCACCTACCTATATCTGAGCGATAACGCCAGAGCGCCTTATGGCTCAAGATCGCAAGCGGAAATTCTCGAATTCACAACGCAAGGAGTGAAATGGTTGATCGATCACGACTGTTCTCTGGTCATCATCGCCTGTAACACTTCCTCAGCCAATGCTCTGCGGACGATCCAAGAAACATGGTTGCCAACCTACGCGCCTAACGCCCGCGTATTGGGAATTATTGTTCCAACGGTAGAGTCGATAACGGGGATAGCTTGGTCGGAAGAGAGGACGCACACAGCTGCCCCATCGATCTTAATATTCGCCACGCCAAGCACGGTCTCCTCCGGATCATACGAGCGAGAAATCCGTAAGCGTTTACCGAATGCCAAGGTCGTAGCCCAGGCTTGTCCGGATCTCGTTCCCCTTATAGAATCCGGTGCTCCTCAGGATCTTCTTTTGGAGAAAATAAAAGAATACATAACTCAAGGAAAAGCAAAAATAGCAGGTGATCCTGAGGTGGTATTGTTGGGGTGTACGCATTATGCGCTCGTAGAAGGTCTTTTCTCGGGCTGCCTGCCTAAAAGAATCCAAGTCCTGTCTCAGCCTAATATCGTGACGCAAGCCCTTTTGAAATATCTACAACTCCATCCTGAACATGCGCAACCAAAGAGTCAGATGACAACTGTAGAATGTTTTACAACGGCAGAGCCAAACCAAGTAACAAGCCTAAGCCGACGATTCTTTCGTAGTACTCTCTCATATCGGCGCGCAATGCTTGGGAATGCTTAGACTTTCCGCGCACGTAATGCCAAGAACAACGGAATCTCTTGCCGTGCCACATTTTCCGCTTTCGCACGCGGCCCCGACGTACTCACTTTTGGCGACGTCCATTCTTCCATCGCATCAACCACAAACCCAGCTTGTGCCAGCATAATAATATAATATTCCAATGGCCGATGGTAAGAATAGGTCTTGATGTCGGGCGCAGATCCAGGATGCGCGATAATGGGCATTTCATACGTCCCAAGATACCTGTCAACACGTCGATATTGTAGTTTGCGCTCTTCATCCCACCCCCAGCCACTTTGTCGAGGTTGACGGAAGCAAGGATGGTTGAGGACCAGGACGAATTTCCCTTGTTTGGTAAGAGCATATGCGGCATCTCGAAAAACAGAGGCAACGGGATCAATATTTTGGATGGCGAGAATGCAACTCGCGCTCTCAAAACTTTGAGGGGCAAATTTCGCACTGAAGCTGCGCGCATCTCCTACCGCAAACGTCGCGCTAGCTAAACGACGACGCGTAGCTTTTTCAATCAATGAAGCAGACGCATCGATTCCACTCACCACAACGCGACTCTTGCGCCATAAAAAATCCGCAAAACTCCCCTCACCGCAAGCGATATCAAGATGGCGGCTTTCCGGCCGACAGGCGAGCAAACGCGCCACTCCCGGGAAAATCACTTCCGCCTGAATCGTGCCGGGTTTTGCCAAATAATCCGCATACCAGTCCGATACGCGTTCCCAACTTGTTTTTAATGGCATATCCTCAGCATCCTAGCAGGGTCTCTCCATCGCTAACAAGAGAGTTTCCGATCCTTGTTTCTCATAGTATACTTACCGACATGCGTTTTCTCTTAAATGTCCTCCTCGGCCTGGCTATTGCGGGGTTCGGAGCCTTCATGGTCATCCGTACGGTAATCATGATCGATTTTTTTGGATCAGTAGAGTGGGCAGAAGCCAAGCTCGGTCCCGGTGGCACCAACCTGTTTTATAAATGCGTAGGGTTATTCGTCGTATTTATTGGATTCTTGGTCGCAACAAATTTGTGGAATACCTTTCTTGGCGGACTCTTCGGTTCCTTTATGCCAGGATTTGGTCGCTAATCCTATGCGTGCAACCGGCCTTGGCTTGATTGATCCCTTTCTTCTCCTTGAGCGTATCGGGGTGGAGATGGGTTGGGTGATAGCCGATTTAGGCTGTGGAGCACTCGGACACTTTGTCTTCCCTGCTGCTTCTGTCGTAGGCGCGGAGGGACACGTCTATGCTATAGACGTCCAACGTCTTGCTATTGAGCACCTGCAACGCGAGGTTCGTCATCATCAATATTGGCACGTGCGTCCCATCTGGGCCGACATCGAAGCTCCTCGCCCCACCCCTGTTCCCGAGCGTTCTGTAGACTTGACGCTCATCGTGAATACCCTTTATCTTGCTCGCGAGCAAAGTCGTTGGATACAAGAGGCTTGGCGCATGACGCGTCCCCACGGCCAGCTTATGGTCATTGATTGGCGACCCGACGCAGCTCCTCTGGGTCCAGAAGCAGGACTACGCCTACACCCTGATGCGCTGCGTGAGAGTATCTGTGCCCAGGGCTGGACGCTGGAAGCGGACATCGATGTGGGAGACCATCACTTCGGTTGCTTATTCCGCCGCCCTTCCACCGCCCAAGACTCACAGATCGAATCCATATCCCATCCTCTCACTTCTTAAACTATGTCACCTTTGTTTCGTCCCTCTTTTTGGATCAGTTTTCAAACGTCACCATTCACGGGTTGGGTGCACTCCTTGGTGGGGAGTTTCCTGGTTGCCTTAGCCGTAACCACCCTTGCCGTCGGGTTTTATCGAAGAACGATCACGGATAAGGCACTCAAACGGGTATGGAGTAGTCTGTTTGCCTGTCTTGTCTGTGCCACCATAACGGGAGGGGTTTTATATGGCATGACCTGGCAAGCTGTACCGGTTCTTGGCATGCGTATCTTTTGGCCGGTTTGGTTCTTCTCGCATCTGGCTTGGGGAATCTGGATCTATCGCTTCGCTTACCAACGCATCCCCCTCACCCGTGCCGCCGAAGCCAAGCGTCAAGCCTATGAAAAATGGCTACCCAAAGCCAAAAAAAGATAGCATTCTCAACCCTAAGGTAGCATTAGGGCGCCGCGGTGAAGACATGGCCGTGGCGTTTTTTGTAGCTGAAGGCTTTGATATTATAGCCCGCAATTGGCGTTGCCGCTTCGGTGAGTTAGATCTTATCCTCCGTCGAGGCCAAGAAATCCGCTTTGTTGAGGTAAAAATGCGCAAAAGCCACGCCTTTGGCTATCCCGAAGCCTCGATTACCCGCAAAAAACTTGCCCATTTACAAGCGGCTATGGAGTTGTGGCTGCGCCAACAACCTCGTATCCCTACTAAGTATCAATTAGATGTATTGGCTATTTCTGTGCTTAACTCAGCCAAAGATCCTGATCTTCAGTGGATCCAAGGAGTATAGGTCTTTTTCCTGAAAAAAAGCCAAAAACATCGCCTTTCTTCCCTTGACAAAAGGAGTAATTTTTGATATAAATAGCTGTTATTCTAATTACCTCCCTATGACCATTGCCATGTTAGGCCAAAAGGGGTTGCCAGCCCGTTCTGGAGGCATCGAGCGCCATGTTTCGTTGCTGGCTTCTGGTTTGGCGGCTCGAGGTCATCGGGTGGTTGTGTATGGCCGCCGCTGGTACGCCTCCCAAGAAACGGCTCCATCAGGCAATATAGAACAGCGTTTTTCCAAAGGAATCCGCACCAAGCATCTCGATGCGATTACCCACGGGTTAAGCGCGCTTTGGGATGTGCGCCGACTTCGTCCGGATATTTTGCATATTCATGGAGCGGGGACGGCTTTGCTCTTGCCTTTGGCTCGTCTCCTATATCCTCGGACAAAACTTATCACCACCTTCCATTGTATTGACTGGGAGCATGCTAAGTGGGGTCCGCTGGCTCGTTTGGCGTTTCGTGTGGGTGAATGGTGCATGGGTCGTTACTCTGACCGTGTCATCACGGTTTCCGAAGCCTTAACGCGCTACTGTTTGCGGGCTTATCAGGTGCAAACACACTACATCGCTCACCCGTTTTGCCTCGCACCTCTCCCTCCAACGACGGAGCAGATTTTGGCCGGCTTTGACTTACAGCCCGAACGGTATCTTCTGTCTGTCTCACGGCTGATAGCGCATAAGCAGCCGCACGTGTTGATTGCCGCCTACCGCGAGGCTTATCGACGCTTTCCAGCCTTATTTCAAAAAATCCCCCTCGTAATCGTGGGTTCCGGTTCGTGGACGGACGCCTACGTGCGTCAACTCGAAGAGCTCGCAACCATGGTTCCCGGGGTCCGGCTTGTCGGAGAGCAGACGGGTGTTACCCTCTCGGCTCTACAGTCGCAGGCCTTAGCGCATGTATTTCCGAGTCGCAGTGAAGGGTTGGCCTTTAGCACGCTTGAAGCGGGTGGATACGCGCGTGTAGCAGTTATGGCAGATATTCCCGCTAATCGCGAAGTGAGCGGCGGCCATGCGATTTTTACCCCGCTCGACCAGCCCGAAGCCTTGATTCAGTCATTGATCCAGGTGGCGAGTATGCTCGCCACGGAGCGTAAGTATCTGGGGCAGGCGTTCGCTGCCCATGTAAAAACGCAATATAGTTTTACCGAACGGATTGATGAGACGATTCGAGCCTATCGCGAAGTCTTAAGCGGAGACGGAACCCTGACCACAACCCTCCCACTTGCAGAATACGTCTTACGTCCATAATCCTGTCCAAATAAAAGCTCTTAACCAGGGCTTTTATTGTGTAGATAAGGGGGTGGGGAAGCCCGGAGAGGAAGGGGAAAATGGTTGCAAAGAGTCAATGATTTCGCTAAGCTATCCCTACTGCATTTGTGTGGCTTGTGTTCGGTTCTTCCAATGAACCAACTTGTTGACCAGTATCTTTTATATCGTATTCGTGCCAAGCGGGACCCGGAGGCCTTTGCACGCTTATACGACCGCTATGTAACGGCCATCTACCGGTTCGTTTATTTGAAGTTGCCTTCAAAAGAAGCTGCAGAAGACGTCACGTCCGAAACCTTTTTGCGTGCCTGGCAATATATCCAGCAAGCGGAACGAGTGGATAATATAAGAGCACTTTTATACAAAATTGCCCGTAATCTAATTGCAGATCACTACCGCAAGCAAGAAGGTGCGCGGGAGCTGGTTGTAACGTTTTCAGCACTCGAACCGTCTACTTTGGATGAAGGGGATCCAGGAGACCACGAAGCCGGCAAGCTCTTGGTGGAGGCTCGTGCGGATATAGCCCTTATTTTACAACATATATCGCGCTTAAAAGAAGACTTTCAAGATGTCCTAACTCTGCGGCTGATTGATGACCTGAGCTTCGCGGATATAGGTAGTGTCCTGGGCAAGACCTCTGGTCACGCGCGGGTGATGTTCCATCGAGCCTTAAAGGCCCTAGACATTATCATGAATAAAGAAAAAGAAGAGGGGAGTTCTACCAACTATTGACCATGAATTCACGCGAATTCCAGCGTAAGCTGCAATCCATCCGCATGATAGAACGGGGAATCCATCCAGATTCCGCGTGGGTTTCGCGTACGCGTAACGTCCTGCTCATGCAAGTGAAGAACGCCGTTTCCTCAGAACCTACCACCGTTGTCATGCGTTTGCGTGAATTCCGTGCTCGCTTCATTCCTACCCAATGGATTGAGCTGGTGCGTGGTCCTATGCTTGCCGCCCTCTCCGTCGTCGTGGTGGTGGCGGGCGGATCCATCGTCGGTGTCTCCGCTGCAGAACAGTCATTGCCAGGAGATTTTTTCTATCCTATCAAGTTGGTAAAAGAGCAGACACAGCTCATCTTAACCAAGTCCAAAACCGAAAAACTGAAGTTAAAAACAGGCTTTGTCGAGCGCCGTGTCAAAGAAATCCAAGCTATAGCTGCTTCTAATGAACCCAAGAAAAGTGAACGCATCAAAGCAGCGGCAGAAAGCCTCCGTCAAGATCTGGATACGGTAAAAAATCAGCTCACGGATGTTTCAAACGATAAACAAACGGAGGAGACGGTGGCGCAAGTTGTTGAGGCGGTTAAACTAGTTGATCAAAAAAGCGCAGAAGTCGCCGCCACTCTCAAAGACGTAAAGTCTACTCTCTCAGAAGAAACCAAGAATAAAGTCACGGAAGTAGAGACGGCCGCCGTGGCCACCGCGGTAAAAGCGGTGCAGGTCCTTATCGACTCACATGACCATCCAGACGCGCAAAAGGTTATTACTCCGGACGAGCTCTCGCTATCTATTCAGGATAAGGTAGACGGGATCCAGGGGCAAATCGCTTCTACAGCGCAAAAGATTATGGCTACAGCGGGCGAAGCAGCCAGTGGCACGCTCGCTACCTTCACAGCAAGTTCTACTATTGCGGTGATAGATGCCTTGGGTGCCTCCGCCACTTCTCCTTTGCAACAAATTAAAAACGCTCAGCAGTCCCTAGATCAAGCGAAAATCCTGTTGGGGCAAAATAAATTAGATGAGCTCAGAGACAAGTTAGGAGACGCGGCGAAAGCAGTAAGCGTAGCGGAGACGGTAGCGGATGTGGCTTTGACGGCTAATACGTCCGCTTCCTCTTCAACAGCAGCTCTGCCAAGCCCGTCGTACGCAAGTTCTACCACCTCCACCACTTCCTCAGTGGAGCTGGTACCTCCTCCTGCTGCTTCGTCAAGTACCCCGAGCCTAAAATCAGGAAAACCTGGCGGTTAACACCTCCTCGGGCAATCATTCTCTACTCACCCTTCCAGCACAGGCTTTGTGCTCGAGAGGCGAGTGGAGAACCCTTCGACGAACGGTCGAATGGCTTTGCTCGCTTGTGTTCCGTCTGCATTCCGGTGGACCCTAGAAAGGTCGAGTGTCGGGTAACAACTGACATGGTCCGCCTTCTTATTCACTCATCATTTCCTTCCCAATATATTGGGAGAAACGAGAACCATATTAGGTTCATTATGAGTCAACTTCTTAAGAAAACCCTTTCGGGCATCGCTTCCGTCACGACCATTTTGTGGTCGGTTGGTGGTGGCTTGCTCGCGCTTCCTGGGGCCGCTTCTGCTGCCACAATTGTAGCAGGCGACCTCATTAAAGCTTCCGGTCCAGCCGTCTATTACTACGGTTCTGACTCGAAGCGCTATGTGTTCCCAAACGAAACGACGTACAAGTCTTGGTATGCTGACTTCTCCACGGTGAAAACCATTACCGATGCAGAATTGGCCGCTATCCAGATCGGTGCGAACGTCACGATTCGCCCTGGTACGAGTCTTGTAAAAATTACCACGGACAACAAAGTCTACGCAGTCGCTCCAAACGGAACGTTGCGCTGGATTGAAACGGCAGAAATTGCTACCGCTCTCTATGGTGCTAACTGGGCTCGACGTGTCGTCGATGTACCAGATGGCTTCTTTGTGAACTACACGGTCGGCTCTTCGGTGTCCTCCGCTGTTCACCCGGATGGAACGGTAATTATGGGCTCTGGTTCATCTGATAAATTTGTTGTATGGGGCGGCATGATGCGCAAGCTGACTGGCGACTCTTTCATGGCAAATGGCCTTCAGATGAAAGACGTGATCGTTACCACGGCTACCTATCCAATGGGTGCTGACGTGACCGGTCGCGAAGCAGCTATTGCTAACACGGTCAGCCCTGCTGGCACGACGCCTACCACCCCTGCGGCTGGTACGCTCATGGTCTCTTTGGCTTCCGACACGCCAGCTGGTGTGACCTTGCCAAAGAACGCAGCTAGTGCTCAACTCGCCAAATTCAACCTCATGGCTGGAGCTGGTGCAGTTCGTGTGACGGGCTTGCGCTTCCATCGTGTAGGAATTGGTGCTACCACCGATTTCTCGAACGTCTACTTGTATGACGGAAACGGCAACCGTTTGACGACGGGCCGCACGGTCAACTCCACCACCAACAATATTGAGTTCAACTCGTTGAACTTGAACATTGCGGCTGGCCAGACCATGTCCGTTGTGCTCGTTGGCGACCTTTCCAGCCCTTTTTCGACGGGTGGTCAACACTCCTTCGAATTGGTTGACGCAGCCTCCGTGGTTGTGACCGGCGGTTCCACCGTTTCCGGCTCCTTCCCTGTTCGTGGCAACGTCTTCACGGTTGGAACATCTTCCGCTGGAACGATCACGGTTGAAGCCGGTAACACGGTTGCTAACCCAAACATCGGTTCCTTGGAAGCAGAAATCGCTAGCTTCAAACTTACGGCTAGCCTTCATGACATCGAAGTCCGCCGCGTGACCTTGCTCCAAGCTGGTTCCGTGTCCAACTCCGACTTGTCTGATCTTAAGCTCTACCAGGGCAACACCTTGGTGGCTTCCGCAGCCTCCCTCATGGGTGACAAGATCGTCTTAAACTTCGTGCCACCTTACGTGATCACGAATGGTACCAGCCGTATCTTCACCTTGAAGGCTAAGATCGCTGGCCGTTCCTCTCGCACCATCCGTACGTATGTCGAATACTCGACGGATGTGTACGCAGTTGATCGCACATACAACACGGGTGCTGCTGCTACGATCACCTCATTCGATGGTGACAGTGGTAGTGCTGCCTCCTGTGTCTCTGGTGCTCAGGAAAGCTGTGTGACGACCCAAGGTGGTCAGCTCACGGTAACCTTCAACGGCCCAACGGCTACCAACCTCTCCCGTGGTGCGCAAGATGTGGTCTTGTACCGCTTCTCGCTTTCCTCGCCTGAGAGCAACTTGGAAATCCGCAACCTTCGCTTCAAGATCGCAAGCACCAACAACGGTCGCCTCCGCGGTAACAGCAGCACGGACTACTTTACGGACATCAAAGTCAAGAACATGGCCAACGGCCAAACCTTGATGGGTCCTACGTCCTTGCCTTCCTCTTTGTCGAGTGCTAGTGACTCCGGTACGATCACCTTGTCTGACTCCTTCAACATTGCTCTGGGTCAGGTCTTGGATCTTGCAATCACGGCTGACTTGTCCAACTCACAAGACTCCGACAACGGATTCTATGCGAACGGTATGGGCAACAGCACGAGCACGTATAAGGTCACGTTGGGTTCTTCCGGCGTAATCTTCAGCTCTTCTGATGTTCGTATCACGGACACGGGTGAGTACTTGGCTACGACCAAGATCGTGCCTAACACCTCCATCTTGGGCAACGCCATGACGGTGAAATCTTCTAACTTGACGGTCTCCTTGGCTTCCAACCCAAGCTCCGGCACAGTTGTGAAGAACTCGCAAATGGTACCTGCAGCGGGCTTCGTGCTCACTTCTGGCAGCCAAGCCGACACGGTAGTAACGTCTTTGACCTTGAAAGCCGTTGGTGATACTGCTGGAGACAACAGCTTCGCCTTGGCTGAGGCCGATGACGTGATCACAGGCTGTGGATTGTTCGACGGCGATGTGCAAGTCGGTCAATCTCGCGCACCTGATTCCACCACTGGTGAAATGGCAATTACGAGCTTGAACATGCGTATTGCTCGCGGCACCTCCAAGACGATTATCGTAAAGTGTACGACGGATTCCTCTGTCAACGCTTCTAACGGCGATCGCTTCGCGGTTGGTATCAGCAGCATCACCGCTCAAGACGAAAGTGCAAACTCTGTCACCGCTACGGGCGTAGGTACGGGTACGACTGCTGGAAGCACACAATATGCTGAATCCAGCGCTTCTCGCCTTTACCAAACGGTCATTAGTGGTGGTACGCTTACGGTTTCCACCAGCAATCTCCGCACCTCTACTATTTTGGTAGCTGGTACGGGCACCTGGGTAAACATGGCAGAATACCGCGCAACAGCTCAAAACGAAGACATCCGCATCGAAAAACTTGTAGCTTCTACCACCGGTGATGCAGCTTACTTCACTGCTGTAGCAGTAGCTCAAGATGGTGCTGTCAAAGGACAGGATATTCTTCCTTCCGGTGTTCAGCGCTACAAGACGATCGACTTCACCTCCAGCCCAATCAACGTGATGCGCAACACTTCGGTGAACTTCAACCTCTGGGCGAAGCTTTCCGATCTTCAGGCCTCTTCCACGGTGAGCGGTGCAACTTCGGGTGCTGCTCGTACGGGTGGCCCAATCCAGGTTGGTATCGGCAGTGGTATTACTACTGGTGATGACGCTTGGAACACGGACTACCTTGATAAGATGAACATCCGTGCTGTGGGTATCGGCTCCGGCAACCTTGTGTATGCCACCGCTACCTCCATGGGTGCTACGGCTTCGGGTAACTCTTTCGTTGTTCGCAAGAGCAGACCTACGATCACCCGTCAATCTTTGAGCACGACGACTCTTGCTTCCGGTCAGCAAATGGACTTGTACAAGTTCCAAGTGTCTGCCGACGCTGCCGGTGCTATCGCGCTTAAGAAGATCACCTTCGCGATTACAACCGCTACCACTTCCGGCAGCTCGCTCAGCTTGAGCAACTTCGGAATTCGTGAGGGATCGTCGCCAATCAGCGCAAGTAACATCGTTATTACGGATCGTTACGGCAATGATCTTGAGGCTGCAAGCATCACGAACAGTGCTAACTCTTCGACGGCTCAACGCGTTGTCGTGGCCTTCGATAACGGATCTAACGGTGGTGAAAAACAAATCACCGGTTCTGGTCTTACCTTCACCTTGTTCGCCACGGTTGGCGGCACGGTAAACACGGGTGACCAAGTAACGGTCTCTATCGATCGCACGGATGACACGGCTACGATCACGGGTTACCTCACCACCCCAGCCGGTGGCAACGGTACGCTCTATGGTCCTCATGTCGACACGGGAACAGTTCCTGGTGCAAGCACGACGACGGCCGACTTCGTCTGGTCTGATCTCGCGGAAATCCCACACTCTGATGCCGCTGGTATCTTGGGTGGATCTCGCGACTGGACTAACGGGTACCTCGTCGTGGATCTCACGCAGTCACAGAGCTTGAGCAAATAAGATGGCTCAGTCTCGCTGATCCTTGTGGATCAGTGGCAAAAACCCCTTGGCTGCGGCCAAGGGGTTTTGCTGTCTATCTCTTTCTCATGCTACCGTAAGCTACATCTATGTCTAGACAAAGTATTCTGCGGATCCTTAAGGGGATCACGTATATAGGGGTGTACGGGGGCTTGCTTATGCCTTTGATATTTATTCCCGTAGTCATCTTTCCGTTTGTTTTTTCAAAGCTCATTTTTTTTCAGATCCTGATAGGTCTCACCTTCCCCGCATACATTGCTTTGGCTTGGATGGAGCCATTCTATAGGCCAAAGAAACACGTCTTATATTTAGCCATATTGGGGTATTTTGGTGCATTAGCTCTCTCGACAGTATTTAGTGTAGATAGCATGCGATCTTGGTGGGGAAATCAGGAGCGAATGAATGGGTTGTTTACGCTGCTGCATTTTTTGGCTTGGTTGAGTATGGCTACAGGATTGCTCACGAAATGGGAGCAATGGAGAAAATTACTCAATTACCAAATTGCGTTAGCGGTGTTTATGGCGGTTGTAGCGATGTTGCAGCGTATTTATCCGAATCTTTTACTATTTCCGGCTAATGACCGTGTTGGTGGGCTATTGGATAATCCGATCTACATGGCTTCGTATCAAATATTCAATCTCTTTTTTATCGCGTTATTAGCTCTAAAAGATGAACGTCGCGCCATGCGTCTTTGGTATGCTGTAGCGGCACTATTCGCGTTATTTGCGTTTATCTTGGCTCAATCACGCGGTGCTCTCGTAGGCCTTGGAGCTGGAGTGGGGGTATTTGCGATGTATTACGCGTTTTTTACAGAACATAGAAAAGTTCGTATGGCCGTTCTTGGCCTGCTTGGGGTGGCAGTAGTTTCATACGGATTAGCTTTTGCGTTCCGTGATACAAGCTTGATCCTAAATAGTCCATTGGGTCGTCTCACGCATTTTAACGCAGCTGTTTCAACGCGGCTTATCGCGTGGGATATTGCTTGGCAAGGATTTAAAGAACGTCCCATAACAGGTTGGGGACTAGATGCGTTTCACATCCTTTTCAACTCACACTACAATCCTCAGTCATTGCGGTTTGGTAGCTATGAAACTTGGTTTGATCGGTCACATAACACGGTTCTAGACGTACTATCCATGACAGGTTTAGTTGGGTTCATCGGATTTTTTGCGATGTTTGGAGCTCTTTTTTACGCTAGTTGGCGCGCCTTCAAGCGGGGATGGGTTGATCTTCCAGTGTCAGCCGTCCTAATCTCGCTGCCCGTTGCCTATTTTGTGCAGAATCTGTTCGTGTTTGATCACCCTGCAGCATTTTCGATGAGCTATCTGCTTTTTGCGTTAGTGATCGCGGCGACTCGTGGAGAGTTTGTTGGAAAAAAAGACGAAGAAAAGAAAGAGGAGCGGGAAGAGCGTAAACAGCATGCGTTTCCAGGGGTGGTAACAGCAATTCTATATGTCGGTGCCATAGTCATTGTCTGGAATACCTCAATCCAACCTTTTAAGGCATCAAAACTCGCTATTTTAGGAAGTCAGGCTTTTGCAGCGCGACAAGAAGATGTGGCACATGATCTCTATCGCTCGTCATTAGACATTTGGACTCCGTACCGAGATGAGCTTTCATTCCTTATCTCACGTGATCTGGTAACGTTAAGCACGCGCGGCCAGCTAACGGCTTACAAACGGTGGGAAGACTTCTATCGTCTTGCCAAGCAAGCAAGCGAGCAAGAGCTATCAAGACATCCAAAGAATACCAACTCTCAATTCCTCTACGCGCGCCTAGTGCATGAAATGGCGCCTGTCCTCAAGACCTCCCCTGCTGAGGTAGAAGAACGATATCGAATAGCTATTGCCACAAGTCCTAAGCGCCAACAGCTATATTATGGGCTAGCTCGCTTGTATTTTCAGACATCACGACCCGATCAAGCTATAGACGTATATCGACAGGTGCGTGACTTTGACCCTGAGAATGGTGACGGATCGTGGACGCTGGGTGTCTCGCTCATGTACGACGTCAACAAAAAAGAGGAGGGAGCGAAGGAGGTTGTTCGTTCCCAGACGGCTCAACATCCGTATCGTCTGACCGATCCTCGAGAGATACTGATTTTGGCAGAGGCCTATGCGCTATTAGGCGAAGAGGAAAAAATTACCGTTTTAATTAGTAAATTACCGAGCTTGCCTCAGGGAGATGGAAGTTTATACGCTTCACTTGCGCATCAGATGGATGCACTAGGAAAAGGAGCATTACGCGATCAAGTGCTGCAGTACGGAGAATCGGTAGATATTCATACACGTACCCTGTATCAAAATCCAACAACCGGATCAAACAATCAGGAGCTAAAAGTGGCTACGCCGCCTGCTGCTCAGGCTGCGCCACGAACGGGTCAAAGCATGATCAAAAAATAAAGGAAAACGCTCTCATGAATCGAGCGCGTTTTCATTATCTTGGAGCGTTTTTTTGAGCGGAAAATCCCGTTCAATTCGTTTACGGGCATGTTCTCCTCTGGCAATGCGTTCCTCGGCATGAAGGAGGATGTATTTCATGCGTTGAGCGAGGGCGGGGGGATCCTTGGCGGGCACGATCCAGCCCGCGTGAGGATGGAGAAGCCAGCTATGAGCGCCTACATCGGTTGCAAGGCAGGGTAAACCGGCAGCCATAGCTTCTAATAGGGCCCATGACATCCCTTCTTTGGCGGAAGGGAGGATGAAAGCATCAAATGCACGCAGGAAGCGTGAAGCACGCTCTTGTCTGCTGAAAAAAAGAACGCAACCAGTTAGACCAAGGCGATCACGTTTAAGTTCAAGGCGAGTTCGTTCTGGACCATCACCTATAATCAAAAAGCGTGCCTGAGGATGGTCGTGGTGAATCAAGGCACAGGCATCCAAATATCCGCTCAAATCTTTAGCGGGAAAAAGATTGGCTAGGGTTCCAAAGACAAAAGTATCAGGTGTGAGCTGAAGATGACGTCTTGCTTTCTCTCTCAAAAGAAGATGTGTATCAAACTCTTCGAGATCAATCCCGTTTGGGATAATACGAAGAGATTCTTTTGGTAAGATACCGACAGTACGGGCGATATCTGCGTCACCAGGATGAACGCATACGATAACATCTTTCCAACGGGCAGAAATCGTTTCAATTAACCGGTAGAGCCAACGAGTTATTATGGAAAGTGGCTCAAGAAAAACCCACCCACCAATCCGATACACGATTTTGGGAATGCCCACAAAACGTCCGGTAAATGATCCTAGAGCCCCCATTTTGCTGCTGTGTAAAGAAAGGACATCTGGACGGAGTTCGTGAAGGTGTTTCCGAAGTTCAAAAATGGCCAAAACATCATGCCACGGATGGAGGGAGCGCCGCATATGGTGCAGGCGACGGATGGGGATATTACTCTTCCCACAGGCCTCAAAAAGCCACGACCCTTCTCCGGCAAGAAGAGTAACCGTATGACCGTGCATTATTAAAAAACGAGCAAATTTAACCAAAAACTCCTGAACTCCTCCATGTTCTGCTAAAGTAACCGCGATTACGATGCGACGCTTTGCGTGAGACATGGAAGTAGGATAGGCTTTCCTTATAATAATAGGCAAGTAGGAAACTGCCCCATGACTTTATGTGCGGGATAGCGGGAATCTGGAGATGGGATGGGCAACCGGTCGAAGAAGACCGGTTACTTCGCATGGCGCAAGCCATCGCTCATCGCGGCCCAGATGGAGAAGGGATTTGGCAAGAGGGTGGGGTGGGATTTGTCCATCGCCGCTTGGCGATCATTGATACCTCTTCTAGAGGAGCGCAACCCATGATTTCTGCCGATGAACGGTACGTCGTAACGTTCAACGGTGAAATTTATAACTATCAAGAATTGCGACGAGTATGCGAGGAACGCGGAAGTATCTTTCGCTCTGATTCTGATACGGAAGTCTTACTCCAGCTGTACGCAAGAAAAGGGGAGAAGATGCTGGCAGATCTGCGAGGGATGTTTGCCTTTGCTATCTGGGACCGCGAAGCTCGTCGGTTGTTTGTTGCTCGTGATCGTTTGGGGAAAAAGCCCTTTTTTTATCGTCGAACCCCACGGTCATTCGTATTCGCCTCCGAGATACATGCATTACTCTCGGATGAATGTTCTAAAATAGATCTAAGGGCGATTCGTGTTTTTTTAGGATTGCAGTATGTCCCCGCTCCATTAACCGGCTTTCAAGAAATTGAAGTCTTACAGCCAGGGCACGCGGGCGTATACGAAAGTGGGCAATGGCGCACTTGGAGCTACGATAATGTTTTTGCCATAGAACCATATAAAGGTACGTATAGCGAAGCAAAAACGCATGTACGAGAGCTGCTCGAGGAGTCTATTCGCCTTCGTCTCATGGCTGATGTTCCCGTGGGAGCATTTTTATCAGGCGGCATTGATTCGTCGGCGATTGCGGTGATAGCAAGACAAAAGCATCAGGCCTCTTTATCAACCTTTACCATGGGATTTTCTTCTCTTGGATTCGACGAGCGCCAAGAAGCGGCTGCCTTAGCAAAACGATACAGTCTTCCGCACTTTGCGTTCGAAGCCCAAGCAGGACAGGTTGTGGATGTATTAGATGAGCTGGTTCAGTTATATGGAGTTCCTTACGCCGATTCCTCAGCTCTCCCTGCATGGTTGCTGGCGCGTGAAACAGCCAAACATGTCAAAGTTGTACTTACAGGAGATGGGGCGGATGAGCTATTCGCTGGGTATCGTCGTCACGTGCATTTTTCTCGTGCTCTCGTTCTCGCTCGCCTGGGAGGGGGGCGTCTAATGCCTTGGATAGAATATCTGGGTCGTTATCTGCACGATCCGCGTTTTACGAGATTCATGCGCACGGTTAAAGGGCTTTGTGTTTCGCCAGAAGCCGGATACGCTGCCCTCTTCGCAGGAGCATATTTTTCACGAGAAGATGAGTTGCGTATGTTGCAACCAGGTTTTAAAGAAGAGACGGAATCGTATTCGGCAGAAGCTTGGATAGAGGCGTTTTTGGGGAAAAATGAAAAGATGATTGTTAACGATCCGATGCGTGTGCCTCTTGTATTTGATCGATCATCCTACTTGATCGATGATCTTAATGTAAAAATGGATCGTGCCACGATGGCGCATGGTTTAGAGGCGCGCGCTCCATTTTTGGATCAAGAGCTAGTACGTTTTGCTTCATCATTGCCTTCAGAATGGTTGATAAGAAAAAAGGTGGGCAAATATCTTTTAAAAGACACGCTAAAAGAGTACCTACCACCAGATGTTCTGGGTCGTAAAAAACGCGGATTCCAGGTTCCGTTGGCTGCGTGGTTCCGCGGAGAGCTCCGTGCGACATTTGAGGAGCGTTGTTTGTCGGATGCGGCACCGTTAACGGGCATATGTCGACCTGAGGCGATGAAATATTTACTTGAACAAAATGACCGAGGGGCAGATCACGGAAATCGCTTATGGATGCTTCTCGTATTGTCCACCTGGTTACAAAAATACGCACGCGGATAAGGAATCTCTTGTAGCTGGAACGATCGTAAGAAGAGTGATGTAAAGTCCACCAAGAAAGTTGATTTTTTCGCTCATTTTGGCTATGCTTCGGCTACCTATGGGAGAACAGAATATCGTGCTTGTGACAGGGGGAGCAGGGTTTATCGGATCTCACGTCTGTGAGGCTCTGGTTAAAGATCCTAAAAATAAGGTCTATTCACTTGATAACTATTCAACAGGAAATGAAAAGAACCATATTTCCGGGGTTATTTACCTAAAAGGCGATACGCGCGATATCGAGCGGCTCGTGGAATTCACGCCTGACCTCCTTTTTCATTTAGGAGAATATTCACGGACATCAGAGAGCTTTACAGAGCCGGAAAAAACCTGGCGATATAATGCCGAAGGAACGTTTTGTGTGCTCGAGTTTTGTCGGAAGCGGAAAGTGAAAAAGCTAGTCTACGCCGGTTCGAGTACGAAGCAAGCGGACGGCGGAGATGGGCGCAACCAATCACCCTACGCCTGGACGAAGGCGGTCAATACCGAGCTTATCCAGCGCTATCACGAATGGTTTGGATTAACATTTGTTACGGTCTATTTCTATAATGTGTATGGGGGTCGGGAAATGCGCACGGGCAGATACGCTTCGCTCATCGGCATCTTCAAGCACTTAACCGAAGAAGGAAAGCCGTTAGAGGTTGTTTCCCCAGGAACGCAACTAAGAAGCTTTACCCATATCGATGATATTGTGCGCGGCATCTTATTGGCTGCAGAAAAAGGGGAGGGAGATGGATACTGTTTGGGTCCAAAAGTCATGCATACTATTAAGGACGTAGCAGAACTATTTGGGGGAAAGATTATAATGATGCCAGAAAAACCAGGTGATAGAAAAACGGTGGTCATTGACTTAGCAAAAACGGAGGAGGAGTTGGGATGGAAAGCGACGATTCGTCTTGAGGACCATATAAGGGAGTTTTTAGAACATCTTTCATGAAACGCGTGCTGATTTTTTCAACGGCCTATCTGCCCCTCGTTGGAGGGGCAGAGGTTGCCCTGCAAGAAATAACCAACCGTCTCCCCGGCTGGAAATTTGAGTTGTTTTGCGCCAAAATTAAGCCCAATCTTGCAGCTACCGAACGTATAGGACAAGTGACTGTTCATCGCTGTGGCTTCGGAAGACCTCTGGATAAGTATCTACTGCCTCTGACGGCTGTCTGGCGCGCACTTCGAGTAGGCGGATGGAGAGGTGATAAAATTATCTGGTCATTCTTAGCAAGCTATAATGGATTCGCGGCATTAGTCTATACTTGGTTTCGCCCACAGGTAAAAATGTTACTCACCCTGCAAGAAGGTGATCCATTAGATTATTACGATCGCCGTACGGGTATCTTTAGTGGCCTTCATCGTCGGATTTTTAAACGAGCAGATTGTGTGCAGGCAATCAGTCATTTTCTTGCAAGCTGGGCAAAGAGCATGGGGCATGCAAAGCCCGTAGTAGTGATTCCGAATGGGGTAGAGGTTGCCCGTTTTTCCGAGCGGATCTCTGAAGGAGATCGTGCCGCCTTTCGAGCTTCATTGGGTTACTGCTCGCAGGATATTGTGATGATAACGGTTTCACGCTTGGTGATAAAAAATGGGGTTGATGATCTGGTACGCGCTCTCGCTTTCCTGCCTTCAAGGTATAAGGTGCTTATAGCGGGAGAAGGAGAGGAGCGAGGAAAAATCGAAAAAATAATAGAGGAACTTAACTTGAAAGATCGCGTGCAGTTATTAGGTAACAGAGATCAGCGAGAGTTGCCTAAGATGTTGCAGTCAGCAGATCTTTTTTGCCGACCTTCTTTGTCAGAGGGCCTGGGAATCTCCTTCTTAGAAGCAATGGCAGCCGGAATTCCTGTCATCGCGCCGCCTGTTGGAGGAATACCTGATTTTTTGCAAGATGGTGAAACGGGATTGTTCTGCGAGTCGCGTCATCCAGAATCAATTGCTAAAGCGGCTTTGCGTCTCACTGAGGATGCGCATCTACGCTCTAAGCTCATTCAACAAGCACAGCAGATGATGAGAGAGGTGTATACGTGGGATCAGATTGCGCCAAAAATTGGTGCGCTTCTAGAACGCTTGGATTCAAGGATATGATCATGTACGAACGCGGTAATGCAGCAAAACAATTCATTTTTACCCGGCTTGAGGGACATGTAAAAGATAAGGGGTGTCGCATTTTGGATGTAGCGTGCGGTGATGGTCGGCTTTGGTCATCATTTTTAGATGCGCACCCAGCTGCCTCGGTCCTGGGGATTGATACAAATGAGCAAGCGATTAAGCGTGGAAAAGAACAATATACCCGTTCGCAGTTAGAGCTTCGTTTACTGGACGCGCAAAAGCCTTTGAAAGAGAAGGAATTTGATGTGGTTGTAGCATTAAGTGCGGTTGAACATATCGTTGATCGATCCGGTTTCTTGCATACAGTCTGGGACGCTCTGCGATCGGGTGGTTATGCCTATCTGAATTATGACGTGGGGCATTTCCGTTCTCGAGATATAAAGGAGCGGATCATGGTTCCTGTGAGTCAGCTACTCGCTCTCTTGGGGATTGAAGGGCCATACATGAAAAAAGTCGACGACAAAAAAATCATTGCACAAGCCAAAGAGCAAGGATTTATCGTAGAAGGTGTACAAAAACATAATCTGTACCCTTTGAAAGGATTTTTCCGTGGAGCCACGGACGAAGCTCTTGCTGTATGGATAGATTTTGAAGAAAAGCTAAATGGGTTATACGATGCACAGACACTGGATAAGATCATGTGGTCAACCACGCTTCTTCTCAAAAAACCATGAAAATTTTGATTGCAACGGGTATTTATCCCCCTGAGCAGGGTGGACCTGCTACGTATAGCCGCGCGTGTGCTCAGGCTATGATTGAGCGCGGCCATGAGGTAACCGTAATTGCCTATGGAGAGGATGAGGAGAGGGGGCAGCTGGGAATGAGAGATGAGAAGACCCGTGTCATATGGGTATCAAGACGAGGTGGGGCTCTGGTGCGTTATCTCCGTTATGCCTGGATGGTGTATAGAGTTGTACAAAACTGTGAAATTATTTTTGCCCAAGGAGCGGTTTCTGAAGGATTCCCTGCCATGCTGGTGGGGAAAATAACGGGAAAAAAAGTAATCATGCGAATCCCCGGAGATTATGCTTGGGAAATGGGAATGCAGTGCTCCAGGGCAAAAACAGAAGCTTCTCTAGATCGTTTCTTGGGGAAGTCCCATGGAGGAATAATTGGAATATACGAAAAGGTCGAACGTTGGACGGCGCGGCAGGCGTGGTCATTGATTGTTCCAAGTCAGTATTTACGCTCTGTGGCCGAGCGTTGGGGTGTGCCAAAAGAACGAATAACGGTCATTAAAAATGCGGTTCAACCGCTTCCGACGACGGTGGGTCGTACCGTGTTGCGTAAGCGCTTAAAAATGAACGATCAAATAGTCTGTTTAACCGCCGTGCGCGCTGTACCCTGGAAAGGCGTGGAAGATCTAATTCGATGGTGGCACAGACTTCCCGCTGATTATTTGCTGGTAGTCGCGGGTGATGGTCCAGAATTAGAAAACTGGAAACGCGTAGCCAAGGAAGAGGGAATGAAAGAGCGCATTCGGTTTTTAGGAAAGGTTTCCCGAGAGGTATTGACGGAGTGGTATGACGTTGCCGATGTCTTTCTTCTGCATACAGGCTACGAGGGGTATCCTCACACCGTACCGGAAGCCGTTTCTCGAGGCTTGCCATGTATAATTAGTGATCAAGGTGGTAATCCAGAAACGAAGGAAGAGTACGGAGAGAATATCACCATCCTTCCTTATCAGGATCGTGATGCCTGGGTAAATAACCTTCTTCAACTAAAGAGAGGTCAAAGGAAAAATGGTATAAAAGATCTAGGTAGTCATTACCAAATGATGACGATGGTGGAGGAAAGGCTCAAGGCAGCTGTCGGAGGTGCGCAGGGCCATGCACGTACCGTGATGGTGAGTTATGAACGTGGTCTGATAAAGACGGAATCAGAGGCATTTGCAAGAATCACCTCCTTAACCGACTCCTCTCTTTCCATCTCTGCCTTGGTTATTGCTCGCTTCCCGGAGGATATTGTAATTGAGCGAGACGGGGTGTATGCGCAGGCTTTCTCTGGCTCATCTTTTCGTCGCGTATGGCATGCAATCATAGCAGGTATAAAGGAGGCAAAGCGTCTACCGGGTCGAACGGTTATTTCTGGACAAGATCCATTCGCGGCGGGAATCGTAGCGTACCTTATTTCGCGCTGGACGAATCAACCCCTTGAGCTTCAAGAGCATGGGGATTTTTGGGCTGGACCATGGGTGAGGGAGCGGTGGACGCATCGTCTGTGGTCGTGGATTGGGATAATCCTGTTGCAAAGAGCGGAAGGTGTACGAGTAGTGAGTGAGCGGGTAAAAGATCATTTGGTGAGCCATGGGGTGTCCGCCCAGAAGATAGAGGTTATTCCAGTAGCTCAGTCACTAGAGCGTTTTTTTGAACAACCGCTATTGCCGCATGTCGATAATAAGTGGGTGTTACGCGTACCTTGTCGTTTTGTGCCACAGAAGGGTTTAGATGTGCTCTTGGAGGCCTTTATACGAGTGCATGAACGTCACTTAAATACGCGGTTAGAAATCGTCGGAGCTGGGCAGTTGGAAGGATGGCTACGGACAAAAATAGAAAAATCTAATCTCGGTTCTGCGGTGACGATTGAACCATGGGTTGCGCAAAGTGAGGTGTACACAGGGGCCGATGTATTGGTTGTCGGATCTCGGTACGAAGGATGGGGGAGAACGATTGTGGAGGCAATGGCGGCTGGCGTTCCTGTGGTTACTACGGAGGTGGGGTGTGTGGGTACCTGTCTTCGTCCGAATATTGACGGACTAGTTGTGCCCGTTGATGACGCAGAGGCATTAGCACAAGCCATCATTGTCATACTGGAGGATAATGAACTGCGTGAGAGAATGCGTTTATCCGCGCGTGAGCGGGTTCGTACGTTTCCTTCACGAGCCGCTCTCCATCAAAAACAGCGTACATGGTGGCGCAGGATACAGGCCTCGGTTCAAGGGCATGCAGTAGGACCGCGCTTCGAGGTGTGGGTTCTGGCGTTTATAGGATTTATCATACTCACACGCGCCATGTCGGTTGTCTTATTCCATAATCAGTTACTGAATCGAGAGTACGGTTTTTTTACACTTGTTCAACACTGGTTTCAGGGGTACGGCTATAGTTTTGCTAATGAAATCGGCTGCCCTTCCGCTTACCGTTCTCCTGGGTACCTATTCTTTTTAACAGGACTCTATACTCTGTTTGATCCATCAAATACCTGGGCGCAAGCGATTATTCAAAACGTCTTTGTCATAGGTGCGCTGTGGCTCACCTATGCGGTTGGAAAACGATTGGTAGGTTCAAGAGCCGGCTTGCTAGGCGGTGTAATGATGGCGTGCTATCCCTACACATTTTATCATTATACGCAGTACTACCACACTTTTTTACAAAGTTTTTTCTTATTACTCGTTATATGGTGTGTGTTACGTCTTGCAGACACGAAGAAGCTCTCCTATGCACTGTATTCCGGTATAGCGATCGGAGTGCTTGCCTATGTTCAGGGGACTATTTTGCCCATCACGCCATTTATCGCTCTCTGGGTTCTGTGGCAAATGAGAGAGGACAAGAAGCGAGCATGTGCGGCTGTCGCGCTTATGGGAATATGTTCTGCAACCCTTATAGCACCCTGGGCGTACCGTAATTGGAATGCATTTCATCATTTTATTCCACTGACTACGGACCTTGGGCATGCACTGATTAAAGCCAATAATGAGAATATTTACGAGCTCACAAAGCGGGGCTTTCCCCAAGAGATTATCGAAGATGTTGCTTCTTCAACAAATCCTTTATACAAGCAATATCGCTTACCAAATGAGTTAGAGCTGGAGTTAAAAAAAGCAGATGTGTTTCGCGAATCTATTTTGTGGACTGAGTGGCATCCGAAAGAGCCTACGCGCTTAGCGGTTTGTGAGGATCGTGGTCTGTTAGATGAATACCAGTTTAATCAATACTGGTTACAAAAGACGAAAGAACAGTGGCGCATGCATTGGGGATGGGAAGTTTGGCGTTTGCCACTGCAAAAAATCCGTACCTTCTGGCAGCCTGGTCTTTTTCCAACTGTAAAGACAGGTGCGCCATGGAGTTTTGCGGGTACGGCCTGGAAGGAGTGGGCAGCACGTGCCTCGGTGTGGGTGAGTTCGGCGGTGGTAATCATCTTTGGCTTGCTGGGAATCGGTATGCATGTGTGGCGTCGCAGACACGGTGCATGCTTGGTGGTCGCGTGTTTACTCGTATATACCCTCCTGCATGCTCTAGTGGCCGGATATACAAAATACCGCATCCCTTTAGATCATTTTCTCGCGATGTACGCGGCATGGTCTTTGCTTCAAGGTTGGAGATGGGTACAAAGGAAGAATGTATGAAGATTGTCTATGTAGAAAATGCTCGGATTCCTTCCGAGCGAGCACATGCTTACCAAACTGTACAGTGGTGCCATTGGATGGGAAAAATGGGGCACGACATAACCTTAGTGACTCCCGATAGAGCGGGTGGGATGGACGTGCATGAATATTATCAATTATCTACAAAAACCTTTACACACGTGATCCTGCCAACGTGGGATGCCCTGACGTATAAATGGCTTCCTCAACGTGTCTCTTATGTGTTCCAGAGGCTAACCTTTTTACGCAGCTTAAAAACATGGGCGAAGGGTCAATCTGCTGATGTATGGTATACAAGGAGCACCGTTATGATACGGGCACTCCATCGTTTAGTCCGCGGCGCATGGGCGTTGGAAGTGCATGATGATCCAACCACAAATGCAGAGCGGTGGAGGCGGGTGCAAGGAATAATCACGCTCTATATTGCAATCAGTGAAGGGCTGAAAAGCAAGCTGGAAAGAAGCGGAGTAAAAACCGACCATATTCTCGTCGCGCATGATGGTGTAGATATTGAGGCGGTTGATAACGCTTTCTCTATGGGGTGGAGAGAACGTCTTAGCATCCCGAAAGATGATGGCTTATTTGTGTACACGGGTAGCTTATATCCGTGGAAAGGGGTGGATATGGTTGTGAAGCACTGGGTAAAAATGCCGGCAGATGCTCATCTAGTGATCGTGGGTGGGGGGAAGGAGGATCAAAAACGTTTACGAGGACTTGCTTCGACGGCGGCGCCACATATCCATTTTCTTTCTCATTTGCCGCGTAACGATGTTTTTTCTCTCTTGAAAGAAGCCGATGTGGGGGTGTTGCCTACCTCGGATGTATATACAATTGGGCGAGAATACACATCACCTTTGAAAATGTTTGAATATCTGGCTGCAGGAATACCTATTCTTGCACGGGATGTGCCGTCTTCGCGAGAAATATTGACTGGCCAGGTGGCAAGATTTTTTAAGGACGAATCCTCTCTGAAGGATGCGGTGGTTTGGATAATGGAGCATGAACCATGGCGAGCCGATGCAGCGAAATTGGCTCGGTCTTTGGCTTCGCGCTACACCTGGGAAGCACGTGCGAGAGCAATTGCGACCGCCCTACAACATTCTCTTTCATCCTCTTGACCTATGCTATTGCCATTATACGTTGATCTTGATGGGACATTGGTTGCCACAGACACGTTGTGGGAGTCGATGGTGACATTTGTCAAACAGCACCCAATGCAAGCATGGCGGCTGTTGTGGTGGGTAAGGCGAGGAAGAGCTGGTTTTAAAGCTGCGTTGGCATCAGGGGTGAAGGTGGATCCAGAAGGACTTCCGTATCGAAAAGAGGTCGTGGAATATATTCAAGATCGAAAAAAGCAAGGCGGACGAGTAATGCTGGCGACGGCGGCACATCAGACGATTGCCGACGCGATCGCGCTACACTTGAATTGTTTCGACGGGATCATTGCAACAAAAGATGACGGAGTAAATATGGCGGGAAAGATAAAAGCACATGCCATTCGATCGCATGCCGGCGGAGATTTTGCGTATCTAGGTGATCACATGATTGATATCCCGGTGTGGAGGGATGCGCAAGAATGCATTCTGCTTTCAACATCTCAGAGGAAGAGTGAGAAGCTGGTAAAATCACTCGGTCGACCTTTTGACTATGTGATAGAATCGGTCGCCGAATCGTTTTTAATGGTATTACCAAAAGCCTTACGAATCCACCAATGGGTAAAAAACATTCTTTTATTTATTCCAATCATTTTAGCCCACCATTTAGATGATGGCCTAGCATGGCAGAAAACGGGTATAGGATTTTTAGCATTTGGTTGCGCCGCATCATCTACTTACCTTCTCAATGATCTTCTAGATATTTCGGCGGATAGAAGACATCTGCGTAAGCGGCACCGCCCTCTTGCGGCTGGCTTATTATCCATTCCCACGGCCTTAATGCTAGCAAGTATCGGTTTGGTACTCTCCTTCATGATAGGAGCACTTGGAGTGTCCTGGTTGTTTGGTGTCATGATCATAGGTTATACAGGCACTTCGATTGCGTATTCTACACGGTTAAAGCGTTATCCAGTCATCGATGTGCTCATGCTAGCTTTCTTCTATGTGTATCGTTTGGTGGCGGGTGCTGTTGCAGCGGATATCTATCTCACAACTTGGCTCTTGGCGTTCGCAGCTTTTTTATTTGTGAGTCTTGGATGCTTGAAGCGTGTCGGAGAACTGACGTTATGGCACGCGACAAAATCCTCTCAGCCAATGAAGAATGGTCGGGGATATGTGGCAGAGGATTTACTGATGGTGGCTATGTTTGGGGTAAATGCTGGATTTCTATCCCTGCTGGTATTGGCGTTGTATTTAAACAGTGCTGAAGTTGTAACGCTGTACAGGTCTCCCTTCATGCTTTGGGGAGTGGTAGCTGTTTTTCTGTATTGGCTTATGCGGGTATGGCTCCTAACCTGGAGAGGTGAGATGCACGACGATCCGGTTCTTTTTGCGCTTCGAGATAGAGCGAGCCGTTGGGCAGGCATCGTTGTCTTAATTTTTGTTCTATCAGCTTTCTAGATTAACAGGAAAGAAAAGCTAATAGTTGAAAAATTAGCAAAAATAAGGCATTCTACCTCTCAGCTATGATCACCTTTGCATTCCCTGCCTTTAATGAATCAGAGAACCTAAAGCGGTTCCCAAGTGAGGTAATCCCTGTTTTTGACTCGTTGGGAACTCCGTATGAAATTCTGATCATCGATGATGGAAGTACAGATGCAACGGCGGATGTAGCGCGGCGACTAGGTACTCCCGTACGTGTTGTGCAGCATGACCGTAATCGAGGGCTTGGGGCAGCCGTTCGTACTGCTATCCGCGAAGCAAAGGGTGACCTATTGATTACGATGGACACGGATCTCACCTTTGCCCCAACGCTCGTGCCTTCCTTGCTTCGGCGATTTAACAAGGGAGATGTGGATGTTGTGTGCGGTTCTCCTAAATTAGCCGGCTATGGAAAGGATATCCCTTCTTATCGTCTCCTGGTATCTCATGTGGCAAGTCTGGTATACCGCTTAGTATTAGGAGCGAAGGTCACGGCCATGACGCCGATTTTTAGGCTCTATAAACGCGACCAACTTTTGCATCTCCCTCTTCAAGCTACAGGCTTTGATATTAACGCAGAAATATTATTTTATTTAGTCCGAGACGGACGTAGTATTGCTGAGGTGCCGGCCGCGCTCACCCAACGGATCCATGGGGAAAGTAAATTAGAGTATCGAAAAGAAATGAAACGTCACCTACGCTTACTGAAGAGAATGATATTTCTACGATTACGGAAAAGTATTTCCAATAATTAATTATGCGGCGCATTTTGTTGGTAGGTGGGGCTCGCCCAAACTTCATGAAGCTCGCCCCACTCGTACGCGCATTTGATGTTGCTGGCATTGCATATGAATTAGTGCACACCGGTCAGCATTACGACGCGCAACTATCCGAAATATTCTTTGAAGAATTAGGGTTACCAAGTCCGTCACATGCGTTGCGTATTGATCCAGGTGATCACCGTGTGCAAATACGAGAAATCGTGCAGGGATTAGTCCCAGTGCTCAAAAAGCAGGCGTGGGATGGTGTATTAGTAGTAGGAGACGTAACTTCTACGGTTGGAGCTACGATAGCAGCTGTTCTGCAAGATATACCCGTGATTCACGTTGAGGCGGGTTTGCGCAGCTTCAACTGGAAGATGCCAGAAGAGATAAACCGTGTATTCGTAGATCGACATGCGTCCTATTTATTTGCTACGGAGCCGATGGCCGTTGAATATTTGCGGTCGGAATGTGTTGCACCAGAGCGCATTTTTGAAGTGGGGAATGTAATGGTGGATACGATGCACTTGATGCGACCGAAGATTGACGCTTCAAATATTTTAGCGCATCTTCACCTGGAACCGAGGAAGTATGGGGTGGCAACGTTGCATCGAGCAGAGCTTTTTCAGGAAGAAAGAACGTTTTCGGAGGTTTGGTCGGCACTCGAAGAAGGAGCTCGTTCACTTCCGCTCATCGCACCTCTTCATCCGCGGACGAAGGCAGAATTGGAAAAACGTGGCATAGTAAATGATTCGATACGAATTATTGATGCGTTAGGGTATGTAGATATGCAGCGTCTTATAAAAGACTCTGCTGGTGTGTGGACGGATTCGGGCGGATTGCAAGAAGAGACAACGGTGTACGGTGTTCCGTGCTTCACGGTTCGCGAAGAAACAGAACGTCCTATCACAGTCTCGGAGGGTACAAATACTTTGGTGGGTTGTACGAGGCAAGGGATTGAGGCATCCTTTATACGAGCTCGCCAAACACCAAAGACCAGTCGCGTTCCAAGGCTCTGGGATGGTCATGCCGCAGAACGGATTGCGGATGTGCTGCTCAAGGTATAGATATGCGCCTCCTCTTTATTACTCCGCGTATTGACGAGCGTCACGATGATTTGGCGTTTGCTAGTTTATGGGCGCAAGCTTTTATAGATGCGGGGTACGATGTCATGGTTATTTGCGGGGAAAAGGGAGAGACCAGACTTACCTGTCCAGTCTATGCTCTGGGTCATGTCCCCGGTCAGTCACGTGTACGTTCCTTTTTGCGTTTTCAAAAGCTGATCTGCTCTCTCAAGTACGACCGTGTCTTCGTGCATTTAGGACAGCGCTGGTTGGGGGCGGGGGCTTGGTGGTGGAAGATGCGGAGCATTCCAACGTACCTATGGTATACCCATTACACGAACCCACTTTCTCTACGTATTGGGATGTGGGCTACTAAACGTGCCTTTGCAGCCACCAAAGATAGTTTGCCGCACTACGAAGGGGATATGCGAAAGGTTGTGACAGGCCACGGGATCGACACGGCGTTTTGGAAGATGGATCATATTCCTCTCGTACAACGGGAGCCGGAAACCCATCTTTTGGCAGTGCACCGACTCTCGCGTTCCAAGCGTTTAGAGTTAGCTATTCAAGCACTAACGTATCTGCCCAGCGAGTACACGCTTACCCACTATGGCCGCCCGCAAGATCCAATAAATGATGCGGGCTATGCAGAAGAGTTAAGGGCCTTAGTCAAAGGATTGGGACTTCAAAATCGCGTGCGCTTTATGGGTGCTATACCCATGCCTGACTTGCGTGCCATTTATCCGCGCTATCAACGCATCATAAACATGGCTCCCCGAACAATTGATAAAACTGTTCTCGAAGCTATGTACGCAGGCCTTACACCCATCGTTACACGGACCCAAGCGGAGGCCATTGGAGAAATTCAATGTCCGGCAACGGATGACCCACGAGATATTGCGGCGTATATTCGATCCTCGCCGATCGTACCACGTCAAGTGCTGCAAGAAGTGGTGGAGGCGCGGCATAGTCTTCGAGCACTGATAGAAAAAATTTCGTCCTATGTGAGATTGGGTATATAAGATATGTGTGGTTTTAATGGATTTACCTTTCATGATAGCGACCTCTTGCAGCGAATGCATGCAGCGACGCGTCACCGAGGACCTGATGATCAGGGATTTTTTGAAGAGGCTTCTATTTCATTTTCGCATAATCGACTATCAATTATTGATCTTTCAGAGGCGGGGCGGCAGCCCATGAGTACACCCGATGGGAGATTTACCATCGTTTTTAATGGAGAGATATATAACTTTCAAGAACTACGTGGGGAGCTGGAGGCGCACGGGGAGCATTTTTTTACCCGCACCGATACGGAAGTTTTAGTCCGTGTCTACGCAAAATGGGGAAGAGAGGGGCTCAAGAAGCTAAACGGCGTCTTTGCGTTTGCTATTTGGGATAAAAAAGAAGAATCGTTGGTGCTTGTGCGTGATCCAATGGGAGTAAAGCCGCTTTATTATCGCGAAGACGCAGGGAAGCTCTGGTTTTCTTCAGAGTTAAAAGCATTAGTCGATGTCGGTAGAGGAAAGCCAGATATCCACACAAAAGCGTTACAACTTTATCTACGGCTCCTGTATATTCCTGCTCCATATACAATCTGGGAAGGAATTCAGAAGCTGCCAGCGGGTCATCTATTGGAATGGCGTAAGGGAAAGAGTCATGTATTTCAGTGGTGGGTATTAGAAGAAGGCGAGGTACCATCCAGCTACGCAGGTGCATGCCAAGAAGTATATAAACGATGCCAATCTGCCGTCATGCGGCAGCTGATTTCAGATCGGCCGGTCGGGGTATTTTTGTCGGGCGGACTCGATTCCACTATTCTACTCACGGCAATGCGTCAGAATCTGGCAGGTCCAATTGAAACGTATACCGTAAGCTATACATCGCCCGTCGATGAAGAAAAGTACAATGCCGACGCATTACTAGCGCGGATGACGGCGGAACATTTTTCCACAAACCATCATGAAATACAGGTAACTCCTGCAGATGTAGAGGCGTGCTTTGATCAGGTGGTGTGGCACATGGATGAGCCAATAGCGAACCATGTTCAGCCGGCAACATATTTGTTGGCCAAAGAAGCACGCAAACGGATCACTGTGGCACTGGGTGGGGATGGAGGTGATGAATTATTTGGAGGGTATCCGCGCTACTGGTATCAGCAAAAAATTGAGCGTTTACACTCAATCGGACTTGGGTATCCTGCCGGGCTTTTGGCTTTATTAGTGCCTGGATCAAAGATGGGTCGTTACGCCACTCTATTGGGCAAAGGATGGGGTCCAGAGCGGCATCTTGCGTTTCTGTTACAAAAAGAACGGGATGTGCATCGCCTTTTAAGATCGGCTCATCAGACGGATGTTTGTGATGCCTTGCATGAGATATTTGACGTTTTTTTCCAAAAACGTTGGCGTGATAAAGTGAACCAATCGATGGCCATTGATCTAGGTACGTGGTTGCCGGATGAGTCGCTCATGAGAAGTGATAAGATGACGATGGCGCATGGATTGGAGCAGCGCGTACCGCTTCTAGATTTAGATATGGTGAAATATTCCTCCTCAATTCCATCGGCTTGGAAGCTGGGCACACGTGAACAAGGGAAACGCATTCTATTGGATGCCTGGCGACATAAAATACCGCCACATGTCATTCGACAGGAGAAGCGAGCGTTTATGTCCCCAGCGGCAAAGTGGATTCGAGGGCCGTTACATTCGTTTATGCAAGAGCGGCTCGCTCCCCGCACGCACTCATCATTAGATGAAGTGATTGACTTTGGGGCGGCGCAAAGGATGCTTGATGAACACGTGGAAAAGAAACAGTACCATCTTCATCTGTTATGGGCGCTTATGACGCTCAGAGTTTGGCATGATCAGTACATCGGTTCATAATACATCTATGTATATCATTACGGGTGGATCAGGATTTTTTGGTCATCATCTCCTCGAAGTGCTACATGAGTATGGTTGTAAAGCAAAGAGTTTAGATCTCATCCCACCCCCTCGGTCTATAGAGGGGATAGAGTATAAAACGGTAGACGTTCGATCAAAGGGTGCTCTTCTCAAGGAGATATCGTCAGGTGATACTGTTATTCATAATGCTGCCTTGGTTCCACTTGCTCGCGATCCAAAAGGATTTTGGGAAGTGAATGTCGAAGGGACAAGAAATATTCTTGAGGCAGCCTTAGAAAAGCGAGCAAAAAAAGTCATCTTCATTTCGTCTTCTTCGGTATACGGTATTCCTGTAGGATCGGGGGGAATTACTGAATCAACACCGTTAGCAGCCTTCGAACCGTACGGACTTTCCAAGGTCGAAGGAGAGCGCATATGCCAATCATTTAAGGATCGCTTGGATATTAGTATTGTTCGTCCTCGAACCATTCTGGGTCCTGGTCGTATGGGTTTGCTGTCGCTCCTTTTTGAGTGGGTAAAAACCAATACACCTATTGCGTTGCTTGGAAATGGAAAAAATCGTTACCAATTGATTTCAGCCCGGGAATTGGCAGAGGTTGTATGGCTTATAGCGACGCACCCCTGTCATGGGGAGGACTTTAATGTAGGAACCTCACGATTTGGGACGATTGAAGAAGATATTCGGGAGTTCTTAGTACGTACGCATAGCTCCTCACGTATTTTACATATTCCCGGTTGGTTGGCTCGTTTTGGATTACCAATTCTACGCGTGCTGCGCCTCGTGCCGTTTGCAAGCTACCAATACCATGTGGCAGATAAAGATGTGTGGTTTCGGGTAGATAAGCTGAAAAAATGGTTTGGATACGTCCCAACAAAAAGCAACGCAGATGTTCTGGTAGAAGCGTACAACTGGTACAAATCGCATCCAGAAAATACCGGTGGCTCGATTCATCACCGCCCTTTACGAAAAGGAATTCTGGTATTGTGGCAATATCTAGGAAAAATATTGTAATAAGGACTATCTAATAAAGAAGGTGTTACTCAGTCGACGACCAAACGGAAAAAGTTGGATCATCGAATATATTTGTATAGTGACTAGGTAGTTGCCAGGAAGATCGCTGCTGCTGGGGAATGATGACTACGGGGCATAATGCCTTAAACCCTTGTGCATCAAGATGGCGATGCTGAATGGCGGCGAAGAGAGTCTGTGAAATAGCTCGATTGCGAGCATCCGGACATCCTAAGACAGAGAGTGTTTTTGCTGGACTAAATCCAATCTTTTTCAAGAGGAGTGACCATCGCCTGAATTGACCACGTCCATAGTCACAGGTTGAAGTTCGGTAGTAGGTAAGCAAAAAATCAAGATACTCTGCCTGCGCAGGTGATCGAGCATCGAACGCGCCTACATATACTCGCATGCGATGCAAAAGATCTTCATCTCGATACGGATAATTGACCATGCTTTCCGCAGGAAAAACGGACCTTCCTGAGTGCGCACTAAGAAAATGGGCGGTTTCAGGATCGCTGCATAGATGATCTCCGGTCTTCGTGCGAGCTAGTAGCCATTCCAGTTGCGGTCGGCGGGTGACGGTGCTGCTTACAGATGGGAGAGCGCGCACATAAAATACAACCCAAGCAGCTGTGGTAAGTAGGAGCGATAAAATGAGTCCTTTATAGAAGATGGGTCGGTGAAGTTTTGGCCGAAGAAAGAGCGAGGTGGCAAGGAGGAGGCTGCATACAGACAGGGCTATCCAATGGGCGAGGTGGATGAGATAGACATCAAGTTGGCGAAGATGACGCAAGCTCTGTAGGAGAATAAAACAAGTAATAAGTGAAGAAAAAAGGGCAACACCAGAGACGGTGAGTTTTGTGATGATCTTGGGTCGAAGCGGATTGGGAAAAGAAAAATTGACAAATGCCCCTACACTCATCCAGCTGGCAAGGACAACGGGAACAATAAAATGATCATTCTGAAGATAAAAATTCGACAAGATATTTTGAAACCAAAGTACTAAGCAGGTAAGCCATATGCTTCCTAAAATAAAAAAACGTTTTTGCTGTTCTTGATTAAAAGTAAAGGATTGAAGCAGACACACAAAAAGGATAATCCACCCCACGGAAGAGAGTACCGTGTGGCTTAATATAGGAAAGCGACTAAATAGAAAGGCACCTAAACGCTGATAGGTCTCGAGGGTAGTCCAAAAAGTGGTAGGGAGTTCGTGGAGAAAAGCATACACCCCTCCAACCCCCCCTAGAAATACAAGGCTAAGAGAAGCCGAGATGGCAAAAAAGAGTCGCGAGGACATTTTTATCAGCCAGATACCCCAACCAGCGGCCAGCCATATGCCGACGCTAATAAATACCCAAGGATAAAGAGAGCTAAGTATCAGGGCGGCGACGCTAAAGAGGAGGGCGTGGTACCAGCGTTTTTCGGAGAGGGCATTCCAACTGAGGTAGGCGCATCCCCATCCAGCTACGCAAAAAGGGAAGTACCATGAATAAAATCCTGGGCGCATACCAAGAACGCCTGCAAGGAAAAGCCATCCAATCAACGCCACAAGTCTTGCAGATTGCTTATGAAGTCCAGACCATTGCTGAACGGTCCATCCCGCAAGCCATAGTCCTGCGACGCCCGTTATCCATCTGCTAAGGAGCCAGATCTCGGGCAATCGAAGCAATCCCGAAAGATGGTCGTTGATCAGACGTAAAAGCCAGATAAACCAGGGTAATGGCGTGGAAACAGGCTCATGGGTGAGAACGGCTGACATCCAGCTTAAATAGAGATAGGTGTCAAAAACTCCTGAAGGAATAACATCAATCCGCCAAAGACCGAGTGGAGATGTCCCATGTGGAATGCTTTGATACCACCCTAGATGGATTGCCCAAATGAGGAACAGTAAAAAAAGAGGAAAACCGATCCACCATGCGCGATCTAGCCACCGATCAAGGCGAGGAGTCATAGGTAATAGGAGACTGTTTCCAGAGGGTAAAACCTGATCCTCCATAGATCTTTGTACCATGAGGAAGGTGCCACGATGAAGATGCCTCATCTCGAACAATGACCCAAGGGCAGACGGAGGTTTTTTTATTCTGTGGAGACAGTGAGCGTAAAGTGATTCTCTCACGTTCTTGCATGAAAGACTCTTGTGGGCAATCTATGAGTTTGTTTATACTTGATTCGGAAAATCCAAGAGAATGGAGGAAGGGCCTGGTCCAGCGGAGTTGTATGCAAGGAAGGCTCCCGTCTCGCCAAATAACATCATCAATCCAACGTTGCTCTGCTTGATGTGCTGGGCGATAGAAGTTCGCAAAGGAAGCAAGCGTTTCTTCTTGTTTGTCTTCGGTTTGGGGTAGGAATCGAACAGTGATGGAAGGGATGATAAGACGAGGGATATTGGCGGCTAATCGATCCGCCCACATGATATCTGTGCAGATGGGTTCTGAAGCCGGAACAGTTGCCTCAACCGCTCCTATCAACGGCTGGAGAGACTGGAGCATGGGACTGGCAAGCCATTCTCGTTTCCAGACACTCCACCCACCCATAAGGCCGATAAAGAGAGCTATGATGATGCTTACGCGCTCAAGAAATAATGGAGTGTAGAAAAAACGAATGCTAGCAAGGGCGAGCGGGAGCCAATACGCAATGTGAATGTAGGATAGATCCTGGTTAGGAATCGATAAAAGAAGGTAGCAATTTTTGAATAGAAACGCCAAGGCAATTAATAAAATCAAGAAAGGAATTCGTGTGGAGCGATCTGTGAAACGGAAAGATTTCCAAGGAATATCCCACATGGCAGCTAAACTAAACCAAGAGAGGAATAAGACCGTTGATCGAAAGTGGTCATTCTGAAAAAGAACACCTGTAAAAGGGGTAAACTCAAAACAAAACCATACGGTAATCCAGCCGAGAAAAAGAGGATAAATGTGGGAAAAATCCGTTTTGCGTTTTGCGATGTAGCCGGTAAGTATAATCCAGCCTATAACAGGTAGTAGGGCGGTGCTGAAAAAAGGAAAACGTGTCCATCCGAGCCCATATCGCTTGAAGGTGTCCAAGATGGGTGCAAGGGCAGTGGGTTCTACCCGTAAAAAGATAAGCCAAATGATCGCAGGAATAACGATGCATACCCCAATGAACAAGCAGAAGCTGGCACGTCTACCGCGATATTTTGCTGCAGCCCATACAACAAGGCTTCCATTCCAGATAAGGGTTGGAATAAGTAACCATGGATAGGTTGCAGAGAGGAGGGTAGCAAGGGATAACAAGCCAATATCACGTATCCGTAATCCATGACCCTGACCAATGCGCTGAGTCACGAACCATCCAAGAGCGATGCTTGCGATGCCAAACGGGGCGTACCATGAATAGATGCCGGGTCGTTGACTGGTATGGAGAAAAGTTGTGGCTACGGCCAACAGAGTAACAAAGGTGGCGGTATGGAGTCTGCGTGTTAACAAAAATAAACTGTGCCAAAGTAGGTAGATTGCTACAAATACCGTCAGCCATTGACTCAGCAACCAGTTCTCAGCAGCGCTTAATGAAGGGAAAAGGGCGTGGGTTAAAAAAAAATACGGCTTCATCCACCCAAGATTGCTGCCAAAAGGTATATCGGCATGAATGTACCCAATCCAGGCTAAATACATCTGCGCATCAAAAATGGGAGCGAGAATGGCCGGTACTCTCCACCATGGCTCGAATCCATGCGCGAGCCTACTTACCCAAAACGGCAGAAAAACATAGAGTCCTATGAGAAAAAACACAGTTCCCCATATTCGCAAGGATCTCATACATTAAGTAGATGTTGAAGGAATTTGTCCATGGGTCATAGACCATGCGAGAGACAGTCGGACAACATCTCTGAGAGAGGGGGTGGGAACGAAACCGAGCTCTTGTTTAGCTGCTTCAATAGAGCAGCTAATGTGCATTCCTAGTTCGCCGAGAACATGTATTTCTTGGTGGTAGGCACCGGCTGTTTGGAGGATGGCATCCGTCATGCGAGCGACGGTAGCGATAAACGTAGGAATGGGTATGGTCCTGCGTCGGCAAGGTAGATGAAAATCTTCTTCAAGTACATCGCGAATGGTAGAGATAATATCTCCAAAAGAATAAGCTTGCTCCAAAGCAATCCAGTATGTTTTGGTCTCTAAAGAGGTCTGAGCCAGGGCGCGAACGGTAGCTTGGCAAAGGTCATCCACAAAGGTAATTGAACGAACAAATGACGCACCTCGGACGAGGGGAGTTTTTCCTTGTCGAATCATCTCAAAAAAGCGTGCCTGTCGAGCTGGCTGGTGGGGGCCAAAAAACCAGCACGGACGGAGTATGGTTAAGGACGCTTGAGAGATAGCGGCCCAGTGTTTTGCAAGAAGTTCTGCCTCCATCTTGCTTCGTCCATATCCCATATACGGCACGTAAGGGGATGTCTCTGTAAATCGATGGAGGGGGGTTGGATTGCCGCCAAACGGACTATTCGAAGAAATGAGTACGGCTTTTTTTATAACGTGTCGTTGCGCAAGTTCAAAAAGATGCCTGGTACCGTCGACATTGACGCACGTAAACGCTTGTGGCCGTTGTGGATGAATCATGCCTGCCGCATGGACAAGTACCCCTTCTTTCGATGGTAGTGATAAGCGGTGCATGTCCTGTGATGAAGATAGGTCTACAGGAATGATATCAACATGGATGCGGGAGTTGTTACGCGAAAGCTGGGCAAGCAAATGTTGGGCAAGGGAAAATCGCGACGGTTCTACCAGAATGGTTATGTGATCCCACGGGAGAGGGAGTGCCTGATCAAAGCCTCCTGTCAGTAGCAGTTCTATGAACCGATTGCCAAACCATCCAGGAAAACCGGTGAGGATAAGATGTTTGGGAAGAGAATTCATAGAGCTAGGAGCGATGAGTAAGATTGCGTAACACCGTGGCCATGATAGTGAGTTGTGGGTTTACGCTCGGAGCCTCCGGAAGAAGACTGGCATCTTGTATTGAAATATTATCTGTTCCTTTGAGTCCTCCGTAAGAATCTACAGGACAATCATCCGCTTCACCCATTGGGCAAGAGCTGAAAGCATGGATAGACATCGCAAACAAGTCACGCGCAGACCATGTCTCCTTGTGTTTTGCCTCCGTTCTAATAGAGCCAATGAGGGATGTTGCGCCTGCGCGTTCGAGCAAATCAATCAGTTCTCCATAACCCTTTTGGAGAAGATGAATGTCTTGTGGTACGAGATGATAACCGACGCGATAATGCCGTCGGCCAAGCGGACGTACGAACCCCCGGCCATGACTCGGTGTCATTACATAATAAATGGCTAGCTTATCCAATGAAGAAAGAAGTGCTTGGCTTGCTGGCCACTCCGGCATGAGAGAAGTGGCGAGATGGGGTGGCCAACCTAATGACATGCCAAAAGAGATATCAGGTGCAAGTGATTTAATTTGGAGCGGGGACATGAGCTCTTTCCATGGTTCAATTTTTCCCGGGAAGAGCGCACTTATGCGTAAAGTTGGGTGAAAGCGTAGACTGTCACCGATGTGCTTAGTCATGCCGCTTCTTCGTAAAAGGAGAGGGGTTTGCAAAGCGCCACAAGCCAGGATGAGTCGCTCGCAAGTGATAGTGAGAAGAAAACGTTTACCGTCAATAGTGGTGTGTTCCGCCTCTACTGCGCGAGCCTTTGATCCATGAAAAAGAATCCGAACCGCCCGTGTACGTGAAAGAATCTGAGCTCCTTGGGTAGCAGCCCGTGCTAGGTAGGTGGCGCGCATGCTTTGACGTTTGACGGGTTGGGTAGCGTGAGATCGTATTGTGGTAAGGGGCGAAATGGTCTCCCATCCTTTTTGGTGTGCGCCACGATCAAAACGTTCTGCTTGGGGTGAGGAGCGGTTATGAGCAGAGGAAACGTTCCCGCAGGTTTGTTCTGCTTCCTTAAAGAAGGGGGCAAGATCTTCCTGGGTATATCTGGCAATACGATAGCGTTCTGCCCACTGGGCGCGCAGAGGTTCAGGAAGGCGATGAAGAATGCCTGCATTCACCATGCTTCCCCCACCGACTACGCGACCTTCTGCAAACACGAATCGCGCGTTGCTTTCTACGGGTACAATTCCGCCTTCGCGCCACATGCTGCTCATCCCTCGCTCCAAAGTAAAAGGAGAAGCGATTTCAGAAATATCCATCCCTTCTTCCAGGACGAGAACGCTGCGTCCTTGTCGGCTATACCAATCTGCGCAGAGCGAGCCACCAACCCCGCTACCAATAATAAGATCCTGGACGTGTGTTTGATGATGGACATCAAAATGTGTGAGGGCATCACGAAGAGGATCGTTCATAGTGAAGGAAAATCATGATAGAGACGAACCATATCCCTGTACGAATCATAACCTTCTAGCCCGACGTTGTCCCAGGTATGTTTCTGATCAAAACTTCCCATCAGAAAGAACATGGTCATAGCACGCACAAAGTCGCCCAACGGGGGGAGAGGGGATGCCATCCACCGAGCAAGGACATTAGCCATCTGTGAGGGGGTGAGCAAGGAAGGTCTGCGTCGATAGAGAAGAAAGGTGTGTAGGCAGAGAACAAGCATGGCCAAGATACAAGCCGTTTTGTAGGGTTCGCGCATAGAAGACCAGCCCATGAGCGCGTACGCGCAGGCTGCTTCTTGCGTGACTATATCGTTAGGGAGAGGGAGGGGGTGTGCAATGCCCGAACACATCGCTCGTAAAGTTTGAGCGACAAAAGAGCGTATGATCATAAGGTTAGCCAAAATTCAACCACACGCGCGAACCTACGTCTATGGATGAGATGGTCGATTGCAAAAAACCAAAAAACCTGCTTAAATAAGCCAAAACAAATGCTCGCAATTATTCTCGGTACCCGTCCAGAAATTATCAAAACTGCCCCAGTAATTTTGGAGGCTATTCGACGTGGGATTGAGGTAGGAATTATTCACACAGGTCAGCACTATTCTACTGAGCTAGACGAGATCTTTTTTCAAGATCTTAATCTCCCGATGCCGATCGCGCATATCCACGTCGGATCACATCAAGCGGCTCGACAAATTGGACTCATGATACAGCGTCTAGAGGAGGTGTTGCGTGAATTAAAGCCAGATATGACCATCGTGCAAGGTGATACGAATTCGGTTTTGGCTGGGGCATTAACAGCGCATAAGATGGGAATTCCCGTGGCGCATGTGGAAGCGGGTCTTCGAAGCGATGATTGGTCTATGCCGGAAGAGGGAAATAGAGTGATGGCAGATCGCCTTTCTGATTGGCTCTTTTGTCCAACGGATTTGCAAAGACAGCGGTTGAGTCAAGAAGGAATTACGCATGCTGGTGTCCATGTCGTTGGAAATACTATTGTTGATGCTGCAGAGTATTATGCTAAGATTGCGTACGAAAAAAGTGACATTGCTGAACGTTTGGGGATTACGAATCGTCCATATGCTCTTCTCACCATGCACAGGCCCGGCAATGTAGATAATCCAATGCGTCTAAAAGCTTGGATGGAGGCTTTGCATAGTGCGGCAGAGGCTCTAGGGCTTGTACTTGTCTTTCCTATTCATCCTCGCACGCGTGAGCAGCTGTCTCGGGCTAGCATCCCTTTTTCTTCAAAAACAATTTTAGGGATTGATCCGGTTGGGTATTTGGATCTTTTGCGTTTACAAACATCGGCGGAAATGGTTTTGACCGACTCAGGTGGATTACAGGAAGAGGCGTGCATTCTTCGTGTGCCGTGCGTCACCCTTCGACCTAATACCGAGCGTCCCGAAACGCTCCATGTAGGGTCAAACCAGCTTCATAACCATCCAGAGAAAGAGGCATTGATGGAAGTCATGAAGAAAGCACAAAAGAAGGAACGAAATTGGAGCAATCCATTTGGTGATGGAGATGCAGGAAAAAGAATAATTGATATACTCTCTCAGGGAAAAACATGATAGGGTAACAATACTATGAATGTTCTAGTAGTAGGGGCGGGATATTGGGGACCGAATGTCGTACGCAATTTGGCACGCTTTCCCGATGTAGAACGGATTGGGATTTTTGATTTAGATGAAAGCAAATCTCGGTCATTAGCGTTTCAATTTCCGCGCGCATATGTAGAGACGGATTTTGAAGGAGCATTAAAAAGCGGTTATCAAGCAGCGGCGATTGTGACTCCTGTTTTGACGCATGCTGATCTTGCAAAGCGCGTATTGGAGGCGGGATTACATGTTCTTATAGAAAAACCTCTTACGCGCACCGTAGAGGAGGCTCGATCGTTAATTGAGCTGGCTAAGCGCACAGATCGATGCCTTATGGCGGGTCACGTCTTCCACTATAAGCCTGCCGTTCGCTATATGGCAGAAATGGTTCGTCGAGGAGATATTGGAGAAGTTTGTTACATAGATTCCGTACGCGTAAATCTAGGGCTTTTTCGCCACGATGTAAACGTACTTTGGGATCTTGCTCCTCACGATCTTTCCATTTTTGAAGCGGTGCTTGGAGGGCGTATGCCGATACACGTTTCTGCACAAGGAGGCCAGCATGTAAAACACCCAACGCGCCGCCAAGAAACGATGGTGTATGTAACGCTTGACTACGGGAATGATGTAATAGGACATATCCATGTGAATTGGTTCTCCCCATTAAAGCAGCGTCAAATGGTGCTTGCCGGAACGAAGAAAATGGTGGTTTATAATGACATGGATCTGAATGAGCCGTTACGAGTATATGATTGTGGAACATATGACCCAGCTCAGGACACCCCCTTTTATCCCCAAATTCGATCCGGAGATATCCATATCCCTTACATACAGCAGCAGGAGCCTCTATTTCTCCAGATGAAGGAATTTTTATCCGCGATTCGTGAACATCGTGCGCCTGAGACAGACGGCTTGGCGGGTTTACGTGTGGTAAGTATTTTGGAAGGGGCAATGCGTTCATTGGAGCAAGGTGGAAGCCAGCAAGATATCATTATATAAGTAACACACGCTATGGGTCATGCACCGGCAGGACGATATGTGAGCAAAGATTATGTTATTCGTGGGAGTCTGATTGAATTGGCTGATCGAGAAAAAATTTGGCATGCCCTCGATAAGCGAGTTCGTACAAGTATTCGTAAGGGTGAACGTTCAGGTGTGCTGATAAAAACGATGCAGCTTCCAAGTGATGATTTAGAAGCGATGCGGTCCATCACCCCCAATGACGACGATATTCCGGAGGTATTCGAGGAGCGTCATCAAGCTTACATCGCCATAGAGCAAGGTACCGGCGAGCGTCTCGGCTGGATTTTATTAGCTGGTATTCCCGGAACGCAAAAAATATTCATGTTATGTCATGCCTCTACCAAGGCCGGAAAAGACCGTCAGACACCCAATCTCTTGCTCTGGCATGCCATCGGCGAGCTCGTCGACGGGCCTTATCGCTATCTAGATGTCGGTGGATCCTACCGGGCGAGCCTGCAAAAATATTTTCAGGGCTTCCACCAATACACGTACCCGCTCGTCATGCGCCCGCTCGATACGCCGTTGCGTATCTCTTTGCAGCCATTCGATGCAGCTGCCTATGGAAAGGAATTAGGAGATCCTGCACGCGGTCGAGCCTTATTGGCAAGCCTGTTTAAAACAGATGTATTTACGACCCTCCCCACCTCTGCATTGGCAAGAAAGGTCTGCGTCCGAGAATGCATGGAAAAATACAGCTGGACAACCGAAGATGAATTACTGTGCGTAATCGATGGGCAAAATCCGCTCTCATTTGAAACGCTTTCGGAAGAGTTGGCCGGTCTCATCACGTGCAAAAGGGAACTTTCACCAAAAACGCGAGCCATCTATTGGCTGCCCTCCTCTCGTTCGTTGTCTGATGGAGAGCGATGGCATCATCTCGCCATGGAGCGGGGCGTGCCTCTCATCGAAGATGCTTCCTTCGTGGGAGGGAGTGCAGGGGTGGGAGTGGGAGAGGTGACGATCTATGCTGCGCCCGCGCTCTTCCCGGTCCCGTTTGGCGCATTCATTGTTGGGCTGCACCTTCCTCATGAACGGCTCTGGAAGGTCCACGGCGCGTCTGACCCGGGCAAAGAAGAAGAGGTGTATGCCATGCTGGCGGGTCGGTGGCAGGAGCTAGAAGAGATCCGTAGCATTCGTAGAGGGCTAGCCGAGCGCTATACAAGCAATCTGCGTTCGATTCTAGCGATTCCATCGATCGCCATAGACCACTGTCCCTATGCGCTTCCCATAACACCGCACTCCAACGAACAGGCACGCACCGTAAGGGATTTCATCAGACGCTTTGGGATTGAAGTAGGGGAGACGCAAGATGCAAAAACGTTACTCGTTCCCTGTCATCAGGAACTCACGGCTCGACATGTGGACTACATCTGCGGAGCCATCCTGGCGAACTATCGGGAGGGGTGTGGAGTGCCAGGTATTCGCTGTTAGGTGCGCTCTTGTTGAGAAAAGAGGGCTTCGCTATAGTAAAATCATTATCTAACCATTCTATGCAACGTGGAGGCTATACCTGTGGGGAAGAGATCGACTTTGCAGATGACGTCCATCCAAACCATGTACGCATGGGGAGTCGTGTAAAAATTCGTAATGGTACTATTCTGTACGGATCACCCAAGACCCCTCTCATCATGGGGGACGATATTTATATCAATGCGCGCTGCCTCTTGCACGGTGGTTCTGCTCCACTTGTAATTGGGGATCGAGTCAGTTTAGGGTGTGGGGTGATTATTCATACCGATTCTGGTCCAAATACTTCCCCTTTATTGCAAACAGTCTATCCAATGAAGCCCGGCAGTGTCACGATCGAGGACGATGTCTGGATTGGAACGTATGCGTTTATCATGCCAGGAGTACGTATTGGCCATGGGTCTGTGATTGGAGCTCAAGCTCTAATCAGGAAGGATGTGCCACCTCATTCGGTAGTTGCAGGAACCCCGGGTACTATCATTAAAACGCTTGACGAACATAAACTTGCCTGCCATGCCTGTTCCGTTCATCGATCTTAAGCGGGAAACGCTCCGCGATTTAGCTCGCTTTCAGGAAGCGGCTGAACGTGTTTTAAAAAGCGGTGTGTATAGCCTTGGAGCAGAGGTTACGGCGTTCGAGAATGCCTATGCAGACTATCTAGGGGTGAAGCACGTGGTGGCAGTGAACGGTGGAACATTGGCTTTATACGCGGTACTTCTTGCGGCGGGTATTGGAAGAGGTGATGAGGTGATCGTGCCCGCAAACTCATTCATTGCGAGTGCAGAAGCAATTGTGATGACTGGCGCAACGCCAGTATTTTGTGATGTCGATTCACAGACAGATCTACTTGATGAGCATGATGCAATGTCGCGCGCTACCCCACGGACAAAAGCGATCATGCCCGTTCATCTCTATGGGCGCATGATGGATCTTTCTCGTTTAACCATTTGGGCACGCGAGCGAGGGGTTATAATTGTTGAGGATGCTTGCCAGGCGCACGGAGCGAGTGTGGCGGGCAAAATGGCAGGGACAGTTGGAGATGCAGGCTGTTTTAGTTTTTACCCGACAAAGAATTTGGGAGCCTTGGGTGAAGGTGGTGCGATTGCAACAAATGATGATCGTTTAGCTGAGCGTTTACGTGGCATTCGTGTCCATGGCTGCACAAAAGAAAAATATCGACACGACATATTTGGAACAAATCTAAAAATGGATTCCTTGCAGGGAGCCTTTCTCTCCATAAAATTGGAAGGTCTTTCCCAGGCAAATGGTCGTCGTCAGGAAATAGCGTGTCTGTACGAAAAAGGGCTATCAGATACCCCGCTTCGTCTTCCTGTCTCTCCTTCCAATGGGGCGCATGTGTATCATTTATATGTTGTAAAATGTGATGAGCGTGAAAAGTTGCAACAACACTTGGCGAGTAAAGGAATACAGACAGCCATTCATTATCCGCTACCTATTCATAAGCAAACTCCTTTCAAAGCGTTTGTGCCGGCTTCATGCGTCTTGCCGCAGGCAGAGCGGCTAGCAAATACTATTTTATCGCTTCCTCTCTTTCCTCTTATGACAGATAGCGAAGTGGAGGAAGTTATTGGTGCTGTGCGTGAGTATTATCAGGTATGAAAAAACTCCCTTGTTCGGCCCCATTGCTTACATTAAACAGCCTTCCAAGTCTCAAAAGACTCTTGCCTTTTTTAGTCGAGCGATTTGAAGATGTATATATCTTGGATGGAAATAGCACAGACGGGACGATAGAGTTCGCCCGTTCTCTTGGTGTACGTATCGAGAAGCAGTTTGAGACGGATGAGCCCAATCAGCGTATATCAGACTTCCGTGCCATGCGTTTACGATTATGGTCACTGGCTACATTTGATTGGTTATTCATTCTTGATTCAGACGAGGAGGTGACCCCTGAATGTATGGAAGTGGTCGAGGGGGTACTGGCAAGTAATCCGCGGGGGGAAGCGCATAGTTTTTGTCTTCTTATGCAGCTACCGGACGGACGGATTGTTCGAGAGGCATCTTTTTATCCAAATCGGTGCATTCGGTTATTTCGTCGCTCAGATGGGATTAGTCTTGTGGATCGAAAATTACACGAACGGTTTCTTGTCCCTGATAACGTCAAAACTATCCTTCATGATGAAGGGATTACGTCCGTATGGCTTCCTCCCAAGGCCTACCTAAAAAAAACCTTCCGTTACCTTAAAATCGAATCCGAAAGCACGTTCCCTTCCAATATCGCCTACCTTTTACGGTGGATTATTTATTTTAATATTCGTTCATTTATCGGGCAGACTGCTCGCGCCTTGCTGAGCTACGCTCGTGCTCTTGTGTTCGGTCGGGTGGCACTCCCGCTGTCCTATACCCTCATTCTTTTATCCTATCGCTGGGCCGTCATGGGCGCGCAGACGAAAGCCTGGTGGCGCGGACGTCGTAACCATCGTACATCATCATAGATATGTGTGGTATTGCTGGATATGTAGGGCAGGGGACGCGTGAAGAACTGGAACGAGCTTCACGAGCCATTGTTCGGCGTGGTCCAGACGATGAAGGGTTCTACCAAGCCGAAGGCGTGGGCTTCGCCTTCCGTCGTCTCAGCATTATCGACCTAACACACGGCCATCAGCCGCTTTCGAACCAGGAAGAGACGATATGGGTGATGTTGAATGGGGAAATTTATAACTATCGCCACCTGCGCGCCGAATTGGAGGCGAGGGGATATGCGTTTAGGACACAATCAGATACGGAAGTGATTGTTCATGGCTATGCCGCCTGGGGACGAGGGGTGTTCTCCCGTCTCGAGGGGATGTTTGCCATAGCAATTTGGGATGCGAACAATCGTTCCCTCTTACTAGCACGTGACCGTCTAGGGAAAAAACCATTATATTATTACCCGCACGGCCAAACGTTGTGGTTCGCTTCGGAATTAAAAGCGCTCCAAGCAGCGCATCAAGGATCGCTCGAAGTAAGTGAAGAGGCTATTGCGCTCTATTTTCGCACCGATGCAATCCCCACGCCACTTAGCATTTGGAAAGGGATAAAAAAACTTCCTCCGGCCACCTATATTCAAGTGACCCATGGTGCCGTAAGCTCCCTTCAATCATTTTGGAAGTTGGATCCAGCGACGTTCCCTTCCCTTTCTTCTCCGAAAGAAGCGGTCAACGCTTTGCGTCAGGCGATCGATGAAGCGGTAAAGGACCGGCTCATGGCCGATGTTCCGCTTGGATTATTTTTATCCGGCGGACTTGACTCGGCGGTTATTGCTGCCTCTGCTGTGCGTCAGTCTACCCATCGCCTACGGGCCTTTACGGTCGGTTTCACAGATCCTACCCATGATGAAGCCGCGGCGGCGAAAGCGGTTGCCAAGGCCCTCTGCCTTGAGCATCATGTCGCCATCTTGTCCGAAAAAGAAGCACTTACCATGCTGGATGAGGCGGTGGAATGCCTAGATGAGCCACTGGCAGACCCGGCGATCTTGCCACAATTGCTGCTCGCACGGTTTGCCAAAAAATACCTCACGGTTGCACTTGCGGGTGATGGAGGTGATGAGCTTCTCTACGGCTATCAACATATCCCCTTACACGCGTTCGCGATGAAGCATGTCTCAGCTTGGGCACTTGCAGGTCGCCTCGCGCCTCTCGCACGTTTCATTCCTGCTCAGGCTGGTTATTTCAGTACAGGCTTTAAACTGCAGCGCGCCGCACGTGGCCTAGGTGTGACGGAGATGTGGAAACGGGACCTAGCCTGGCGGGGCGCTTGTAGGGCGCGCGATGTAGACGAATTATTAACCCTCGCCGTCAAGCAGTGTGCTGGCGGTACTTCCGCCGAAGATCGTTTGCAGGCGTATGCGCAAGAAGTGGTGCCTTGGGCGACTCCGTGGCAGGCGTGGTCGTGGGGATATCTGCGCAGCTTCCTCATGGACGAGGTGATGGTAAAGGTCGATCGTGCCACCATGTGGTTTGGGATAGAGGGCCGTTCACCGCTCCTGGACCGCCGTGTGGTAGAAACAGCGTTCGCTATTCCAGATGAATATAAAGGAGGGAGCTGGGGAAAGAAGCGGTTATTTCGCGAAATCCTCAAAGACACGATTCCGGAAGGTCTGCTTAACCGTCGTAAGCACGGCTTTGGAGTCCCGATTGCCGCTTGGCTCAAAGGGCCCTTGCGTGAGCGACTCATGTCTCTTACAGATCCAGCCTTTCTACACTCTCAGGGGTTCTTCGAAGCCAAAACCGTCCATCGTTGGATGCGAGAACATGAACAGGGGCGTCCAGACCGACGCAAAGAGCTATGGGCTTTCCTCGTCTTCCAATTATGGTATGCTCGCTGGCATAAAACCTAGCTATGTCCCAAGTCAAACAAAAAGAATGGTTGGAGCAGTGGCAACGTTTTGAAGACCAAGAACGGTGGTTATTTGAAGATTGGATGTATCCCGCCACCCTCGAGGACATGCGTGATAGGCGTGTCCTTGATGCGGGCTGTGGGGGTGGTCAGCACACCTCCTTCGTTGCGCCGTATGCCCGCGAAGTCGTAGGGGTCGACTTAAATGCCGTCTCAGTAGCACAAGAGCGGTGTAAACACCTTCCTAATGCACGCTTTGTGGAGGGGGATTTGGCTCAAGTTCAGTTTTCAGAACCATTCGACGTTGTCTATTGTATTGGCGTCATCCATCATACCGACGACCCGGACAAAACATTTAAAAATCTCGCCAAGCTCACAAAACCTGGAGGAAAAACCATTGTCTGGTGTTATTCCTACGAAGGGAATTTCCTCAATCGTACACTTGTAGAGGGTGCAAAGAAGCTGTTTGTGCATCGTTTATCGACCTCTGCCAAGCAATGGCTGTCTAAGATGCTGACAGCCTTAGTCTATCTTCCTGTTTATACGATCTACCTACTGCCGTTACGCTTTTTGCCATATTACGAATATTTCCAAAACTTTCGGAAACTTTCTTTCACACGCAACGACTTAAATGTGTTCGATAAATTGAATGCTCCTCAAACGCATTTCATTACTCGCGAGCAAATTACTCGTTGGTTTTCCACAAACGGCTATAAAGATGTAACTATCACCCCATATAAAGGAGTGAGTTGGCGTGGAGTCGGAACCAAGATCTAGTAAGGAGAGGATGGGCAGCGCAGCCGACAATATCCATTTCCGCATTGCTCTACAGGCATGCCAGAGGTGCTTTCAGAGATTGGAACAAGAATGACGGATGCACGATAAGTAGTAGCAACCTCACAAAGACGACTGGTATTGTGGACATCATATGCATCCTTAACCGTTTGCATTCGCTTCCACCATTCGCCACCGATAGACTGGCTAAACCACGGGAGGTAGTTGTCGCTCGCATCCACGACAATTGCCCTTCGCCCACTGAGACGAATATAAGCACCGATCTCAGGTGGAGCTAAAACGATGGCGTCTTTTGGCGTATCCTCTCGCAAGGCATAAGCAGTCGCAAAGATATTGGTTTCTACCTGTGTAAGGCGCGCCCCGCTCCAAACTTGTTGGAGCAAGGCTTTGTAGTGAAAGGCATTAATGCGCAAGAAAACAAGAAAAAGCAGGAGGAGGGTTCCAAACCATTTCCAGTGTTTTTGTTCGTAACTGTAACGAATGACTGCGAACAGAAGCGGAATGGCCAGAATGCAGCTCATGATGGGCCAGCGCCAAACTTGGAGATAGAACATCTTAGGAACTAGGCGTAAACAAAACCACCCAATGATACCAAACGGAAGGGGAAGAAAGTAAAAAGGAAGGTAGCGTTTGATCGTAGCGGGTAGACGATGGCGTACTATCCATAAGTAGGCACCGCCAATAAGGGCGAAAGCATATACGAACCAAAACGCAATATGATCCTTCCAGTGATGCAAAAAGTGAACATGGTCAAAATACATCTGCTGCGTTTCTAATAGTAGGGCAAAACGGTCTGATATACGTCCTCCAAGCTCACGGCCATGGTTGATGAGTTGGAGGATGATAATGATACTAAAAGGAAGGGCAGCTGCTAGGATGAATACAGGGAGGCGACGCCATCTCTCACGAGTTTCTAAGGACAGGCGACGCAACACCTCAACCGTCCCAAGGTGAATGGCGACAAAGGGATACATCCAGCCAGCAAGCCCAACGCCTGCACCTTTGGAAAGGTCGGATGCGGAGGAGGTTAAAAGAAGCAAGAGCCAGGGAAAAAGGGCATATGCGTTGCGGCTGAGGTTCATGCCCATGGGAGCGGTAATATAGGGGCCTTCGAGATTGATCGGGGCAATGCTAAAGAGGATGAGGGTCAACGCTTGGAGCCAGCTCGTAAAGCCCAGAGAAACTACTAAACGCCACGCACCTACCAGAAAGATGGTCGTCATGATGGCACTGAAGGTATAGCTCATGAGGGCTTCGGGATGGGAGCCGGGAAAAATGCGACTGACCTGAGCGGCTGCTCGATACCATAAAAGTTCAGAGGTTCCTCGCGCGACGGTCCGTGATGGTACGAGCAGGTCATCGTTGGTATACAGGCTCGGATCGCGCGCCCACTGCACATAATTAAGATGCATCCTGGCGTCACCCTCAAGTCCCATCTCAAAATACGGCTGTCGCCACGGGAGGATGAAACGGCTAACAGTCAAAAAGCAAAAGAGGGCCCAAAGTCCCCAGGTCAAAACAGGTCGCCACCGCGAAAAAGAAACCATAGAGTCAAAAAGCGGAATGTAAAGGGAAGGAGAGAAAGCTTAATAACAAAACACGATACAGGAAGAGGGGAAGGGAAGAAAGCTAGTCTCTGATCCTGACGCATTGTGAAAACTGCATCCTTCTGTTAAGCTTTTGCCAATAAACAAAGCCAATATCTACCTATGAACCTGTCGGTTATTATCCCTGCCTACAACGAAGCGGATGCGATCACGGAGGTATTGCGTTCCATTCAGGCCCGCCTGTCTTCATTACGGCTTGCCCATGAATTGATTGTGGTAGACGATGGCTCGTCCGATAACACAGGGGACTTGGCTGAAGCGCAAGGGGCAAAAGTAGTAAGAAATCCTTGCAACTCTGGCTATGGCTTTTCCTTGAAGCGCGGAATTTTAGCAGCCCAAAACGAGCATCTTCTTATCTTGGATGCGGATGGTACCTATCCTATCGAAGAGCTACCTAAGTTACTCGAAGTCTACCAACGAGGATACGACATGATCGTTGGTGCGCGGCAGGGGAAGTACTACCGCGGAAATGCTTTAAAAAATCCAGCCCGGATGGTCTTTCGTTTGATGGCCGAGTTCGTGGCCGGTCGTTCCATTCCTGACATCAATTCCGGCTATCGGCTCATGCGTCGCGAGGCGATTTTGCCCTATCTTTCCGAAACCTGTTTGGGATTTTCCTTCACCACCTCGCTCACCTTGGCCATGATGCTAAGCGGTAATTTTGTTGGGTATGTGCCCGTTTCCTATCACAAGCGTATTGGCGCGTCGAAAGTAAAACACCTGCGCGACACGCTGCGGGTCGCCCAGATTCTTTCCAAGACGATTGTGCGTTATAACCCGCTCAAGCTGTTTATGGTCTTCTCGGTCGTTCCGCTCCTCTTGAGTGCGGTGGCTTGGGCGGGATTTGCCAATATCGTAGTAGCTTCACTCTTTTTTTCGACCTTTCTCATCATCTTAGCCCTTGGTCTCTTTGCGGAGACGTTTATAAAAGACCGTGCCATGTAGCTATGTCCTCTACCTATCTCCTCGGCCTGGCGCACGAACATGATTCTGGCATCGCCCTCTTCGATCTTCAGACGGGTAAAATGGTCTATGCTGCCAATGAAGAACGCTTTAACCGAGAAAAATTCACGACCGCTCTCCCTCGTCAGTCACTCCAAGATGGGTTGCGTACGCTTGGAGTTGCTCCAGAAGCGATTAAGTCGCTTGCGATTGGAAGTCGTTTTCATGTCAGTCCTTCCGTGGGTCTATGGAAAGATTCGCCTGCCTATTTAAAAGCACTGTTTCACGGACTTTCGCTGAGTCGCGTCGATCGCCTGTTGTTTGGTACGCGGGCAGGTTCACGTTTTGTGATCGCCGTTCTCGATGCGCTCACGGGTCGTCGTCGAAAAGGGGAGTTGCGGGCCTTCTTATGTGAGATGGGGGTGAAGGTAGGTCGGCTCCCTGTGTACGATCACCATCATGCACATGCTGCTTCTGCGTATGCCGGCTCGGGGCGCGATGAGGCACTCGTGATTACGCTTGATGCGCAAGGTGACGGCGATTGTTCACGGGTATATACCGCCAAAGGAGGGAAGATGGAACTCAAACATCAGGTCCCCTTTTTCCATTCACCAGGGCATTATTACGAATATATCACTTTTCTGCTCGGCTTTAAGCCGGGTCGAGAAGGCAAGGTCACGGGTCTCGCTGCTATTGGTGATCCGCAAAAAACCTTGGCCCTATTCCAAAAACGCATTCGGTATGATGAACGTCGTCATCAATTTGTAAATGAAGGCTATTATCGTTTAACCGAACTTACCTACTTAGAACGGGCTCTTAAGGGCCAGACACGCGAAGATATTTCTGCTGGTATCCAAAAGCACCTGGAGGATCTTGTGTGTGCGTATGTGACCGATATGGTAAAGACATTTGCTTCGGAACGGTCACCTGTGCGTCTCGTGCTTGCGGGTGGAGTCTTTGCCAACGTAAAACTCAACCAGTGTGTAAGTGAATTACCTTTGGTGAAGGACGTGTTTATCTTTCCACATATGGGGGATGGGGGGCTTGCTGCTGGGGCAGCCATGGCCCGGCTTTTAGAAGAAGAAAAACCAACACAAGGAGTGACCGAACTTTACTTAGGCCGTGCGATCTCAGATGATCTGGCTGAAGCAGAATTAAAGAAGAATAACTTAACATACCAAAAGCCTACAAATTTGGCCGAGGTAGTCGCCGATGAGCTTGCCCATGGTCGGGTGGTTGCGATAACGCGTGGGGGGATGGAGTACGGTCCTCGTGCCTTAGGAAATCGAACCCTGCTCTACCAAACAACGGACGCTTCGGTAAATGACTGGTTAAACAAGCGTCTAAACCGCTCTGAATTTATGCCGTTTGCGCCCATCATGCGCAAAGAAGACATAGGGGATTATTTCTCTGGACAAGAAAAATGTGAACAGGCCCTGCAATACATGACCGTCACCTTACAAGCAAACGATCGTTGCAAGCGCGAAGCCCCGGCGATTGTGCATGTTGATGGCACCGCTCGACCTCAGACAGTGACGGAAACATCCAACCCGTTTATCTATGAAGTGCTCACCAAGTATCACGAAAAAAGCGGCTTAAGGATCTTAATCAACACCAGCTTTAACATGCACGAAGAGCCAATTGTATGCAGTGAACACGATGCGGTTCGCGCCTTTCTCTTGGGGAACATTGACGTCCTTGTCTTGGGTTCGTTTATCGTTAAGCATCCAAGTCTAGCTACCTAAAGACCTATGTCTGATGCTGCGTACACGGCTTCGATTGAGGCAAAAACAGGCACGCTCTACGATGACTTGTGGAATCGTTTACAGGAAAAAGATTTCAACTTTGCTCTTCGCGAATCTGAACAGTATTTTGACCTTGATCCTGCCTGGGTAAAGGGCAAGCGCTGTTTAGATGCGGGGTGTGGAGTTGGATTTTTCGTCCGTCGTCTCTTTCAGGCGGGAGCCGGAGAAGTGTACGCGATCGATATCGGTGAACGTAACCGAAAAAACACGCTCCGTTGGAACGAAGTATATAAAGACTGCTTACATGTCCTCGATATGTCGGTCCTGTCTTTGTCGTTTTCTGATGGATATTTTGGGTTTGTCCATTCAAATGGTGTCCTACATCACACGACAGATCCCTTTAAAGGCTTTCAAGAATTGGTCCGTGTCTGTGAACCAGGTGGTCATATTGTTGTAGGGCTCTACGGCCGTGGCGGCTTATTTCCGGGATTGATAAGCGCGCTTCGCGTCGTGGTCCGGTATCTTCCTTTTTCGTTCGTTTCTCACCTTATTTCCTGGCTCTTTCCGCAACCCTATGACCAGTACTTGGTCCTAGATTTTTTGTTCGTCCCGATTGTAAACCGTTACACAGAGCCGGAGGTACGTGCTTGGTTTGAGGCGGTGGGGGCAAGAGAAATAAAACGACACCGGCTCCATAGCCGCTATCAACAAGGGAGTTGGTGGAGCCGTCTCCTGCACGGTGCAGGGTATATTACGATGTCAGGAAGAAAACCTTCTTAATACCCTACATGCTTTCGAAGAATGGCGAGATACCCATCTGTTTGCTGAGAGGTTGGATCTTCTGAATGATCGATATCCGCGAGACGAAACCAAGGAATGGTTGGATACCGATGATGTGCCCAGTGGTAATCAAAACCCACCCGACAAAATATCCATCGATCTATCCAAGTGGGTTTGAGGGTTCTGGTGAAGGGGTGTAGCTCACGTGGGTGAAGGGGTTGGTGTTCAGCGATAGAACGGAGTCCGGCAATAAAGCGGTTTATGGTGAGCCAAGGAAGAAACCAAAACCAAAAATAATAGGTCCAAGGGAGAAAGGAGGAAATAAGAGTAAAGAACATCAGCTGCATGACGAGGATGAGGCAAAGATCCATAAACCAGGGTTCGTAAGTGCTATTGTCGCTTTTTCGTTGTCGTGAGATGAGATAGCCTAAGGCAATTCGAAAGAGCTGAAATCCAAAGAGATTTTCGATAAAAAAGGTGAACAGCTTGACCCCTTTAATGGAAACAAAGATGACCTGTTTTGTATCTTTTTCCGAGCCTAAATATCCATGATG
>CAYTIN010000004.1:0-61466 GCA_964438015.1 uncultured Gammaproteobacteria bacterium
AGCATAGATATGTGTCCTCTGAATGAATGGAATAAGTCCTCGCCGGGATAACCGCCGGCGCGGGTTCGACCTTTCAGAACAGATTTCGCATCTACACTGGCCGCCGGGATAACGAAAACTCCCCGGGGACACCGGGGAGTTTTGCCCAACAAAAGGGGATTTCGAGCGACTGTGGAGCGTTGGTACTAACGCTTTGACCACTGTGGACTGCGACGAGCCTTCTTCAAACCTGGTTTCTTACGTTCTTTAGAACGTGGATCGCGGGTCATATACCCAAGTTTCTTCAAGGTTTTGCGATAGGTTGGGTTGAGTTCCGTAAGCGCACGCGAGACACCCAGACGAACCGCTTCGGCCTGGCCACGCATACCACCTCCCGTAACCGTAGCGATGACATCAACCGCTCCATCCATACCGACAACCTTTAACGCATTACGCACTAACCCTTGGAGTTCAAAACCTGGGAAGGATGCTTCCGCATCACGACCGTTTACTTTGATTTGACCGGTGCCGTTCTTCACCAATTTTACACGGGCAATCGCCGTCTTGCGACGACCAAGTCCGTTGAGGTAAGAACCTGCCTCTAAGCGCTTTGGCTCAGCCGTAACAGCTGCCTCAGGCATCACGGCTTCCTCCTTGGTTTTTTTCACCGCTTTTGCACGTGGGGCTTTTGCAGCTCCGGTAGCAGCGGTCTTTTTCTTCGTTTCAGTAGCCATAGTTAGTTCACAATCGTCAAACGTTTCAAGCGAGCACTTTGCGTACGGTTCTTAGGCAACATGTATTTCACAGCATGCAAAAGCACTTCGCCAGGCTTTTCTGCTTGGAGCTTCGCCACCGGCAAGCGCGTAATACCGCCAGGGCGGTTAGAAGAGCGGAATAACACCTTCTGCTGCATCTTCTTTCCGGTATAGACAAGCTTATCTGCATTCGTGACATTCACGATGGCTCCGCTATCGATATGCGGCGTATAACCGGGCTGATCTTTGCCCAGCAAGATATTTGCGATCTTCGTCGCTAAACGACCGACGACTTGTCCGGTCGCGTCGACGGTAACCGTCTGACGTTTGATCGTGGCTTTGCCACGGGTATTTTTCCAAGCCATAGTTATTTCACCAATTGAATTTGCGCCACTTCCGCCCCATCCCCTTTACGGGAACCAAGCTTCAAAATGCGGGTATATCCGCCGGGGCGTTGCGCATAACGTGGACCAAGCTCTTCCAACACCTTGTTGACGGCATTCTCAGACAAAAGGTCTTTCATGAGCATGCGGCGGCTGACAAGTGTCTTCGAGCGGCCACGCGTAATAAGTCTTTCCACGAACGGACGCACCGCCTTCGCTTTAGCGAGGGTAGTGTTCACGTGTTCATAGAGGATAACTGACGTCGCGAGCGAGCGCAGAAGCGCAAGACGGGAGGTCGAGTTACGGTCAAGGGTTTTTCCAACACGGCGATGTCTCATACTTATTCACTATAGGTCAAATTCTTGAGGGTAGAGACATGATCCGTAAGGATTTGTACAGCTTGATTAACTGCCTCAATGGCATCAATCGTACCGTCCGTTTCCACCCGCAAGATAAGTTTATCGAAGTCGGTCTTTTCTCCCACACGTGTGGCTTCCACCTTGTAGGAGACGTTGATAACCGGGTTATAGAGCGCGTCAATCGCGATCATACCAAGCTCAAGCTTTTCTTTGCCACGTTCGTCTATGGATTTGTAACCACGTCCCGGAGCCACCCATACATCCATTTCAAAGCTGCCGGAAGAAGAGGTGATGGTCGCGATCGGCAATTCCGGGTTCACGATCTCAACCAAGGCATCCTTCTTAAAATCCGCCGCCGTGACCTTTTTGTCGCCTTTGACGGACAAGGTCAATTTCACCGGCTCTTCGGAAAACAATTTAAGACGGAGCAATTTAAGGTTCAAGATGATTTCCAGCGCGTCCTCTTTGATGTTTGGCATGGTGGCAAACTCATGATCTGCCCCCTTAATCTTGACGGCCGTTACTGCTGCCCCCGGCAAGGATGACAAAAGCACACGGCGCAAGGCGTTACCAAGCGTCGTCCCATAGCCTTGTGCACATGGCTCAACCACGAGCACGCCTTCGTGCGCACGTTCACCGCGCAAGAAGCTGATTTTAGATGGAAGCATGATGGGATCCATATGGAAGGAAATACATGGATAAAAAAGAGCGAATTATTGACGCGAATAGAATTCCACAATCAGCTTCACATCGAAGGGCTGTTGCAATTCCTGCCCAGCTGGTGCACCAGTGACTTTAGCCGACATCTCGCCACGATTCAGCGACAACCAAGACGGGGTTTCATGCTTACCAAGGGTTTCGAGAATCGTCTTCCAATTCCCCTTCCCTTGCTTGATCTGACGCACAGCGATCATCTCGCCGGGACGAACGCGGTAGGAAGGGATGTTGACCTTCTTGCCGTTCACATCAAAGTGGGCGTGGGAAACAAATTGGCGAGCCGCAGCACGCGTCTTGGCAAACCCAGCACGATAGATCGTGTTATCAAGACGAAGTTCGAGCAAGCGGACAAGCGTTTCTCCCGTGTTGCCTTGCTTGGAAGCGGCCTCATCAAACAAGTTGCGAAATTGGCGTTCATTCAATCCGTAAATGCGTTTGGCTTTTTGCTTCTCGCGCAATTGCTTGGCATATTCCGTGGTGCGTTTGTTGCCATTTGGACCATGGACACCAGGAGCAAACGGACGGCGGACAAGTGCCTTGGCGTGGGCGGAACGATCCGAAACCGGAGCGCCTTCACGGCGAGAGTATTTAGCCTTGAGGTTCAATCTCATATGAAGTCAAGGAGGTTAGACGCGACGAGGGCGTGGTGGACGGCAGCCATTGTGTGGCATAGGCGTCACATCCTTAATCGATAAAACGTTGAGGTTGTTGGCGTTCAGAGCACGAAGAGCACCTTCACGGCCTTGACCAACTCCGGAGACAAACACATGGACATCCTTGAGACCGAAGTCTTTCACCTTCTCCGCTGCATCGCGCACAATCACGGAAGCGGCATATGGCGTAGCCTTCTTAGGACCTTTGAAACCGACGACACCGGCACTCGACCAAGCCAAAACGGCTCCATTCATGTCGGTAAGAGAAACAATCGTGTTGTTAAAGCTAGCTTGGATGTAGGCCTTGCCTTGGGAGACTTGGGCGCGAGCTTTCTTGCCACCCTTCTTAGGCTTGGCTTTGCTGACTTTTTTGGCAGGCGCGGCCGCTTCGGGAGCGGCGGCAGCCTTCTTTACGTCTTCACTCATAGGTTAGGTCTTTTCAAGCTTACGTTTTCCGGAACCCATCGTCTTACGGACATTGCCACGGATAGTACGCGAGTTAGTCTTGGTGCGTTGGCCACGGACGGGCAAGCCCTTGTTGTGGCGCGAACCACGGTAGGAACCGATTTCTTTCAAGCGTTTGATGTTGGATAAGACTTCACGGCGTAATTCACCTTCTACTTTATGCTGCTTTTCAATGAGATCACGCAATTGATTGGCTTGCGCTTCTGGCAAGTCCTTGACGCGCACGTCAGGGGAAATACCCGTGTCAGCAAGAACCTTCTTAGCGGTGGTAGGACCAACCCCGTAAATATAGGTGAGGGCCACTTCCACACGCTTGTTGGGTGGGAGAGAAACTCCAGCAATACGAGCCATAGTATAGAATAAATAATTACCCTTGACGTTGCTTATGTTTAGGATTCTTTGGACACGTAACCACCACACGTCCTTTGCGGCGTGTGACTTGGCAATCACGGCACATGGCTTTAACAGAGGATCGAACCTTCATAGGTGATAGGGAGGAAATTACAAACGATAGGTAATACGACCTTTGGTGAGATCGTACGGAGTCATCTCAACCTGGACCTGGTCGCCAGGCGTAAGACGGATGCGGTTCATGCGCATCTTTCCTGATAAATAACAGAGGATGCTCTGTCCGTTTTCAAGCTTGACTTTAAAGGTGGCCGCCGGAAGATTTTCTTCAATCGTCCCCTTCACCACCAAGAAGTCCTTGTTAGGTGAGGAGTTTTTACCGGCCATAGGGATGATGCATGGTTGCAAAAATGACGTGTATACGTCGCATAAAGGGACTGCCGGGCATCTTCCACGGTGTCCCTTTGTTCCCCCGCCCTTCACGAAAGGCGGGGAGACAAGCTTCGTACCCCACGTAGATATGGATAAGGATTGGGCGGAGTATAACAAGATTTTGGCTAGACTGTCAACAGATATGGCAAATGAATCTTCCAAATAAAAAAGGAGACGAGGGATGAGTTGACTTTTTTGGATAAAATGTCTAAGGTTAGCTGATTCTTTTAAATCTTTTACCGGCAGAGGTATCGAGATAATTGATAAATTAACTGGATACCCCTGTCCGTAAAGCGGCGGATGGGCCGAATAGTTCGGATGTTCAACTCCGCTTGGGAGACTTCTCCATGAGAAGGTCACATCTCTGGTTTCTGGCCGCCGCATTCGCGGCCCTGGTCGTCGGCTGCATGATGCTGACGGCGACCCTGGGGGTTCAGCCCACCCCCCGCATCCTCTTCGCCACGGAGGAGGGCACCTCCTACTCGGTCACAAACGTGTGCATCCGGCTGACGGGAAACGGAGCCGCAGATGACGAGGCCGTGCGCATCGAGGCCATCGGCATCGCATCCGAAGGACCTGCGGTCGTCCGTCGGGCGGTGGGCGTCCAGTTCGACGACGTCTTCTGGACCACCACCACGCCCGCACCGTCATCACCCGGCGCCACGAACGAAGAGGTGACGGTCGAGCTGGACCGAAGGACGCCTGATCGACGCCCCGTCCTCTCGCTGGACGGGTCAAGGAGGTGCTTCAACGCCCTGTTCACGCCCGCGGAGGTACGGTCGCGCCCTGCCTTCGGGACGGATCCTGACCCCACGCTCGTCCCGCTCAGCGGTACCCGCGTCCGCTTCGGCATCGGAGCGGGCGACACGGGCACCGGACGCTGGATGGGCTACGGAAGCGCGCTGCACATCGAGGCGCGGGGCGTGCGTAGCGGTCGACTGCATTACTTCCCCACCACAGTGACGATGGGCCCGGAGTTCGTGGTACGACGCAACGGCATGAACGTCATCATGGTGGATTCGAACCATGATGAGCCGCGCAGCCAAGCGCTCTCTCGCATCCCGCTCGTGAACGGGAGGCGAGACGTCGTCGCACAATGGCGAGCATGGTCGGGCCGGCAGGGTGAGTATGTGATGCAGAAGATGGTCACCTTCGCGGTGACCATCAACCGCGATCGAAACTACGGAAGCCGACTCCAACTCTCCGAGTTCCAGGTGGAGCGCGGCCCCCAAGTCCTGGATCCGTCGTATTACCGAGTATACGACGGAGCCACCGGTGCCGACCTGCGGAACGTCGCCCTGGGGAACACCGCCCTCGCGTCCGAGAGGGCCCTCGTGGTCATCCTCTTCCGAGACCCACAGCTGTTCCCTTTCTCGGGGAACGAGTACCGGGTGACCGCCATCCCGCGAGGCGGCCAGATCTGCGACCATATCCTTACCACCTTCTGGTCACCAGCAACCGCAGGGCGTGCAACCGGTGCCCTGACAGAAGACACCTTCCGTCTCCCAGGCGGAGAACGTCAGGTAGGCCCATTCATCCGCGGCCAGGACGGAACCATCGTCCCCGACGGGTTCATCTGGAGTGATGACCTGTCGGACACAACCGGTAATCGATGGGCCACGGGTGAGTTCGTCCTGGACGAACTCATCGGGCAGCAGCTCAGAACATTCGGAGACGACTGCCCCATCCGATGAGCATCTCCAAACTCTAGACTTCACGGTCGTTCTTTCCCCCTTCCATTTCGGTAGCCCACCTACCGAATCATTCCTCTCGGATGCTCTCCGAGGATCAAAGAGGAATGAAAAGAGACTAAGGATTGGCGGTTCTTGCTTTATTCAAAGAATTTTCCTTAATAGGTAAAAAGAAGAGAACGAACAAACACAATCCTAGACACAACGCCAACACATACCGCAAATCCTGGACCGCAAGCCAAGCAGAAGCCAGCAAAAGAGGGATATCCAAAATACCCTTTAAAACATACAGGTTGGACAAAGTCGTCGCGCGGCTGCGGGACTGGATGCGCTCATTCATGGCATGCGAGAACATGGGTTCGCGGATGGCGGTAAACAACATGGAGAACCAGGTTGCTATAAATAATACGATAGGCTGTCCGGTGACAAAGATCATCGTGACAAGACTAACAATAGCCGCGAACAAGGAATAGGTCGACAATCTAGCAGCCGTAAAACGGGCTTCCAAACGACTCAGAAGCAAAGACAAAATCGTCTCCGATCCTTTAAAGGCGATGTACATGGCCGCAAACCAAACAGGAGTAATGCCATGAACCAAAAAGTATGGCTGATATACTCGCCAAACCAGAAAACTTGCGATAAACACCAAAATTTTATTTAAAGCCGCGCGAAACAAAAACGGATCCGTCTTCACCGTCTGCCAACTCTCTTTCAAGATACCTTTTTCTTGACCAGAGATATCTTTGACATGCACTGGCTCCACTAGTCTACCCAGAACAACCAATGCGACGCAAACACCAACTATATCGATTCCCACCAACCATCGAAACTGGCTTTCGAGCAATCCTTTCGCTATCCAGGCACCTAGAGAAGGAATAAAAATCTTCATGACATTGCGCGCGGCATTCAAACGAGCAAAATAGTGCGTCATGCGCTTTTCATCGCCCGTCTCTTTTAACGTGTCATACAGCAAAGCCTCTTCTGTCCCAGAAAAACACGAAAAACCAAACGACATGAGAGCAAATTGCAAGCAGAACATCCAAAATCCTTGGGCAAAGAACGCCAAGACGTAGGCGAGGGTCGTAATCGCCGCCCCCAACAACAATGTCCGTTTGCGGCCAAAACGATCGGCCAGATATCCCGTCGGCACCTCTACAACAAGGGTCGTGATCGACCAAACGATACTCAAATAAAACACCTGATCCAGCCCAACGCCTCGGTGCAAATAGAAAAGCGTCGCCACCGCATTGATCGCCTTAAGCTCCATACCAAGTTTAGCAATAGACAACCAACGAGGATTTGCTCGCAAGCGCGCCAAACGATCCATATCAGGCCTTCGAACCTGTCACGACCGCTTTAATGCGTCTCACCCCCGCCGACACGGCTTCCTCTTTCTGGATCTTAAAGAACCCCAACTCCCCTGTCTGATTCACATGTGGACCGCCACAAATCTCTTTGGAGAAATCTCCCATGAAATACACTTTTATTTTATTTCCGACCAACGCGTACTTATCTTCAAATAACCCAATCACGTCACGCGACTTGGCTTCATCAACCGTCATCTCTTCCATGCGAATCGGAAAATTCTGACGGATAGCGTCGTTCACCAACTCCTCGACTTTCGCCAGTTCTTCCGGCGTGACTTTTTGCGGATGGGAAAAATCAAAGCGTAAACGTTCTGCCGTGATGTTGGAGCCGCGTTGTTCAACATGCGTCCCCAGAACCGTTCGCAAAGCCTGATGGAGCAAGTGTGTAGCAGTGTGCAAACGCGTGGTCTCGACAGATTGATCTGCGAGTCCCCCTTTAAAGGCGCCTGCGGAAGCGGTCCGAGACAATTCTTGATGCTTCTTAAACTCAGCCTCAAAGGCGTCACGATCAACCTTCATCCCACGCTCTTGCAAAAGCTCCTCCGTCAACTCCCAAGGAAAACCATAGGTCGAGAACAAGGTAAATCCTTGCTCACCACTCACTTGACCCTGAGCCGCCATCTTCTCCAATTCTTTCAACCCTTTTTCCAACGTCTTGCCAAACTTCTCTTCCTCTTTGGCCAATTCTGTCCGAATTTTTTCTTGGTTCGTTCGTAATTCCGAATAATGGTCACCAAACGCTTCGATAACAGCTTGACCAATGGTCGGCAAAAACGCTCCTTGAATACCTAAACGACGACCTTCACGAATCGCGCGGCGCAGTAACCGTCGGACCACATAACCAGCACCAACATTTGAAGGCAGCACTCCTCGAGGGTCAGCAATAATAAAGGTAGCCGCGCGAATATGATCTGCGATGATACGAAACGCACGTCTCAGCCGAATACGCTTCGCATCTTCGTGCGGTCTAACCTCAATCCAAGCATCATTTTCTTCAACTATCGCATAACCAGGACGCTCTCGACCATGGTCATCAAAGACAACCTCAGGAAGCTCAGGTGGATACCCTATGTCAGCCAGAGATGTTATAGACTGAATAATGGATTGAAATGCGTCTGTCGAAAAAACATCTGGACTACCATTCAAAGCAGCCGCAATCCGTTCCAGACCACCGCCAAAATCCACATTACGCTGTTTCAATTTTACAAATCCATTTTCCGTTTTCTGATATTCCATGAAGACGTTATTCCCAATCTCCATGAAGCGTCCGCAGTCACAATTTACATGGCAAGGCTCATTCGCCCAGGGAGACAAAGCATGATAATTACGTTCATTCTTCGGATCAAAATCCCAAAACATCTCGGTGTCAGGTCCACCCGGTTCCCCTACAGGCATCTTGGATGGAACACCGGAGCGCGACCACCAATTCTTTTTCTCATCGTAGAAAAAGATACGACCTCCTTGCATGCCATCGCGCTCCGCAAAATCGACAGCCTTTGCTTCTATTCCGACGGAAGCAAACTGCTCCTGCCAAAGACGAACCGCTTCGTCGTCCCGCGGAATACCGAGGCCATTATTCCCACGAAAAGCAGTGATGTATAAATTCTTTGGGTCAAGACCAACCTTTTTCGTCAAAAACTCAAACATCCAAGCGATTTGGTCTTGCTTAAAATAATCCCCCAAGGACCAATTCCCTAACATTTCAAAAAACGTGGTGTGACGGTTGTCCCCCACCTCTTCAATATCCTGAGCCCGGAAACACTTTTGGCTATCGGCAAGGCGGACTCCTTGAGGATGAGCCTCTCCCAACAAATACGGGATCATGGGCTGCATGCCAGAGCCCGTAAACAAGGTCGTCGGATCATTATCAGGCAGAAGCGAAGCCGAAGGCAGGATCGCATGTCCTTTTTCAGCAAAAAAATCTAAATAGGCTTTACGCATCTCATGGATCGTCATAATAGCTCGAAGGTTAGCAAATGCTTCGGATTTCGTCACGGTTTGGTCTCACCCTCCCGTCTCGTCATTTCGACCGGACTCAATAAACAATAAAAAATGCGTGGAGCGGAGAAATCCCTTGCCATGAATGATCTATCACAGAAATAATCAGGGACGCTTCGCGACTCGGATGGACGAGGGATCTTTCGGCTCCGTCGGACTTCGCTCAAGATGACGAAGAGACTGGGGGGGGTAGAACGTTCGAGATGACGAAGAAAAAGAGTAAGAAAATCTAGCTCTTCTGCGTCGCAAAGTTGTGATACAGCGCCTCGGCCTGGTTCACAAAAATCTTTAAGAGAGAGACGTCAAAATCCTCGGGCAAGGCCTCGCCTACGTGCAAAAGCAAATAGGCTTTAAAAGGCCCACGCGAACGGTCGGAAGGGATAACTACGATCTTCTTGCTATCTTCTGACTCAAGCAAGGCATGGCTCAAACTCTGGTCGTGGACATGCTTTAAATCTTTATTCGCAATCCGAAACGCAAACCTTCCTTCTTGTTCATGGGTAAACTCCCCTTCCGTCCGCAAAGGATCAAGCTCGACAAAGCGGAGCAAGGCACACTTCGCTCCCGCTGCGGCACACGCATTAGCCGCCAAGGACTGCAACAAGTCTTTCGGCAACCGCTTACCGTTCATGACCGTGGAAGTGTCATGCGCCATGTTCTTCAAAAGCTCAATCTTACGGTTCACCGACCCAATATAGGCATACGATTCCATGAGCTCCTTCTTGGCACGGTGGTAGTCCATCTGAACCTGCTCACGTTCCCGCTCACGGCGCTCCATATAGCGTTCGTAGAGGGAAAACGTGAGCAATCCAGCAATCCCAAACACAAAAATCGTTATTTCCTCTAAAGTTGTTTGAGAAATACCAAAATAGTCGCGGGTATAAATCGAAGGTGAAAGTACCGTCAAGACAAAAAACAAGAGGTAAACAAGAGAAATCCATTCCAAACGCTTTGTGTTCCGAGAAGGCTGCATTATCAATAAGATACAGGATTTTACATTAAAAATCCACCCCCTAGGCATTCCTGGCCCTGATAGAAGACAGCGGACTGACCTGGGGCTAAAGCCCAGACGGGATCGGCAAAGAGTATCGAGTATCGAGTATCAAGTATCGAGTGACCCGGACCCATTCTGGATACTATCTTCGCTTTCACCGGCTTTTGCCGATACCGAATAGCCACTTCAACCTCGATTTCTTTGCCATCGGCACACGGGTCACCAGCACACCAATTGACCCGTGAAATGACAGCCTCTTTGGTATACAAGCGAGGATGTTCACGATCAGGCACAATAATTAACCGGTTCTTTTCCAAGTCTTTATCTGCCACATACCAAGCGCGTTGGTCCTTTGAGACTTGGATACCCTGACGTTGACCAATCGTATAAGCATCCAAACCATCATGACTACCAACCACTTCTCCACTGACGGTGACGATCTCTCCCGGTCGCGGCTCAATTTTCTTACGCAAAAAATCTTTAAAATCCAGCTTCCCAACAAAACAAATGCCTTGGCTGTCTGGTTTTTGGGCCGTCGGTAATCCAAACACTTCCGCCTTGGCACGCACTTCCGTCTTATATAAATACCCAATCGGAAACCACGTTCGCTGCAATACTGCTTGCGAAAGTCGGTACAAAAAATATGACTGATCCTTGTCCAAATCAATTCCTTTTAACAAATGAGCCATTCCATCAGCTGTCCGCTCGATCCGAGCATAATGTCCCGTTGCAACGCCATCAAACCCTAAACGTATCGCCTCTTCAAAAAACAGTCCGAATTTAATTTCTTCATTGCATAGAACATCAGGGTTTGGCGTAATCCCCTGCTCGTACTCAGCAAACATACGACCCAAAACACGCTCGCGATAGGACGCTTCAAAATCAAAAGTCAGGAGTGGAATTCCAAGCTTGGCAGCAACGCGGAGCGCATCACGTCGTTCACCACGCCACTGACATTCCCCGGTCCAAAGATCTTTCGTATCAGACCAATTTTTAATAAACCCACCGACCACTTCATATCCTTGTTCAAGCAAAAGTGCCGCCGCCAAACTCGAATCTACCCCGCCAGACATGCCGACGAGGATACGTTTTTTAGAAGAAAGACTGAAAGACATGGCGAGCAAGAACGGTGCCGAAAAACGTCACATCCGTCAAGGTTTGGACAATAGGTCAAGCATCGGCACCACATCCTCTCCATCTAAAACTCGGATCCGACGCAACTGATAGCGGGAAGACTCTCCATGCAAAGAACCAAGGCGGATGCCAAACCCGAGGGTATAACCGGCCTTTCTAACGTCATTAGCAACCTCCTGACTCCAACTTCCAAATGGGTACGCAAAGTCCAAGACTGGATGCCCAATGATCGCTTCCAAATCCTGCTTAGAATCCACAATTTCCGGAACGCGACTCGCAGAAGACATACGAGCGAGAAACGGATGATGACGCGTATGATCCGCAATCGTCACTAAGCCACTTGCATCAACTTCACGGATCATCTCTTCGGTCATGTGAGCATGGATACGTGTAGTCGAAGAAATAATAAAATATGTAGCTTTTAAGTGTAACCGGCGCAAGATTGGAAAAGCAATCTTGTAATGCTCCCGATACCCATCATCAAAGGTGAGTAGAACTGCCTTCTCAGGCAAGATCATCTTGCCTTCAATGGCTGCCTCCAACTCACGCGGCGTGATGGTCGTATAACCAGCTTTTACCAACCTTTCCATCTGCGCTTCAAAATGCTCGGGTGTCACCGTGTATTGACGGTCCTTAGCTGTAAACGATGACTTCATGGCACGAATATGATGATACATGAGGATCGGTACACGTACCGAGATATCTGCCGGCGTCAGGCGTGGATCCCCCTTAACAGCTCGCAAGTAGCGCAAAGGTGGCTGGTACAAGGCGACTGTACTAGTAGCAAAGACAATGGGTGGCAATTCCTCACTCGCAGGAGCAGCCGCATCCAAAGAAGCTTGCTGCAAGCTCGCCTCAAACGAGGAAAGGTCGGCGAGCGACTCAGAGGTCATTTGCGCGTTTGCCACTAACAGTATTCCCAATACGCCAATACCGAGCGCAAGAACCGTAGTCCCCCACCCCACAAAAAAGGAACGATGGTGCATAAAAGTATCGAGTATAGAGTATACAGTATTGAGTATCAAAAACGGAAAAAACAAAAACTGTCCCTCCTCCCAAAAACTCTCTACTCAATACTGTATACTCTAAACTTTCTTATTCAACTTAATCGCCTGCGTCCCTTGCACGACCGTCTCTCCGGTTTCATTAACTGCAAGTTGGCCACAAGCAGCATCGATATCCTCACCAAACGTCACACGATGCGTCGCAGGGATTCTTAGTTCGCGTAACCAGTCCACGAATTCGACACGAGCGGACCGTTCCGTGCCTTGAAACGCAAGCGTATCGTGATACTTAATCACATTCACGTGCACGAGCCTCACATCTGATCCAAGCAAACGTGCCACGGCTTCCGCATCTTCTGGACGATCGTTAATCCCCTTCAACAATAAATATTCAAACATGACTTTGCGATTCGTCTTCTCCATGTACGTCTGAACGGCCTGCATAAGTTTTGCCAAAGGATAGGCCTTGTTCACCGGCATGATCTTAGAACGCACTTCGTCGGTCCCGGCATGGAGCGAAATCGCTAAGTTAACTTGCAAAGGCTCATCGGCTAAACGCAAAATCCCGGGGACAACGCCACACGTTGAAATACTCATGCGACGCGCACCAAAGTTGAAACCGCTTTTATCATTCAACGTTTTGAGTGCCTTCATGACGTTGTCATAGTTATGGAGCGGCTCCCCCATCCCCATTAGAACCACGTTCGTCACGACTTCCCCACGCGGTTTTAGATAACGTGCGTAGTGAATCACCTGCTCGACAATTTCCTCACTCGTTAAGTTACGTTTAAGCCCCATCGTCCCCGTCGCGCAAAATGCACACGCCATCGCACATCCCGCCTGCGAAGAGACACAAACCGTGTTGCGCTCATCCTGATGACACATCAAAACCGCCTCAATCGTTTTACCATCCTCACAGCGAAACAATGTTTTGACAGTATCACCATCTTTACTTTCTTGGACGCGTAAAGGAGCCAGCGTATTCCAAGGAAGGTCCTTAGCCGCCTCATCACGTAACGCTTTCCCAAACACACTCAGACCCTCCCAACTCTCACGAAGTTCAACAAAAAACGCTCGTTTGACTTGAGCGAGTCGATAGGCTGGCTCGCCCCGTTCTTTAAGCCAGGTGGCAACGTGATCAAAATACATGATTATTCCAAGCCCACTGCGCCAAACGTTTGGCAGAGGCAAACATGTCCTGTTTGGTCTCAGAACCAAAGACAACAACCAAGACATCCGTACCGGGCATGGGTGTACCATGTTCATCCAGCTGACGCAAGCGTACCGCCAGGTTGTTCTTAGATTCTTCGAGGTACCCCGTCTTCCCTCCCAACACCCACATCTCAGGATCGCTCGTTAAAAGCGCGTTAGTATTTTTAATGGTTTTGGCAATCTTCTTTGTCCCCTCATACACCGTAAACGAATATTGGCCAGTCGTCGCGGCTCGACGGAGGGCGGGGTTGGCAAACGCGCGATCGGCAATCAACGCCATATCATGCGCCGTGGTCATATTGCGAGAATCCATGCCGGAAAAATCAACAAAGATTGAATGTGTCGCGCCAGCCAGCTGAGCCTCACGGTTCATCTTTTGCAGAAAAACCGCCTTGGGTAAGCCAGACAAACGTCCTAGCGCCATCGCGGTATTATTCGCACTTGCGGAAATACTGGAAAAAAACAAGTCTTGTACCGTCATCTTGGCGCCCACAGAAACCCGCAACCTTCCACCACCCACTTCATCAGCAGCCACAAGACGCACGGAGCGAGACATGGGAATATTACGAGATAAAAACGCCAGCGCTCCAGGCAACTTAGTCAAACTCGCGGCCGGATGGGGTAAATCCGGTTTAAAACTATACAAAACTTGTTGCGTCTTTGGAATCATGACTACAGCGGACACGAACTCATCCGATTGTGGAACATAGGCAGTAAACATTGGAAGCGGCGTTGCCGCCAAGGCCTTCGAGCCAAAACAAAACAGGCTTAGACTTAGGAGAAAACCTGCCAAGAATCGGCCTCTCATAGCTTCGAAACAACCACTGGCGTACCAACCGGTGACCAGTCATAAACCATTTTTGCGGTTCCAATCCCCATACGGACACATCCATGCGAAGCCAGCTTACCCAAATGGCTTTCCCCTTCTTTGCGTCCATTGGGCCACTCCGGCAATTCATGCAACCCATGGCCTCGTCCACTAAAATGCATCCAATACGGCATCCATAGCTTAGCTGAATTGGACCAGGCGCGAGGATTTTTTTGTAATATTTTAAATGTGCCGACCGGCGTTGGGGTTCGAGGCAAACCCGTGGAAACCAGGAACGAATCAATGGGAATATTGTTGACGCGCCGTTCCAGCCTTTGGCGTTTAAGGCTAACAAAGATAGACTTTTGCAAAGGCGTCGGTGTGGTCGAAGTTGGCGATATCGCCGCGAGTACATCCGTCCCATCCTTCTGTCCATTAAGGTTTGAATCCGCAATCAAGGGATCAGTTCCAAAGATAAGCTCCAAGCGGTCACTTAGTCCATCTTGGTCATAATCTGTTTCCGTCAAACGACCGTCACCAAGTGGGGTATAGCCGTTCATTATTTCTGTGCGATCATCATACCCATCTCCATCGGTATCGGTCCGCAAAGGATCGGTATGATAGACGGTCGTTTCCCAAGCATCCGCTAGCAAGTCCTGGTCCGCATCAGGAAGTACAGAGGCAGCCCAAACAGAGGTTATGCCAAAAAAGAATAGGCAAACAACCAAAACCAACGAATACTGCGGAATACGTCCAGAGGTTCTCATAAGCTTAAAACGTAACACGCTGACCGGGCTGAAGAGAGCTCCTCTGTGAGGAAGGAGGCGCCGAAGAGGACTCGACAACAGACGACGCGTCAAGACCAATATCAAGATCCCCAAACTCATCATCCGAGGCAGGAAAAGGAGGTGGTTCGGCCTGCACCACTTGTTTGAAGGAAGACGGCTTTGAACGATCAAGCAGCTTGTCCAATACCTTGGCAGTCGCCGAATTAGCGGGCGGCATCGTAGATGGTGGTACAGGACGGGAACCCAGACCTTCCGGCATTCCTTGACCTGTCGAGGGAGAAAAAACGGGAGGAGCTGCTGAGACCGATGAACGATCGAGAGCGGGAGGTGGTGGAACCGATGCTGGAACAGGTGGCTGCAGTGCGGATAAGCTTGAGGATTGGGCTTGTACAGCCTGTGGAGCAGTCCCACGGCGTTCTTCACGCGGTGGACGGTCGTCATGTCTATGTTCGTCGCGTTCGCGAGGAGGTCGATGCTCACGCGGACGGTCGTCACGAGCAGGCCGGTCATCTCGACGAGGAGACTTTGCTTCTCCTCGTGGCGGACGCCCATCCCGACGCGGTTCTCGTGAACGATCGTCACGGTATGCACGATCGTCACGCCTACGTTCGTCGAGTTCGCGAGGAGGTCGATGCTCACGCGGACGGTCGTCACGAGCAGGCCGGTCATCTCGACGAGGCGGCGGTTCACGTCTAACTGCCTCTCCGGCTCGTGCCTCCAACACCTTCTTATCCAACTCCAAGGCCTGATTCTTAGACTGAGCGATTTCCTCAAGCATACTCAAACGTTCCGGCGAGGTTTGCTGGTCAACGACCACTTTAATCATCCCACGAGGCTCTGCAGCATAGGCAGAAGGAGAATCGTGCACGATGCGCGGCTTGGAAGCAGGGGGAGCACTAGGCAGTTGAGCCTCATGGGCAAAAGACAACTCCGACACTTCCTTGTGATGGACGGTAGTAAGCTCGGGTGGGGGTGGGGTGCGCGTAATCTGCTTAACAACCGACCCACGGTTCTTTTTTTCTTCAAGCACGATCGGTCGGCACTCCGGACAATACATTGGTCGGCTCGGATCAAGCTGAATCGCCAACTCCCAGGTCTTGCCGCACCGACTGCAAGTATGCACAAACTTTGGACGCTCCTTCTTTTTCCCCCCAGCGGCCGACGTGACAGCTGCAATCGCCGCCAAGCGCTCAGGTTTCAAGAGCAGGTATTCTTCTTGGGCACCAGCAGTATCCGATTCTTCCAACCCTCTAGAATCCGCCTGCACTTGACGAAGCGACAGATCTGAAGCGAGCGCAGATGTGGAAGGAACGGCCGAAGAAGGCGCGGGAGTAAAACCACTCTGGACGGAAGCTTCGCGCTGCTCTCGTTCTTCATCGGTTTCAATCCGAGGGTAGTGTCGAGGAGCAGAATCAGGAGCGGGCGTTGATGGTGGAGGAGGAGTAAAAACCTTTGCCGACAGGTCATCCTGCCCAGGCGAAGAAGTCTCCGGAGGCTGGGCTGACGAAGTATCGGAAGAGATCGGCAATCCCTGAGCAGAGTCATCCGAAGCCGTGGTCCCGGTCGTCGACCCGGCCACCTCAAAGCCACTCCATTTAAGGACTTTTTCTTCGATATTTGCGCGCGGCTCAGCATAGCGCTCCCGACTCACCTGGATCACACGCTCGGTCGAACCGGTACGTTTAGCAATAGGTGCCATCGTATTTGCCGAAAACGGCGGCGTAGCCACCCCGTCCACCATGAGCTTCAAATAGATTTGATATTTCGCCAAGCTGACCATGTCCTCGGGCGTAAAGGTTGGCGAAAACTCCGTCTCAAAAAACTGAGCGTCCGTCCCGCCAATACGCATGAGAATAATCGTTCCCACATTTCCGATAATCGCTGGAGCAACTTTCTCATCCAACTGCTCAATATATTGATGAGCAATTGTCAGATTCAAACGATACTTACGCGCTTCCGACAAAATCGTCGCAAACGATTCATTGGCAAAGTTCTGGAACTCGTCAACGTAGAGATAAAAATCACGTCGGTTATGCTCAGTAATATTTTGCCTTTCTTGGGCCGCCAGCTGGATCTTTGTAACCACCATACCGCCCAACAAACGCATGTTATCCTCTCCAATACGACCTTTGGACAGGTTTACTACACAAATTTTGCCATCATCCATAATCTGGCGAAAATTGATAGTGGATTTGACTTGCGCCACAATGTTACGTACGACCGAAGAAGACAAAAACTGGCCGACTTTATTTTGCACCGGCGCGATGGCTTCCGTCGCATACTTTTCAGACCACGACGCAAACTCCGCTACCCAAAACGTCTTGACGATCGGGTCACGTATTTTTGCCGTGACACGGGCGCGATACTCTTTATCGACCAGGAGACGCGTAATCCCAAGCAACGTCGCTCCCGGATAGTCCAAGAGGGCAAGCACGCAATTCATGAGAATATACTCCATGCGCGCGCTCCACACATCCGGCCAAATCTTCTTAAACACGCCCATCAAGCCGGAAGCAACCAGCGGCTTCTGGTCATCATTGTCCGTCTCCAAAATATTAAACCCCATCGGAAAAGCCGTATCCGCAGGATTAAAGTAAACCACATCATTAATTCGATGTGAGGGGATAAAATCAATCAATTTTTCCGCTGTGTCTCCGTGGGGATCGATGTAACAACACCCATGCCCGGCAATAATATCTGACAAAATTAAATTCTCAAGCAAGGTCGTTTTTCCCATGCCGGTCTTGCCGAGCACATACATATGCCGACGACGGTCATCGGTCCTAATCCCAAACCGCCGATGCTGATTACGAAAATTCGTCTCTGCAAACAAGGTGATTTCGCGTTCATGATCGTGGTCGTAGACAATAGGCATAGGTCGTGAATCGTGAATCGTGAATCGTGAATCGTCTGGAACGAGGAGATTTACCCCGGCTTCAGGTTTCACGTTTTACGCTTCACAGCATTACTCAAAGGGAATATTCGACGGCGCATCCGTTTTCTTGGCCTCCGTACGGCGAAGTTGAGGAGCCTTGACCTGCATCAAAATCGGGAAGTGCCAGAGCGTCGCGAGCTCCTCCGCCGACAAGAAGTAACGCGAGACGCCATCACCGGAACGTTTGGCATAGCGCTGAACAAGTTTGGTCTTACGGAGGTTATTACGACCTTCCTTAAACCACAAAATAGTACTACTAACACCCGAGACTTTAGATTCTGGTTTTAGAGACTGCGCCCCAAAATCATTCATTTGCTTAATAGCACCAATAAACGCATGCACCGCCCGCGGCTTCTTAAACACCTCTTTACGTCCGGCATAAATAAAACGAATCTTTGTCTCAAATCCAATCCTCCCCGCCTTTCGCTCTAAGCATTCGAGCGTATATTTTTCACCCGGAGACAATGCAGCGAGCTTTGGAAACAAGTCCTTCTTATCTTCTTTTGGCTTCTCACCAGCCGGAAAAATCTCCCCGCCAACAGCCACCTTCAAGAAATCATTTAGTACCTGTAAAGGAAAGAGAAAAGCCTTTCCAACCCAGCTCTCCGGCTCTTTCTCCTTAACCCCTTTAATTTTATTAATTTCTTTCTCGGCGCGCTTACGAAACTCCTTTTGATCCGACATTTTGATATTAATCTGATACCATGCCTGCTCTCCTGGTCCCAAATGAGAAAAGTTTTCTAGCACACCTGCAAGAGGATCTTTAAATTCCCCAGAAACCGGATCCGTAAAATCAAGATAGGTTTTAATTGAGTAAGGATCAGGAGCTACCGGTACGAGTTCGGTTCCCCATATATCCCACTCTTCATCAGGGTACGTTTGAGGAATCGCTTTGGCGTAGTTATCCACCTCTATGATATCTGCATCAGGGTATTGTGCGTAAATTGCCGACTTAAGCATGGCCTCAAAACGTCGCTCTGACCAAATATAATAAGAAACCTGTCCATCAATGGAAGCAATCTCAAAATTAACAGTGGTCTGCACAAACCCATCTACCCATGTTTCCGTCCAGCTTGGTCCATTATGCAACCCAGCCACCGTGGCAAAAATATTCTCAACCGCTTTACACGTCTGCTCGGATACACGAGGAACAGTAATCTGCATGAGCATCCATTCTTTCTTTTTCCAAAAGCGATCCTGAATATATTCAAGATATCCTTGTGTACCTGCCCACCAAGCAAACCAAGCGAGCAGAATCCACCCTCCAGACTTTAGGATAATCCACATGGCGGCAAATGGATTTTGCCCAGCCAGGTCTAAAAACGCCTCAAGATCGAAGGTCGTAAAGAAACTCGGTAAAAAAGAAAAGATGCCGTCGTCCATGCGACCACATCTTATCATACTCACGGTGAAGCGTGAATCATGAAGCCCGTAAACCAAATCCGACTACCCACCTGCTCGATCGGAAAAGGATTTTTGTTACCGAACATGTCCGAAGCATCCATCAAAACAGATTGATATGCGCAAATCGCGGAGGGAAGAAAAAATCCTTTTCCGATCGAGCATTCCCTTCAAATTTACACATTCTGAGTCCGGCGTTTCTTCGTCCACTCATGCCAGCTCACGAGCATAGGCGAAGCAACGAAGATCGAAGAATAGGTACCGACAGCAATCCCAATCATCAAGGTCAAGGTAAATTCATGTAAGGTTGAGCCACCAAAGAAGTGAACCGCTCCAAGCGTAAGCAGCGTAGCAATAGACGTATTCAACGAACGTAAGAAGGTCTGGTGCACCGAAGCCTCGACAATCTCGGAGAACGAACCACTGCGTTTAGGCAAGTTCTCGCGCACACGGTCCAAAACCACGATCGTATCGGTGATGGAATACCCCAAAATGGTCAGAATAGCCGCAATAAAGGATGTACCAACCTCAACGTCATAGCGATGGCCCAACCAGGCAAAAACACCCATGGGCACAATCACGTCGTGGAAGGCCGTAAAGATCGTGACTAACCCGTATTTCCACGACTGCACCGGCGCTGACACCTTGCGGAAGACATAAGCCACGTAGACCAGGATCGCGAGCAACACAATCACGAGCCCTTCAATAGACTTGCGTCGTAACTCTTCGCCAACGACCGGGCCAATCGCATCAAAACGCAATTCTGACAGAGTGGGATACCGAGCGGTAAGTACGCCCAGCACCTTCGCGTGCTCTTCTTCCGTCAGGGGTTTTAAGCGAAATTGCATGTCGGTATCGGCCACCGGTTGAATAACCACCGATCCTAATGCAACACCACTCTGATCCAAAACCTGCTGTACTTCCGTCGAAGACGGACGTTCAGCAAATCGGACTGCCATGAGTGTCCCACCAGTAAAATCAATGCCTTGCTTCAGCCCCCATATGGCCAAAAACGCCACCGACAATCCAATCATGAGGCCGGACAAGACGTACCAAACGTGACGCAACTTTACGACATTCAACATAAGAAGGGTTAGCGCTTAGAGCGAAGAAAAATCCAATCGTATTTCTGCAAGCCAGTTTGCGCCAAGAAGCGCAAGAAGGTACGTGTAGCTACCACAGCCGTAAACAAAGAGATCAGGGTACCAACCAAAAGCGTAAGAGCAAAGCCACGAATGACCGAGGAAGAAAATCCGTACAAGACGATACAGGAAATAAGCACCGTCACATGACCATCACGGATCGAAGGCCAAGCTCGTCTAAATGATTCCTCAAGGGCGACTAATAAGGGTTTTCCTTCTTTTAACTCTTCCTTAAAACGTTCAAACACCAGCACATTTGCGTCAACCGCAATTCCAAGTGACAAGATAAACCCGGCAATACCCGCAAGCGTAAGTGTAATCGGAATCAATTTAAACGCCGAAGCAGACAAGGCCGCGTACAAGACCAAGGCCCCGATAGAGACGACCCCAGGCAACCGATACAGCAAAATCATGAACAGAGCCACAAATAAGAAACCGAATAACCCCGCAGACAATGACTTAGTAAGCGAATCGGCACCCAAGGTCGGTCCCACCGTCTGCTGAGCAATGAGCTTGATACCGACCGGTAACGCCCCGGCCTGCAAACGGCGAGCGAGGGTCTTAGCCTCTTCCACATTACCGCTTCCTTGAATAACAGCCCTTCCACCGGCGATCTCCGTTGAAACTACGGGCGTAGAAATCGCCTTCCCATCTAAGAAGATACCGACCGGCTTCCCAATATTGCGACGAGTAATATCTTCAAATAAAACTGCACCTTCATCGTTAAATTGGAGCGACACTAGTGGCGTCCCAACCCGAGGATCAAAATCAACACGAGCCGAAGACAGTTGCTTACCCGTAAGCTTGGTGAGCTTCCAAGGATCCGCCGGCACGATATCCGTTGAGACCGTGCGCTTGACATCAATCACCCGCACACGCACATCCGTCTTAGGACGCTCGTCGATTTTTTCGATCAGGTGAAACCCGAATTGGGACTCAACCACCTCAGAAATAGTCCCTGGCTTAAGGGCAAAGCCCGCCGCTTCAAAAGCGGGATCAACCAACTGACCCTTGATCACCCAATCAATCTCGCCATTAGTTGAACTAGCCGTTGGGTCTTCGGAAAATTCTTTGACCAAGGCTACAAAATTCTCCGGCGTCGCCCGTTTCTTCAAATCTTGAATCTTGGCAAACGCTTTATCCCGCTCCTGTTGTTGGGTCGCGTTTAATGGAACCGTCTTGCCTTCACTGTCCTTAGTTGGCACAGGAGCAAGAATCAGCAAATGCCGAAGCTTAACCTCGTTCCCCAAACTCTTACGTTCCTCGGCACGCGCCACGGTATAGCTTGTAGGACGTTCAATCACAACCTTCGCAATTGTCCCAGTCGCGGCATTCTTAAAAATCTCATATAAATCCTGGTAGTCAGGGTTGGTAGCCAAAAAACCCAAATCACCCGCCTTAGCCTTAAGGTCAGCATTCTCGTTTTTTTCACGCGCGAGTGCTTCAAACGAGGCCGGGCTCTTAAGCACTTGGTTCAGAAGGTCGGTAGCCCGCTTTTTCTCTTCGACATTCTTAGCTTCCAACTCCTTCTTCTGTTCTTCCGTAAGCTCGCTGTTGGCCGCCTCGTTCTGCTCTTTAAATTCCAAGATAGGCGTTTCTCCAATAAGCTTAATAGCATCGTTCACATTCTTAATCCCCGCCAACTCAACCGTCACCCGCCAACTATCCCCCGCTTGAGTGGTTTGGATAAGCGGTTCGGATACACCGATTGAATTGACACGCCGTTCAATCACATCACGGACACCGTTTAAAGCCTCACGACGGTCCGCGTCCGCAACATGGCTCACATCGGCTTCATACTCAAGGTGCGTGCCTCCCTGCAAATCAAGACCCAAAATGAATGGGGCGCGAATCATCCCGATACCAAAGCCAAGCCGAGACTTGAGTTGAGCAGACACCCAGTTATACGGAGCCGGGTAGGCAAACACGCCCGCCACCAACAAAAGGACGATCAGCCAAGCCGCACGGGCTCGAACGGTTTTTTTCTGTGGAGAAAGAGATCGGTTCATACAAGATTGATAAACGGCCGGAGTTTAACGCACGGGGAGAAAAAAAGACAATGATTAAGCAGCGGGGAGAGTCGGCACGACGGACTTCTTCATCAACCACTGTTGTTGAACCACCGTTAACAAGCTCATAGTGAGCCAATAAAGGGATAACCCACCAGGTAAAGAAAACCCAATAACGGCGGTCAAAATTGGCATCATGTAGGTCATCTGCTTGTTCATCATGGCTGCCATCCCTTCGTCTTTGGCAGCAGGCTTGTCGGCCACTTCAGCCGGAGGCTGGGTAATTGCTCCCGCCGGTGGCTTAAGCATCTGTCGTGTTTGCAGAAATTGGACGCCAGCCGCTAGCACCGCCAGGACATAACTTGGATGCGTCAGGTCAAAGACACCAAGAAATTTAGAATTTACAACCTGCGGATTCGCCACAAAAGAATAGAGCAAGTTGCTAAAACTAGCGGACGCAAGACCAATCGACAACGCACGGTAGAGGGCAATAAACACGGGCAACTGGATAAGAAGCGGTAAACAGGAAGCAGCCGGATTAACCTTCTCCTTAGAATAAAGCGCCATGAGTTCCTTAGCCTGTCCTTCCTTGTCATCCTTGAGACGGGCACGGATCTCTTCGATCTTGGGCTGGAGCTGCTGCAAAGCACGTTGCTGTTTGAGTTGGGCCTGGGTAAGAGGATAGAGAATCAGTTTGACAATAAACGTCACAACGATAATCGCAAACCCAATATCACCGCCGGGCAAGATGTTATATAACCAAATCAGCAGATTAAGGATGGGTTGGAGGAGAATCACGGTAAAAAGATGGGACATAAGACAGAGAACGGGACTAAGCAGCTTCTTCCTTCTTCTCTTCGGTACCGGCTGAGCCTTCTAACGGCTGTCCCATCTGCGCCGCATCCTTGGCATCCGCCTCTTCCGCCCGTTCAGGTACTTCCAAAGCTGAAACCGTGGGCACCGCTTCTTCAAACGCGCCAGTCTCTGAATCAGCCACTATTTTTCCGCCTTGTTCCACCACGGTAATTTTCCAACCGGTCAGCTTCGCCGCCAAGCGCACGTTTTGGCCGCCTTTTCCAATGGCAAGCGATAATTGGTCGGCGGTGACAGACACAACCGCCAAGTGCTCATCATCGCGCAATTCAACCGCCAGGACTTTTGCAGGAGATAAAGCCGCCTGGATATACTGTCCAGCATTGTCGTTCCATTCAATAATATCAATTTTCTCACCGTTTAATTCACGGATCATGGTCTGGATACGCGTACCACGCTGACCAATACAAGAACCGATTGGGTCAATCGCCTCATCATTTGTCGAGACGGCTACCTTGGCACGGCTCCCCGCCTCGCGGGCGATGCCCTTAATCTCCACAACACCATTAGCAATTTCGGGAATTTCTTGGATAAACAACGCCGTAATCAATTGAGGGCTGCTGCGCGACAATCGGATTTCAGGACCTTTGCCGGTGAGTGCCACCTCGCGCAAAAGGGCCTTAATACGTGTTCCGGGATAATAACGCTCGGTTTCAATCTGGTCTTCCGGTAACATGATTCCGGTAGCACGCCCAAGATCGATGAGCACGACACGACCTTCACGACGCTGGATGGTGACATTCATAAGTTCCCCTTCACGTCCTTTGAAGTCATTGTAGATCACCCCACGTTCTGCTTCGCGTAATTTTTGCAAGACCACCTGCTTCGCCGTCTGGGCTGCCATACGACCAAAAGCCGCTGGAACACTTAGCTCCACCCGAATTTCTTCACCAATAGCAGCATCCGGCTTTAAGTCACGCGCATCCGAAATCATAATCATGGTCTTGGGATTGAAGACCGGCTCAAGCAGTTTGCCATCCGGACCGAATTCCGGTGCCTTGGCTTCTTCGCGCTCACGACGTGAACCACGCGTCTCCTTCTCTTCTACAACAGGTTCAGTCGCAGAGTCAGGCAACTCCATGTCCTCAACCACGGTTTTTACATCAAACACGCGAATACCAGCCGTCTGACCATCGTAATGTTCCGGATCAAACTTAACCTTGATATTTTGGTTTTTGTTGCCAAAATCCTTACGATACGCCGCAGCAAGCGCGGCTTCAACGGTTTCTAACACCGATTCATAGGCAATGCCTTTTTCATCGGCAATCTGTTTCATGGCTTGGGAAATGGGGCTGGCCATAAGGGGAAATCAGGTAATTTTAGGCTATGTATAAAAGAAACCCGTTCTTCCGAACGAGTCATCCATGAAAGAAAGGATACGTGAATAGAGCACGAACGTCAAGGGCGGCCTTTTATATTTAATCACGAAGAACAATCCTCGTAATTATGAAGATTTTACTTATAAAATTGCTCTTCGATGAATTAGGGGACTTTATCAAGAAAGAAATCAACTGTATCAGCCTTCACCCGCTGAAGCGTTTGCTGCCATGGATCATCTAAAAACTTAGTACGAATAACCTCAACCAACGTCTCTTCTGAGCAAAGGCCCTCATCAATCAATGCACGGCAATCTATATCATTCTTCACCAAAGCCGACACAGCCTCCCACTCAATAAACTTCTCTCTAACACGCTCGCAAAAATTTTTACGAACATCATTGAGAGCTTTTAGCTGCGTGCCACGCAACACCTTTTCTTCAAGCTTGCGGACATCATCACGAAGCTCAAGGCCTTTTTTTTGCGCAGATAGATCAGCATCCAACCGATTCCAGTTTATGCGCAACCCGTTCATACTCGTAGAAAAAGTCCGCTCCGCATCCGTAAGCACTGTTTGCTCCTTAAATGAACGCTCTATAATGGTCAGAAGAACATCAATTCGTTGTAAACCATATCTTACCTCTGCAATAACTTCCGGAGTTAGTTCACGTTGAATACGTTCCTGACGCAACCTTGCGTTTTCCTCATCAACCAAACGCGCCTGCGCAGATGCCGCTTCTGTCACAAGTGTCTGCTGATTGGCCGTATTCGTGAGTGATGTTTCGTGGACAACCTGAGGCGCGCCTTCTGACGAATGAATCATGGATTCACGCCCGGACCATGGGAGAAAAAGTTCTTTTCCATCGCTTCCATAACGACTGGTGGTATGGATCCCTGCAGCATCGTAAATCATTGTCACAGCCAATCCACTTTTATCGGTCTGCGTGTATTTAACCCACCAATCATCAGCTTCAATCACAGCCACTAACTTCGTACCCCATCTTCCGACACCGGTAGGGAATGGATGCCCCCAGAATGAACGTAAACCACTGGAAACGATCTCGCTCGAACATTTTTTATTTGGCTCTGGAAACACTATGCCGACAACACCCAGGTCTCCGGGAAGACAGGTCTTCTCCCCGGCAACCTTGAGTCCAAAACCCTCACCATAGTTACGTTTATATTCTTCAAAAAAATCCGCTTCCATCCCCTGAAGACACCAAGGAGCGGGTCTGGCAGGCTCTGCCAAGAGCCGGTCATACTCTGCCTGAGAGGTAATTTCAATTTCATGGCGTGCCACCAACTCATCCTTAATGTAGACATTCAAGTCACTAAGAACACCCGGCAGTTCTCGAGCATATTTCAGAGCCTCATCAATGGTACTTGGTTTTTCTCCATAAAAATGAGGAGAATTTATGGATGTGGCAGGTAATCCAAAACCTTGTAGATCTTCGATTCGTTCTCGGATCGCCTTTTCACCTGCTTCAATTTGCTCGTACGTCTCTTTATCATTTTTTACGTATGATTCCCACTGAGCTTTCCTCCGGCTAATAAGGTCTTGATCATCCTCAACCCAAGCCCGCTCCCACGCTCCCTCGAGAGCATCGAACGCTTCTTCATAGGCCTTCGATACAGATACCCCCTGAACACGTGCTGCGCATGTTTCGTACACAGAAGTTTCTTTCAACTCGGCTATTTTTTGCTTCAGCTCTTCACGTTTTTTTTCAAGCAATATGCGCCTTGCTTCTTCAGCTGTCGTATGTTTGGTAGTAACACTATTATCTAAAATAAACTTGCTTTTCGACAAACGTTCAGGCGGAAGAGCATAGTAACCCTTCCAAAGTCCGGTCAACAAGCACCAGCCCGCGTCACTTCCCGTTTCATCATCAAAGAATCCCCAGTAATTTCCGTCACCGGTATTTTTATAGCCTTCCGGAGTCGGCGTCCCTTCCTGAAAAAAAATCGCCATCTCTCCGGGCACCTCCAAGGTTAAGATATCACGACGAAGATTGGTAAACTCCTCTTCGTGAGACTCAAGGAGATCATCAAAAGCTTTTTTTGCCGCTTCTTGAGGCGATAACAAAGACTCTGGCCTCGACGGAGTCGAACCATCAACACCCTTTCTGACTGGTCTAAGCGGTCTGGCAGGATAACGCTCCATATGTTCTTAAACAGCACTATAACAACAAAACATAGACCCGAAAACTCCTATCCAACATCATAACGGTCTATGCGAATCAGCACCCTTCCCGCACCCCCCCCTTCTTGACATTTTATTATAAGCTTGCTTAAGTAAGCCATCCGTTTTATGCTATAGACAACCGTCTATCAGCAAGACGGAAGGCTCAGATACCAAGGAGGCCTCGATGAAGAAGGTGTACGCCTCGTGGAAGATGATGCTCGGCTTCGTCATCGCCGCCGCCCTCATGGCGTGCGGTTCGGTCAAGCCGAACGGTCCCGCGTCCCCGCCGGACGCGAACAACCCCGCGGACAGCGGCACGACGGTCGACACCGACCGCCCCGCCCCGCCCAACCAGGACGTCATCATGACGTCCGACAACCCCACCCCTCCCCACGACGTCCCGATGGTCGACGTGCCTGCCACACCGCCGGATGCGTCGGTGACGGACACCACCTCTCCTACCCCCGACGCCGGCTCTCCGAGCGACGCGAGCATGGTCGCTGAATTCGACAGATCAACCTGCGCACATCTCAACGCCGCATGCTGGGGGATCGACGGCACCAGCGAATGCAACTCCATCATCTGCGAGATGCAAGGAGATGGGTCTGCGCTTCTGCGTCTGCCAGAGAATATCGGCAGCGAGATCGGATTCTCTCGCGCAACGTGTGTTGGAGAAGTCTGCACCCTGACGACGATGAGCGGAAATCCAACGAACTGGAGATCCGTGAACATGCGCGGGGTAATGCATTCCTTCACCTTCAGCAACCCGCCAAACGCGCCTGTGAGCGTCGTCCAGTTCACGGGACGATGAGCACAGTGCTCACATACATCAAAAACAAACCCAACCTTCAACCCTCACTTTCTTAGGAAAAAGTGAGGGTCTATTAATTCTATAAACTAAGCCTCTACTGTTAAGTAGAGGCTTAGTAATTAACGGCGTGAACGAAGCTGCAACGAACCCGGATACACAATCCATGGCCTATAAGAACCAAACTCCCCTCTACCAGGATTCGACTCACTGCATTCATTAAGAGTCAAAGGATCAATGGCACGATTGGTGGTGTTAAGTTTGACTGCATTCTTACTCAAAGCCCCCAACGGCACCCCCGCATAGCACCCGCCATACGGATGTAACACATTACTCGTCGGCGCATCTGTAAGCGCACCGTCGGTGACGGTGTTGCGACACTCACCGGTACACCAGCCCCAGTTGTCCTCAATTAAGACTCTTGGCGTAAAGCGACAGGTTCTCGCTGCCGGATCCCAACAACCATTCTTTTTAGCTAAGTCAGGAATACAGCGATCCCCTTTAGCGCAAGAAGTTATGTCGCTAGCACCCGTACACGTCACTTCCGGATTGCTTGAACAGCGGAATCCGGTCGCGCCCGGCGCATTACACACATTCCCCGCCCCACCTACCGAAGTCGCACCCTCACAGGTATACACGTGACTAAACTCGAAGTAATTTGGTTCACATGCATCCAAGCTATTGCCAAAGAACGGACGTATATTACAGGTATCCTTCGGTTGATTTGGGCCATAGCAATCCGTGTCTTGCGTACAGACCTTTTCAGGGGCGCGCCCACAGGTTCCAACGGACTCACAACGACCATAGCCACTCGGACAATCTATATCTGTAGTACACGTTAGGCCAGTAGGTCCACGGTTAGGGCCGGCAGGAATATAACACTCCTTCGTCCCCGCACATAAAGGCTTGTGATTCTTGATCTTTGCATCCGGCAACGACTGCTTAAAGCCATCACCCCAATCAATGACAAGTTTACGAATCGGCATTTGGTTATGAGAAGCCCAACCATAGAATTGAATCGTCGACTTATGCTGACCACCTGCGATCACTACTGAACCTTCGGTTTGACCATTAAAGGTAAAGGCATTGGCACGTGTCACGGTACACTGACCGGCTTGACGACATTGACTCGTGTCTACGGCCGCCACTACCGGTGGCTGGGGCTTATAGATAGACACATAGCCAAAGTTGGTTGCCGCAAAGTCCGCTTGACCACGATCCGCCAGATTAGTGAGCAGATAATTTGGCGTATACAAGCCCATGGTGACATCCGTAGGAATAGGGTAAGGAGACAAACGAGGGCTAAGAGAGCTGATTTCTCCACGTTTATAGGCAATCAAGCCACAAAACTCATCACTTGGATCAGGGCAAATATCCAAGCGTGGACGATAGCCGGCACCATGTGTACAGATATTATTATCAGCATCTAAATCGCTGGTGGCATTCGGCTGTTCCGTTGGCCACACCAAGCTACATTCCGCCACCGGCCGATAAAGATTACGCCCCGCATCAATCGTAAACGAAACGGGTCCACAGGCATTCACCGCCGCCTCGTATTGAGCAATCGTTCGTACCTGAACAGCTGTTGGAGTATTTGGCTGTCTACCGGCTGCATCCATCGGAGGGTACTTTTGCAACGTAATCGGGCTCCCATCCGGTTTCAGATTCGCTGTTGGATCTAACTTACAACTGTATTTATTGCCGGCGGCAGCACCTTTTCGACAGACTTTCCCATCAAAGATCCCACCTTTGCAGCGACCATAATCTCGGGCACGGCCAGTGGCTAAGTCTGGACTGATACAACTGCCGAACTGAATCTGTTGCCAATCCTGAGGCGTATTACAACTGTTAAAGGCTTCACTAATGTCTGTAACCGCCGAGTCAATCGCATCAATAATCGTGTTGAGAGCGTCAGAGAAAGGAATGAATATGTCTGCGGCCGTATCATTGTTCTCATTTATCCACTCACGAATACCACGCGCGATAATCTGAGCATCATTTATGGGATTCAAATTAAACCCAGCCGCCTCAGACCGTTGATATACTTGCGTGTCCACGAAGCCGGGGAAACGATTCAATTCACTCGTTCCAGCTAGTTTTTGCTCGAAACGCCCACTGGAATTAAACACGCCACTCCCAACATTATAAGAACAATCATTGGATTGATTCGCCGCACTAATACCCACAGATGCATCAGAGAAACCATACCGCCAACTCTGAAGAACGCATTTGCCAGCAAAAGGAAGAGGGTTCCCTTGAGTATCACTTGCAGGGATTCGTGTACCTATTTGATGCGCTTTAACACCGTTACCAGGGGTGTTCGCACTTGGAATACCACCACAACTGGCGATATCTATCCTTGTAGAAGAAAGACAGATAGTATCCGCATTTGGAGTGCCGGGAGCACAGGCGTCCGCTGTAATCCCATAGAGACTTCTCGTATCAGAATCTTTATTCATCCACTTATACGAACGAGGAGAATAGATATTTTGGAATCCATTGGTATTACGCTTCAAATAGTAATTATATTCATCAAACGAACAATCATAATCCGCATAACAGCCCTCGTATTCATCCGACTCAACTACGTCGTAACGCGCATACCTACCATCACCATTTGGCAAAACAACAGAACTTCCTGGACGGATGACTGTACCTGCCGCTGTGCGGCGGCTCGCCTCCTCAAAAATCATCAGACCATCATCTTGGAGAGCTGGAAAGGCACAACGACCTTCATCCTGAAACCGCTCTTGCACTTCACCTTCATAACGATTAGCGTTAGAACTCGGTTGAATCACCTGTAAAGGATTCTTGACGCATTTGCCATAAACACGCTCCGGACATTCACGAGATTTTACCGACTCACCGGAACAATCAAGCGTCACTCTAAGACCCGCCTGACAGGTAAACGGCGTTTCATTGTACGTGGCACGCTGTGTGTGAAACCTATTATTAGCCTCAGTCGCCGTAAAGGCTTCAACAACCGTTGTCGTACCAAGAAAATCATATAACTCTCGTGGATCATCAATACAACTCCCTCCATTACAACTACTACTATCCGTACAAGCCTGACCTGCTCGCGGCGAGCTCGTATCACACACCTTTAACTTACGCCAACGTACCGTATTTACACCACAAGCTGCCAGCATCTGTTCACGTACGCCCGTCGCCAGATTGATCTTCACCGCCCCCGTATGACAAATATCCGGATCACCTCCACACGCAAGCCCCGCATTAATGCCGGACAAGGCATCACAAACTTTTAAGTCACCCAAATCTTCACGAGCAAGAGCACCGGTATCACACTCCCCGTCCAAGCTACACATGGGACTGGTGGCATACGTACCTGCAGCCGGAGTAGTCGCACCGGGCTGACAAGCACGACCCTTAAATGGGCCATAGAGACAGGCATTGCCGGCAAATCCGACCGGCTGTGCTTCATAGCGGTAAATGCGATATACACGACCAAACAGATTGGAAAGATAGGCCCATTTATCTTTTGGATACGCATCCGGACGATAGTAAGTATCTGCTCCGGAAGCAATAAAGGTAGGCTTATTAAGAGGAGAGAATCCAGCCGTATCCTGACCTGTCTGAAAAAGAGCTTGGTCATCGCCTCCGATTGAACGAGTGGTAAGCACACTCGCAAACGGTGAAAAGCGGGTACCATAGGGAATGCCTACGCGCGGAACTGTAAAGGCACCCTCTTTCCAAACACGATCAGTAAAAGCAGCATCCTGCTGCGAATCATGGCTGCGAACCTCTGCTAATTCCTTACAAATATCCGCACTTGTCACTTCCACGTGCATATACATGTAACGCACATCATTAGCCGCTCCCGCACAACTTGCTACCCAAAATCCAACCAAACGCCATGGTCCACGCGGCGTACGACCAGATCGTCCAAAGTCTGACGCGCTCAAACCGCCTTGATATGCATCATCTGCGTCCGTCTGAAAGACAGCACGAATACCAAAGTAAGGCTTATCTGAATCACAGCGAGTAAATTGAGGCTGACGACGAATATCCGTAAAGCTAGCAAAGCTACCAGGTGCCGTTAAATACGAGAAAGCCTGTGTCTGACCGGCCAAACGCTGTCCCACCTCCCAGGTCTTAAAATAACACTGGTTCATGGACGCCTCTATGCCGTCAAATTTTACGCACTCACCTTTTAAAGGGACACCACTGGAAGCACCACCCGACGTCCGGACTGTCACTACTTTCTCCGTCGAGCGCGTCATAATTGGGTTATACGCTTCCAAGAAACGCTGCTGCCATTGTTGATCCGCTGACTTGCTTTGATCCGCATCGTTATAATCAAACGAAGGTAAATTATCGACCCAATCGGATTGATATCCACAACCGATGCGACCCATGCCGTTCTTATTAGTGATTGGAGAAATCTTAAGGTACCCAATATTCGCATCAGACAATCCCGATCGTATCCCGTCAGCCGTTAGACGAGCATTAAACAACCGACCAACAAATTTGATCGCATTGAGCTGAAAGAACGTTTCCGTATAAGAAGTGTCCTGAGTATGTCCGGTATCAACCAAGCGTAATCCATACGCATCATCACTTGATCGGTCGTTATCCTGATCATCATCAGCCTGCTCACACTGTTGAGCCACCAAACTCCCATCTGTACTCGCTCCATCGATTGAGGCAACATTATTACCTTCGTCAGAAGTAAATTCGTCATCATAGTAAAACTCCCGCATCGCACCCGCATACGTGCTCGAGGCCGGATTAGAACTCCCTTCAAAATCTACGGGCAATAAACGAAGCGTGTAAGGCTTACGAGCTGATGACATGCAGTAGTATTGTCCGGAACTTGGCGGAGGAGAATAGCCAGCAGAAGGAGTGTAATGGTATACATCCTTCTCTCCAAAGAGGATTGGCCCAGGGCTCCAGGTAAGGCAAGGTTGATCCGTCACCGCTCCCCGGCGTACCGAACGCGTCGCATCACGCTCCAAGCATTGGCCAAACACCCCGCGCACCGTCTCAACATTACTAAGCGCGACACAACGACCACCCAACTGAGGATCACCACACGACTGAGAGGCATTAGAAGCCTCTACCACTCGCTGACGCGTAGTAGGGGCAGCGGTACCTGTTCCTCCGGAAGGGGCAGAGGTTCGACCATTTGTAGAAGCAGATCCAATGGATAATACAGCACCCGGAATACACCCTTCTCCATCACGAGGACCACCTACACATACCCCCGTAGGGATATCTTGCGAAGCTGTATTATAGAATTTGCTGATAGCTGCCTCATTATAATCAGCACGCTTATAGCTACAGGAACACTCTTCACCGTATTCACAAACATTGACGCGCGTATATCCCGGCAAACGCTCAAGTGGCTTAGGTGGTGACTTAGTCGTATCCCAACGCGTCACATACGTATCCGGAAACGGCGCATCCGGTTGCGGGAAGGCTCGACATTCCGCAAGGGGGAAAGCGCGACGAATAAATCCATCCTCATTAGGCTCTCCACGCGTAAACGATTCGGCAAGTGCGGAAAAATCAAACGGACTACGCTTAATGTTTGGGTCACCCAATGTTGCCGCATCGAACGATGAAGCAAGGTAACAATAACTCGTACTAGTTACGTTAACTTGCTGAGGAACAAAGTACCCGATCAAACCCGTCTGAAGGTGTTGACACAAATGTAACTCCGGACTCGTGGCACCTAAGCGGGAACGACGGTCAAGAATCACGGCCTGGGTCGGCAATGGAGGTTGGTTATGGTTGAAACAAGCCCCTTCCGCTGCACATGGAGTAGCTGGAGTGGTCACAGGGCGCGCCGGTGGCATAGGCACCATAGCTGCCAAACGATAGTCACGCGCATACTGACCGCTCGCTTGGACGTTTTCATTCCCATCAATCGCCACACGCGCATTCACCAAATCAGGTGCTAAGAAAGCATTTGGAATCGCATAGCCTGAGTAATCTTTTTGACCAAACCCAACGGCTCGATTGGTATAGACCTGAGCAGTAAACGCTTGCCCGCGCGTAAGTACAGGCTCCGTGCTCGTCGAGGAACGGTCAACATAACTTGCACAGTAAGGGTCGCCATTTGCTTGCGTCCCTTGGTCACAGAGAGCGAGGTTGGTACACAAGTTGCGCGTTCGGTTAGTAGCAGGATCAAGGACTACCTCAGAGCTACTACACCCCAACCACTGGGCACAATCACGATCCAAATTCACTTTCACAATCAGGTTCGTATCATTTGGATTCTCACATGTACCGGTACGGGTGTAGTATCCATCCCCCACCCCCGGCAAGGTCGTACGAACCGGAGACGTATCGGTACAATCGTTGTCGGTCCGACACGTAAGCAAAGACATGCGGCTGGTATCACGCCAAGCTTCCACACGAGAAGCCAGAGTAAATTGGTTAAACCCGTTGACAGATGGCGTACGTTCACAGCGTGGGTCATCAAGTGGGCAATAACGAATCGTACCTTCACATTGACCAATGGGTTGCGCGATACAGTTCGGATCATTTGGGTTGCGGCGACAATCAATCGGCTGGACACTTTGCGGACGGGCCAACGCCTGCTGGCTTGCATAGGTAGCACGAGCGTTGTAGCGATTAGTCGCATCACTTGTATCACGCAAGAGGATACAGCCGTTTCCAGGGTTTACGTTGCCGGCACAACTTGCGGTATCTAAGCGATCATTGCGCAAGAAATAATAAGGCTTGCCGGATGGATGGTCGGGATCAGAGGCATCTAATGGATCGCGTAACTCAGTACAAGAATCCGCCGAAGGGCTGCATGCTCCTACCCATCCTCGATAGCTCGGATCAGCTCGACGGGCGATACCATAGGTTTGGCCAGAAGCAAGTAAATCCGGATAACAGGGCTTAGCCGGTGCTGAACTCATCTCAAACCATCCGCTGTAGGTTCCAGGTGGCATGCCTGCCACTTCAGAAATTCCTTCACGATATTGACAGGTGTGCGTATCCGGCGCGCGAAAATACTCACGTGCACCACTATAAGTAAATTCTTCACAAAATAACTCGGAAGGACGACACAAAGAACGATTATAACGGGTAACGTTATCTTTAAGATAGACCGTGCTAAACCGAACGATTTCTTGTCGGTCAGGGGAGAATTGGGGTTTCCCAAATGCCCGACAACTGTCTTGGTCAGCTGTACAACGCTTACTTGGATCATCGATCAAATAAAGCATCCGATCAGCCGCGTGCGTCGTAGTTGCAACGCCAAAGCCAGGAACAACAGGCGTATCCCCTCGCGTAAACGTCTCCGACCCCACGGCCTCAGAATTACGGGTATCCACAAACGCCTTACAACCAATCGCTGCTTCACGGCAAAGCTGGGTAAACTGCCTAACATTCACATTCTGTTGTTGACGATTACGGTAGGTTCGACAGCCCAGCATTGCTTGTGGTTGCGGAACGCCATAGGCGTTCTGGTTACAGCTATCCGGTGTAGCCCAAGTATCACGGCGCACATACACCACATCCTGCACCCGAGTAATTACTACTTCATCCAAGAAATACGTATACGGGTTAGGCAAACCAGGTGCCGTCCATGCCAAACTCGAGGTCGTCGCACCAGGATAAGCATTAAATGGTCCAACGGTATAGCGCTGCCAATCTGTGCCGAGCGTAACGACACCTGCCACAACTGGCGACCTTGTCGAACGATCCGCATCACGCACAGTGAGCTGAAGCGTAGTCGTGGTCGCGATTGGTTTCGCCCAGAAGGTTACTGTATACACTCCCGTAGAAGAAAGGGTGCTAAAAGGAACAGAAACCGTTGCACCCGTTCGGCTTGGGACGTCTATGCGCAATGACTGATCTCCCACCAAAAGAGATTCTGAAGAAATACGACCCCCCACAAACGTCACGCTACTCGTTGGGGCTCGGAAGGTCTGAGTGACGATCGGCAACGCCGCTCCTGAGGTTGACCCACGATATTCACGGCAACCAACGGCAGCCGCCGAACAAACACGACTCTGCGGAACAAAGACGCGATACAAACATTCATTTGCAGCTGCATCAAACGTGCCATCGGTCTTCTCACAATCAGCACGACTGGTGCGCGCTACACGAAAATCGGTACAACTTGGGGTTGATAAGACGGTTTGCGAATAATAACGGTAGGAAGTCGCCCCATTGGCATCGTAAAACTGGCGACAATCAGGATCGAGCGCGGTTCGCCATGTCGCTTCATTACAACTTGAAGGCTCCTTGATAAAGGTCCGCCCCGGATCACGCTTGACGACGACGAGTGGTGCCGGAGGCGTAGCCGCATCACGGACCAAACTCCAAGTTCGTAATTGATACCCTGCAGCATCCGACCCCTCCCAGGTAAAAAACGTCTGCGCATCCGGACCCGGCTTACGACACGAGCGCGTGTAGCTAAAGTAGGCCTGCTGCTCTCCTCCGCTAGCCTCAACATTCGTAAAGGCTTCACACCCCACCTCTTCCTGACGGCACACGGCAGCCGTCGAAGGGATAAAGTACGTCGAGGACGCATCCCCAGGATCGTTAAAGCGCGGATCCGCGTCCGCCACCAAATCAAAGGCGGAAGCCGCTTTCTTATATTCACTGTAGCCAACACATTCCGCTGGACACAAGTCGTTTGTCGATAAGATAGCCGGAACCTCACTGCCGCGACCCTGCAGATCCGTATAGCCATTACAGCCCGCTTCCACTTGACGGCAGACTTGAGCAAAATTCGCGCAAGAAGGGTGGTCTGAATCGGAACCCGTACAAGCAAACTCATCAGGCGCAACTTTCAAGTGTCGTTCCGCCAAGCTTTGGTTGAGCCCATCTATAAAGTCCGTCGCATACTCCGCTTCTTCCAACTGAATGGCATCAATCAAGACATTCTGACCACCAGAGATAGACAACGTTCCCACGACCGTCGACGTATTCGCCACAAAACTACATTCATAGCGTTGCCAATCCGTATTCGTGGCCGCAGAGCTCACGGACGAGGCCTTAATACCAGGCACGCGCGTCCCCCCTGGCAAAGTAAGACAGCCGGAGCTCTTAAATGTTCCCGCGCTCGATGCGCTTAACCGACGTTCACGGTCGCGAAACTGATCGAGCTGAGCCGTCACTTGGTATGGCTGAGCCGTTTGGGCGCGCACAAACATCGAGAGCGTGTAGGCACGACCCGGCGTCAGACTCACTGATTGCTCATATGTACCAGCTACACCAGCCACTCCCTGCAAATCGGCCGCACGCTGCCCCTGCACCGTCGCCACCCCGACGGAAACCGTCGGAGAAATGGGCGGCGCATCGGCAAACGTCGAAGGTCTCAACGTCCAATCCTGCAAACGTACGGGCGTTCCCTCCGTCGTACGTTCAAACGAAGGATTCAAAAGCAAGTTCAAACTCGGCCGACCCACGACAGCTTCCAACACCCTGGTACACCCTTCTCCACTTGCGGCACACGACTCAACATCACGGTCAAAGTAAACACGGGAACCCGTAGACGTCGTCCCGATCCATCCTTCCGCACCCAGCGCCGGGTCACGTGTCGTCGCATACCACAAACATCCAACATTATCCGCCGTACAGGCGCCCGCATCGACCGTATTGCGCAGGTACGACACCGCCGATCCTGAACGCGGCTGATACGTCCGACAGCTCGCCTCGCGCGGCAGACACTCATCAGCCCCAAAGCGATAGACCGTCTTCTCCGCCGTACAATACCCATACCCACCAATACACTGACCTTGGTCGTTGCGACGTAAACACGTCTGCACATCCTGACACTCTTGGCGTCGTTGCCCTAGCGTGCTCGAAATTAATTGATCACCATACCCTTCCAGCACACATTGCTGGGGCAAACTCGTCAAAATCCAATTCGGGTCAATTAAATGACACCAAGGGCTCGCATCGGCACCTCCACAACGATTAAAATCTCTCACGACTTCCGCCAACGTTACACAGCCCCCTCCCTGCGGACCACAGCGACGGATATTTTCAGCAGAGTTTGCCGCAAGCTCAAACCCATTAGGCAGAATACGCAAGAGGCGCAACTTTTGGAGATTACCGGCACAGTAAGCATTCGTGTAACAATTCCGGTCTTGGTTACGGCGCAAATCCGAAATGGGGATCAACTGCCAATCGCCATGAAGCAACCCATCATTTAGAGCGGCACCAATCGTCATCCCTCCTTGGTCACTCCGTACCAGAGCCGAGCGTAACGGTTGGTCGATCGTACAGTTCCAAGTCCCGCGCGAATCTACTGGACACGCAGACAACTCCGCTACCACATCAAACGTCTCAACGCGCTGCAAATTAGGTGTCTTTAAAGAGACATTTATGTTGCGCGTATCCGCCTGGCGACGATCTGGGACAAAGTCTGGTGAATCTCCTTGGATTTGCGCCACCTGTTCATCAATTCCCTTTTCAAAAATACGGCGTAGGAGTTTTGAAGTTAGGGTGTTAAAAAAAATGGAAGATGTATAAGCTAAAAGCTGTACAAACCCCTGTTCGAGCCCACTCGATAAGGTTGCGCCTACTGTCGTTAACAAGCTCTGGTTTGGAAAACGGACCAGCTGCTCGCGCGCTGCTTCATTAACAACTTGAGAAGGGGTTTTAATGTTACCTGATAAAATATTATTTACGGACTTGAAGCCACCGCCCTCTGTACGAGACAACAAACTATTCTGGACATTCTCGGAGATCTTCTTGTTAAACTGGTTAAACAAGTTAAAGGTGACCCCCAAATCACTTGCGCTCGTATTCAAACTCAGTTGGACATTTTTAAGGACATCATCATTTGTTAGGCTCTGGTACAACTGGTCATAGTTTTTCATCACATCCTTAAAATCACAACGAGGCTGCGGACGCTGGAACCGTCCTTGGAGCCCCGGAAAAAAATTACCTAGGGACAATTGGACACGCAAAATGACGCTGGCATCAGGACGACAAAGGTTGAAACCAGCTCCCCGAAAAAAATCTTCGCTAGAAAGCGAACCGATAAATTCTCCGGCCGCATCCGACGCAACATCCTTCAAATACTCGCCCGGCCCTTTCTTATAAAATGTGGTCGACTGCCCCGATCCTCCCGTCGCAATATAATCAGCCGCATCATAAGCAATTTGACCAAGAAATGTTTGGAACGCATTAAAGAGACCAACTAGCGCCGCCCGAGTAATGGAAGTGAAAATCGTATTTAAAACATTATCCGTTTGACGAGGGACATCCGCCACGGTCGTCACTTGCGCTTGAGCCGGCGACAAGAGAAACGGCCAAAAGGCCAAGACCATCAGCGTCCAAGCAATACAACCTCGTTTGAACGATCGAAAGAACCGAGAAAGAGTGGTGCCCATAGAGCAGGTGCGTGGGTTTATGGTGAAGATGGTACCGTATTTGCGCCCGGAGCGGGAGATGGGTTAGGGGAGGCTTGGGATCCTTGCGTTCCACGACGATACAACTCAATCACCGCCTGGTCAGACAAGCCTTTCAAATCGGTCTCCGTCGCCAATCCATTTGCAATGAGGAGGCGACGAATATCGGCTGCGCCCAGCTGGCCCGCCGACGGAGTAGTCGCCGGCAAGAGGCCCGTCGTTCCCTGCAAGAGTGCTTGACCAGAGGAAGTAGACGACCGCTCCGCGATCCCATCCAAACGGAGCTGACACTCACGTCCCTGTGGACAGTTTGGATCCGTTCCACGCGCGATCTCAACCCCATCCTGGCTTCCATCTGAATCCGAATCCGCCAGATAAGCCGAGGTACGATAGGTATTCATCTCATCCCAATCACTCAACCCATCCCTATCGGTATCCTTCAAGCGCAGCTCCTCTTGCGTCTGCTGCGTACGCACGAGTTCATTCACCAATTGACGTGAAGCTTCCAAGTTCTGGCGTGGAGCTAAAAATGGGGCTTGGATTTGCGCATGTAAATACCAACTCGAAAACACCAAGGTAAGGATTCCGCATACCCCAAACACACTTAGTCCTAATTGTTGGTCAGCGGTAAGGCTAGACCACGCCTCACGCAAGCGTGCAAATCGCGGCGAAGGAACTTCCTCAGAAGACATGTGGGCAGTATACCAACAATCATCCGATTATGGGAGAGTGACAGCTATACAGAAACTTCGTATCATATCTCCATGCTTCTTCATCGCCCTCCTCACCCTGACCAACCACAAGACTGGCTGACCCAACCCGAAGAAGGGCGGCTCGCCATTGACGTCTTTCGCGCTCAAGATACGCTGATTATCCGTACTCCTGTGGCCGGTGTCGATGTGCAAGATCTCGACATCGCAGTTGACGGCGACTTACTCACGATTCGTGGTGAGCGACACACCCCTTCCCCCATCCATGAAGAAGACTGGTTCTATCGCGAGTGCTATTGGGGATCCTTTAGCCGCTCGGTGATTTTACCCCTCGACGTCATCGCTAGCGACGTCCAAGCCTCACTAAAACAAGGCATTTTAGAAATACGCTTGCCCATCCGAGAACAAGGACGAGCAATCACCATCCGCCCAATATTGCTTGACTAACCACTTTTGGTTAGGATGCGCCTATGTCATCCCCTCTTCAAGGCACCGTGATAGAAACAACAGACAGCCATACCATCATAAGCACGGCCGACGGACAACGATGGTCATTGCCTAATGAAGCTATCATGGGCAAACCTCAGCTCAATCAACCTGTATTTATCCTGGCATCAACAACCACAAACACCACTGGCTCCGAACACGCCCTCGCCCAAACCGTTATCGAACACCTTCTCACCTCTTAGCATGAACTCCTCTCCCCCTTCTGAGAACGCTTCCACTCGTATCTCCGTCGCCTTTATAAAGCAACACGCTCTAGCTATGGGTGTGTTATGCGTACTAATAATTGGAGGAATAGCCACAACGGCTTGGTCATGGCATCAAACCCAAAGCAACCATCTCCTACCAGGCATCTCTATTAGTGGAATACATGTCGGAGGAAAAACGCTCAAAGACGCTACGCAAACTCTCATAACCTCTCTACAACAAAGATATGGGAATGGGTGGCAAGTCCAGTTTAACGAGCGCACGATTGACCTTGGAACGACCGAGGGTTTAATCGTCTATGAAGTCGATCAAACCCTGCAAACCGCCTACGAGGTCGGACGGCACGGCTCATTAGCGAAGCGCCTTCTGACCCCCATCCTTATCCGCCTATCCGGACGCAATATTCCTCTCAAGACGCAAGTCAATCGTTCCGTTCTGGAAAAACAGGTAGCCATAGTATTAGGCGATGACCTTAAACCCGCTCACGATGCCGAACTAGTAATCCAAGCAACCGCCACCTCTTCCCGAGTATTCGTAAAACCTGACACGACCGGGATCACTATCGACTTCGACCGGTTAAGTAATGACATCCAAGACCGTTTCCAGCGCGGATCAACCGCCCCCATCTCGCTCGTCATCGATCCACGCCCATCCACACTTACTTCGGCAGACCTCCAACCCCTTATTCCAGAAGCCGAAGCCTGGCTCGATAAAACCCCCTTCAACCTACGCGCAGAAGGCAAACAATGGACATTGAATCGTACGAATATTGCCCCCTGGATCAAAGTCAACACCTCAACCAAGCCTCTCACCATCAGCTTAGATGCTAGCATCATCAGCTCTGACTTACGCACTCAAGCCAAAGATTTCCTCCAACCCGCCCATGACGGTTTCATTCAAGTAGACGCGAGCAGTACCGTGGTCGCCTTTGAAGCCCCTGTTCAAGGGGTTGATGTTGATACCACTAAAACCATCGAGAATATCTTGACCGGTTGGCAAAATGGCTCAAGTACCATAGATCTCGTTTTAACACGGGTAACCCCTAAAATCTTAGGTGATGGCGAACGCCTCGGTATTCAAGAAGTCATCGGTGTCGGCCGCTCAAATTTCTCCGGCTCACCTTCTAATCGCAGAAAAAACATTGCGCTCGGAGCAAAAAAAGTGAATACAACCCTCATCGAACCAGGGAGTGAGTTTTCCATGCTCAAAACTCTAGGCTCAATTGATGGAACGAATGGCTGGTTACCGGAACTCGTCATCAAAGGCAACAAAACGCTTCCAGAATTTGGTGGCGGTCTGTGTCAGGTCGGTACCACCATGTTCCGCGCTGCCCTAGCGAGTGGCATGCCCATCACCGAACGCCGCAACCACAGCTACCGCGTGCGGTACTACGAACCCGCTGGAACAGATGCGACCATCTACGAACCTGCTCCAGACTTTAAATTTAAAAACGACACAACGAATTGGTTACTGGTCACCACAAGCATTAAAGGTGACGAAATGGCTTTCACTATCTGGGGAACAAACGATGGACGCATCTCCCATCAAACCACGCCAAGAGTCTACAATATCGTCGCTCCACCACCAAAAAAGATTATAGAGACACTCGATCTTCCGCCCGGCACAGAAAAATGCACGGAAAGTGCCCATGCCGGTGCAGACGCAGAATTTACCTATACGGTTACCTACCCTAATGGAACAGTAAAAGAAGAGACATTCAAAAGTCACTATCGCCCCTGGCAAGCCGTTTGTCTCAAGGGTGTCACCGCTCTCACCCAACCCACCGACCCTACGGTCGACCAAACCGGGGTGAATAACCCGAATCTTTAATCTCCACTTTCCTTCCTATAGATATCTTCCACCAACTTCTACCCCTCACCTCAAAGGAATGTGCAACACCTACCCTTCTTGACACCCCTTTTTCCTCATGATACAAAAGAAAGTGCCCTTTCTGTAACCGCTGTTTGCGGCTTTCTTTTTGTCCCCTCTGCCTTCTGGGAATAAGAAGAACGCCACAACCCTTGACAAATCTCCCAAGGACTGCTAGAGTACGCCGTTAGTTCACCAGGCCTTTAGCAATCCGCATCCACGACAAGCATGGAATGTCTCCATAGGGCACAACGGGTTTCGACTCGTTTTCACCTCTAGATACATTTCTTGGGTGCGGATTGCTTGAGTCCTGGTGTTTTTTATTTCTTCATTGCCTCCCCAATCCGTTCAATAGCAAGTACAAAGGCCGCTTGGCGATGAGTGATGGAGTATGTTTCAGCGGTTTTTGCTACTGCGTTTGCTGCTTCATGCATAATCGGTTTCAACCGTTCAAAAACCTCTCCCTCCGTCCAATGTTCGTTAACTTTATTTTGCTGCCATTCCAAAAAGGAGACCGTCACCCCACCCGCATTAGCAAGGACATCAGGAATAACTACGACGCCGTGTTGCGCGAAATATGCATCTGCTTCAGGAGTCGTGGGTCCATTAGCGAGCTCTAGAACAAGCTGAGCACGTACGCGTGGCGCAATTTCACCAGTAAGCTGATTTTCTAACGCAGATGGAACCAGGACGCCACACGGCAACGTCAGAATCTCTTCTTGAGACAAAGTGGGCAAGCCCTTAAATCCGATGACACTACCTGTCTGTTCTTTATGCGCAACAAGTGCGGGAATATCCAACCCGCTTTCATCATGGACTCCGCCCTTTGAATCAGACACAGCCACGACTTTATATCCATGATGATAGAATAGATGCGCGATCACATGCCCCGCGTTACCAAATCCCTGCACGACGACCGTGGCAGACTCTGGATCCATACCAACCTTGGCACGAAAGGCTTCGAAGACATAAAAACCACCTTGCGCCGTAGCTGTTCCACGGCCCTCTGACCCTCCTTTAGCAATGGTTTTTCCCGTCACAACCGCAGGTTGGAATGAACCAACGATCTTGCCATACTCATCTGCCAAAATATCCATAATGGCAGGCGTTGTATTCACATCAGGAGCAGGGATATCCTTGTCTGGCCCAATCCCATCCGCAATCGCACGCGTAAACCCACGTGTAAGTCGTTCCACCTCGTCCTTTGACAGTACTTTTGGATTAACTGCTACCCCACCCTTGCCTCCCCCATACGGAATCCCAACCACGGCGCACTTAATTGCCATCCAAAAGGAGAGAGCCTTTACCTCATCCATATCTACTTGTTCGTGATAGCGAATCCCCCCTTTATAAGGCCCACGGGCACTATTCCATTGCACACGATAACCATGGAATAACCGCGTCGAACCGTCATCCATACGAACCGGTACATGTACATCAATCACACGTTCATGGTGACGCAAACGCTCAACAACGTCCGCCGAAACATGCGCTACTCTCGCGGCTGCTTCGAGCTGCTGCATGGCATTTTTGAAAACAGACATAGAAATAGAATAGGTAATAGGTGAGTAGGTAGTAGGCCGCTTCGCTAGTAGCCAGGATGGTTGGAAAGCTACTCACTACTCTCCTACTCCCTACTCGCCTTAATCATGAATGATCCGCTAAATAATGTTCCGCATCCAAAGCAGCCATACAGCCCGATCCTGCCGCAGTAATAGCTTGTCGGTATCGAGCATCCTGCACATCCCCACACGCAAATAAGCCAGGCACACTCGTCTTAGACGAACCAGGAGTAGTTTTGACGTAGCGTTTTTCATCCAACTCAACCAATCCATCTACCAACGAAACGTTTGGCTCGTGTCCAATAGCAGCAAACACTCCATCAATCGACATCTCACGTTCCTCTCCCGTGACCGTATCCTTAAGACGAACCCCTGTCACGTGACCAACTTCTACACCAAGGATATCCGTAATCGCCGCATTCCAAAGCACCTTGATTTTAGGATTATTTAATGTCCGGTCCTGCATGATTTTAGAAGCACGGAAGCTATCGCGACGGTGAACGATCGTAACCTCATCTGCAAAACGTGTGAGAAAATTTGCTTCTTCCATTGCGCTATCTCCCCCACCAACCACCATCACCTTTTTTCCACGAAAGAAAAAGCCGTCACAGGTGGCGCAGGCCGAAACACCCTTTCCATACAAGGACTTTTCTGATTCAAGGCCAAGACGACGCGCCGTAGCACCCGTAGATAAAATGACTGTTCTGGATTGATAGACCTTACCTTTTGCCACCACTTCAAATCCTCCGTCAATCTGCTTCAAATGCTGCACGGTTTCCGATACAATCTCCGTTTCAAATCGCCTTGCCTGATCGCGCATAACCTGCATAAGCTCGGGCCCCTGGATCCCTTTCACAAACCCAGGAAAATTCTCGACTTCCGTCGTGGTCATAAGCTGACCACCTGGCTCAGGACCTTCAAACAAAGTTGGCTTTAAGTTGGCACGTGCCGCGTAAATCGCTGCCGTCCAGCCGGCTGGCCCGGAACCGATGATAATGACATTTTGCATAGGAACTCATTTGAGGAATTTTAACTCCGTCATTCTGAGTGAAGTCCGACGGAATGAAGAATCGCTTGCGACCGGTCGGATGGGCGAGGGATCCTTCACTTCATCGGATTCCGTTCAGGATGACGAAGTTGAGATAAGAAGGGAAACCTAAAATTTAAATATGTTTCTCCACTTTTTCTTTCAACATTTCCTTCGACATCCCACCCACAATCTGTTCAACTACCTGCCCGCCTTTAAACACAAGGAAGGTTGGAATCGACATAATATTATATTGCTGTGCAATCTCTCCCACCTGATCTACATTCAATTTTCCAACCTTAATCTTGCTCGCATCCCACTCAATAGCTAGCTCCTCAACAATCGGTCCCATCTGACGGCACGGCCCACACCATTCCGCCCAAAAGTCGACCAAGACCGGAATAGGAGACTGCAACACCTCACTCGCAAAGTTCTCTGAAGTAAAAACGTGTTCCATACGTAGTAAATGATTGGTAAGTAATACCTTCCAGGCCCCGCTAAGTCCGTTTAGGGGTGTTTGCATCATAGTGAGCCGGCCCAAAGGTGGCAAGACCGAAAAACGCAACAAAGGAAGGACGGTCCAGAGCAGCAGGTCACCGGAGCAAACCCACGACCCGTACTCGCCCTTATCCTTTCTTCATCCACCTAAACAAGACGATACCCAACACTCCGAAGGGCATCAGTTGTTCGTTCAAAAACCAGACCTTTTTGCTCAAGGACGCAAAAATGCTTGGAACCTTCTAACAATGTCTGTACCAAAGGATTCACACCCGATACCATCACGGTTTTTCCTTGACGCTCAATCAACTCAATAATCTCATCAAAGGCATCAACTCCATCCAAGTCAACAAAATACAATTCGCGCAACCGCAAGAGAACGCGCTTATATCCATTCAAGTCTTTCTCAAAACGATCAATGTGCGATTCCGCATTAATGTAGGCAAGCTGTCCTTTTAAGGAATAGACCAACGTATCAGATGGTTCAGACAAAGTGGGATGCGCCATATCAGAGATGATCTTTCTCACCATTTGCTTCTTCTCATCATTGACCACCAATTCAAATTGCCCACGTGACAACTTCTCCATAAAAACTACGAGCGAAATAGCTGTCCCCAAAATCAAGCCCACAATCGGATCCTCGTAAATTGTCACCACAGCCACAAGAATAGCAAGAATGAGGCCTTTTTTGTCATAATAATAGAAGCGTTTAAAGGCTTCCACTTCAACCATCCGCATTGCCACAAAGACTAGAATTGCCGCAATCACCGCGAGCGGAACGTAGATAAAGTATTCCAACAACAACAAGGAAATGAGGGCGATCACCACACTGCTGATAGCGGCAGAAGTAGAATGATTTGCCCCGGTCTTAATATTCAAAGACGTACGCGCAAGGGCTGCCGTTGCCGGAATCCCTCCGGCTAACCCCGAAACCACATTCGCGATTCCCAATCCCATCATTTCTTTACGTTTATCATACCTTGTCTTCGTCATCCCATCAGCTATTTTGGCGGAAATCATGGTCTCTAAAATCGCGATCAGGGCGACGCCAAAGGCCGCCGGAATCAAACTGGTATGCCAGGTTAATATCGGCAACTCAAACAAGCGAGCCTGCATATCTGGATAGCGTGACCCAAGCGTCCTAAGCACTAACGGAATCGCTCCCGACTGAGACAAATAACCCAATAAAATACCCAGCGGTGCAAGCACTATCGCACCAGGCACCTTAGGCAGCCACTTAGCAAACGCCCACAACGCGGCCAAAAACAGTAAGAAGATGCCAATCGTCTCTAGGGACGCGCTGGGAACATGCGACAGTGACTCAATCACGTTCTCGATAAATTTTCCATGAACCGGCAAGCCGGACAATCCAAACGCAAAGTTAAGCTGGTTCAAGCCAATGATACATGCTACGCCAAGGGTAAAACCTTGAATAGCACTCGCAGGCACAAACACGAGGAAACGTTCCAAACGTGCCGCATAGGCGATAAGCACAAAAACGCCGGATACAATCGCAAGCATAGGCAGCATCGAAGCCCCGTTCGTAAGGGCATAGGCAACCAACAGTCCCGATAAAGCCCCCGTCGGCCCGACAATATTGTAGTTGCTCCCTCCAAAAATGGCCGCTATCAGGCCCGCCCAAATAGCCGTAATAATACCCATGACCGGCGTAGCCTGCGAAGCAACCGCCAGCGAAACGGATAATGGAATGGATACGAGGCTGACCGTAATGCCGGATTGCCAATTAGAAGCGAAGCGCGTTTTGAAATCTTGGAAAGACATACTAAACAGAAAGACCGGAGGCTGGGCATCCGGTCTTCTAACTAACGAATGATATCAATCTTTTGTACTTTGGACTCCTCAGTATAAAACTCGAGAACATCCCCCATCTCAAGTTTCATCTTACCTCTAAACGTAAGACCGCATTCTTGTCCGGCAGACGCTTCTTTGACCGGAGACTTCCCAGCTTGAACAGATTCAACCAAGCCTTCACTCACAGGATCAGCACCACGCCATACGCGCACCTTGCAATTCGTAAGAACCTTACCCTCTTTTACACGCGCTCCCACAATCATCTTCCCGGGCTCAGTACGAAAAACAGCGGCCACTTCTGCCCGACCCGCATTCGTTACCGTAACTTCTTGCGGCAAAAGGGCATTTAAACGCGCCACCACGTCATCAAACAAATCATAAATGACTTTGCACATTTTAACGGTAACGTTCTTATCACGCGCGGCGATCTCAACCTGAGTTGGCAACATCACATTAAACCCATACACAGCCGACGGAGGAGTGGTTGCCGCACGTTCAAGGTCAGATTCATTTACGTTCCCCAACCCTTTTTGAATAACTTCAACCCCTACCTGATCATGCTTGATTTTTTCAAACATCCCTAAAATAGCCTCCAATGAACCCAGCACATCTGTTTTGACCACAATATTCAACATCATCTTCTTGGGAGCTTCTTCTCCACTTACAGGAATAGCTCGGACAGCGGTAAATGTCTCCGTAGCTTCGCGAGAAATTTTAGGCTTCACAGGAGACAACGCTTTATGATCTTTTGGAACCTCTAATACGTCGCCAACCGAAGGAGCAACCTTTAGTCCAAGAATCTTGACCGGCATTCCCGGCAGGGCTTCTTTCACCATCTTCCCAGTCCAATCTCGCAGCGCGCGTACGCGTCCATACCCAGCCCCACCAATGGATAACCAGTCATTAGATTTTAATGTTCCATTTTGGACAATCACTGTTGCCACCGGCCCCTCACCCTTGTGGACATGCGCCTCAATAATCGTTCCCGCCGCTAAGCTATCAGGATTTGCCGCAATCTTGCCTTTTTCCATCTCGGCCATAAGCAAAATCACATCCAACAAGTCATCAATACCTTGTCCTGTCTTAGCGGAAATCTTAGCCATTGGCACATTCCCACCCCATGGTTCAACCGTGACACCCAGTTCAGCCAACTGCCCCATCACACGATTCGGATCTGCATCCGGCTTATCAATTTTATTTAAGGCAACTACAAAAGGGAGCTTAGCCGCCTTAATAATATCAATCACTTCTTTCGTTTGTGGTTGCACCCCATCATCAGCAGCCACGACAAGCACAGCGATATCCGCAACTTTAGCTCCACGCGAACGCATGACGGTAAACGCTTCGTGACCGGGCGTATCAATAAACGTAATTTTCGAACCCTTTTTCTCCACTTGGTATGCGCCAATATGCTGTGTAATTCCTCCAGACTCCCCCTCCATGACATGCGTTGCACGGATCGCATCCAGCGTCTTCGTCTTACCATGGTCCACATGTCCCATCACCACTACAACCGGCGCGCGCGGAGATAACTTAGCTACATCTTCTCCTTCCAAAATCTCACGCATACGTCCTTCGGCCTGAATGGAAGCCATTTCCTGGCTGGCACTCTTGGCCTCTTCGTGAGCTGTAAACCCAAGTTCTTCGGCTATAATGGTCGCCGTCGTAAAATCAATCCGTTCATTCTGAGAAGCTAAAATCCCGGCCTTCATGAGCTGCTGAATAACGCGCGTGACAGGTAAATTCAATCGCCCGGCAAAATCACGAACAGAAAGGACGGCGGGAATCGTAATGTCCTTTTTTGGAGCGGCTATCCCGGACGCTTGCGACTGGTTAGCGTGACGCACAAGCTGGTCGCGCAATCGTTCACGACGCGCATTTTCTAACCACTTTTTGTAAATTTGGTCGGCAACACGATCATCGACCTTAATCGCACGCGCCCCAATATCAAACCCAAGCTCTGGCAATTTGGCCAAGAGCTCATTGGGCGGAACACGTAACCGTCGAGCAAGTTCAGTGACATTCATGAGGGCTAGTCTAGGCTTCTTATGGCGTTCCGTCAAGCGATAAACACCAAAAAAAAGCTTTGAAAAAGCCAAAAACTTGCCTTCCTTGGCTCAATACCCAATACTCTATGCTTGATACCAGATTCTTGTATGCTTCTTCTCATCGACAAACCCATCGGCTGGACATCTCACGATGTGGTCGCCAAAGTCCGGAGCTTATTAAAAATAAAGGCGGTCGGACACGCGGGCACCCTTGATCCCTTTGCGACGGGGCTACTTATTCTTGGAACAGGTTCGGACACAAAACAGCTTACAAACCTAATCGGTCTGGATAAAACCTACCAAGCCACGCTGACGCTCGGAGCCACGAGTACAACCTTTGATCCTGAGGGGGAGATCGTTCCTGCTCTCGGGTCAACGCGGGGATCAAACACCGCGATAACCACACCGACTCTTGAACAGATTGAAACGGTTCTCCAGCAATTCCGCGGTGGATATGCCCAAAAAGCCCCTCTCCATTCGGCAAAAAAACGTGCGGGCAAAAAACTATATGAACTTGCCCGGACTGGCCAAGCCACCGAAGACATGCGCCCTATCCAAAATGTCCGCATCGACGAAATTACGGTTCTCTCTTACAACTGGCCCGAACTTCGTCTTCAAGTCCATTGCGGCTCAGGAACCTACATCCGTTCCTTAGGGGACGACATCGGTCGTGCACTAGGCGTGGGAGCCTACGTCAGTCAGCTTAGGAGGACAACCGTAGGAGAATTTGATATAAAGGACGCAAAAAGTATCGAGCACATAGTATAGAGAATGGGGAATTGAAAAGTCGGTTTAGCTATTCTGGCTACTGTATACTCGATACTCTATTCTTCTCCTATGAAGCTCCTCATCTCAGACATAGATGGCTCCCTCCTGCCCTTTGGAAAAACCGAGCTTTCCCCGGCGATCATCTCTTTTTTCCGCGACTTACCCGAACAACATGTTCGAGCCACCCTTGCGACCGGCAAACCATTTTTACGTACTCTGCCCCTAGCAGAGGCACTAGGTATTACGACGCCGCTTATTTGCGCAAACGGTGCGCTCGTCAAACATCCTGTTAGTGGCAAGATCATTCTCTGTGAACCAATCGAAGAAAAGACGGCCCGCGCGGTCATCCAGCTCTTCGCTCATGATGTTCGCTGCCAGCTCTATCCGGAAATTGGTGACAAACTTTTCTACGTAAGAAATCCCGTTATCCCCCCAGAAGCTTGGCGCCATAAGCGTCCAGGTTGGACAGAGCCACTCCCCTATGACCCAGCTCAGGACATGGTCGAAAGCATGGGTGGATTACCACACAAAATCGCTGTCAGCACCTCCCCGGCCGACCGTGAAACCATTGAAGACATGCTACGCACGTATTTTGGTGACGCAGTTAGCATCTTTCATCCCAAACCCGATATTATCGATGTAACCCCAAAAACGGTCAGCAAAGGTACGGCCGCAGCGCGACTCGCCCTGCGCCTAGGCATTGAACGTGAAGATGTAGTCGTGGTCGGAGATGAACTTAATGACCTCTCCCTATTCGAAGCAGCCGGAACCAGTCTTGCTCGCGACCACGCACCGCAAGCCCTTCTCTCTCTAGCAGACATCATCGTAGGTCCTGGTGACGAAGCTCTTATTTCAGCCCTCAAACAAGCGTTAAACCTTTAAAAACAGCTAGACATTCAGTAAGGAAACTGCTACAGTCAGCACTACCAACCTAATTTATCCGCTCCGTCCGTCCTAGCTGTCTATGACTGCGCAGGCCTAGCTCTTCCCGTTTGGTTCTCGTTGAACGTAAAACCGTTTATCCCTTCGCAAGATCCAGAGGAAAAACGCTTCGAATCTCCAACAGAAGGCGTGTAGCCTGGCACAGACAAAGGCGGCCGGATCCTTTCGCATATGCATTATTTGTTAGCCGTTATTGCCCTTCTCCTAGGGACAATCGCGGGCTATTATTTTGGCAATAAATCCCGCCAAGCCGAAGATGAAAAACGCCTCGCCGAAGTTACCAAACAAAGTGAATCCTTAGTCAAAAGTGCCGAAGAACGTACTAAAGCCGCCGACGAAAAGATGCGGGAGGCCGATCGTAAGCACGAAGAAGTCCTGCAAAAAGCTAAGGAAAAAGCAATTAAAATCCTTGAAGAAGCGCGCATTGAAGAAAAGCGCGCACTTGAAGATGTAAAGAGCCAACAATTGAAGCTGGTTGAACGTGAAGATGAATTTAGCAAAAAACTCTTAGAAATTGACGCGATAAAAGCAGCCGCCGAACAAACAAAAGCCGAGGCATCCGCTACCAAAGAAGCAGTCGACATCCTCATGCAACAAGAGCTAACCAAATTGCAAGAAATCGCTACCTTAAACAAAGACCAAGCACTCGAACGTCTCATGAACCTGGTTGAGGAACAAAACCAAGAAGCACTCATGAGCCGCATGCACAAACTTGACCAAATGGCAGCCGACGAAATCGACCGCAAAACAAAAAATATCATCGCGGTCGCCATCCAACGCCAAGCCTCTTCCCACGTTACCGAAACGACAACAACCTACGTAGAGATTCCGACGGAAGAAATGAAAGGCCGCATCATCGGTCGCGAAGGACGCAACATCAAAGCGATCGAGCTTTTAACAGGATGCGAACTCATCATCGATGACACACCGGGCATGGTAACCATTTCCGGCTTCTCCCCTATCCGACGCCAAGTCACGAAACGCGCCCTCGAAAAGCTCATCGCCGACGGACGCATCCATCCCGGCCGCATCGAAGAGACAATCGACGAAGCCAAGCGCGAACTCGCTCTCGACATTAAAAAAGCCGGTGAAGACGCTTTGTATCAACTCGGCATTTCCATGGCTGGCATTGACCCAAAACTCATCCAAATTTTGGGCCGTCTAAAATTCCGCACCAGTTATGGACAAAACGCCTTGGTCCATTCCATGGAAGTGTCTAACTTAGCTACCTTGATCGGAGAAGAGTTAGGAGCAGATGTAATGGTGTGTAAAAAAGGTGGGCTTTTCCACGACATCGGCAAAGCCGTTGACCACGACATGCAAGGCTCACATCCGGAGCTAGGCTATCAAATCATGAAGAAATTTGGGTTTCCCGAAGAGCTGTGTTATCAATCCATCGGCCATCATGAAGACAAGCCAAAAACGCTGGAGGCCATTATCGTCAAAGCAGCCGACGCCATCTCCGGTGCTCGTCCGGGCGCACGTAAAGACTCGCTCGAATTCTACGTGAAACGCTTACAAGAACTCGAATCCGCCGCTTCCTCCTTCCAAGGCGTCGAAAAAGTCTACGCCATCCAAGCCGGTCGCGAAATCCGCGTGTTCGTGAACCCCAAAGCGATGGATGATTTTGGAGCGACCAAGCTAGCGCGCGATATTGCCAACAAGATTGAATCAGAACTTAAATACCCCGGTGAAGTCCGCGTCACCCTGATCCGCGAAACACGTGTGATTGAATACGCGAGATAAAAAAAACGTTAAGCCCCGCCTAGGTCTCCACCCAGGCGGGGTTTTTGATAGATAAAACAGGAACAAGTGCGCAGGAAAGTTACCAAACATAGATACCTTTCGCCGTGAGCGAGTCACGAACACGCTTGGCGAGAGCAGAAGGAAGAACGCGTTCGAGGCGTTGCTCCTCAATGCAGCTCGGCTGGCTCGTAACAGGCGCAACCCAGTGCCAATGAAACGAAACGACTCCATTCACTGCGGTCACACGCACGATGTCAGCACAGTCTCGATCATGGTCGAGGCGAGCACGCAAGCGCGCATCAGGATTGATGGCAAGCGCATACGAAGCCAGACGGAGCATCGGGAGATCCGTGAGCGTATCACCCATAGCGATGGAACCCTGCAGGGAATATCCATGCTCTCGAACCAGCTCGAGGAGATCTTGATCTTTCACAGGCAGACGACTGTCAAGTTCGGTGAAGAATCCGTGCTCATCGACATCGAGCGCATTTGCTACCGCATGGTGGAACCCCCAAGCCTCTGCGAGCGGATACATGAGCTCAAGCGGGCCATGCGTAATCATGAAAAGTGCGTATTCCGCTTCTCGAGCCGCTTCCAACAGTGCCCGAGAGAAGGTAAAGTGGTCGGGTGCCATGGTACTGTTGAGATCAACAGCACAGACCTTAGCACCCCTTGGAGGCTGGATTTGCTTATTTTTCCAAAGGCGCATGGCACCCTCCTTCCCGTGCCCACGTACTTACCAGATAAGGCCGCTCCCTTCAACCCCACCCCTTGGAGTTTAAGGCTAGGATCTTTTTCCGCAGCTGGGCTGTGTGAGCAGGTCCATCAAAACCCAAAAGAGATATACATGCGAGTTCGTAAGTCGTGGAAAAGATCTGCCCTTAAACTCGCCCCATATTGCCTCAATCTTGAGAAAAAGCTATCATGCAGGCACGAATTCTTTGTTATTTACTTTGCTATGAACACTGTCAACAAAGCCGAACTCATTAACCAAATCGCCGATAAAGTAGGGGTCAGCAAAAAACAAGCCGAAGACATGATTGAAGCCTTCGTCGACATTGTCACTATGACCTTAAAAAACGGTGGAGAGGTCACGATTGCCGGCTTCGGTGCCTTCATGGCCAAAACTCGCGCTCCTCGCATGGGAGTGAACCCACAATCCCCTGACCAAAAAATCCAAATCCCTGCCGTAACGGTGCCTAAATTTAAAGCCGGCAAGGGCTTGAAGGATGCTTTGAAGCATGCCGGAGCCGCTGCCCCTGCACCAGCAGCCGTGTAAAAGGAGGGAATGTATCGAAAAGAACGGGTTCATCCCGTTCTTTTCTTTTTGTAGAAGTATGTTGCACACACTCTCCGAATAATCGAAGGGTAGACGCCGTTAAGCCCTACATCGACAAAAACGCTCTCGCTCCTTCCATCACATCCTCTAGCTTCACTAATTTCATTTCGCCACCCAGACGCTCCTTCCACTCGACAGAATCTTCTTTCAAGGTCTTTTCAGACACAACCAATCGAAGCGGCAAACCTAACAAATCCGCATCGGCAAACTTTTCACCCGGTGAAGCATCAACGCGATCATCCCATAAGACTTCAACGCCTTGCTTACCCAAATCTTCATACAAACTCAAGGCAGTTTCATTGATACGCGACTGAATCGCTTCATCTTTCGAACGCAATGACACCAGCTCGATATGATAAGGCGCGACAGATTTCGGCCAGACAATACCCTGCTCGTCATGACATGCCTCGACGATCGTCCCAACCAAACGCGTGACTCCAATCCCATAGCAGCCCATGAGCACCGTCCGACGCTCCCCCGCTTCATCCGTCACAGTAAAATTAAAGGATTCAGCAAATTTCGTGCCAAGATCAAATATATTTCCCACCTCAACACCTTTGGACCACTCAAGCTTCTCCATGGGATGATCAGGACACGCATCCCCTTCTTTCAAGGTCGCCACCTCGCTATTCTGCCCATACATCCAGGAAGGCGAGGTCAAAATCTTGTCTTCACCCGCTTCCGTCAACACTTGAAACTCATGCGAAAACTTTTTGGTAAACGAGCCACCAGATGCCTCCACGACCTTCGCCTGCAACCCACACCGCGTAAACACACGCAAATAGGCTTGCAAGGCTTGTTGATAGAATTTCTCCAAATCTTCTTGGGAAGTGTGGAACGAATATAAATCTTTCATCTCGAACTCACGACCGCGCAACACGCCCGACTTTGCCCGCAGCTCATCACGAAACTTGCTCTGCAATTGATACACAGCGAGTGGTAAATCCTTATACGAAGATACAAACGTTTTTACCAGCGGCGTCACAATTTCTTCGTGCGTCGGTCCAAGTGCATACTCTTTCTTTGTTTGGCTGGGAATCTTGAACAAGACATCCACCTTGTCCCAACGCCCAGTCTGCATCCAATTCTCCTTGGGTTGCAAACCTGACATCAAAATTTCTTGCGCACCCAGGCCATCCATCTCTTCACGGATAATCGCCTCCACCTTACGCAATACTCGCAATCCCAATGGAAGCCAGGAATAGACACCGGCCATCTCTTGATGAACAAAGCCACCTTGCACCAAATATTTAGCGTTTACCGAGTCCGCATCATGAGGCACAGACTTGGAAGTCTTGGTAAATAAACGGGAAATACGCATATAGAAAGTCGGCCTCAAGGGTACCCCAGAGGCCGAGAAGAGGGAAGAGGAACAGAATTAGCGGCGTTCGAAGTCCTTTACCGGTCGAACATCGTACAGATGCGAGAGAAACGCGTGGGTTGCTCCCACATCATTGAAGGTACAGAGATGAAGACTGGGAACATGCGCCTGCTTCCAGGTAAGCCGTACTTCCCCAGCGAGCTCGAGAAGAATACGTTTGTCGGGATAGGTGAGGAAGGGTTCGGGAATACACACACCGCAAACACGACTCACCTGCCGAAGACGCTCGTGTGTAGAAACCGCGAAAGAGCCCGGGATGATCGGTGCCATAATCCCCTGCCCTCGAGCGAGGGTCGCATGCGTCAGGAAGTTCTCATGATCCAGTTCAACCTGAGCCACGAAGAAACCAACCTTCGCATCTGCCTTGCGGCGCATCGTCTGCCACGTCTGCTCATCGTGAGCATCCTGCGGATGTCCAACCGGATAGGAAGCTGCGCCAAACACGAACGGGAACGCACGCCTACCCAGAAACCAGATGAGCTCATCCGGATGGGAGAATCCCTCCGGATGAGGAACGAAGGGCCCACGACGTGGACCGTCCCCTCTGAGCACGAGGAGATGACGAACACCGAGTTGATAGAGTTCGCGGGCATGACGGAAGACATCTCCTTCAGAACGTCCTCCGCAGGTGAAGTGCGCGATGAGGCGCGTAGCGAACGCAGAACCGAACTCGCGAACCAGACGAATCGACGTTTCGATCACGGCTTCACGGTCCGGTCCCGTGTCCGTAATCGAAAAGAAATCCGGCTGAAATCGACCCGTGCTGCGCACGAGTTCGAGGAGGGCAGCCCACCCCGCTTCGTCCCGCGCGGGCATCACTTCCAGAACGAGAATAGGACGATTGACACTCCGACCGACGAGACCAGGCAACGTCTGCATGACACCTTACTCCTTGCGGATCGCCGCAACGCAAAACCCTATCCGGGAATGGATAGGGTTTTGGTTATACGGCTATCTTCCCTCATAATGAGGACGAAGGTGGCACCTTGCAAACGCAGGTTGCCGGATTGATGATGACGAGTCGTTTCTCGCACAAGCCAAGCTTGTTCTCAATCACTCTGGATAGATCTGAAGTTGTGAGGGACTTATTCGACAATAAATGAAAGCCGATTGGCCGTCAAGTGGGGATAAAAAAGAAGCCGGCTTGGCAGAAACCGAAGACCGGAATTACAGAAAAAAACAGAAGATTACTCATCCAATCTCGGCGGGGTACCAGAACCGATGCCGCCTCAGTCCGCGAACTTGGCGGACGCGCCAACGAAGGCGCCTACCCCTCCTCCGATAACCAGGCTGATCATCCCAGACTCGGACGACCTAGGACCGCCTATAAACACGCTGAACCTGAGCCCGACCCTGCGGTTGAGAGCGAGTCCCTGAACGCATACAAACCTCCTTCTCACGACGAAAAGCCTTTCATCGAGTCAAAAAACAATAAAGGAAAAAACAAAAACCCGCAAGGCGCCTATAAAAGGTAAAGCCGGCTCAGGAGGATTTCGAGGCCGGCGAAGCACGGAAAAGATCGATTGGTTATTTGCAGAGTGATTAGCGGAAAATCGAGTCTAGCCCCTGCTTCCTCTACGATTTCGATAACGACTGATCCCGGGGACGGGCCCGAGTTCATGGTAGTGACCATACGTACCGTGCAGGTCATCTACGAAGACGGATTCTGCCGGTGCCCAGCGGCGCGCGGCACGACGAAATCCATCTTCACCAGTCTGGAATACCTCATCACGAAAACCCGACATCTCAATCTCCTCGCCCTCACAGAGACCGTATTGGTCAGAGGGCAACAAAACGCTAGCACAACCGTGGATAAAAACAAGGTTAGACCCTTATCGGAACTTCAATAAGCAAAAGCCTAGCTCCAAGCTCACAAGAAAAAGAAACGGCTTCTTGCTCAGTCATCCACATCCCATCACGTTCCCGCAAAACCTCCTTTCCAAAAGACGTCCGGCCAGAAATCTGAAATAGATATACTCCATGGCCATGCCCATGCAGACTATATTGATATTCACGGATCTGTTCCGCATCCAACCAAGAGATGTAGACATCTTGATGAAGCCATAGCTTCGTCCCCTCCCTTTGAGGGGCAATGATCGCCTGGATATGGTCACGTCTGTCTGCCGGATTAAACACGCCCGTTTCATGTCGTGGCTCAACCCCATAAACTTTAGGCTCAATCCAAATTTGTAGGAGCGAAACAGGTTCAGTATTAGAAGCATTTTCTTCGCTATGAAAAACTCCTTTGCCAGCCGACATAACTTGAACCATATTCGGTCCAATCACTTCTGAATGTCCCAAACTATCCTTGTGAAGCAGCCGACCAGACAAGGGGATCGTAAAAATTTCCATGTCTTGATGGCCATGACGACCAAAACCCTCCCCAGCTTGAACCGTATCATCATTCAAAACGCGTAGAGCTCCACATCCCATCCGCTCCGGGTCATAATAATTCGCAAAGGAGAATGTATGGAAGGTTTGTAACCAACCATGATCCGCATAGCCACGAGTGTTCGCGCGATGAATGATGATACTCATACCATTCCCTGAAGATACGCCTTCCTTCGAGCTTCGGGCAAGCGCTCAATCGCATAGCGCAAGGCCGTCCTTGGCATCGTCTTATAGTGTTCCTGTAAAAATTCCTCCAATTCTTCTACCGAACAGCGCTTCCCAATTTCACGCAACATCCATCCAACCGCTTTCTGGATAAGGTCATGCGAATCATGCAGCAGTCGTTTTGCGATACGCAATGCGACCTTTGACTCCCCTCGCTGAATAAAATAATAGGTTGCAACCATGGCCACCCGTCGCTCCCAAAGCAGGGACGAACGTGCAAGCGCATCAAGCACATCAGTCGGACGCGGAAATAGATAGGCACCAAGCATATGATAGGCACTCGTATCAACTAAGTCCCAATTATTAACGTATCCCTCATGAACAAGCCTTAGGTACACCTCGACCATCTTTTTCTGATCTGTCTCCTCTTTTGCCCGCTGGAATTGTTTGACGAAGATAATCAACCCCAACAAACGCTCTTCGTGGATAGGGCTTTTGATAAGCGTCTCGATATCTTTCAAAGAAGAATCTAGATAGGTACGAGCCAACCCGCGAACTTGCGGGACCGTCACGCCCAAAAAAATATCCCCTTCTCCATATTCCCCTTTCCCCGTCTTAAAAAACCCTTGGAAAACCTGGGCTTTTTGAGCATTGGCCAACGAGCGCAAAGCGCGCTGACAGGCAAGTAGACGTGACATATCATTTATTTTGCTACTCACTTACTACCTACTCTCCTACTTTCCTAACCACCCCCCTACCCCCATCCACCTCTATCCTATCGCCATTTTTCAATACTTCTGTCGTATTTTTCGTCCCAACTACACAAGGCTTCTTTAATTCGCGGGCGACAATGCTCGCATGGCTTAACATACTTCCACGATTCGTCACAAACCCCCCTGCACGTTTCATAAGCGGAAGAAAACGGACATCTGTATTGTCGCAAACAAGGATGGATCCTGCTTCAAACACAACATCTGCAAGATCTTCCTCGCCGACAATGACGACTGGACCTCGTGCCACCCCAGACGAGGTTGCAACGCCTCGTAAGAGTATAGAGGCTTCATCGTCTGATGATTGCGAGAACGTAGGCGTCGAGATCATCGCCGGTAATAACCTATTATAGTCAATAAAGTGAATGCAGTCGCCCGGCCAAACCGTGACTTCAAAATAGCCCTGCAAATAATCGCGAGCAAACGTTGCTTGAAGCTGATCCGACAGGATTTTTTTCTGATCCGGGGACGGAACACGGATCATATCCAACATACGCGCGACCTGTCGCTTCGCCTCCTCGTGTTCACCGTTCCATCTCCAAGAAGAAAAGTCCGACTGGAAGGACACCAGGGGTCGGTACGTATCTCCATGCGTAAGCTGTGAATGCATTCCCTCAATGATTTCCCCAAATATCCCTTCTCCTTTGACCACAAACGTCGCTGACCATTCCAAGGTTTCTGAATGTGGACAGATGTAGGCTGTATATTCTTCCCACGGAATATCCTGCTTTAGTACCCAGTCTTCATAACAGCGACGAATAGAAAGTCCGCGCTGGCGCAACTTGGGGAGATCGGCCCGCGACGGCACCAGGCGGATAGCGCATAATTCGTCACCGCGTGTATCCAAAATAGCTTGAAAGGCAGGGCCAAGCTGCTTGAGATCAGAGGCAGGCAATGGCTCCGGACGCTCATACGGCAGGCCAATCGTCTGGTACAACACCTCTAAACGTTCTCGGTTTTGGTTATCCTCAAGACGAAGGGCTTCGGCTTCCGCTTTGTCCCCGATCCCCTCAAACCATTCTGTTAAGGAAGGTTGAAATTGCGTGAAGACAGGTTTACTCATACAAGTTTTTCAATCGTTTTTCGGATTGGATCGATCATTACCCCCTCCCCTACCTGGACCAACGGAAAGCGGTCAATAGCAAACACCTCCGCCCATGCCGTTACAATCTCCCGAATGGCTGGAATATGCGTGACGAGAAGAGTCCCGTCGACGATAGGATGAGGCGGCATCCAAACACCATGGTCCACGTTTTCTAGAAGGGACGGGTCAGTTTCGACAGATAATCCTAGTACACGACCAATAATTGCGGCGGTTTCTTGAGTCCGGACACGGGGAGAGGCCTTAAGATGCGTCCAAGAATGAATCAAAGATAAACACTGAGCGAACGCAGTAATAGCCAACTGTCCTTCAGGTGTCAGATGGTCTGGGTAAATATCATGGGCACCGTGGCGGATGAGGGCAAACATACGGAGAAGGTTGAACTTGTCACACGGCATGATACCATGCCAGCAGAGCTTAAAAAGAAGCCTCTTATCTAAGAAAATATATGCTACGCCCCGTCCACTTTGAAATCCAATGCGATGAACCAGAACGCGCCATCAAATTTTATACCTCAGTATTTGGCTGGGAAATACAAAAATGGGAAAACGGAACCATGGAATACTGGATGGTGATGACGGCTCCTGCCAACGATCCTTCCCCGGGGATTAACGGAGGACTCCACAAGCGTATGTGCCCTCTTTCAGAAAAAGCCACCGATGTGACGGCCTTTGTCTGCACCATGGATGTCCCATCCATCGAGGAATATACAGAGAAAGTAACAGCACATGGAGGCAGCCTCGTGGTGCCCAAATTCGACATTGCCGGCATGGCTTGGCAGGCTTATTGCAAAGATACGGAAGGGAATATCTTCGGCCTCCACGAAGTCATCAAAAAGGGCTGATATTGGGTTACAAAGCTTTTCTTCCTAAGAAACTCGAAGGATTTGACCAAAAGATCCATCCAGTCTTGCCAGGATCAGCAAGCTTTGTTAAAATAGCGTCGCTTTAAGGAAAAGCCACGCGGATGCGTGGTGTAGCCCGGTTAACACGTCTCCCTGTCACGGAGAAGATCGAGGGTTCGAATCCCTTCGCATCCGCCATGCAAAATCACTGCTCATACGAGCGGTGATTTTGTTTTTCTATAGCGGAGAATCTACACATAAAAGCGCCTGAAGGTCGAACTCAATTTTCTTCGTTACAGGACCATGTTGCCCCCCTGTTGCCCAAACTTCATTTTGAGAAGGTTCGAGCAAGCGAATAGTATTGCGTAGGTCTTCATGGTTCAGATGAGAGTACCAGAGTGTCATGTTGATGGTCGAGTGTCCCAATAGCTCGACTACCAGCTCTCATGTAAGGCTTTTGGCACCTCATTTTTTACTTTGTTTGATCTGGATGAAAAAACCGAGGATGACGCTGAAAATACATGTCCTTTTATACGGACGGATGGAAAGAACCGTTTTGCCTTCCCCACGAGCTTCGAACGAGAGTTCGGAGTGTCCTCTAACACAGACGATAAAACCTCAAAAACTTTAAGGCCCTAGACCAGCATCTCCTCTGCTAGAATAGAGATCATGCCCATAAA
>CAYTIN010000005.1:0-59904 GCA_964438015.1 uncultured Gammaproteobacteria bacterium
CTTCGCTGCCTAGCCATCCACCGTATGCCCTTACGTGCTTCGACCATCCAGACGCTGAATGTATTCAGGTATGGATGGCAGATTCGATGTACGTGCGGACTTTACTAATTGCAATTTTGCAGGCTGCCCTATCTTAACGATAGGACACCATGCCATATACGCATTGTATATTGATTCTTCTTTTGTCGAGGTTCCTGCCTGTCGTACGCGATCCAGTACATGAGTGGCGTAAGACGGACACGGACGATGGTCGAGATGTTTCGGCCCTCGTCTGTGTCAATCTTGTGGTAGGGATGAAAAGAGCCTGGTGTTTGCCAAGCTGATCGGGAGATCAGGCTTGAACGATTGTTTGTCGTAGGCTTTGGTCTCCATTGCTCCCTCGGGTTCAGCCGGTCGTTCTGGGGAGGTGGTGTTAGAATGTGGCGGTACTTTATAGAAGAGCGGAGGGGCTGTCAAGAGGCGTGGGAGTGTCCCTGAAGACAAGCTTTTTGTCTGCCTCCGCGACTTGCAACATATTACTGGTTTTATTGATGCTTCGGACATGCTTAGCGGACAAAAAGCTTGTCTTCAGGGACTTTGAGCTAGGTGGAAAGGAGTGGATCTTTGTTGTGGTTTGAGGCAGTCTATGGGTATGCATCATTTTATTCTGCGGGTGATTGGAGAGACGCATGAGGGGTGGCATCCACAGGCTATCCACACCTATATCAACTCTTTGAAACCGTTTGCCAAGGTTGAGATGATTGAATTGGAAGAGGCGCATCGGGGAGCAGCGAAACCTAATGTGGAGGAAACGCGGAAACGGGAGGGGGAACGATTGCTGCAATCCTTGCCGGCGCAGGCGACGATTGTTGTTTTGGACGAACGTGGAGTGAACGACGCTTCGACGAAGTTTGCGGAACGGATCGCGCAATGGGCGGAAGGAGGAAAGCCCGTGGTGTTTTTGATTGGTGGCTCGTGGGGATTATCAGATGAAATGAGAAAGAAGGCGCATCATCTGCTGTCGTTTGGGAAGCAGACGTTGCCGCATGTGCTTAGCAGAATTATTTTATTGGAGCAGCTGTATCGCGCGGAGACGATTTTGCGGGGGAAGGAGTATCATAAATAAAGCCACTGCGTGGGGCGAGAGGCGGTAGGCGATGCCCCGCCCTTCGCGAAGGGCGGGGCTAGTGAAAAAGAGGGATGGGAAGTATGCTAGGCATCGAATATGTCTTTGCTTACTTCGCCGATTGGGCATCAGGGATCGCTCACGTTTTTTACAGGGCCGATGTTTTCTGGAAAGACACTGGAACTGGTAAGGCATTTGCGGATTTTTCACGAGCAACGCATCCCTATTATTTGTTTACGGCCTACGATGGATACGCGGACGCCAACAGTGCAGTCGCGGTCGGGGTTGCTAACAGAAGCTGTTGGAGTTGATGCGAATGACATGGATGAGATACGACAGCTTGCACGAGACAAGCTTGTGATTGGGGTGGACGAAGTGAATATGTTTGCGTCTGGATTAGCCTCCTTATTAGAAGAAGAATTGCGAAAAGGCAAAATTATTTTGGCAGCTGGTATTGATACAAATTTTCGTGGGGAATTATTTGATACCTGTGCTGCCCTCATGGCAATTCCGGAAACGGTTATTCAACGTTCACGTGCCGTGTGCAGCGTATGCCGTGGATATAATGCAACGCGAACGCAGCGACTGCGTGATGGGAAGCCGGTATCGTATGATGATCCACTCATTTTGGTGGAAGGGAGTGCGGCGAATGTGACGTATGAGGCGCGATGTTTGGCGCACCATGAGGTTCCTCTTTCGTCATCCTAAGTGAATCCACTCGCTGACGAATAAGTAACCGAGGGATCTGGGAACGGAAACGGGTAACGGTAGGAGGGATTAAATTAGGCGATGCCCCGCCCTTCGCGAAGGGCGGGGCTAGATAGGGGGGAAAGAAAGAGGGAGGGCGTAAAAATAGTGAAACCGCTCGGAGGGCCGGGCGGAGGGGTGGGAAGGGAGGACCAGAGAAGGTGCTGCTATGCGCGAGTCATTGCGCAGAGAATGGCGATGAAGGCTTCTGGCGATGCGTCGCCCTTGAGCAGTGTTCGATCGCGTTTTCCCTTTGGTTCGGCATTGTACTCCTCGAGCCAGAGTTTTGGCCAGCCGGTGTAGAGGAGTAGAGGAGTGACCTCGGCCGGGACATTACCACCTGTAGGCGAACGCACCCAGGTGGCGAAGCGCTTGCCGGTGAGGTCACCGTTGCGGGCGTCGATGTCATTCTTGAAGATTTCACCCGTCGGCATCCACATGCCGTAGATGATGAGGGTGAAGGATCGATCTCTCTCGCGGATGAGTGCCACAGCGTCGTCGACCGAGCGAGCGATGGTCACTTCTCCTCCCTCATCTTGAATGATCTCCGTGGAGAGCTCTACTCCTCGTGGATCATCAGGATCCAGGAAGAGCACTTTAACCCCTTTGAGGTGTTTCTTACCCTGGTTCATGAGCGAACCTCCTGCGGAGATATAAGCATTGAAAGAGAATGGACGTCAACCTTAATTTAAAAAGCATGAAACCGCTCGGAGGACCGGGCGGGAGTGGTGAAAGAAATGAGAACAAGTAGAGGTTAGGTGGCGGGGGCGGTGGTGGTAATGAGATCGAGCAGGATTTGGCCCAGCTGCGAGGGTCGGGTCAGCATCTTGGAGTGGACATGCGTACCAAATGGACAAAACTCAGGTGACGCTGTGTACACGACCTGCGGGATTGCCGCCCCCAACCGATTGTGGAGCCAGGGCTGGAGAAATGCCCCCGTCCTCAGCCCGCCTTCCGTGTCCTCGTCGGCAAAGAGGTTGCCGGGGTCGAGTGCCCAGTCGTAGACGACGACTGCGTATGGCCCTTTGCCCAGGGCCGCTTCGAGGTCGTCTACGGAATTGATGATTTCCACGTCGAGATCAGCTTTTTTCCACTCACGGCCACACATCCGTGCGAACCTATGATCGTCCTCAATCCAGAGGACTCTGCGTGGATCATTCATGGTCTCACCTCCTGGCCAAACTTCACCTTAATTTTGTCGTGACGTCAACTTTTTTAGAGAGAGTGTTTATTCAAGGGCGGTGATTGTATTCTTAGTGGCGTTTAGATGAAGATGCGACCCGGCAATGAATAATTCGCGTGCTTGTTGAACGCCAAAGATGGCCGGGATGTTTCGTTCTCGGCATTGGATGGCACCGTGACTTAGGGCACCACCAAATTCGGCGATGACGCCTAACGGGCGTTTGTTTAGCATGACGTCCCAGGCCGGAGTGAGGGCGCGGACGATGATGATGGCATTCGCAGGAATGTCGTCGGTCGGACTGGTGGGGAGAACGGCGATGCCTTTGGCTTCGCCGGGAGAGACCGGAGTGCCTTTTATCTCTTTTTGGGCGTTATCTTTTTCTTCTTGTATCGACTCCCCTACTACAACTACTTCCAAAGGTGGTTCTTGGAGAGGCGATGAAGGAAGCTCAGCTTTTATTTGAGGGAGGGTTTTGCGCCAGTCGTCTTTGGCGTCTTCGCGGAGGATAGCGTAGATGTCGGCGAGCGTGGTTGGTTTTGACCAAACTTGTCGAGGCTTGTCTTCGTTTGGATGCTGTAAGTCTATGTCTTGTAATAAAATATTTGGCCCTTGGCGCGTACACCAGGCCTCCCGTAACCGCCAGAGTTCGTCGATATTTATTCCTCCTTTGTCGCGACGGTGAATGGCAAGTTTGGTGAGCAACGCAGTCGTCGCATAACGTTCTTCGATGTCGTTCTTATTTTTTGCATCTTGCTGATAAAACGTTTTTGGAAACTCTCGAAGATGACGTTGGAGATTCCAAAGCGTTTTCCATTTTTTTAAGCCTTTTGGAAGATGAATCAATTCATGGTCGACGGGAACGAAGATGGAACCCTCAAGAACATGAATATAATTAGGTGCCATTGCGGACTCGAAGACGAGACCAAGTTTTGCTGCGGCTCGGGCAAAGGGACCCGTAGAGGAAAACAGACTTTTCAATATCTCTAAACTTTCTTTTGACGGATTTGTAAGGAGTTCGCCAAACGTACGGCGTTCGAGGCGGATTTTGTGCGGAACAGCTGGGTCGGGCATCATACGTTTGTATGATACCTGTTTTGTTGGTGCTTGCCTTGATCGGGTTCCTGATTCCATCTACCGGTCTTGCCATCCCCTCTCCTGACTTTATTGGGCCGGTTTTGACGTGGTTCGTCACGATGTTGGGATTTTTGGCGGCGGGGGTTGGTGTGGTTGGAACCTGGATTTATCGTTTTACGCAACGCATGACGAATGTGAGCGAACGACGGAAGCTTTGGATCTTTTTTGTTGGAGTTATCAGTCTCATTTTTGTGTTGGTGGGGAGTTTTGCCTTTTTTCGTTACCGAGCTTCTCGACAAATAGCCCTCCCTTTTGTTCATACCACCTCCACTCAAGAAGGCACGGGCCCATTATCTGCACGTGTTTCTTCTGAGACCCTCCTCGTGCCGACTTCTCTTTTGAAAGATGTTGTTCAAGAAAAAGATTGGGACAAACAACTTTTACTGTTAGACATTCGCGAACAAGAAGAACGTGAAGTTGGGGTGATTGATGCGAGTACGACCTGGATGCGGTTGGGAGATCTTATGTATGGCGGCTATCAATCATTACCAAAAGATCGAGATATTTTGGTGATTTGTTGGAATAGTATGCGTGGGGAAGAGGTGGCGCGATGGCTGCGAGAGCGCGGATTGATACGGAGTTTTGGGATTTTAGGTGGATTGCAGGGTGTACTCGCAGAAGGCGGGCATGGGTGGATTCCGGATGGGTTGCCTTGGAAGGGAAAAACGGAGGCGAGTGAGATTGTGGAGGTATTTGAACAGGGCCGGACGCTTACGCTTGCGGAAGCGCGATCTTTCCATGAGACAGGTGCGGTTGTTATGGATGTGCGTCCGGAGGAACGGTTTGCGGCTGGACATGTAGTGGGTGCTTTATCGTTGCCGTTGGAGAGAGGGTCGTCGGAGATGGTGTCTTCGGTTATCTCTTCTTTACCTCGAAATAAGCCGATCGTGATTTATAGCGATGAAGAGATTAGTGATTTTTATGGAAAGGTGTTGGATTTACGGTTGCGGCGGTTGGGATATCAGGTGGCGGGGATGGTGAGGGATGAGATGCGTACTTGGATAAAACAATAAAAACCCCTTCATCCACCCAGCGATGAATACGGCATGAGACTCGGGAGAGAGACCGGGTTTCTTGTCGATCCGCCGCTGGGCGGGTGGGGGGGGAGAAGCTAGCTCCTCGCTCAAGGGCTCCATTAAATTATTATGAAGAGCTTGAGTAAGGGTCCGCGTAGGAGGAAGTGAGACGCGGTGCTCGAGAGAAAGGGTTGTTATCGACGCTTTTTTGTCTTGTTGCCGCCGAATCTGGCAGACAACTGGTCAACTGTAGCCTGCACTGCTGCGGGAGTGGCGCGTTCGCGCTCGATCTCGCCTTGCAGCCGTCCCTTCTCCGCCGCGATGTCGAGGTCGGCGAGAAGGTAGGGGTCGACGAGCACGATCTTGAGACCGCGCCCCTCGAAGAGGATGCGCACCACATGACAGTAGTACGGCTTCCCTTCGCGGAGGTTGTCATAACGCCGACGCTCAGCGACGTACAGGAGTCCGTCACTACGGTCGCCGGAGATCCACTCGAGATCTCCCGTGCGATCGTTCGTCTTGCGACGGAAGGAGAGCTTGAGGACACCCTCTTCTTCCTGCGCACGCGCCGCGTCGTCGGCGTATGTAACCTCGAGACGCTCGAGATCATGCAGGTCGAGCTCGCGGGAAGTGGGCGGACGCCAGGTGTCTGAGGTGCGCCACTCGCCAGTGCCGAAGGCGTCGATGTTGAGAACCAGGACCTGGTTCCAGCGACCGTACTTGTAGTAGCTCACCAGTTCCGCGATCACGGTTCTCTGCTCTCCGGCCACGGTCCGACGTAGAACCTTGGCCGTGCGTCCGTCGATATTGGATTCGACGGCTCCCCAGCCTGCGTTCAGTGCCTTGCGGGTAGGGAAGTTTTCTGTCTCTGTGTCGAGGCATGAGCAGGCTCGGATGAGCATGCCGTCCCGAAGCTGATCGAGGTCCAGGCCATCCCACGAGATCGGCTGACGACAGAAGGGACAGGCCGGGTAGTGCTTACGCAGCAGAGCGTGAAGATCTGCCGTGATAGCTACACGCCGACGATCTTCGACGAGCTTGCGCTCGACAGCCGCCTCAGCCTGTCGCACGAGCTGGAGCGCAGACGTGTAGTCTTGCTCGATGCCTTGCAGTACGTCCCGCACGGCGGTGGTCTCTGAGGCATTTTCACCCAGCGTTTCCACCAAGTGCTCATAGCCTTTGAGAGCTGCTGTGCGATCCGCCTCTGCGCCTCGCAGGTTCTTGGCGATGACGAAGGCCTTGTCATCACCCACCGGGATGTTGTCTCGAGTAGGTTCGACCGTCTCACCCTTCACCTGGCTGCGCCAGTAGAAGTCGCTGGCCTCGCAGTCGGCCGCTTTACGCGGGCCGCCAGCGAGCCAAGCCGAGAGACACACCAGCCCATCGCCCTTGGCCTTTGCGTAGAGTGTGAGAATTTCCAGTGCTTCAGGGGCGAATTTGGAACCAGCAATGGATCCGTCCGCAGCGGCGTAGTACCAGGGGAACCCAGCACGCTCAGCGACGATTCGGTCATGCTGATAGGAGCTCGAGACATGCTCGAGCCCGAGATCGAGAAGACACTCGCCGACTTCGCGCGGCAGTGCTCTCCTGGCGAGCAGGTCGGCCGCCTGCGCAACGACAGCTTCTCGTTTTTCGGCGGGGATCCGCTCGGCGATCGCCTCGAGCTCGGTCATGCGAACGCAGGCTTGGCAGACGAGGCGGCCTTCGACAAGCTCAACCTGGAGCGGCTGCTCGTCCGGCTCACGCCGGCAGCGGCGGCAGACCTCCTCGTCACGACAGACCGTGCACTTGGCGTAGCCGTCGCTTGGCGGGTTCTTGCGATCCAGCCGACGACGACCACAGCCACAGAGCGGGTAGTCGATAAGAAGCTCGTCGCGGAACCACTGGGGCAGGTTGCCCCAGGTGTCGCTTTGGGTGACCGACAAGGCGTTGCCGCCATCATCGACCACAAACCCGAGCGAGACCGCGGTGGTGTCCGGATACACGGCCGGCAGGCCCGAAGGCCGCCAGTAGCTGCTTGTGGGCGCAACGCTCGTGACGAGGAGCATCTCGCCCGCGCCGGTTACCCGGTGCTCGCTCTGATATTTCCAGGCCAGTTTCCCGTCCTGGACGGACTCGACCTGGGTCACGAAGATCTCTTCGACCGTTCGTTCCAGATACGAGTCTGCGAGGTGCGGCCCCCAGCCGATCTGCCACTTGGTAGTGACGGGGCCGGGGACTTCGCGGGTTGCTGCCGCACGCGTCTCACACACGCCCTCTTCTGACTCTTTGAGGAGCCAGTCGATGGCGAAGGCGATACGCGAAAGAGTCCCGTCGACGTTCGACCGCCAACGATCCTCGTAGACAACCGGTGCCCGACTTCCTCGGTACATCGGCTGTCCGCTTCGATCCAGTTTGGGCTTGTTCTGCCCATCCCGAATCTTGGCGAGTTTGACGCGGGCCTTGCTTCCAGGGACCGCGCCCGGGGGCAGAAAGACGATCGAATGAGCAATGAAGCCGACCGCTCCATCCTTCGTTCGCTCGTCATACTTCTGACCCCGCTCGACGTCCAACGTCTGGATTGAACCATCCAGATCTGCTGCCGGAGTCGCCAATTTTACTCTCCTTTCTTTCTTCTTTTTTGACGTTGTCCGACCTTTCCGCCTTAAACCTTTCGGCTTCAGACGGCAAGGAAGGAGAGGAGAGCGAGCCGTGCGAGCGCACTCTCCCGTCTACAGGTGGGAAAAGACCTTGGCCTCAGCCTCCTCAACGGAGAAGGACGTGGCCCGTTCGACGCGGTCACAGAATTGCTTGAGCGTCGCGTCGCTCACCCCGTCGCCAACGTCACACATGACGCCGATGATGGAGAAGTCGAGTTGTTTCTTTTTTCCGGCCAGCCACTCGAGGAAGCTGGTGGACACAGCGCATTCGCCATCGGTGATGAAGGCGATGTCCGCCTTCTTGAGGCCGTCCCGCTCGATCATCTCGACCGCTTTGCGCAACGGTTTCTCGAAATCCGTACCGCCGTCGGCCTTGGCCTCGGCGATTTCGAGCAGTTCTTTTGCTCCAAGGACGCCCTTGCCGTAGACCCTGTTCATCCGCACCGCGGAGTCGAACATGATCCAGCCGAAGGAGCGCGCCTTGAGCTTGGCGAAGTGGGCGAGCGCGAGGGTCACGCCCTTCGCCCACTGTTGCTTGACTCCGTCCATCGAACCGGAGGCGTCTTCGCAGACGACCACCGGCCCGTGGCCGAGGGGTTTTTTCGTTTCTTGCCCGCGCAGCGAGAGCTCACCGCGTGCCCAGCGCTGAAGCGCTTGCATGCGAGTGGCGGGGTGCGCGAGCGCGACCAGTTCCGAGGGATAGGCTCGCGCGATGTCGCGGCCGGTTTCCCGGCGCGTGACGCGACGGCCCTCCCCTTCGGTGGGGTTGGCGGCTTTCTTGGCTGCCACGGCCCGCAGACGGCCGAGGAGCTTGGCGAACGCCTGGAAGTTGCGGTTCTTCCGCATCTTCTCCAGGAGTCCGAGTGCCTCGGGCTGCGGCATGCGGTCGAGTTCGCCCTCTTCGAGGCCCCAACCGTCGATGGTGTCGGAAATTTCCGCCACCTTGGCCTGGGCCTTGGCGAGTGCGCCCATGCCGAGGCGCTTGAGCTCGGTGAGCTTGCGTTCGGCCTCCGCGCTTCCGGGTTGCCCCATGAGCGCGTCGGCGAGAGTTTGGGCGCGAGCCTGAGCGGCATCGGCGGCCGCGCGTGCCGCTTCGGCTTTCGCTTGCGCGTCGGCCCAGCGGCTCGAGAGTTGATCGGCGAGCTGTTGCGCCTGTGTGCCCGTCAGCCCGCCGCCTGCGCCTGACCCCGGCGAAGGGGTGCCGTTGCCGCCCGACTGGCCTTGGCCTGCGCCGCTAGCCATTCCAGCTCCTTGCATCATTTCTTCTGCAAGCTGCTGGAGACTGTCGGCCTCGGCCTGAGCGGCGGCAGCTGTTTCCTCTGCCTCGTCGGCGGCTCCTTGAGCTTTGTCCAGCTCTTGGAGCTTCTGGGCATCTTCCTTCGAGACCAGGCCGAGGATGGTGGTGCCAGCCTCGACCGTGCCCACGAAGGAAAGAAGCGACGAGCCGACGGTCTTTGCGTGGAGCGCCTGGAAGCCATCCGTCTGTACGGTCTGCTCCAGGAGCCCACGCCAGTACTGGCGCGGTGGCGGAACCCGGTCACGAGGCAGCACGGCAGGCTCCTCGGACCAGAGGGCGTTGAACATGTCCCCCAGCGCGGCGGGGGTTCCGGGGAGCTTCTTGGCTCCCTTTTCCTCCATCGCCCAGATGGTGGGAGCCTCCTCCCGCCGGCGCAGGTACTGGTGTGCCGTGAAGGCATCCATTCCCGTCACCGACTGGTTGATGAGCTCCGCACGCTCGAGCGGCAGGACGACTTGTTTGGCCACGGGTGTCGCTTCCCGTTCCTAGGAGAGACCCTTGATGGCGTCTTCCCAGGTGCCGACATCGACGCCCGCGATCTTCTGCGCCAGTTTGCCGATGAAGGTGCTGAGCGCAGTGATCCGCGTGTCGATGTCGGCGGCTTCGGTTCCTGCAGCCTGTGCGCGGAGCCCGGGGAGCGTCTGTTCCTTCAGCTCCTTGCACTGGCGCAGGGCGGCGGTGATCTTGGAGGGATCATCGCCCTTGAAGGCGACCTCGACGGTGCCGCCTGCGGCGAGAAGGGCGTCGATCGCCTCCTTGGCCTCGCCGGCCGGGGTGCGGATGTGCGGCGCGAGGACGCTGCGAATCGTGCCGATCTGACTCGGCTCGTTCCACAACATGTACTCGAGGATCGCGAGATCAGTCTTCGCGACCGTCGTCCGGCCAGCGAGGATAGCCGCGCTCTGCAGCACGTCCATCACGAAGCCGAACCGACGATCATCTTCGGCCAGCCAGCCGAACGCTTGCGCGTCCTTCTTGGCGAGCTCATCGATGACGGTGAGCACGATCTCGACGATCTCGTTCGGCAGCTCGACATGCGGCCTTGCAGCCTGCAGGAGCTCCACGTCCTCGACCGAGAGTTGATGCTGACCGTTGCTGGCAGCTACTTGCCCGCGTGCCTGTCGCAGCCGGGACTCGACCATGGCCCTGCGACCGGCCGCGTCGAGACCGCGCACGTCGACGCGGATGATCATGCGCGACCACATCGCGCCGAGCTTGCTCCCCTCTTCGGCGAGCTCGTTCGAGGCGGCGAGGAACGCCATGATCGGGGTGTCGACGAAGGCGCCCTCGTGACGGACGCCGTCGGCGCGGGCGAGGTCGAGAAGCGGCTGGAGGACGGCAGGTTCCGCCTTCCAGATTTCGTCCGCGAAGAACACGTGGGCCTTCGCGGCGCGACCGAGCGTCTGTTTGACACTGATGCTCTTCGCGCCGTCCGCGAGCTGACGCTCCTCGATCGAGGTAGACTCGACGAAGAGCTGGTCCGGCGAGACAATCGCCGGCATCAGCGCCTCGAAGAACTTGCACCCATCAATGAGACGGGCGAGTTCCTGCACCGTGGCGGTCTTGGCGACTCCCGGCGCACCGAGGAAGAAGGCGGCGCTGTCCGAGACCAGGGCGAGCCACACAGCCCGCACGATCTCGTCGCGCTTGATGAAGTTGGTGAGGACCGCGGCCGTGGTGGCCGCGATTGCGGGGGCGAGCTTCGCCGCCCGTTGAAGGAGCTCTGCGGGCTTGAGGCTCGCGAGCCGTTCCCTGCTTCCCGGATTCATTTCTTCTTTTTTCTCCTTGCTCCGGACGAAACCCCCGGAGCTGGGCCTTGAACTAGCCTTCGTCTTCGAACACGAGCCGGAGCTCCTTCACCCGCCGGAAGCGGACGAACCGGAAGCCCTGGCCTCGTGCACCGCGAAAATCGATGTTTCGCGGATTGTTCTCCTCGACACACTCAGCCCAGAGAGGATGAATCCCTTGCTGGCAGAGCACGGCGAGGACGGAAAGCGGCGCGACGACCACCAGGTCATCGAACCGCCCCAACCGGAAACGACGTGCAATATCTCGCGCGTCGTCAAACGGTTGTGGTTCTTGCTCCACCACGACGTCGCTTCCGAACATCGTGCGGAGTGCTGCCACCTGCCTCACATGAGGCTTATGGCGCGACATCCAGAGAACCTTCTTCAACTTGTCCTTTCTGAGGAACGTAGGTGCTCCTCGAATAATCCTTACAGAATTATTTTTCTGAAAAGATTTTTCGAGGATCCTCCGTGTAGTTCACCTTCACAAAGATGCCGATTCGTATCAGAATCTTAGGGAAGACGGGAATCGTTGTGCATTGATTCGCTTTATGAGGGGTGCGCCGATAAACATCGGATGGAAAAGTGCTGTGCGGTGGTTGGGGTTTGTCGTTCCTCAACTAAAATCTCCATTTCATGAAGAGCTTGGGTGAAGACCGCGTAGAAGTGTTAGAGCACGCGGTAGCTCAGAGAAGGGGCGAAGAGGTGGGGGCTAGGCCTGCTGCGCGAGGAACGCGTGCAACTCGGAGTCGAGTCCCTGGTACTGGAAGCCCTCGGCTCCGATCTGGGTCGTGCCATCGAACCGACCCGGTCCCATCGACACGAGGTCGCGGCGCCCCATGGCATACCCCGCGACCGCGACGGGCTGGGGGACGATGAGCACCACGCCGGGCTGGGGGGCCGGCAGGTTCTCGAAGTCGGCCTCGGTCGGCACGGTCGGGAGGCCGGGGGCCGCGCAGGACACCGGGACGCCGTCGACGGGGACGGTCTCACCGCGGGCGATCATCCCCTTGAACTTCACGGGCTGGCCTTCCGTCGGGAAGTCGCGGCCGACGTTGTCGGCCTTCCCGATGAAGATCTTGAGGGCACGGCCGGTGCGGTTCTCGAGGCGAGGAGTGCTGTTCATGAGAGTCTGTTTTCCCCTCCTCTCCCAGGCAACTCAGCCCGGAAGGGAGAAGAGGTCTTGTCGCCCATGATGGGCCGTTGGCCGAGGTCGACACACGTCTTCCTCACTCCGCAGCATGCGAAGCTACCAACGTCCGGGCTGAGTCTTCACCCGGAAACAGGCTGAACTAAGCGGTCGCACTTTTGGCTACTAGCTCACTTCAGAAAAAACAAAACTCTGTACTCACACACTCCACTACAAACGTTCCGTCACGATGTGTACCAACGTGTCCATCGACAAAGACGAATCTTTATCGACAGGCGAACCGCAGATGCCACCGTGATTGGGACCTCCCCAACCCTCTTCGAGCTTTGCCAGCTCTTTGAGTACTGGGAAGACGGTCAGCCCTTGGACTTCCGAGCTGTTCACGGCAATCGTGAACTTTCGGTAGGTCTCGTCCCCGCTTCGCTTGCGCATCGCGGGGTTGAGGGCGATTACGATCTTTGCTCCCTTGCCGTACAAGGCTGCTGGAGCACCGATCCAGGAAGTTTCCACGACCGCGAGCTTTTGTCCGCCCTTGGTCGTGAACCACTTTGCGTCTGCACAGACCAGCTCGAATTGCCGGTCGTGCTCACGCTTCGTGCGCGCGTAGACGCTGGCTTGCGGCACCGCCTCCAGAATCGACTCCATACTTCCGTAAGGATCGACACCGGACTGCAGGACCGCACGCAAGATTTCGAGACCTTTTTCCATGCGTTCCTCAGGGCTTTTGACCACGAGGAGCATGCCCGAGACGAGTTGTGATAGGGATGGAAACCCGCCATTCTCCACATGCTCGGCTCGTCGGACGCCTCGGTCGAGCTCATCCACGTAACGGACAAGTCGAGCAAGGCGCTCAAGTGCCTGGGCACAAGAAGAGAGACTCATGCCAGTTGCTTGACCATCGGACGAGTGATGGTCGAAGTTGTTTTCGTCGGCTCGTCCACTGCCGCCGACTTCGATGGCGACGACTGACTTATCAGCCAGCGCCGCCCCAGAGGCTGATCCTGGCACAGCTTTGAACGCAACTGTGCCGGGGTTTAGCCCAAGCACCAGCGCGGTTGTGAGCGTGTCCAGGTCGACTTTTCCGAACAGAACTTCACGGATAACACCCATGAAGACCTCTTTTAGTGACCAAGACACACCCGAATGCGTCGGGCTCGCGTGCTGGAACAACCTCAAATCATATCTCCATTATTTTATTATGAAGCAATGGTTTGGGGTCTCATGTCAGGAAGGGAGAGGGACATGAGGGAGGCAGAGTCAAACGGAGGGAGGAGTAGACTCTGCAGGGGAAGGGGCGGGGGCGTGCTTTTCTGCGGTGCGGTGCTCGAGCCAGGCGCGGGTGGGACGCGGCATCGCCTCGTAGCTCCCCGTCGACGGCGACCACTGGTACACCGTCAATTGGAAGTGGAAGAGGCCTGCGAGCTGGCCCACGAGGCACGCGAGCGCAACCGGGCCGCTGAGAACCAGATGGATGTTCTTGCCTTGCCCTGCACACAGTGCCCCGTAGACCGCTTTCGCGATCTCCTTGTAATGTTCGGGGAGAGACAGCGTGTGAGTCCCGATCACCGCCGTGACATCCACCAGAACATCCACCTGTCTGAACTGTTTTTTTACAGCCTCGGACACGGGACGTCCCACCTGGAGCGCGACAACCCAAGAGCCATCGCCGTTATCCGAGTAGACCGCCTCTTCGGCTCTACGCGTCTGCCACCACGTGGCGGCGACGAGCGCGAAACCGAGGAGCCCGGTAACGGGCTCGATAGCATCCCACCAGCCCCGCCGCCAGGCGAGGATGCCGACGACGAGGCCGATGATCGTCATTGCCCGCCCGCTCAGAACTCGATCGCCGATCTTCTTGAGATTTTCCATGGTAAGATCCTCCTCATGCCTGGGTTGATTGGCCTCGATTCACTGCTCCATCATTTGATGAAGGAATAAATCGAAGCGTGGAGACGAGTGAGCTAGTGCATGGCTCGCGTCTCCATCTTCGAGTGCTGCGATTCTTTTCTACGGTTTCGCCTCCGCTCTGAAGTTTCACGCGCTTCAAAGGCTCGCGCCGTTTTACAGGTCGGTACTGGACTATTTCATGACAGCGGGAGTCACCCTTGTTGGAGAGCTACTTGTGGTCGATGATCACGACCCGCGGCGCGTTGGGCGCACTGTAGACGACCGCGCCGCCGCGGCTGTGGAGCGCCGCGCAGAGCGCGAGGAAGAGCCAGATGGGACCCGCGCCCGTGAGGATGACCTCGAACTCCGGGAGCGCCTCGCCGGGCTGGAAGGCCGGGACCATCCCCAGCGCGCGACACTGGTACTCATTGACCTTCTTGAAGTCGAGGTTGACCCGCCCCGTTGCCGGGTCGGCCACCTCGAACTTCGAGATGTCAACGATCACCTTGCCGTTCTGGATGGCGGTCCCATCGCCGCTGGCCACGCCCGCCGCGGTCGGGACGTAGGAGATTGCCGGTGCCTCGAAAGAAATCTTGCCATCGGACACGCGGCCGTGCGCCTCGTGCCAGAGGGCCAGGTGGAGCCAGGCGGGACCCGCGCCCGTGAGGACGATCTCGTCGGCACCCTGGATCGCCTCGATGAACCGCTTCTTGTACTCCGGGAGCTTGTCGATCGAGAAGCTCGCCTTGGCGCCGGGGACCGCGGACTCGAGAGTAATGATATCGAACTTCACGTTGATCTCACGCTGCGCTTATTAGGCTTGACCAGCGTCTCTACTAAGCGCCGTGCTCCTGCGTATCTGCAGGTTTACACCGCGCTCTGCTCAATAACAGGACACATAAGATGACAAACACCAAATCTTTTGCGTTCTGTGTTTGAGCAGTAATCTAATTGTCGAAGTTCGTCGCGGTACCACTCGTCGTTTGAGCTCTGTAACTCACGTGTGAGGGGTAGTAGCGAGTACAGGACCTCCGACAGATCTTGCGAGGTGTCAGGGGCCTGCGCACTCGATACTACGAGAACGAGGTCTCGAGGATGGCCGCCGCTTGTGTCCGCCTCGCCTGTAGCAAGGGTAGGTATGCCACGCGCCATCGACTCCGTAAGGAGGAGAAAGAACGATTATGCAAAAAGCGGTGGTCCATATCGGGAGAGATACAAACCACCGCTGTTTACATAAGCGTTTTTTCTGCGACTTCATCCGCTCTCTCTTTCGGATGAGGTCTGTTTGGTTGGAAGGTCCTGCCCGGCTTCCGTTGATGCCTGTGCGGATGTTGTTAATACCAGTATGCCATGGTTTTAATTTTTTGTCAAGTATAAAAAGTCATAGTTTTAGTTTTTTATCTAATTTTAGCTATTTTTTTACATATATTTTTGTCATTTTTATTTTTGCAACTTTTGTTGTATAGTGAAAGTCATGGATTAGTTAGCCTGTATTTCGTCATTCTGTGTGAAGTTAGACAAACCTCTATTCAAGATGATAAGGCCAAACAATATGAAACCCCTTACCTACCCGGTTCTCACCGATCTTGGCTTAAACGAAAATGAAGCCCTGCTTTATGAGCTTCTCCTTCAATATGGGCCGCAAGGCGGGGCCGAACTGACCGAAAAGTCGGCGATTGGGCGTGGAAATGTTTACAATACGTTGACGACTCTGAAGACAAAGGGGTTGGTTGAGGAGGAAAATGGGACTAAGACCATCTATAAACCCAAAGATCCCGAACAGTTACGAACGCTGGCAAATATCCGTCGTGCCTCGGCGGAGGCGGTTAGTGAGCAGGTTACGGCCATCCTTCCTTCCTTGAAGTCGAACTATCGGCTTTTGACGGTGCAGCCGACGGTGCGGGTGTTTGAAGGGGTGGACGGTTTAAAAGAGATGTATCGTGAAACGTTAAAAGACAAGCAGACGATTTATGCCTACGTGAGTCCGGATGAGCCGGATCCGCGCATTTACCGCTGGCTGACGACGACCTATGTTCAAGAACGCATCAAACACGAACTCCATGTGAAAGTCGTCGTGAATGGTTCTTCGCAAGCGGCGGAATATATCGCGAAAAATCAGATGGAACTGCGGGAAGCCCGTTTTGTGCAAAGCGAGTTATATCCCTTCCGTGGAGAGATTGATGTGTTTGGCGACAAAGTGGCGTTTATCTCTTACAAAACCGAGGAACTTTTTGGCGTCATTGTTGAAAGTGCAGCAATTGCTGAGACGCTTCGCTCGAGCATCAAACTCATTCTCGATCTTTTACCGACTAAGCCGCCTGAGGCATAGCCAGTGCTTCCTCCGCGCTCGCCTCTTTGACCTTTCGCAACACAAAATAGAGGTTTTTATCGTTTTGTCCCGTTGGGAGCTCCTCGCTTTCGACCTGCTCTATTTCAAAGCCCGCCTCTTTCGCGAAGCGATGAATGTCTGCTTCGCTGTACGTATAGCGTGTCGCAAAATTTTTGTTGTCTGGGCTATCAAAAATAGTTCCCGGACGTGTTTTGTGGATACCACGCTTGCGCATAGCTTCTTGGTAGCCCGCCGCAAGCTCATGGTAGTGAGAGCTGGGTACTGAAGCATCAGGAATGTCAATAATCAGACGACCGCCTATTTCTAGAATACGATTCATCTCATGGAAGAATTGCTTTTGTCGCTCCAAACGATATTCATGCAAAATGTTACGACCAAGGCAGGCGACAGCTTTAAACGCCCGATCAGGATATCCTGTTTCTAGCCAACTTCCCTCTTTTATGCGTGACGGGTCTTTGCCAATACCGCTCAACTCACGCTGGACGAGCTGGACATGACGTGGCGCGTAGTCCAGACCGTACATATCAAAGCCTTGATTCGCCAAGGGAACGAGCAAACGACCCGTGCCACAGCCTGCGTCGAGCACGGGTTGGCCTTTCGGCAACCACATGCGCAAACGCGCGAGCTCCTTGGGGGTCATTTTTTGATTGAGAGCGTATTCCTCAAAACGAATGCTCTCGTAAAGCATTTTTAAATCTTCCTTGGCTTCGCCGGGGGTTTCTGGCTGGAGATAAGGTACGAGTAGACGAGCAATGTCGTCCGGCAACTCTTGTAGCAACGCGCGGATCTCTTCTGCTTCGAATTGGTTGGCGAGATCTACGGCAATTTTTTGGACAATGCCGTCATAACCAATCAATACCCCTTGCTTTGACGGATCTTTTTTCCAAGCGTCCAGCAGCTCCTCATACGTACAGGCTCGATCTCCACGTTTTTTCACGTCTTCTATTACGGTGCATAGATATTGGTCCGCCGCTTGCATGCATCCATCGACCCAGGCTTTCTCGTTAAAATCCGTTGCGAGCCTTTGTTGTAAAAAAGGTGCTATTTGTTTGTGTGCATCAAATACAAACTGGACAAGCTTAGCGTGATCGGCAAAAACATATTCCGGGTCCTGTATGGCTCGCGTCACTTCTTGCAGGTCCTGAAGGCGTTCGCGAGGAGAGCGGTCGTAGCGCAGTGAGATGAGCGAGCGCACTCCATTAAGCTTATACTTATGGAGGAACTCCATAGTCTCCTCTCTTTCTCTATCTTCAAGAGTATCTAGACATTCGACGAGTGCCGCTTGTTCATAGATGGAAAGATCGGCGGGATAAATGGCGGTTTCATCAAAAAACCTCTCAGTCATGTAGCGATAGATTCCTTCGATATAGGCCGATCGACGTTGCTCGCGTTGCTTAACGGCTTCTTTTGTGTGATCAGGTAGAGCAACATCATCAACCGTCAATTCTCTCACCTCTGCTTTTACACTTGCGCTTTCCTCCTGTATGACAAACACTCCATCTAAGTGACGCTTCTCGTCAAAAACTGCCACATCCCCTGCTGTGGTAAGACGACGGACCACGTAATCTTCCTGATTTCGCTCTCCAAGATCGTACTGAGCTCCAAGGTATTTCACCCCCTTCTCGGTCACTGCTACATCTCCAAGATCCAACCGACGGAGGAGGCTCCAGGCCAACTCCCGCTGAGAGCGGGCTTCGTGTGTTTTATGGATATGTACGAGGTTTTTCCTAAAATACTCTTGGTCGCCTCGACGCATGATTTCGGCAATTTTTTGACGGTAGAGACAGGCCTCATCTTCCTCTTTTACCCACTCGAGTAAAAGATCTTCGTGTGTTCTTGTTAATACTTCCCCGTCTCGAAAGACCTCCTGGAAGAGTACTTCTCTTACTCTGTTCATGGAGTGCTGTTCGTTAAACGCTAAAAACTGTTTGTTTACATCCAACCCTTGTAAAAACTCTTCATCTTCTTTCTTCGACTCTTCATTAATTCCACCCCAGGAAAGAACCCAGAGGTTGTGTTTAAAGCGTTCTTGAAAATACAGACCAAGATCCTTCGGCCCTTGATTCATCAGAATGATCCAATCCGCCACCAGATGGTCATAGCCAGATATATCGACTTCTTCCTTACCTGTATTCCATTCGAAGAATGCTTCGAAAAATCCCATTTCTTCTAAACCCTCTTTATCTTCGGATGCCTCAAAGATGTTTTTTGTAGCTGACTTACCCATCGTTGGCTCTCTTTCGAAAAGAGCCAATAGCTGTGCTTGGATTTCTTGCCCGTGTCCTCCTCTTATTTCTTTTTCCAGAGCGGGCATGAGATCTTTTCTTAATATATTTTTACTAGTGAACAGCCAATGGCCACCATATCTCTGTAACCATCCATCGCGATCGTTGGCAGTCATACCTCCTGGAATACAAGGTGTATTGCAGATCAACCTCAAAAGATCGAGCCATCCTTCTAACCGATCTTCTCTATTTGCCATTTGTTTAATTTTTTCCACGTATTCACGCACTGCCCCAACCAAGCCTTCCACTTTGCCGAGATCATCTGACAGTTTTTGCATCTGCTCGTCGCTATACTGCACATCAAATCCATCGTTCCACTCGGGTAGAGCCTTTGCCTCCTCACATAGAACCAGAGTGGCAAATTCTGCGACGGCATACTGGGCCCGCTCTCTAGCTTCGACAAGCTCGCCTTTTGTTTCTCGGGAAGAGGTCAACTCCCTGTTCTGAGACGGGTTTTTTTCTTCCCTTCTTTTACGGGGATCCATAGTATGGCTTTATTCTATCTCACTAATCGACAAAGGACTATGTAATGCATGGGATAGCCGTCTTTGGTCAACAGCGGCCATTGGCTCGCGGCAACGTAGGGGAAGCCTCGTAAACCCCGCTCTTCGCGAAGGGCGGGGCATGAGGCACATAAAAAGCCTCCACGTTTGTGAGGCTTTTTAGATGGTGCCGCGGGAGAGACTCGAACTCTCATCCTCTTGCGAGGGCCAGCTCCTAAGGCTGGAGTGTCTACCAATTTCACCACCGCGGCAGGCTGCCCACGTTTGGCGAATAGCTTCGTTGGATCCTGTGGTGCTCGACGCCGTATGTTTAGATACGGCTTACTCCGCTCCTCGGATCCGCCTTGCTCTTCATCCAAACGTGGGCAGCCTGGTGCTTCCTTGATATTTGAGCCTAGGTTAGCCCAAAAAGTCTAAATTGACAAATTGCGTTTTTTTCGCTATAATTAGCATAATTATGACATATCTCTCTTTTAAGCGGTGGGTGGGAGCCGTCCTTACCCTCGTTACGCTCCTCTCTCCTTCCTTTTTGGGAACGTTTACGCCCGCCACAGCCCAAGCAGCGACGCTCAACACGTATATCAAAGGCTCTGCTTCTACGGTGTACTGGTATGCCTCAAATGGAAAACGGTATGTGTTTCCGAATGCGGCTACGTTTCAAAGTTGGGTGGGTTCGAATGGGGCTCTCGTTACGACCGTAAGTGATGTAGAGCTCTATACCATCCCTATCGGCGGAAACATGACGTACCGCCCAGGATCTCGACTCGTAAAAGTCACCACGGATCCAAGGGTGTATGCCGTGTCTCGCTATGGTGTTTTACGTTGGGTCACAAGTGAGACGGTCGCACGGACTCTCTATGGCAGCAATTGGAATCAGCTCGTAGATGATCTACCGGATGAATATTTCGTGAACTACACCATCGGCTCTCCTATCTACAGCTCTGTCGACTATAACCCTAGCACAGAGTTTGGCTCCGTCCTGAATCCAAATGACACTATTTCCAATCAGTCCTCTGTAGGCGGAAACGGGAATAACGGTTCCAGCAGCTCTCTCTATACGAATATTGATCTTGTTAGCAACCGTGCGTCTTTAGCGGCGAACGAGACGAGCCGCTCGCTTACGTTGACGGCAACCGTACGCAACGCCAACGTCTCGATGGATCGTATTCGTATACGTGTCTACGATTATAATGAGGGTCAGAACTATCCCGGTACGCTTCTTTCAACCTGTGATCAGACCACCACCTGCACCGTGTATGTGACGGTACCAGCTCGCTATGATTCGTACACCCAGCGCTTCATGGCCATTGTAGAAGATCGTTATACAGGACAACCTCTTACGACCAACTTCTATTTGTATGTACCCGTGTACGGATCAAACAACGCCACACAAAGCGGAACGATCTCTCTCACGGCCGATCGCTCTGTCGTGAATGTAGGGGATACCAATCGCACGACCGTTTTTACTGCTACCGTCAATAGTCCGACCTTGCCAACCGAACGCGTGCGGATTCAGATTGTTAATGAAAATAATAACCAAGTTGAACGGACATGTAACGGGGTTTTGACCTGTACGCTGAGCTATGTGGCTTCGGCAGATACATCGATGACACTCCCCTATCGCGCCGAATATCGCGACCGTGACAATAATGCTTTGATTGCGACCTCGAATCGATACACGCTGACTGTCTACGGAACGACGCCCGCCTCGACAAATAATAACCGCTTTACCAATAACACACGCGTGACAGTGGAAGTAACGAATCATGTACGGCAAGGCGCTTATGACATTGCTCGCTTACGCGTTCGCTTGGTCAATCCCCCTGCTTCCTTAACCGGGAGCGAGCTTCGTTTACGTGTCAATAACGGTAGCATCAACTCCAGTAGCTCTGTGGGTAATCCATGCTATGAACGAACTGAATGCCTGTTTGAATTTGGCCATGACCTGGCCGGTAACCGCTCCTTCCAAGCAGAAGCCCGTGATGCGTACGGGAATGTGATTACCTCCAATATCATTACGGTTTATTTTGACCCAGCTCAACCTTCATCAAGCAGCTTCTCTTCGCAAACTCGTCTAGTGGGAACCTTGGATAGCCGTACGAGCAATGATGCGACAGAAACCATTCGTTACACGGCACGTCTCAACGATTATAATGGTACGTTAGGAAATACTACGATTCGCATTTATGAGGGATATTACGATTCGGCGGATCCTGTGCTCGCGACTTGCAACACTACGCGTGAATGCAGCGTGAGCTTAAGTAGCCAAACGACTGTTACACGACGGTTATACGCTCGCGCCTGGGATGGGATGGGCAATAACATAGGAACGACAGTCCTGACGATCACCTATGGCGGAACTAACAATATCTCCCCTTCTCCTACCTTCCAGGTGACATCCGTTACGACGAGTGCTGACTCTACTTCTTGTGACAACACCGCATCCGGTGGTGGAACGATGGGAGCAGCAGCCACGATCAGCACCAATAGCGCAGGTGTGGTCGTCTACCAGTGGGAACGGAGTGATGGCTTTGTATCGAGTGCGATGCCTTTGTCATTTGCCGGGGCAGAAACGCAAACGATCCACTATGGATGGTACGTATCCTCACCTGCGAGCGGCTGGATACGGCTGAAGATCTTATCTCCGGGAAACCTAACGTCAAACCAAGCAACGGTTATGAACCAATGCCAACTTGCTTCCCCGCCTCCAACACCAGGCTTCACCGGATCGGTATACGTGAGCACAGACCCAGGCTTTGGGCGGGCGGGTGATTTGGTGCGTGTTGATGCACAAGCAAGCTTCATGAACCAACTTAATACCCTTGCAACTGTTTCGATCTATAGCTCTGATGGCCAACTTCTTCGTACGTGTTCCCTTCCAAGCAGTGGATCCTGTACGGTGAACGCTCGGTTACCGGCTAACGTCACCGGCACGTATTACTTTTACGCACGCCTCGAGGATGGAGCTGGTCGTAGCGTACAAAGCAATCCGTTTCCTGTACGCATCACTCCATAGCAAGCCAGGATTTATTAAAGAAAAACCGCCAGTTGCTACTGAGCGGTTTTTCTTTATAGATATTTTTCTTTAGGCACGTTCGACGTAATCACCGTTTTCCGTATTGATGATAATATCTTCTCCTTGCTTGATGAAGAGGGGGACACGAACTTTTATGCCTCCTTCGAGGGTGACTTCTTTTGTCATATTCCCTCCGCTCACCGTATTACCCGCTGACGCATCCATTGCCTCAATCACTTTGAAGGTCATCTTGCGTGGAAGCTCAATGGACACAGGACGCTCCTCAAAGGTGGAAATGTTCACCTCAAGCCCTTCGCGCAAATATTGTCCTTGCTCACCCACATCTTCATCGGACATGGTGACCTGTTCATAGGTCCCGTTATCCATGAAGGTATAGCCAGTAGCATCGTGATACAAGTACTGCATGCGACGATGTTCAACCTCGACCACATCAATGCTCTCTGAAGTCTTATAGGTAGTTTCCAAGACCTTACCGGTTTGGATATTTTTGATGCGGGTACGGACAAAGGCGGCACCCTTCCCAGGATTTACGTGTTGAAAGTCGACCACGAGCCAGAGGCCTTGGGGGTCACGAATAACAATGCCTTTTTTGATTTCGGAGGTGGAAGCCATAGTGGGCTGATTGTGCGGGGAAATTGAGGGTTCGTCAAGGTCGCGTCAAACTCGACGGACGATGGCATTGGTCGCATCTACTTCAAGTTCATCGCCGGTTTTTATGGTTGCCGTAATGCACTTGAGACCTACTACACAGGGGATCTGGAGTTCGCGAGAGACGATGGCCGCATGACAAGTAAGACCACCCTCGTCGGTTAGGATAGCGGCCGCTTTTTTCATAGCGGGTACGATACTCGGCGTCGTTGCGATGGAAACAAGAATCTCCCCTTCTTTAAACGCTTGCATGTCTTCCGGGGTATTCACGATACGCACGTTCCCCCTTACCGTTCCGGGATAGGCGGTGGATCCATGCCACTCACTTGCATCGGTTTGACTGTCTGCATGTTCCGTCAAGATCAAAGACTCGGTAAATGCCGCTGCTTCTGCAGCTACCTCTATCCTTCCTCCAACGCGTTCGTTCGTGACTACATGGAGCTGGTACTGAGACTCGAGTTCAGAGAGAGAAATACACTCTCCTTTCAGAGCGCGGATGATTTGTTCTCGGCGGGCTGCACGCGCATGACGCAAAGACGCCCCTGTCCGTCGTGCCCATTCGCGAAAGAAACGTTCCACATGGAAGTAGGAACGTGATTGATAGTCTTTGCGACGAGGTTTTGACCAGACGTATTCACTCGCGAGGGTCAAAAGCTCTTGCTCCAAGGGAGTTTGGGCGAGTTTTTCTATCCACTCGCGTTGCTCTTCTGCGAGACGCGCCTGTTCTTCCAAACGACGGGCAAGTGCGACCTCTGGAGCTTCTGGTTTTTTGAAGATTTGTTGCAAAAATTCGACAAATTGAGGCTCTTCAAAGGCCGGGCCTTGATAGACGTAATAGACCCAGCCGTGCGTTTTGGCGTGTGCCCGTATTTTTTGTGCCGCGTCCGGATGCTGAATGAGGAGTTGCCAAGACTCGTGAGGGGATTTTTCTACGAGCCGTTTGCGAACAGCTTCGTCCTTTCCAAATTCGGTGGCAAGCATGAGCAGGGCTTTTTCTTGCTCGCCGGCAAACGAATCTTTGACGGGAGAGGTGAGGATGGTGAATACCTGTTGTTGATTCCCCTCTTCCACCCGTTCTTGCAAAAGCTTTTTTATGAACGACTCGATAAATGACTCCCCTCCAATATCCATAAGCGGTAAGAGCACGCCTACAGCATATTGTCGGGCCTGGAAATCGAAAAAGGTGTTATAGGCGTTGATCAACGCTGCTGATGTCCAGGTGGAAAGATCAGCATCGTGGATTGCTTGGGTGAACGCGTTCATGTCTTTCCCCCACTCTTCCGAGAGGCGGATGATCTGTCCGAGTTCTTTGGGGTCTGCTTCGATGCGACTTCGAAGAACGTTGCGTGCTTCTTGCCAGGAGTCTAATTCAATTAAATATTGAATGACGTTTTTTTGCGAACGAATCCCAACATATGGACGAGGGAGATTAAAAACGGTGGGCCAGATATCGGCAAAATGCACCCATATTTCGTTGCGGACTAAGGGCGAATGAACGTCGCGGGCGACTACGGAAAAAGGCTTCATAGGAAGGTCATCTCTTTTGGATCTAACAGGTACTGGAGGGGTTGAGGATATTCTATAAAATCTGGTTATTTTGTGTATAACAATTTTCTTTTTATTATTTTATCAATATATTTTGCTTTATTTTAGCTATTTTTTTGTTGTTTAAAATTGTTAACAAGTTGTGTATAATCTTGATGTTCGTTTTTGTATGACTCCCCTCCTCCGGCGAGGAGGGGCAGGGGGATGAGTTCCAAGAAAAACAAAACGTAGCCTAATTCGGAGGGATACCTGTTTTTGTTGGGCTAGTAATCCTCCCCTAACCCCTCCCATTCGACTCCGCTCTGCTACGCTCAGGGCAGGCTCTTGCCGAAGGAGGGGGATCTAATCATGAAATCCCCTAAATACCTTTTGCATGCTCAGCTCTCTGAACCGGAAACGGACTTGTATTTGGCATTGTTGCAGCTCGGAAAAACACGCGTGTCTAAGCTTGCCAAGCAAGTGGGCATGGATCGGTCACTCGCCTACTTTCACTTGAAGCATTTGCAAGAGAAGGGGTATGTGCGGGAGTCACGCGCAGGAAGTGTCAAACAATTTGTAGCTACCCCGCCAAATGAAGTCGCCAAGCGTCTGCAAGATTGGTCGGCCTCGTTTGCGGCGGTCGTGCCTGCGCTTGAAAGACTTGGATTTCCTGACCCTCAATCCCCTACCATTGAAGTCTTTGAATCGCGGGAGGGGTATAAACGTCTCTACGATGAGATTGCCTCGCTTGAGCCCGGGTCAATGTTTCGTGTGTTGGAAGGCAAACACGCCCTAAGAAGTGAGCTGGACCTTTTGACACAAGCGGAGTGGCAACGATTTTTTACCCGCATCGTAGAACGAAAGATTGAGACAAAAGGATTGTTTACGGATGCGACGCGTGCGTTGCCACAGACAAAACTCTCAAAACAAAACCATGCGCTCCTCACGAAACGCGTGTGGCATTTGCGACTGATTGAAGAAGCACGTTTGCCGTTTGATGATCTTTTGATGATCTATGGACATAAGATCGCTTTTCTCTTTCCGGAGGATTCGCTGGTGGTCACACTCGAACATGCGGGAATTGCGCGAGTGCTCACGATTATGTTTGAGACGTTGTTTTTGCTTGGGTCGCCGGTGAAGGAAGGTTGGCGGTGAGCGGAAGAGAGATAAATAGCATTTGACGAGCATAGAAATATAAGATACTTTTAAGATAATTTTAAGGTTATCTTTTATGGACTCTCTCATTGCCCTCAAAGACTTCCGCGAACGATTGCCCGTTTACGAGAAGCACATCAAGGCCGGCAAATCTTTTACGATTGTAAAACGTTCACGGCCTATTTTTACTGTCGGCCCTATCGATGATACCTGGGAAACGGTGATCGATTTCACCAAATTCAAAAAGGGAGGCATTGATATCGACGACCTTCTTGAACGTCTTTAGCCTATGACAGACCGGGCAGACAAGGCTCTTGGCGCTTTGTCCGTAAAGGAACGACGAGCACTTGAAGAAGTGCTTAGCCTTATCAAAGCACAAGATTTTGAACGATTGGATTTGAAAAAACTTAAAGACCATCCCGATATTTATCGAGTAGGCAAAGGGAAGATGCGGATTATTTTTCGTAAAACGTCAGGGACGATTTTTATCCTTGCGGTTGAACGTCGATCAGACACGACCTACAACGAATGGCCATGATTCAGGAGCGAAAATAGTGTTCAAGTTCGGTCACTTTTTCGTACTTCCCTTGCTCCATTAACCTATTTATTAGCCGAGTCGATGCTTCTTTGATTTCTTTATCTGTCAGCAAACCAGTGCCTAGCTCTTGATGCAGGTCAGCCATGGATCGAAGGGATGACCAACCCTTCAAGGCGGGGTCGTTTTTTAGTTCGTCGAGTAAATCTATCAATATCTTGTGAGCTTCTGGGGAATGCTTGTGCTTTTCTGAAGCATGAGTTGCGGAAGACTCTTTACGTATGGACTTTCCTAGACGATGGAAGGAGGGTTCTTTCATAAGGATGACTACATTATACTTATTTTTTGCCGGAATGGGATCCTTTGAATAGTGGTTCGCTACCCGTTTCCGCTGCGAGGTCCCTCGACTCCGTCTCCGCCAGCTGACGGATTCGCTCGGGATGACAAAAAGGGAAGCAGGGTCTATTCGGCTCTATTTCCAAACCGTTCCCGAACCGGAATTGGCATCAGGTCACTGATGGAGGAGATGCCTGCCATGAGCATGACGAGACGGTCGACGCCGAAGGCGATGCCGGCGGCGTCGCCCATGCCGGGGAGAGCCTGGATGAAGCGATCGTCGATGTCCCAAATGTCTTTGCCGAGCGAACGGCGGAGGTTTTGCTCCTCTTGGAAGCGTGTGCGCTGTTCGACCGGGTCGCAAAGTTCGGCGAAGCCGTTGGCGAGTTCCAGGTCGCCGATGTAAAGCTCGGTGCGGAGGGCGTAGCGGGGATCGGTCGGATCTTTGCGTGCAAGGGCCGCCATTGAAGCGGGGTAGTTATACAGAAAAGTAGGAGAGTAGGAGCGTAGTGGAGTAGTTTTTGAGGAATCTGACCAGCCTAATTTTGGTTCGACCTCGGAGAGGAAAATTTTGAAGAACAAGTCATCCCACGTATCCGTGTCTGTGACGGTGTGGCCGTGGGCGCGGACGACTTTGGCCATGGCTTCGCGGTTGTCGAGAAGGGGGTCTAGGTCGACGTTTGCGTATTGTTTCATGGCTTGAGCGACCGTAAGGCGACGGAAGGGTGCGGGAGAAGTATCGTGTATCGTGTATCGTGTATCGAGGACATGGTTACCTGCTTTGATTTTATTGATGACAAACCGAATCATTCCTTCCGTGTCTTGCATTAATTCTTCTAACCCGGCATCACGACGATACCACTCGAGGAGGAGAAATTCGGGGTCGTGGGTGCCGTCCCATGGTTCGTCGTCGCGAAAACAGGGGCCCATATCATAGATTTTATCAAGACCTGCTCCCAGGAGCTTTTTCATGGCGTACTCCGGTGAGGTGATGAGTGCCGCTCGATGCGATCGCTCCTCTTTTGTTTTTACGGAAGGAGCTTCATGGATGGTGGTCCACATGGGTTCAAGATATGGCTCTTGGCCGGGTAGGCCGACGAGGCGCGGACTGTGGATTTCGAGAAAGTCTTGCTCGTCGAAATAGGCGCGAATGCTGCGAACAACAGCCGCGCGGATAGAGAGAAGATTGGACCGCATATAGGGCGCATTCAAACACACTCTCGAACAGGTGTCGATATATCTTTTTCTTTTCTTCTGCTATGCTTTTTTGTGAGGTGAACATCATGAAGTCTAGTGCTTTGAGCGACGTGTTTGGTGGGGGTGGTGATTGGGATGATACTCGGGATGATCGTCCACCGGAAATCGACCTCGTCTCTCTGCCGCGTACCCCTCCAGGGGGCCTCCGCGCTCCAACCACGCACCAACTCCACACCAAGAGGACACCTCTCCCTCCTGCCCCGCCCATCATCGTGTTCGTCATCCTGATGACTCGCTAGCTCCTTCTTCTATTCGTCTTACAAAACTCCCCTCGCGCGTGCGAAGGGAGTTCCTTTTTTTCTTTAGCGGACCAAGTATGGGAGCAAGGCCATGAAACGGGCTTGCTTGATCGCGTTTGATAATTTGCGCTGGTGCCAGACGCAGACCCCGGAGCGTTTGCGAGGGACGATCTTGCCGAAGGAGGACAAGTAGCGGCGCAAGGTGTTGGTATCTTTGTAGTTCACAGACTGCGCATTGACTTGGCAGAAATGGCAGCGACGTTCAGTTTTGATCATAAGGTGGAAAATTAAAATGGAATGTCTTCGATGCGGATCTCTTGGTCACCCACGCCTTTATCTATAGCTGGAGATGACGCGGGAGCACTGGTGGGAGTGTAAGTGGAACCACTCATGGAACCCGAGGAAGGCGCACCGCCACGATCGAGCATGATCATGTTTTCGGCGACGATTTCGGTACGGGTGCGTTTTTGCGCGTCCGGTGTTTCCCACTCACGAGTTTGTAAGCGGCCTTCGAGGTAAATCTTTTTTCCCTTGGTTAGGTACTGCTTACAAATATCGGCGAGCTTGCCCCAGGCAACGATGTTGTGAAACTCGGCACGTTGTTGCTTTTGTCCTTGGGCATCGGTCCAGACCATGTTGGTCGCGACGCCAAAGGAGGCGACGTTTTGGCCGGTGGTCGTGGTGCGGACTTCCGGGTCACGAGTGACGTTTCCAATGATAGTTGCACGGTTGAGATCCATATACGTAGATCTTATACCGCTTTGATGTCATCGCTCAAGGCGGAGTCAATTTTTGAATCAAGTTCGGTGGCAGAGATGGCCGGTTCGGTCATTTCTTTGGTTTCGGTTTTTCCTTCCAGAGCGGCGACGCCTTCTTTGATTTCTTCCTTGCCATCGTCTTTGGCTTCGGCGGCTTTTTCACGGCGGCGGCGGTCTTCACGGCCACCTTCGACCACAACTTCGGCAAATTGGACGAGATCGAATTTAGCTTCTTCTCCGCCTTCTTCGGCGCGGATGATCAAGTGACGGAGAACTTCCGGGGTAATGCGTAAAAGTTCGTCGAGCTTGGCGACGACGCTGTGCTCAGAAGTGAACATGACCATCACGTAGTGGCCATGGCGTTGGGTTTTGATGGCGTAAGCGAGGCGAAATTTGCCTAAGCGCTTGATGGACTCAATGGTTGCGCCCACTTTGGTAAATAAAGCAGCGATCTTTTGCTCGATGGTGCCGACTTCTTCATCAGTGAAGGTGGTCGGGATGATGTACAACAGCTCGTATCGAGAGGTTGTCATAATGATTGCAACACGTCCCCTGTTTGGGGCACCTGATGAACAGGCGTGGCCGGTTGCGGTCAATAGTTAAAAGTGGCCTTAGATTAGGGGAAAAATCGGTGGGTGTCAAGGTGGGGCGAGCAGGAGAGTAGTGGAGTAGTGAGTAGCAATAAAATGGGATAAAAAAAGAGCCCGCTGGGGGCGGGGTTGAAGAAAGACAGAAAGGAAAGGCTAGTCGTCAGGGACGCCTTGTGGACCTTTAAGAGTGGGATCCTTGGCTGCCCTTTGCAGGTAGTCAGCCATGGCTCTTTGCAGGGGGCCAACCGTGTCTCGATCATCCTCGAGGGGAGGATTGGGGTCGGGCTGAGGACGGTCTGGTGTATCCGACATAGATACCTCCTTCAATCAAAGCTTACTCCTCTGTTTAAAAAGCATGAAGCCCCGCGACAGTTGCACTGTGGCGGGGCGAAATAGAGAGAGTTGGGGCGAGGTTTTGTCCGATGGACAGGGCTGATCCTCGAGGAGCCCGAATGTAGGATTGAGTCACCTTGTAGGTGAGAAAAAGAGCGTTTGGGTGAGAATCATTTTGGCCAGTTCAGGACTGGCGAGGTCGATTCTCCGACCTCGTGCGTTGTATCAGGCGACGTTGGTCGCGGCGGGGGTGGGATTGGGGGAGTTGGGGGTGCCGGAATCGGCGGCAGGGGTGGGATTGAAGTGCACGCCTGAGGGCGTGTTGCCACGGAGAGGGCTGGAAGGGTCAGTCCCTTCGGCGGGGGGAGGGGTAGGGGGGGTGGGAAGGGGGCGGGTGGCAGGAGGAGGAGGGGGGGGGTTGCCCGGCAGGGTGAGGTAGCTCGACCCCGCTGCACTTTTCACGGCAGAAACGGGAGTGGCGAGCGGTGCCTCGCGAGTGAGAGGCAGGGGTTCGGCGGGGGTGGTGGAGAGAGGCAGGGCTTCACCAGCCGAACCTGCTGCGTCCAACGACCCCTCTTTTGCAGTCTCGAAGGCGTCATTGGGATCGAAGGCGGCGGCACCATATTGTGCCGTCATCTTACCTTCTTCCCTGCCGTCGCCACCCATGAGGAGCTTCAGATCGACCGGGACTCCACCACCGGGGACAGAGGGATACGCTCCGGTCTCTGCGCCTACATCTTCCTGCGGGACCGAGGGTGCCATGGTGGCTTTGGTGGTGGCTGCGGTGAAGGACTGTTCCGCCGAGGATGCGACGACCTTCTCCAGGTCGTCCGCAGAGGCCGCAAGTGCCTCCGTGGTGGGGGCTTCACTCGCCGCGTCCTCATCTGCCGAAGAAACGGGGGTTACAGCGGACGGCTGCGACGCATCTCCTGCGTGGAGCTGATTGAGTACAGCCAGCCACTGGCCCGTCTCGATGTTGGGCAGCGGGGCCGGCGGCTGCGTTGCGCTGGCAGAGGCATGAGTACCGACGGGGTGACCGCAGCGCTCGAGGAGCTGACGAATTTCCTCGTCGGAGGGTACCACTGCGGTAGCATCGATGAGACCACGCAGCACTGTAGCCAGCTCTGCAATCCTCGCATCCTTGCTTCCCTCTACTGCCGTGTCGGTGAGACAGACAGCGGAAGCAGGTGCGACCGCATCGTTTACGAGACGAAGTGCGGCGATCTCCTGCGCGGCCTCGATGAGGCGGCCACGGAGGCTTTCCGTTTCCGCCACGAGCGCAGCGATGCGCTCTTGAGCTGTAGCCTCGTGAGTTGCCGACGTCTCCGTCGGCGCGGTCTCCGCCTTGAGGGCGGTGGCCGGGGTGAAGACGAAGCGGGCGTCCCGCTCCGTGCCGACGACGGTGTCGCCGTTGGTGGTGAAGATCGTAGGCGTGGCGGTCGCGGCCAGGAGGCTGAACCGAGTGACCGCGCTCATGACGAGCGCGACCGAGCCCACGCCCTTGGCGTGAGCCGCTTTCAGAGCGGCCGTGAAGGCCGTCTGGCCGTCGACGGTGATCGCGTCACCGTCGAGGTCGTCGTAGACAGGGGCCGACGTCTCCGTCGGCGTGGTCTCGGCGGCGGAAGCCGTCGTGGCCTTGGCGGCACCGTCGGCGACGCCACGATCGTAGGTCGCCCGAAGGCTGATGGCGATGGCGGGGTTACCCAGTGCCAGTGCCATCATGGCGACGCGCGTCCGCCACTCGGTGGACGCGATGGCGTCCTTGAGGGCAGCCGCGAACGCTTCACGGGTGAACGGGCGTTCTTGCCCCGCATGATCGACGAAGGTGGAGGGCTTGCCGCCGCCGGGGGTGGTGGCCGTCGGAGGGGTGGTGTTGGTGGGGGGCGTGGGCTTGGCGTCGCTCACAGCCTCCGCGACGAGCCGGAAAAGCTGGAAGAAAGCGGGCAGATCGTGGACCTGCGGAGCAATCGGCTGTCCGATGTCGAGCGACTGGATGAACGTCTGACGCTGGACATCCTTTTCGGAGTCGCCGAGCGCGACCACGTTCTGCCGAAGGAAGAAGACCGCTTGGTAGAGCTCGTCCTCGAGCGTATCCATCAAGCCTTCTCGGGCCTTCTGCGCAATCTCGGCAGGGATCGGAGCCGGGCCGCGGTTGCGGTGACGGCGGTAGATCTCGAAACCGACCAGAAAGAGGAGGGCGGCGAAAACTGCGGAACCGAGGATGCGCCAGGCAATGCTGAGACTGCGTTCCGCCTGACGGCGGATGTCCTCGTCGACCCGGCGGTTGAACAGCTTCCGGTAGAAGTTGCGCTGAACCCGCAGGCCAGCGATCTGATTGAGCTCGGGACGAAGGGCGCGGCGCAGGAGGGCTTTGATCTGATCCTTGGCCGTCCGAACCGCAGCTCGCAGTTCAGCATTTGCGTCCATATTGCTGTCGACACCATCGAGGTCGGAAAGGGCATCGGTGGCAGCATCGCGGCTTTCGGAGGTGATGACGCCTGGCAACCGGGGGATGGCTGAGCAGGCACGCTGCAGGAGGCGCGGGCTTCCCTTTCGAGGGATCTCGATTGTTACATTGGCGCGCGCACGCACAGTGAGTGCCCATGTCGAGTCCAGGGCTGAGCCATCTGCAGAAGCCCCTCGGTAGCCCACGAAGAGCGTCTCGAGACGTCCCTGCGCGGCGCAGTTAATGCGGACGTTGTATTGCGTGCTACGAATGAGCACGGGGCCGCGTGCCGGGTCATTGGCGGCCAGAACACGAATCCACGACTTTCCAGCAGCGGCCGCACGCAAGCGCACCTCAGTGGCCGAATCGCGCGTGAATCGCTCGACGAGGTCGGCGTGTGCATCCCAGGTATTGGCCGGGTTGGCGCACACGAGCTCTCCGAGACGGAGGAACTCACGGCCGCTTCGAACCTCGTCGGAGAGGACGCCGTCGGCACCGGGGTTCAACCAGTTGACGGGCCCCAGGCCGCGAGGCTGGATGGTGGTCGGGAATCCACGCAGCAGCACGAAGCGCTGCGGGATTTCCCCGCTGTTGAGGTACGCCGATGCCTCGGCGTCCGAGAGCCCCTCCCATGCACTCGCGAGCAGCATGGAGGCCGGCACCGCGCGGGTGAGCCGAACCCTGGTGGGTCGGCTGTACTCCGCGCACTGCTGGGGCAGGGCCGTCGCTGGGACTTGTGCCCAGGCGACGCTGATCTGGGTCGCGCTGCTCACGAGAGCCAGCGCGAGGGCCATGACGATGGTCATGGCCAACGAACGAACGAACTGCATGGCGCCTTACTCCTTTAACCAACCCCACAGCGCCGTGAGGTTGGTTCGTTGGTGTTTCTAACGCTATTCAGGTTGTCGAAGAACGTTTCCGTCCTTAGCTAACCAAATCGATCCCCTGGGGATAAACCCCAGAGTCGACTGGAAATGTAACCACTTTTTCCCCTTTGTGTCAACGGTTTTTCCTTTGTTTTAGGTAAAAATGGCTAGGTTGTGGATAAAAAATGAAGACCCGCTTGAGGGCGGGAAAGAGAGTATCGGGTATCCAGTATCGGGTATCGAGAATAAGGAGAGCAGGATCAGCCTCCTAAGGAGAAGGGCTCACAGGAGCTGAGATTGGGCGTGAGACGTGAGCTGGACCCTGGCTTCCGGAGGAGGAATGTCGAAAATCCGGAGGGGTTGGTCGGCGCTCCAGGCGCGCTCTTCTTCGAGGGCGGCCCGAAGGGCGCGGATTTCACCGGCCATGTGTTGGCCGGCTGCGTCGAGGCCGTCGATGATGTTGTTTTGCTCTCCGATTTTTTTGAGAGCTTCTCCCAGGAGTTTTTTCAGCTCGCGGCGCTCTACGCGCGCTGCTTTTCTCTCGGTGATTTTTTTCCGTTTTTTATCCTGACGAGCCATGGTGCCTCCTCGGTATTGGCGGGATTAGAGGAACATATTTTGATTAGATTTACAAGGGGCGGAATGATCATAGAGAACAAAAATGGCTACCCGTTTCCGGTCGAGATCCTTCATTCCGTTGGACTCCATTCAGGATGACGAAAGAAAATGTTGAACCAAAAACAGTGAAACCCCGCGGATGTGACGTGCGGGGTGTGAAGAGAGTGATGTGAGGATCATTTTTCCCGTTTTTTTTCGTGGGCTGGGAAGGTTGATCGTTGACCGGGGGCCCCAGGAATCTAGGTAGGAGGGATTAGGATGGAGGGTAGAGGAGGCGTGTTTGAGATTGAAGGGAAGGGTACACGCGAACCCTTGGAGGGATTAGTTGGCGGGAATAGAAGAAGGCGTCGAAAAGGCAGGACCGAGAGTGAGGAGCTCAGAGAGAGCAGCATCTCTTTTATCGGTATTCAGTTGGAGTACAGCACCGATTTTGACTGCCAGTGAAACGTGCAGGCCCCGAACGACCGAATCACTCGGCAGCAGCGTGTCGAGAAAGTTGCAGAGACACCTTACTTCAGCGAGCTCACGCTGCATACTTTCCAGTACTTTGGTGAGATTTTTGGCCTTTTGTGCCAGATCCGGAGCCTGATCAGCCGAGGTTACCGCACCTTTAAGTTGAGCTGCTTCTGCGGTCGCGAGCCAGTTGTTCACGAGACTTGCAACACGCTGCTTCCACTTACCCCATTGCTCTTCGCGCATAGCTTGCCGTTCACACAGAACAGCGAATGCTTTGAGTGCTGCTAGAGCCAGCGTTTCGTTTGAAGTCAGACTTTTAGCAGCGTTCGGCGTTACCTCTCTGACTACTGCTCGTGCAAGTTCGAGCAGGTTCGTGGCCGTGGGACGGTTAAATCCCGGAGCAGATCCGCTTGCGTAACTAACCGTAGGGTGCGGTGGCACTGCCTGCGCCGTACGAGTATTACGCCACTTCTCGAACGTTGTCGTCACGAGGGTGACGAGGTCGGCAGTGGGGTTCTGGACCTCGAGGCCGAGCTTTTGCAAGGCCTCGATGAGAGCGGCCTTGAGAGCAGCGTCACGCTTGGTGATGATGTCGCGTTCCTGCGCGCGGGCTAGATTGCGCGCGTCCTGAAAGATCTTTGAGAAGTTCGCCGTCGCACTTCGGAGTTCGACGAGGACGTCTTTGTCTCCGTCTCGCGCGTCAGGGATGGCCCGCATCGAATCCCCTTCGGGAAGGAGATTGAGGAGGCGCTCGGCCAAGGCGAGGGCGGCTTGTTTGATGGCATTGAAACCACGTTCGGCTTCCTCGCGGCCTTCCCGCCGTCCTTTTTCCATAGCCGTAGTTTCCGCGCGGGCGAGCTCACTCATTCGCAAGCTCTCCAACTCTTCGTTCTTGGTTGCGTGATCCTTCTGCATCTGCCCAATCTGAAAACGAGCGAGTACGAAGAGGAGGATGAATACGCAAGCGATGGTGGCGCTCAGAATACCGAAGACCTGGAGCGAGGTGTTCGGCTCGGTGCGAACAATGATCCTGGTACGTGTCCGTTCGGGGGGAGGGACGGGTGGTGCTTGGGTCAGATGCAGGAACTCATCCACGAAGGCGCGAGCGAAGAGGAGGGCTGCTTGCGAGGTTCCACGATCGGGATCGTGAAGACTTGCTCGGGCTCTCGTTGCAGCCTCTCGCAGAACAGACTCGTTCCTGACAGGTCCTTGCAACGCAGTTGCAGCGTCATTGAGACTCTGCATCGCCTGCGTCACCCGCATGAGGTAGGTGAACGATCTTTTGCCTGCGACGGTAAGCGCGATCTGCGTGCAATCGCGCGGAAACCAGCGGTGCGGGTGCCAGGCGTGCCTTCCCATGGCATGAGGCGAGAGACGAACCTCGGTCCATGCGTATGAGATGGTATTGTCCGCTGCTGTTGTTGAATGCAGACAGCGGGCGGTCAGGACATCTTGCTGGAAGAGTGAGGCTGCGACTTCGGCGGGCGAGGGAGTATCTCCGAGACGATTGCGCTCGAGATGAGGGAACTCACGCAGACGCTCTGGTGCGTCTGCCCACGAAGAGAAGAGGCGCGGGTGCCCGGGGCATCGCGCGCCGAAGCGTGCGCACGAGTCGAAGACGTCCGGGTGGACACCCTCGATGAAGGCCTTGTAGACGTTCACGAAACGCAGCGGAGCGTAGAGCTTCACTTGCGCGTCGCGCGTCTCGACCCGCGGCGTCTGCGCGGGGGCGCTCAGGGTTGCCATCATGGCGATGACAAACGAGAGGAGTCCCATAACGAACTGAAACACACACGACATCTTCATGACCGAACCGTTTCTGGGAACTTCGTTCCCGGTTTTTTGACCCATGCCTTATCCAGCATCACCTTTGTACTCATTTCCTAACATGTGGCTAGGTTGAGCAAAAAATGATTCTAGATTCGGCGTACTAGGTATGGCATCAAATATAAGGTTGGGAGTCAAGTGATTGCCACTCAGACAGATCACGGTTATGCTCAGGAATATCTATGCAACACTTTCTTGTGTTTGGGTCGCATCCTCGTCTTTCGCTCGCTGAGGCAAAAGCTGTCTTAGGTGGACGGATGCCGACGCTCGTGGGACCGGTGGCACTCCTCGCGGAGACCGAGTCCTGGGATGGGGCTTGGGTGCAGGAGCGATTGGCGGGGACCATCAAACTGGGGGATGTGTTATTTTCTTGTCCTTTGAAAGAGTTGGAGGTGGATAAAATTGTAGCGGCACTGCCTACGCGAGAAGGGACGTCAAAACTTACGTTCGCGGTTACGACGTATGGTGTGCCGGCGATTACGTTTCAACGTTTGCCGCTAGAACTTAAAAAAGCCATGAAGATGTTTGGCCGATCGGTGCGCTGGTTTGCGGATGAGCAGGGAGAGGTTAGCCCGGCGGCGGTGGCGAAACTCGGTCTTACGACCGAAGGCTATGATTTGGTGATTGCGGTGGAACGTGGAGTGGCACACGTATGTCTCACGACCCATGTGCAAAATGCGGATGCTTGGAGCTTGCGTGATTATGGACGACCGGCGCGTGATTCGAAGAATGGGATGTTGCCACCAAAGCTCGCGCGAATGATGGTGAACCTTGGGATCGGAACAGCCAGGGGGAGTAACCCCTCCGCCCTACGGGCACCTCCCCTTACTCTAAGGGGAAGATCTGAATCAATCTCTGAACTAGATTCACCGTTTACTATCCTCGATCCGTTTTGTGGGAGTGGAACCGTCCTCATGGAAGCGGCGCTTATGGAGCAAGAGGCGAAGATTATTGGATCAGATATTGATGCCAAGCAAGTGACAGATACGAATCAAAACTTGGATTGGATGGTGGAGCAGAAGCTCATCTCAGGAGAACAACGCGAAACCATTTCGTGTTTCCCGCATGATGTCCGTGTGATTGATCGATTTATTCATGAACCAGTTGAACTGGTGGTGACGGAAGGGTTTTTGGGAACACCGCTCCGCGGACATGAACCAGCTCTTTATCTTGAACGAGAAGTACGTGCCATCTCGGAACTCTGGCGTGAAACGCTTGCCTCGCTCGCAAAGGTTCAACCGCCGGGAGGTGTACTGGTTGGTATTTGGCCGATCCTACAAACGCCCCATGGGATGGCAGCGGTTGATCTTTCGACCACGGTCGGACAATTTGGGTATGAACTAGTGAACCCGCTCGAGGGGTGGGGAACCGGGACGCAAGAACTGGTATATGCGAGAGTGGATCAGCTAGTGAAACGGAGAGTTGTGGTTTTGAGGAGAGCGTAAGGCCTATCCCCTTTCGTCATCCCGAATGGAGTTAAACGGAATGATGGATCTCGATCGGAAACAGGTATCCCAAGTACGATCGCTACCCGTTTCCGCTGCGAGATCCCTCTCTGCGTCGGACTTCGTTCGGGATGACGAAATAGTGGAAAGTGTCTTGAATTTCATTTAGGGATAAATCTGTTTCCCGTCTTCATCGTAGACAAAAATAGCTTGGACGGGACAGGATTGGGCGGCGAGGAGGATAGTGTCGCCGTCGGCACCGTTTTGGTCGACGACGTAGGCTTTGTTTTCTTCATCTAATTGAAAGACGCCGGGGGCGACCGTGACGCAGGGGGCAGCACCGATACATAAGTCGCGATCAACGACGACTTTGGAGACTTTGAGCATAGGTCGTGAAACGTTAAACGTAGAATGTGAGTCGTCAAAAGCTAAGACTGAACGAATTCGATGTTTTTTATGCTGGGAAGTTTTTCGCGGACGATGTCTTCGATACCTTCCATGTAGGAAGTGGAGCAGGCGCAGTCGCCGCAGAAGCCTTTGAGCTCGACGACACAGCGGTCGTTGGAAGCTTCTGTGACCGTGACGCTGCGACCGGCGGCCTTGAGCATAGGCTCGACGTCAGCGAGGGCGGATTCGATAAGGGATTTGGGATCCATAGGGGCTAGGCGAGTAGGAAAGTAGTGAGTAGTGGAGTAGCTTGGGGAAAAGGTAGCGGAAAAAGAGGGGGGACCGCAAGAGAGACTACCCTCCGAAATATTTATCTTTGTAAAAGCGGAGGAGTTGTTCGACTTCGGGGATGCAGGCGGGGTTGCCGATGCCGACTTTGAGTTTGGCTTGGAGTTTTTCGATAGTATCTGCGCCATCAAGCACGGCTTCTTCTATATCATGATCGGTCACTTTGGTTTCCGGGTCGATGATTCTCCCCTGCTCTATCTCAATTTTATCGATGTCACCGGCGCGGCGGTACCAATCGTTGATGGCGGCGCGCAGTGCCTTGTCGCCAAGAACGGAACAATGAACTTTACGAGCGGGCAAGCCGCCGAGGCGGGTCATGATGTCTTGCGGGCGGAGTTTGCGTGCTTCCTCGAGCGTTACTCCCCCATTCTCGGTGACAAGGACGGACATCATGGAAGTGGAGGCGATGGCGGAGGCGCAACCAAAGGTTTTCCATTTGAGATCGGTGATGCGATTCGTAGCCGGATCGACACGGATCCATATTTTCATGGCATCGCCACAGGCTGGCGAACCAACCATGCCCATGGCGGCGTCTTTATATTCGTCTTCGTGGCCGTCATCGAGAAAGTTTTTGGGATGGAAGAAATGTTCTTTGACCGTGTCGGTATAGAACCAGCCTTGGCCGGTGGCATTACCGGCACCGACGATATCGCCTTTGGTGGAAGTTGTATTGGGGGAAGCGACGGTGGGATTGGGAGAGGTAGGTTGAGACATATTATCCAAAATATTTCATATCTAAATTGACGGGACTCATTTTGCGCAGACGTTCGACGATGCCCGGCATGACTTCTATAACACGATCGATATGCTCCTGTGTCGTGCTACGCCCGAGGGTGAAGCGGATGGAGCCGTGGGCGGCTTCGTAAGAGAGTCCGGTGGCAAGAATGACGTGTGACGGATCGAGGGAGGCGGAGGCGCACGCGGAACCGGTGGAGGCCATGATGCCTTCGGCGTCGAGGTAGAGCACGGCGGCTTCGCCTTCGATGTCGAGGAAAGAGATATTGGCGGCATTTGGCAAACGTTCCGTAGGATGGCCATTAAGACGAGACTTGGGAATTTTGAGAAGGCCTTCGACAAGCCGATCGCGCAAAACAAAGAGGCGCGCTGATTCTTGGTCGCGTTCTTCCTGGGCAAGTTCAAAGGCTTTGGCAAAGCCTACGATCCCAGGAACGTTTTCCGTACCGGAACGAAGGTTACGCTCCTGTCCGCCACCTCGGACCAGTGGCTCGATTTTGGTGCCACGTCGGAGATAGAGAAGGCCGACACCTTTAGGGCCGTACATCTTTGAGGCGTTTACCGTCATCAGGTCGACATGGAGTTTATCAACATTGAGATCGAGGACACCGGCGGCCTGGCAGGCATCGGAATGGAGAAAAGGGTAAATAGTTTTTTGTTCTTTGCGCCAGGACAAAAGCGTGCGGCCAAGGTCGGCAATAGGCTCAATGGTTCCGATTTCGTTATTGGCCATCATGATCGAGACAAGAATGGTGTTGGGCGTGAGTGCCGCTTCAACGTCTTTGACAGACACGCGACCTTCGCGGTCGACGGGAAGGACGGTGAGGTCAATTTGTTTACGTTTTTGCCAATGGAGTAACGGCTCTAGGACGGCGTGATGTTCGATGGAGGTTGTGATGATGTGTGGAAGCCCCTCTTTGATTGAGGCGCAGTGGGCGTTGATCACGCCCAACAGTGCGAGACTGTTTGATTCGGTTCCACCGGAGGTAAACAGGATTTCATCTTCATGTGCGCCAACGATTTGCGCGATGGTCTTGCGTGATGTTGTTACTGCTTCTTTAGCACGCATACCCATGGTGTGGAACGAGGATGGGTTCCCAAAATCCTCCATGAAATAGGGGCGCATCGCCTCGAAGACACGGGGGTCGACAGGGGTTGTGGCGGCGTGATCGAGATAGATGAGGGTTTTAGGGAAGGGGATCATACCAACAGAGAAGTAGTGAGTAGGTAGTAGGAGAGTAGCTTGTGGCTACAAGACGTCCTGGAGCGTCGTGGATTGGAGTTGTTTTTGGATCGCTTGTTGGAGATGGTTCCAGACGGATTTGGTGCGACATACGCGTTCGTGCGGACAGTGGGCGGCAGGGTTTTGGCAGTCGACGAGAGTAATTTTGCCCTCCAAAGCGACTGAAATGTGTTCGAGCGTGATATCTTTGGGATCGCGGGTCAGCGCGTATCCCCCACCCGGACCTTGGCGACCGTCGATAAGATCCGCCTTGCGCAGAGCGGCGGCTATTTCTTCGAGATAGGCTGCGGATACGCCGATATCTTCTGCTACGGACTTTAAACTGATGCGCTCTCCCCTCTTTAAGGAGAGGGTGGCCATGAGTTGAAGACCGGCGTGAGCACGTTCAGAGACTTCAAACATAAAACCAGGTTAGTAACCTGGTTTTATGTCTTTTAGACAGAATGGTCAAGGTATTAACATTATTTACCTTATTCCATAGACGATTAGAAGGTCGAGAGAGTATCCTACGAATATGCGCCGTGAAAATCACCATCTAAAAATGCCAGGGATCCTCAACAAGATAGCTCTCATGGCTGGTCTAGCCATGCATCCTCAACAGGCAGAACCCGAACCCCGTCTACCAGTCATTTCTAGACAGGAATATAGAGCTCCGTCGTCTTGTGATACTGAGACACAGATGACCCGCCTTAAACGGGATCTGCATCCGTCTTTTCCTCCTCACGCATCGCTCGATAATACGCTGAGTAGATTTTATTCTCCAGAAGCATGCAACAACGTGCTCGAGAGAGGCTTTGATATTGGCATGAGAGCTTATGAAGTATTATTTGCAGAAGACTTGGCGTATCTAGATAACCCTCAACCGAGTGAAGGAACTCTAGAAGCAGATCATCTCTTTCAGCTCGCGGAACGGTCCATTGATCAGGAAATTGACCAACTTCCTGAACATATTTCCCAAACAGAACACGGTGAGGATTATCGAGAAAGAATGCGAGCAGCCGCAAAAGATACTCTTCTTTTAGCATTACGACAGGATCTTTTATCCCGCATGAGTACGCTTCGAGCTGAACGTGCACTAGATCTTGCCATTGCCTTTTCTGACTGGGACCCCACTTGGCAAATTCTCCCCCCTGAAACGGAAGAGCAATCTGAACATGATGGCAATCTTACCTTTTCTGATCGAGCAGGCGAAGCAATTCTCCAAGATCTTTCGCATCCGCTTCCTCGAAATGTGGTTCAGTTCTTGCTTTATGAACGTGTCTTTGGCGATCTCCAGGCTTCGGAAGATATATCACGAACATCGCTTGACCATCTTGACCCCGGTGGCGGTCAACGATAGGATGCGCGCGTTGGAGAGGTGTCAGAGTGGTCGAATGAGCTGGACTCGAAATCCAGTATACCCGTAAGGGTATCGAGGGTTCGAATCCCTCCCTCTCCGCCATACAAAAACAGCGCAGAAATGCGTTGTTTTTGTTGTTTACGTAACACAAATATCATGTTTGTGAATCACATTTTGTATTATGATCGCGTCAAACTTAAAAACAATTCAACACTTTTCACTGCAAATAATATGAGCGCAACTCCCAAAAGAAACACTGCTCCTCCCCACTGCTGAGCAGGCCTGTCTATTTGTGCACGCTTTGGATTGTGGGGATCGTAACGAACCGGCCAGGGGGTGCCAATCGACCAATTTTCTTCGCCAAGGAGGGTTTTTACTCTCACCTCATGCTCTATTCCGTTTTGGTCTTTGAAGGTAACAATGGGTGTATCGCCAGATTCTACACTATCTATAGAGGTAACGATTCCTTCGGTGACTACTCCCCTTTTCTTTAAGCGTAGGACTCGAACAGCTTCCACTAAAGAGCACCCTAAGAGCAATAAGCCGAGCCAAGGAGCACGTGATAGGACGTTCTCGATATTTATAGACATGGGTTGTAGTATAAAAGCAGACAGGCTTGCTGGCCAATCAAGTGAAAGCCTAGATTGACTTTTTTTATGAACGAGCCCATCAATTTCATCGAAACACCTTTTCATTGCCTCTCTCCTTTTTCAGCGCACCGGATCGAAATTTGGGGAGAGGTGTTTGCGACGCTTGAACACGCGTATCAAGCTTCTAGAATTCAGCCTGGCATGGAGCGCGAGCGAATAAAGAATGCTTCTAGTCCAATGGATGCGTGGCGCGAAGGACAGAAATATAAGAATGATCCTAACTTACAAGTACCCGGCTTTGATAAAGAAGTGGTTATGGAGGCATTGTTTCGCGCTAAGATGGCACAGCATCCAGATGTCGTTGAGGCACTTAAAGCATCGGGCGACCGCGAGCTCTTAAAAGTCCATGAGTTAGATTATTATTGGGGCACCGGCAAGGATGGATCAGGTCAGAATAAGATGGGAAAGCTTTGGATGAGGTTACGTACTGAATTATAGACAGGGCTTTTTGTGAAGATGGGCAAGCTGGTTTTGGGTTGTGATCCATACCAGCAGCCAAAAGACGATGGCAAGGTCGTTTTTGAAATACGGTACGTCGATAAGACCGTGGATGAGAATGGTGAGAAGGGGCAGGAGATACAAGTATCGAGTATGGACTCGGACTTCGTCGCTGGATGCTGGATACTGGATGCTGGATACTATTGCTATCGCTATAATCCAGATAAATGTGAACGTGCCCAACAAGCCGGTTTCGCTCCATAAATTTAATAAAATATTGTGTGGGTATTGGAAGACTTCGATGCCGGTCGTGCGCTGGTAAGGCTTGAAGACCTTAGGATAACCGCCAAATCCCGCACCAAAGAACCAGTGGTCTTTGAGCATGGCGCGTGTATCACGCCACATATACATCCGAACTTTGCCGGACCAGTTTTGGAAAGTGAGTTCGCGTATTATTGGTTGGTGGATAGCGGGAATAAGGGCACTGAGGAGAGCAATCACGGCTGTTCCGGCTATGACGTAGCGGCGGAATGGTTTTTGAAAGATTAGGGCGAGCCAGGTGGCAGCAGCAAGCGCAATGAGACCACCATCACTGCGAGCGAGAACGCATGAAATGAACGCTGAGATGAGAGCTAGGATGGGAAGGATGTTGTAGTGACGGATCCATGTGCCTGCCCGAAATCTATACGAGTCGACACGGGGGTCGACCACTACGAATATCCTTGTTAGTGCCAGCGCACCAATGGGAACGACGAATAGTGCTAACGCGTTTGGATAGGGAAAGGGTCCGGTCGCACGACGACCCGCGGCGATAGCTACATTCCAGGGATGAGGGATGCCCCATCCTGTAATGAATTGAACGAACGCCAAAACGGTGAGAGCGATCGTGACAAGGAAAAGGTTGCGGCAAATGGTATCGAGTATCGAGTATCGAGTATCGAGTGCAATGGAAGACTTTTTGTCCTCATTCTGGATACTGGATACTGGATACTGGATACTTTTCAATATGAAAAAGACCAATGCCGGTTCTAGGACGTAGGCTCGCCATAAACCTAGCCCGGTGACAAGGCTTGGGGAGACGAAAACGGCGATCAGGATCGTGACAAGCCAGGCCAGGAGCGGAGAACGGAACCGTTCAAGGCCTTTCCACCCATCCCATACCCCTTGAGCACCGCGTTCGACCAGAAAAACAACAAACAAGACTCCTAGGTAGATTTCTAGAAGTGTAGTTGGTAATGGACCGATCTTGAAACGTATAAGGTAAAAAGGAAGGGTCAAAGGCAACCATCCCAAGAGACGAATTGTAAGTGCCATGCCCTTAGACTAGCGCGAGATGAGGAAAAGGGGTAGGATGGCGCAAATATGATGTCAAAAGAACACATGCGGACGTTTTGTTTTAATGAGAACGGTTCGCTTAAACCCAAGGCGGAATGCCGAGCCGGCCTTATCAATATGCTGATCTTAGAAGATGGGATGGATATTGATGCAGCGGAAGACCTTGTAGATAAGTGCTTGCGAGAGTGGAATTTATGGGGTGAACCAACCCTCGAAGAACTCCTTAAAGACGATGAACCCAATTCTTCTTCCTATGACCCTGGAACAACAAGTGTTTGATTTTTATGAGTTAGAGGTGTTTGCAACAGAAATGTATAAACAACAAAAACATCGTGTCCCTCCTTCACTGCTTCCTATCATGGAACACTTCCAACGCATTGAAGAAGCACACATTGAACGCTTTGCACATCTCTATCAAAAAATTACTGGTCGACCACCACGATTTCGCTGGCTTCCCACCTTGGCGGCGCGCGTTGCTACCGCTTTGATTGCTCCGTTTGGATGGAAAGCGATTTTGCGCTTTGAGTGCTGGGTGGAGAGGCATGCCGTCAAAGACTACACGGCGGCAATGAATTGGGTGCAACATCCAGAGGCTCGCAAAGCCATACAAGACACATTGGCGGATGAGGAAGTGCATACTCCTTACCTAGAAGTGTTGCGACGATTCCGAGAAGAGGAGCAGCACCATATTGATGAGATGACAAAACGACTTCAACAAAAAACACTCTCGACCTAAGTCGAGAGTGTTTTTATTATCGCCAAGCATGGTAGCGATAATTCCTCCTCACGCTCGCGCGACAAAAGAGATGGTCTCCTTCCTCGCGCGAGTCAAAGGACGAAGCTGGTTTTAGTCTTATGCGGATGCAACGATTCGTCAACAGTAAACGGTGGATAACTTTACTTACAGAGAATAGCTCGATCCGTTTTTGTGAGTATTTTTTGCGAAGAAACCCGGCAGGTTGGTTGGCGTTCGATGAGTGAGAAACGTGTTTGGAATGGCTCGGGAAGAGGAAACACGGGATCCTTTGTCGCGTGTTCATAGGCTTGAGCCAGTTCCGGACGGGCAGCTAGAAGGAAGGTCGGGTCAACGCCGGAGATGTAACGAAATTGTGGGGCTAGGGCAAACAGCTCCCCAAAACTATCCCAACGATCATGAAAGATTCGCTCGCCGGGTTGAGCTTGCGGGGTCAGTGTATCAACGATAGAAGTTAAACGACTAAACGGACGGGCTTCATGAAGCGCGTTAAAGGTACCGCGCGCATCGCGGATAAAGACAATGAGAAAGATGCCGGCAAGAAACGTAACGCATCCTTGGAGGTATCGGGGTGAGGGTGCGTGAGATGTTTTTGTCTTGATCTGTTCTTTTAGTATGCTTAGGCATTCTTGTTTTAGCTTTGTTCCATCGACTAGAGTCCAGAGCGAGCCTAACCATAGCGCAAGTACTGGAATCAGGTATTCGGCCATGCGACTGCTTTTGAGTGTCGCGGCACTTAGCATGGCAAGCACGATGAACAAACCTACGCTTGTGCGGGCTCGATGAAGTTCAAGGGGACGGCGGATAGCGAAGAGGAGGCCCAGGACGACGATGAAGCCCATCATCAGCAGAGGACCGAGATTGGCGATGAGCTGGATGGGAGCAATAGGCGACCATTCAAGTCCGAGTTGGATATTGGTTGGAGTCGCAATGGCGACTTGGAAAACTTGGACCTTGAGAAAGGTGAGGAGATGGGCGCGGTTTGGGTGGATGAGGAGGGCGAGGAGGATGCCGAGGGCCGTAGGCAGTATCGAGTATCGAGTATCGAGTATCGAGTTTTTCAAGGTAGAGCTTAATCTTTTTATGTTTTTGTCGCAGGTAAGATAATCGAATATCGTCGTTCCCAGGATAAAAAGAGCCTGCGAGATTAGAAGAAGAATCCAACCGCCGTGAGAGAGAGCGAAACCAAGACCGGCCAGAAAGGCAAGGGCGATGTTTTTATAGGGACGGGGTTCTTCCGCCCGTTTGATCGAAGGGCGAGAGGACCTCGCCCCTACAAGGGAAACTAATCCCAGCGTGAAGAACGAGAGGGCAAATGGTGTGGCCTTACCGAGAGATAAACGGAAAGACAGTGGCATCGAGACGGCGATGAGGAAGGTCCAAAGTTCCGGATGTTGAAGGCGTAAGTTTCTTACTAAATAATAAAATGCGCTTATAAATAGAGAAGCAAAGATCACGGTGGCTACTTGGACTCCTTTGAACATGCCGAGAATGGCAACGAATGGGACGAGGGCGAGATGATATAATAGATGTTGATCGACGAAGTTTGTACTAAGCAAAGTGAGGTCGAGCCAAGGGAAGTTTTGTAAGAAAAAAAGATGGGCGAACTGCGTTCCTTGAGCGCCGATGGCGTTGGTTCCGTGTAAAATAATATCTGTTAGTTTGGCGTGATAAAAACTATCGGGATCGCGAAAGCTGCCCCAGGGTTGGAGGAAGGAGAACCAGAGGAGGGAGAGGAGGAAGATGACGAGGTGAGTAGGCAAGTAGGAGAGTAGGAGAGTAGCTTTACGGAAATAGCCGATCAGACGAGAAACGATTGGGATCATGGAAAAAGGATAACATGCGGGTGAGATTTGGGAATTTGAAAACCCCGCGCTTACGAGCCGTTAAGTAAGGCGGGGTTTAAGGAAGGACGTCGTTTGGCGCACGACGGTAGCGCACCTGCCACGTGGCTGGTAGAAGGGACGGCTCAGAGTGCGTGGGCCCATCCGAGGACGATGCCGAGCACCTCACTCAGGCAGACGAGCGCACAGGGAGCGAGGATGAGGAGACCCAGAAGACCGATCAGCTGACCCACTCGACCGGGCTTCCAAATTCGCTCGTATCCTCCGAGGGCATAGAAGCCGGCGGCGAGGAAGAGCGCGAAGTAGATCGTGCCCTTGCCCAGCCCACGCAGGACGCCATAGGAGAGGCGGGGCAGGGCCCGGTTATAGCTCCACTCGCTCTTGACCCAGATCCAGGCCTGGTCGATAAGAGAGCGTTGCGCCGAGATCTCGGTCTCAACAGCCTGAACCTCGACTCCATGGCGGGCTGTGATGTACTTCCAGACGAGCGTGGCTACAACCACGACCATGAAGCCGATTACGACCCGCTGCCAGGTCTTGAGCTCGACCTTAATCTTTGCCAGCGCGAAGAGGACGATTCCCGTCACTACGAGGATCAACCCGTAGTCGAGGAAGTCGTCTACGAACTGTGCCGACGGCCAGTAGAGCATGGCCGTGTAGCGGGTGAGGGGGATGGCGAGCAGGAACGTTGTCCCGGCCTTTACATACCCCATGGCGCGCTCGAGAGGGACGTTCCTTCCTCGGAGGGTGTCGAGGATGAGGTCACTCGTGCTGATGACGAGTGCGATCACCCCGTAGCACACTGCCACGAGGACGGTTCCCGCGATCATGCACACGTTGCCCCACGTGTACAGTTCCGACAGGTATCCGATCGGCACATTGTTGAGCCGTGCCGAGTGGATCGCCGAGGCGATCGCGCTCCCCATGGTCAGGGGAGCGAGGGGAATGTTCACCAGCATAATCGCGACCGCCCCCATGGTCGCATTGAAGTTGAGTCGATCCCCGGGGGTAGGATCCGTGTACGCGACCACCCACAGCGCGAACACCGCGACGGCGGCGATCACCTGGAGAGCGAGGGCGAGCGTATACCACCCGTGCGTTGCGGCGGGGTAGTAGCAGCTCAGCCCATCCATCCAGGGCTGAACTTGATACACCACTCCAAAGACGAAAATGGTGTAGACCAGGTAGAACCCGGCCAGAAGCTGCGCGGGGATGACCCAGGCGTCGTCCACAGTCGCAGCGAAGCCGCGGCCTGCACGTTGGGCGAGCGGGACGGCCTGCGCCGCCACTTGCCCGACCTGATGAAGCGCCTGACCGCCGAGATTGGCGGCGGTGTTCATCACGTTCACGGCAGCCGCGCCAGGCTGGGCGGGCTGTGCCGGTGTCGTCGGAGGGGATGGTGGCGGCATGGCTTGAGCGGGCTGCGGAGCAGGTTGCACAGGTGCCCCCTGCTGGATGAACACTTGCGGGGTGACAGGGGATTGCGATGGACTAAACCAGTTAAAAATCCCTCTGGTAGCCATTTCTGCCAGGAGTTCGTTCACGAACTCCCGCAGCCCCCTGCCAGCCCCACCTTGATTGTTTCTGGCCATGTGGCCTTCTCCTTGGGACTCTCGTCCCTGTTTGTTGAAGGTTGTTTTCGACAACCCGAAGTTCTGCGCTTTTAAAACGCAGACGAGACACTCGCGTTGTCGAGGTCCGATGTTGGGCAAAAATATGGCTTATTTATGCACAAAAGCGGACTCCGAGGAAACAAATTATACTAGCAGAAAAATGGGGTTTTGTCAATGTGAGGGGAAGGAGAGTAGTGGAGTAGTGAGTAGGTAAGTAGCAAGTTACTAGCAAGCAAATAAAGGGCTTTATTTTAGCCAAAAATATGGACTTTTAGACTTGACAAAAGCTGTGTTTTTTGATATCTTATTTGGTCTACCTGGAGTGTGTCCGGGTAGTGCGTGGACTTTGAAAAAGCGTTGCCATCCAAAGTTAGTTCCTCGTCGGACAGACAGGACGTAACTTAGGGTGGCAACCGCCACTCAGAAGAAACCGTCCAGCCAAGCTGGGCAAAACGCTGCCGTGATGGTCACGGAGGCGTCGTTCATCGACCTATGCGGCCAATGACGGCCGCCTCAACTTTCACAACTAGGAGGCCATCATGAGCCGTTCAACTCTTCTCGTCCTCGTCGTCGTTTCTTTCTTCAACCTTCTGCCCCGCTTCGCGGCGGCGCAGACGGCAGAGCGCTGTATGCGCGAGGTCGTGATCCCCTCCTCCACGGGACGCGCGCCCCTCCGGGTGCGCATCCCCTGTGAGGCGAGACCCGCGTGGGAGGGCGGGCGGCAACCGGCAACCCACGCCGCCCCCTCCATGGTCACGCCCGCGGGCCAGCCCGTGCGGCCGCCCAGGACCATCGGAACGCCGAGTGCTCCGATTCGTCCGGTGGCGACCGCCACGACCTCAACAGTCGCGGCGACACCTGCGATCGTGCGTCCGGCTCCCCTCCCCTCCCCCGCTCCCCGAGTGGCGATCCCGGTTCCCACGCCGATGTACTTCGCGCCGCGTGTGGTGCCGGGGCAGCCCGCGAGCGGGCCGTGGGTTACGGAGACCCAGCGCTGGTCGCCCCAGCCCGGGGTGACGCCGCCCACCTTCGCCGTGCTGCGGGCGGAGCCGCCGCCTGTCGAGGAACCCGCTCCGTCTCCCCCGGCGATCATGGCCCTGCCGGACACCAGCGTCCGACATGTGCCGGTCTGGTTCCCGGGCTTCGCCGGGTTCGACCAGGCCGTGCAGGCGATCGTGTGCGTCGGCAGGAACGCACGCGAGGCGAGAGTTGAGACGATGACTCCCGAGCAGCGCATACAGCTCTGCAGGGAATGGTCACAAGGACTTCCCAACGGACGCGCGGCGGACATCGTCCTGCCGCGAACGGCAGAGTGGGAAAACACGGTGGTGTCACTCTACGCCCGTCATAGCGATGAGGCCGAGTGGCACTACGAGAATCAGCAGATGCTGGAGCAGTATCCCAACGGGGTTCCGCTCTACGCGTCTGACTTGAACGCTCGGGAGCAGACTCGCCATCTGCTTTACGCGCCGCTCCCGCTCCCCGCGACCCGCGTCGTCGCCGCTCCGCGTCACGGACGGCACCGCGCCCACAACCACCACGGTCGACGTCGCGCGCGCCGTTAACCCCCGCACCTTCTGTTGCGCCACGATTCTCCGTGAGAATCGGCTCCGCGCGCGACAGACTCTGAAGACCACCCTAAGCGAAAGCTCTTACAGGGTGGTCTTGTCATTTATGGGCGTTTTACGTGTGTCTGATAGCTGTTCTTGCAACAGTTGCTCCGACAATCGCAAGCGCAAGCGCATCCGCCGCATCGTCAGGCTGCGGTTTTTCTTTTAGTTTTAATAACCGTTGCACCATGTCTTGGACTTGTTTTTTATCCGCTCCTCCCCAGCCCGCTATCCCCTGCTTCACTTGATTTGGCGTGAGTTCAATGAGAGGAAGGTCGGCATCCTTAAGCGCGAGGATCGTGACCCCGCGGGCCATGCCGACTTTGATGGCTGTTTTGGCGTTGTTGGAAAAGAAGAGCTGCTCGACAATGGCAACGTTGGGCTTATGGGTATCAATAACTTTTTTAATGGCGTCGCGGACTTGTTGCAAGCGACGACCGAAGTCATCGCCTGCTTTGGTTTGGAGGCAAGCGTGAAAAATCCACGTCGAATCTGCGCCGTGTTGGTCGACGATGCCGAAGCCAACGCGGTCAAAGCCAGGGTCAATGCCGAGGACCCTAAGTGGAGTAGTGGAGTAGTGGAGTAGTGGAGTAGGCATGTTGGTTTGATAAGAACAACAAACTAGGCCAAATTGCTCCACACACGACTTACGTCATCATTCTCTTCCAATATTTCTATCAATTGCGCGACCGCAGTTCCCGTTGCTTCATCTGTTTCAACAAGGGTTTTGGGAAGCCACTGAAATTCGACCGTGTCAGCTTTTAGACCGAGTGATACAACTGCGTCGGCGACATGTGCAAGATCGTGGATGGTAGAATGGATTTCGATGGCACCTTCTTCTTCGAGGATGTTAGTCGCGCCTGCATCGATAAGAGCCAGCTCGCTTTCATCATACTTGTCTTTTGGTAAACTCCCCGGTGCTCTTACAACGCCGATATGGTCAAATACATACGTCACCGCTCCGCTTGCCGCGAGCGTGCCGCCGTTTTTTGTTAAGAGGTGCTTTACATCGTTGGCCGTGCGATTGCGGTTGTCCGTGAAACATTCGATGATGAGTGCGGTTCCGCCTGGTGCGTAGGCCTCGTAAGTCAGTGACTCGATCTGGCCTTCGGCTCCTCCACCAACGCCTTTTGCTATCGCGCGTTCAATGTTGTCTTTGGGGAGCGAGGCAGCACGGGCGCGTTCAACCGCCGCGCGTAAACGGGCGTTCATGGCAGGATCGCCTCCCTTCTCGCGAGCCGCGACGGTTATTTCACGAGCTAGCTTCGTAAACGAGGCTGAACGTTTCGCATCAATCGCACCTTTAAATTGCCGGACTTTGTGCCATTTGGAATGACGGGCCATAAGAAGTATCGTGTATACAGTATCGTGTATCGAGAATGGGGAGAGAGGCAGCGGAATAGGTCGATCTCATCAATCTTCAGATGGTTCTAGCCTAATCATTTCCGAAAAGGAAAGCAATGGTGCTATACTCGCTTTTGCTATGAGTGAAAAACGAACTTTTTCGAATAAACTAGTTAATCCTTCTATAAGAGAACATCCTTCTTCTAGCTCTGCTTTAACAGCTTTTGAAGCTGAACGAGGCTTAAAAAAAGAACGCATAGCGAGGCGTCAGGAAGAAACGCGGCTGGGATGGGAACCCAGGCCTGCTTCTGCTCATACAGCAGCTCATGCAGAGCCACCAGAACAACCTGCTCCTTATTTAGGCGATCTTGAAGACTCGGATGCGCTGGTCTTTTCTTTCCCTAAGCGGACCAAGAAATCTAAAGCCGATCCACACCCTCGCCAGAAAGAAACCAGCAAACGACGCCCTACGGTGAAAGGTCTGGAAACGGATTCTTTGCCGGATGGTCTTCTTGATGCCTTTGATGAAATCCGCGAAGATGAAGTTGCCGCCCGAAAAGTGCGTACCGTTGCCCGCTCAAGAGCACAGGTTATCTTACGAGCCAAGAAAGAGGCGGCGGCTTATCCGGCAAAAGAAGCAGCGAAGGAAGCGGCTAACAAAGAAGATCATAAAAAGTGGTTTGAAGATCGCTTGAAGAGGTTAAAAAAAGATGAAGAATATCAAGCACGTGTAGGTAGGCATGCAAAAGCGGAAGAAGACCGATCGGCAATGGCTTATAATACGGATGCGGAGGGTGTGAAACGAATACTAAAAGCAAGAAAAGATGCAAAGAAGGATGGCTACGCATTTCCCTGGCAAGCAGAATCGGATGCCTTAATAATCTATCATGCCGAGCAAGAACGCGAACAAAGGGAAAGGGAAGCGCGTGTACAAGCGACTTGGAAAGCATCTTTGAAGTCACAAGAAGCGCAGCAAAAGCAAGCACAACGCGAACAAAGAAAACGGCAGGAAGAAGAGCTTTATACCGAAGAATATCCTGACTTTGATGATGAATATACTGAACCTCAGGCGAGACCCCATTATTCTTACACGAAACGAGATAACGCCAAAACCCTCGGAAACGACGAACGTCGTGGAGCGAGCCTCAAAGATCTGAACCGACCGGAACTTTCTGACAAGCCTCACGGTTTCCTCCAACGGTTAAAACGCTTCTTCTCAGGATCATAAAGACCGGGGACGTTCCCCGGTCTTTTTTCTGTCTCTGAAGTGGTTTACGCAGCGGCTGCTTCTTCTTTGGTTGCGGCCGACAGACGCTCGGCTTGGCTTAGGCCCATGTTTTCCATGGCGGCTTCGCTGCCGTGGTAGGTGCCAAAGCCGGTACCCGTTGGGCTCAAGCGACCGATGATGACGTTTTCCTTGAGACCTTCGAGACGGTCGACTTTGCCGGTGACCGCCGCATTAATGAGGACGCGGGCGGTTTCCATGAAGGAAGCGGCCGAGAGGAAGGATTCGGTTGAGAGGGCGACCTTGGTGATACCAAGGAAGAGTGGCACAGCTTGAGCTGGCGTACCCTTTATGCCTTCGACGCGTTCGTTTTCGACATCGGCACGGGAACGTTCGATGACTTGGCCCGGCAAGAGATCCGTATCACCGGAATCGCGGACGTAGACGCGCGAGAACATTTGGCGAACGATGACTTCGATGTGTTTAGCGTTCAACTTCTGACCCTGTGAGGCGTACACGGACAAGACTTCTTTTAAAATGTAGCGCATGAGAGACTCAACGCCTTTCAAACGGAACAATTCTTGTAAGTCGAATTGACCTTCGGTGAGTGCATCACCGGCCTGGACCTCTTGGCCATCTTTCACAATTAAGTGATAACCGACCGGGATTTCGTGCTCTGCCGCCATCTGAGCTTCATAAACCAACGTGACGGTGTTCTTGCCGACTTTTACCGAGCCTTTGTGGGAGGCAAGCACCTCATCGCCCTTAGCGGATTGGATGAGCATATCCCCTTCTTTCACCTTGTCGCCGTCTTTGACTTTGACAATGTCTTTCTTTGTGAAGGCGAAGGCTTTTTCTTGAATACCCTTGTAGGTGATGAGGACCTTCTTTTGGCTGCCGACCGTATCCACAATCTTTTCTCCGGTCGTGGTATGCAAGACTTTCTTTTCGGCTTCGACCACCTTGGCGACACCGGCTGCCTCAGCGAGGACGGCGTGACGCTTGGGCGTACGAGCTTCAAAGAGTTCTTCTACACGTGGAAGACCAGTCGTAATATCAGCGGCAGCGGTACCACCGGCGTGGAAGGTACGCATGGTGAGCTGGGTACCCGGTTCACCAATGGATTGGGCGGCTATGATACCGACGGAGGTACCGAGATGGACGAGTTCGTTGTGAGCCAAATCGTAGCCGTAGCATTTCTGACAAAGGCCGCGGTGAATACGACAGCTGAAGACGGAACGTACGGTCGCATTCGTTACCTTGTTGCCAGCCATAGCACGGATATGGTTCTCCGTGAGCAACGTGCCTTTCTTTGCGAGCGTTTCTTTGGTCTCTCCATCCTTGAGATCTTTGACGAGGACGCGACCGAGCAAACGGGTGAGAATCGGTTCACCGATTTCGTCACAGTCGGCCATGGTGATTTCTACGCCTTCGGTATCGCCACAGTCCTCGGTGTTGATGATGACATCTTGGGCAACGTCGACGAGACGACGGGTGAGGTACCCGGCGTTGGCGGTCTTCAAGGCCGTATCCGTAAGACCCTTACGCACACCGTGGGATGAGATGAAGTATTCGAGCACGTCGAGACCTTCGCGCAAAGAGGATTTAATGGGAAGTTCAATAATGTCACCCGTTGGGTTAGCCACTAACCCTTTCATACCGATCACGTTCGTGAGCTGACCCAAGGAACCACGCGCACCGGAATCGATCATGGAGAAGACGGTCCCGTTCTTATCGAGAGAATCTTTGGACGCTTTCTGGATTTGGTCTTTGACCTCGGTCCAAATGCGGATGATTTGGGAGTAACGTTCTTTTTTGGTCAGCAACCCTTCCTTGTACTGTTCTTCGACTTCTTGGGTGCGGCGGTTGCCTTCGTCAATCATCTTGTTTTTCTCGAGAATCGGCAGGTCGCCCACGCCGTAGCTGAAGCCAGAGCGCGTGCTGTACGAGAAGCCCATGTTTTTGACCTCGTCCAAGAAGCGGGCGGTGCGTTCGAAGCCGCGCAATTCGATGGTCGTGCGCACGATGTCGCCGAGTTGCTTGGTTCCAATCAACTCATTGCGATAACCAATTTCTTTCGGGAAGAGACGGTTGAGCAAGATGCGGCCGACATTGGTTTCAACGAGTGCTTCGCCGGGGTTGATGCGTGTCTTAATTTTCTCGCGAAGAGAGAGCTTGCCGGCTTGGTAGAGGTAGACGGCTTGGTCGGCGGAAGGGAGAGCTTTGACTTTGCCATCTTCCGGCTCCACCAACATGGTCATGTAATAACATCCCCAAGCCACGTCTTTATCCGGACGGGTGATGGGTTGACCGGTGGCAGGTTTGAGCAAATTCTTGGTGGACAACATTAAGTTCTTGGCTTCCCAACGAGCTTCTTCGGTAAGAGGGATGTGGACGGCCATCTGGTCTCCATCGAAGTCGGCGTTGAAGGCCGGACAGACCATGGGATGGATTTGAATAGCTTTGCCTTCGATAAGCTTTGGCTGGAAGCCTTGGATACCGAGGCGGTGAAGCGTAGGAGCGCGGTTCAAGAGGACAACGGAATCGGCCGCAATTTGTTCCAAAATATCCCACACTTCGGCGTGGTCGGCTTCGATGTAGCGGTTGGCGGAACGGATGTTGTGAACAAGTTCACGCTTGATAAGCTCCGAGATGATAAACGGCTTGAATAATTCGAGTGCCATCATCTTTGGCAATCCACACTGATGCAATTCCAAGTTTGGACCGACGATAATAACGGAACGGCCGGAGTAGTCGATACGTTTTCCAAGCAAGTTTTGACGGAAGCGTCCTTGTTTCCCTTTCAAGATATCGGCCAAGGATTTGAGCTGACGCTTCTTGCCGGTAGCAGCGATGACGGTCTTTGATGAGCGTGCGCCGTTATCAATGAGAGCGTCGACAGCTTCTTGCAACATACGCTTTTCGTTGCGGACGATGACTTCCGGAGCATGCAATTCAATCAGACGCTTCAAACGGTTGTTGCGGTTGATGACGCGACGATAGAGATCATTCAAGTCGGAGGTTGCAAAGCGTCCCCCGTCGAGGGCGACCATCGGGCGCAAGTCCGGTGGGATGACAGGCAGCGCCTTCAAGATCATCCAGTGTGGCTCGAGCTTGGTGCCATTTAAAGATTTGAGCAATTTCAAGCGACGGATGACACGGTCGTGCTTGGCATCGGATGCACCTTCGAGTTCGCCTTGCAACATCTTGATAGTGCTTGGCACGTCAATTTTGCGAAGAAGTTCGTCGACAGCTTCGGCGCCGATTTTGGCCTCGAAGACGTGGCCATATTTGAGGGAGAGGTCGTGGTAATCGCTTTCCGACAGGATGGTCATGGTCTCAAGTTCCTTGAGTTCTTTTTCGACGATGCCGAAATCTTCCTCAAGTTCCTTAAGCTTGCGTTCTTTAACGCCTTGGATGCGATCGAGTTCTTTGCCAGCCTCATCTTGTTTGATTTGTTTCTCGGCTGCTTGCTTTTGGAAGCGCTCGACATCGCGCTCGTATTCGGCCTCGATGGACTTGCGCTTACCTTTGTATTCGGTGCGGACTTGTTCGAGGGTATCGTTGCGTAACGGTTCATTGACGTCGGTGATAATGAAGGCCGTGAAGTAAATCACCTTTTCGAGCGCACCAAGGGTTACATCAAGCACGGTTCCGATCTTGGATGGGACGCTACGCAAGAACCAGATGTGAGCAACAGGAGCACATAATTCGATGTGACCCATGCGTTCGCGACGCACGAGCGAGTGGGTGACTTCGACGCCACACTTATCACAGATGATGCCCTTGTAGCGGATCTTTTTATATTTGCCACAGTAACATTCCCAATCTTTGGAAGGTCCAAAAATCTCTTCGGCAAAGAGACCGCCCTTTTCTGGTTTTTGGGTGCGGTAGTTGATGGTTTCTGGCTTGGTGATTTCACCATACGACCAGCCACGAATGGTTTCCGGGGACGCAAGGCGCAAACGAATTGCGTCGAAGTCCGTGGTTTTGATGTTTTCCGTTTGGAAGAACGCCATAGGATAGTATCGAGTATGGTGAATTAGAGATCAGAAGGCGCAGGACCCCATTCTTCTTCCGGTTCATTCACGAGGGCTGGTTTAGGGCGAAGATGTTCCGGGCGCGGAGCGGTTTCTTCGATGCGCTGACCACCTTTTAAGAGCTCGACGTCGAGACAAAGACCTTTCAATTCACGTACCAAGACGTTGAAGGATTCCGGAACGTTGACCTTGCGAATCGGCTCGCCTTTGATGATGGCTTCGTAGGCCTTGGAACGACCAGGAACGTCATCGGACTTAATGGTGAGAATTTCTTGCAAGGTGTGGGCTGCGCCGTAGGCTTCGAGGGCCCAGACTTCCATTTCTCCAAAACGCTGACCACCGAATTGAGCTTTTCCTCCAAGTGGCTGCTGGGTAATAAGGGAGTAGGGACCGATGGAACGTTGGTGCACCTTGTCATCGACCATGTGGTTCAGCTTGAGCATGTAGATGTAACCAACGGTTGGTTCATGGTCGTAAAGATCTCCCGTACGTCCATCGTAAAGTGGGATTTTGCCGGATTCAGGAAAGCCAGCTTTTTTGAGCTCTTCGCGAATCGTCGTTTCTGGCACGCCGTCGAACACAGGGGTTGCGACGGTATAGCCAAGGGCATTCGCCGCAAGACCAAGATGCGTTTCCAAAATCTGCCCCAGGTTCATACGGGACACGACACCAAGCGGAGACAAGATGACGTCGACGGGCGTACCGTCTTCCAAGAAGGGCATGTCTTCGACCGGCACGATCTTAGAGATGACGCCCTTGTTTCCATGACGACCGGCGAGCTTATCACCAGCTTGCACTTTACGAAGGTCGGCGACGGTTACCACAATCTTCTTCAAAACACCCGGCTGCAATTTATCTCCAGCTTCGCGCGAGAAGATGGTGACATCGATCACCTTGCCTTTTTCACCATGCTCCAAGTAAAGCGAAGAATCACGAACATCACGGGCTTTTTCTCCGAAGATGGCACGTAACAATTTTTCTTCAGCGGACAAATCGGTTTCACCCTTTGGAGTGATTTTGCCACACAAAATGTCACCTGATTTCACTTCCGCCCCGATGCGGACAATTCCTTGTTCATCCAAGTTACGGAGTTTTTCTTCAGATACATTTGGAATGTCGGAGGTGACAACTTCAACACCGAGTTTCGTGTCACGTACTTCCAATTCATGGTGCTCGATGTGGATAGAGGTGAAGCGATCGGTGTGAACGAGACGCTCGGACAAGATAATGGCATCTTCGTAGTTGTAGCCGTCCCAGCTCAAGAAGGTGCACAACAGGTTTTGGCCGAGGGCGAGCTCACCTTTTTGACAGGAAGTGCCATCGACGAGGACTTCACCGGCGTAAATCTTTTGGCCTTTGTTCACGAGCGGACGCTGGTTGATACAAGTGGAGCTATTAGAACGGGAGAACTTGGTCAGGTCGTATCGGTGTATGCGACCATCTTCGGATTGGAATTCAATGTGGCGACCGTCGACGGTAACAACCACACCGTCTTCAGGAGCGATGAGCGCGTGACCTGAGTCGATTGCGGCACGACGCTCGACACCCGTACCGACAATCGGTGCATCCGCTTTGATACATGGGACCGCCTGGCGTTGCATGTTCGTTCCCATGAGCGCGCGGTGACCGTCATCGTGCTCCACAAATGGAATCAACGAGGTACCAATGGAGAGAATTTGCTTGGAAGACACGTCAACATAATCGATTTCGTGAACGTCGACGACGGTTGGCTCTCCGTTTTTACGCACGCTGGCGCGTGATTCTAAGAAGCGGCCCTGGCGATCAAGAGGGGTCGTAGCCGGAGCGGTCGTCCCACGTTCTTCGGCGAAGGCGTTCAAATAGACGATTTCACCCGTGACGTATGGTGTGATAGGCAATTCAGGAATAGAAACTTTTTTGAGTTTCTCAGCGAGCTTAGCATCGACTTCTGTGCCAGCTTCGGCCATGAGCTTCCCTTCCCCGTCACGAACATCCACGCGCAAGGTTTCGCCGACGGCGTCTTTGCCGTCGTTCTTGGCCCAGTTTTTGACTTTGCGGTACGGGGTTTCGATGAAGCCGTATTCGTTGATGCGGGCGTAGCAAGACATGTGACCCACGAGACCGATGTTCGGACCTTCGGGAGAGGCAATCGGACAGATGCGGCCGTAGTGGGTACGGTGCAAGTCGCGGACATCGAAGCCGGCGCGTTCACGGGTAAGACCACCAGGACCCATGGCGGACAAGCGACGCTTGTGTTCGAGTTCGGATAAAGGGTTGGTCTGGTCCATGAACTGCGACAACTGCGAGCTCATGAAGAATTCGCGGACGGCACCAATGACCGGACGAGCATTGATCAGCTTAGCGGGCGTGATGGCCATAATGTCGAGCGTCGACATGCGATCTTTGACGATACGCTGCATGCGAGCAAGCCCGATACGAAAACGACTCTGCACAAGTTCACCAACCGCGCGCACACGACGGTTGCCCAAGTGGTCGACATCGTCTGGTTCTTCTTGGGCAATATTCAAACGGATCAATTCACGAATGATGTTGATGAGGTCTTGCTTGGTTAAAATGCGGTTTTCTTCTTTGCCGATTTCTTCACGGGACGCAGGCAAGCCAAAGCGTTGGTTGAATTTATAGCGACCGACGACGCCGAGATCGTAACGATCAAAATTGAAGAACATCGCGTGAATCAAGGAACGTGCGTTATCCGCCGTAGCCAAATCACCCGGACGAATACGGCGATACACCTCAATGTAGCCATCTTCCTCGCTCTTGGCTGCATCCTTCGCAAGCGTAGCTTCGATGTAGTGATTTAATGGGTGGATGTCGACATCGGTGAAGAGCTTGGCGATATCTTCGTCATTGCCAACGCCAAAGGCACGCAAAAGGGACGTTGCGGCCACTTTGCGCTTGCGGTCGATTTTTACCCAAAGCACGTTGTTAGCATCAGTTTCAAACTCGAGCCATGCGCCACGGTTTGGGATGATTTTGGCACCATAGTAGCGACGGCCGTGCATGAATTCAGCGGTAAAGAAGGCACCGGCTGAACGGACGAGCTGGGAGACTGCCACGCGCTCAATCCCGTTCACAATAAATGTACCGCGCTCGGTCATGACCGGGATGTCACCGAGATAGACTTCTTGTTCGCGGTCGATCCCCGTGCGCTTGTTCACGAGACGGGTTTTGACGCGCAATGGTGCTTCAAAATTTACGTTTTTCTCTTTCGACGTTTTTTCGTCGAACTTGGGTTCGTCGATGTAGTAGTCGACGAAGTAGAGCTCAAGGTCACGTCCGATAAAATCTTTGATCGGCGAGATCTCTTTCATGAGCTCACGAATCCCTTCTTCTAAAAACCAACGATAGGACGCTTTCTGAACCTCAATGAGGTCAGGAAGGGCCATAGCATCACGGGCGGCCGTGAAATAGCGGCGCTCCTCGGCTTTGGGAGCATTCCGGCGGAACATCATTGTAGGCATGGTGTTCTTGGAGGACGCACAGGAATATCTGTATATGAGGCGATTTGTAGGCGAGAAAGGCCAGCCGGGGGCGAAATCGTGCTCAGATGAGACTTCCAAAAAGGATAAATTGTGGAAAACGTCAAGCGTGTTCTGACCAGCCAGAGACGAAAAATCCCCCTCAACGATTTTGGCTTGGTTGAGAGGAAATTACACGCTGTGCATGACGGTGTGAGACATGCGAGGCTGGTGCAGGTGACATCCTTCCCAACACACCGAGGGGAAGCTGTCAACTTGCTTGAAGTAGCGGAAGTATAAAACAGTCCTTATATATAGTCAAGATCTTCCCCTTCCCCCCCCAGTTCTAACATCAATGCACCACCCCCAAGCCAAATCATCCTCGAAT
>CAYTIN010000006.1:0-53033 GCA_964438015.1 uncultured Gammaproteobacteria bacterium
AAAAGTGCAGTTTTCAGTGACGACTGAGTGCAGTTTTGGATGACGAGTGACAAAAAAGACGCTTCCCTGGACTTTTTCCATAGTTCTGATAACTTTAAATACCCCACAACAAAAGGAGAAAAGCGTGGGACAAAAAGTCTGCAGGGAAAGTCAGGTGAGTATGTCCGCTCTTCTGATTGGACTCATCGTCCTGCCCTTCGCTGGAACAGCCTTCTTGGGCACCTGGTTCGCAGGGGTGTGGGAAAGGAACCACGCGGCAAGCGGAAGGCTAGGACAACCCCATATTCGGCTCACCCACCATCCCAATCCTCGTTCGCGAACGCCTGTGTTCGCGAACCCTGCCGCTCAAAGGACCGAGTCAGCAGGAGAGATGGCGCAACCTCAGCCCGGGACCTCAACAAACCGCCGCGGCCACCGACATCGCCGACACCATGGCGACAGAGCACAGCAACCCAGCCGCTGACAGCAACCAGGCTCCTTAGCCTCCTTTTCAAGCGCCCGTATCCACGATATCGAGGCGTTTTCTATTGCCAAAGATGTCCTTTTCGTTTATACTAAAACAAATTCAACCAACATTTTTATGTACCATCGCCTCCTTAGCACATTCTTTCTTGCTGGAATACTTATCCTCCCATTGTCAGCCCTACCCGCAAAAGCCATCGTAGCAGTTCCAAATAACGACACGGCCACAGAAAGCGAATGCCTTACCTACGTCACGGTCAGCTACGGACAATCTATCCGCGAAGCAGGCCAAAAACTGCGGAGAGATCTTTTAGCCGCTTTTGATGCACAGGTACTCTATCGTCTCAAAGCCCCTCTTAATAGGAATCGGGTGAATACGGTAAGAAACAGCCTCGCTCAAGCACGGACACGGCTAAGCACCGGCCTCGACACCTTCGTGACAACGCAAGCTCGCGGCGCAGGACAAGAAGCGGATGCCGCGCTTGATAGGCCGGACGTGGCACAAATAGTAAGTGCTCCTTCTTTACGGCTAGAAAACCTCCCTACTGTTCTCAAAAATGCCGAAACAAACTTACGTCTCTATGCAAGCACTGCAGATAGGGTCGTGATAACACGCATACTGGCGCAAAACCAAAAAAACATTCTAGATACCTACAAACAAACAAGACAAACTGCCTACGCTTCTTTACAACAAGCGCAGCAAACTTGTTTCGAGGATGATACGTCGACCACTACAGACGAACCGGCTTCATCAGAAACCGCACCTCCTTCCGCTTCTATACCAAACGAGTACACCCTGCGAGCCGTTGTCCTCTCGACTCCAGACAACGACCGACTTCAACCACAAAATACCTGCAGACTGTCACGCATCTTTAAAGCCACCCTCTCATCTGACCATGAACTCAACGTCAGTTATCGTTGGGAATTTAGCGATGGACAAGTAGGACCCACCCAAACAACTCGTCTATCCTCGACAACCATCGAGGGCTCGATTATCTATCAGAAAACGGTAGAATATACGCGCACATGGGAAAGTGGAGCACTCGGATCTGCTAGAATTGTGGTTCTTTCTCCGCGTCGAACGGTCGCCGAACCCGCCCCCTTCAGCCTAACGTGTACTTCATCTGGAAGAAGTCCTGTAGCAACAACTGTCCTCGATGCAGCCCTCGTAAACGTCAGCAAATTGCACACCACCCAACCCACCACCGACTGCCGACAAACCATAGACCTGACGGCTACACTCTCAAGCAATGGGACCATCTCAAAAGTAGACTACCATTGGGAGTTTGACGATGGCACGGTCACACCTACTCAATCGGTGACATTCGACACCACGCTCCGTCGCATGCAATTAAAAAATGTCACCTACTCCCATACGATCAACAGAGCAAAAATAGGGGCCGTACGCTTGGTAATTACCTCGCCTTATTCTATCACCTCAAAATCCTTCTCTTACAGTTTACAGTGTGAAGACACTCCTTCTGCTAATACAACGACCTTAGGAAGATTAGAGATACACATGCAGGGATATCTCAACCACGAGGAAATCCTCTCTCCCTCTGCCTGTCAGCAAGCGTACGACTTTAGAGCCTTTATCATCGCAGATAAAGCCGTAAACGTTCAATATCGCTGGGAGTACACCGACGGACAAACGTCTCCCCTCCAAACGGCACGGTTAACCGCAGACGACACCCCTAATACCTTCAGCGCAGGGGTGGAAACACGTCGAGAGTGGGCTACCGGGACCTTAGGAGCGGTACGCTTAGTCGTCGTTTCACCGCAGAAAGCCGTCTCAAAACCTTCCTCCTATAGCATTATCTGCAATCCTGCTATTACACCTAGAGTCGAAGGAGTAATACCCACAAATTACTACGGAGCTTCTCTTACCGGTGGTTCTGATAATATCAATGTGCGTAAGCCTAAAAGCGATTGTCGGCTAGACCTAAGCAGCCTCGCAAGCAGGGTTGGCCATGGCCGAAATGACAGCAGCACGATCCAATACCATTGGGAATTCAGCGATGGCACAGTAACACCCACCCAATCCGTCGACCTCCGCACCCTTCCTACAAATCCAAACCCCCTTCTCGAAGACAAGGAAATTCCACTATCGCGCCAAATTACCAGAGAGTCTTTTGGGGCCGTAAGATTCGTTATCACATCACCGCTGCTCACCTACTCACGTTCGACTGAATTCAGTCTCCAATGCGAATAGTTAAGAGATCACAGAGAAAAAACACTGGCATGTTCCGCCAGTGTTTTTTTTCATACAAACAAAGATTCATTGACAATCAGACATAAAACCAAGATCCTATGTAATATCTATGCCCTCATCCTTCTCTCGAGCTTTTATTGCTACAGTTTTTTCTTGTCTAACTCTCCTCCCCTTCCACACCCAAGCCAAAACCCTCACCGAACGCTTATCCGGACACATCCTCATCCAAGTCCAAAACCATGGCGAAGCCTGGTATGTCGATCCCATCAGCAAGCAACGATTTTATTTAGGAACAGCAACGGACGCTTTTAACCTCCTTCGTTCCAAAGGCCTTGGCATTCGCCATAACGATGTCATTCGCTATATAAACACGAACTTCCCCGTACGGTTGGCTGGCCGTATCCTTATCGACGTTGATGACCGCGGACAAGCTTACTACATCCTTCCAACAACATTACGCGCCACTCGCTTAGGAAACGCCGAGGAAACCTATCAAGTCCTGCGACAAACAGGCCTAGGAATTAGCAACGCTGACTTAAATAGAATCGTTCCCGCTCCTCAACCGGTGGTGCCAGCACCCGCTCAAACGCCCTCCCCCGCTCCAATCGTAATGACACCAGCTCCAACCACCCCCGTCATCGTTCCCATAACACCACCATCCGTACCGGTACCAACCGTACCCACACCCTCAATACCACGACCGTCAACCACTCCATCCAGTGAAAGTCAGCTGGAAGAACGCACGCACGCAGCCATCAACCAACAGCGCGCATCCATTGGCTTATCCGCCCTTAGCTGGAACCCAATGGTGGCCGATATCGCCAGAATCCACAGCCAAAATATGGCGGATGGCCGTGTCCCCTTTAGCCACGACGGTTTTGACGCACGCTTTGAACAAATCACCGCCCAAATACGTTTATCCAACATGGCAGAAAACGTCGCGTTTAATAACTTCGACGATCCTGTAGCTACTGCCGTGCGTGGGTGGCTACAAAGCCCAGGCCATCGAGCCAATATTGAAAATGGTATCTATACCCAAACTGGTATTGGTATCGCCAAAAATAGCGTCGGAGAATATTTCTTCACACAAATCTTCATAAAACCTTTTGGGCGTTAAAACAAACAATCTTCTATCTTCAGCATAACGATCCTTTCTGTCATTCCCGCGAAGGCGGGAACCCAGCCCCGATCGATCGTCCAGGCTGGATCCCCGCCTTCGCGGGGACGACGAAAATAATTAACAGAACTATTTGATAGCTGCATTATTATTCCTGCATGTTCTGCGTCTCTTGGTATTTCTGCCATAAGACTTGAAACTTCTTCGAAGTCTTTAGGAGCTTATCTAAACCACCACGCGCCACCACGCGCCCGTTTTCAAAAAAATAAATCGTATCAAACAAATGCAGCAAGTGCAGGCGGTGGATCGAAGAGATCACCGCCTTGTCTTTAAATGCACGAAAAATATTCTGGTAGATCAAAAACTCATTTTTCAAGTCGACACTGCTTGTCGGCTCATCCAAGAGGACAATCGACTTGTCCTCGCAAGCCATGAGCCCGCGCGCCAAAGCCAAACGTTGCCGTTCTCCCCCACTCAAGTTAACCCCCTTCTCCACAATCGAAGATTCCCATCCCTGCGGCAAACGGCGGACAACCTCACTGAAACATGCCATATCCGCATATCCGTCGACAACCTCTTGTGGATGATCAACACCTACCGTCACATTTTCTCGGATAGTCGTGGCAAAAATTTCTGGATCCTGAGGGATAAGAGCGATCTGAGAACTAATCCCTTCCAATCCATTCGCTAATTGGACCCCATCCAACCACGCATGCGCTTGCTGAGGCTGATACAGTCCACGCAAAATCTTGAGCATCGTCGTCTTTCCACTTCCGCTCGCGCCAATAAACGCAATTCGCTCTCCGCGGTGAAAACGCAACGAGACATCATCTAAGTGTAAATCAGCCGCTTCCACGTTATGATAAGAAAAGATGACATGTTCCATGCAAAGCTCCTGCCAACCCACCTGCAATGCCGTCGGCAAGGAGGATGGTTTGGGTCGAAAGGCTTCTGCAAGCTCTTCCGCATTCAAAACCGCGCTTCGCTGCTGCACCAAATCCCCATACTGGTAAGCAAATCGAAAAAAGATGTCTGTCACGCGCTGGATATAACTGTACAAAAGATACACCGAGCCAATCGCAATGACCGTTCCCGCCTGCAATTGGCCATAGAGATAGGAACAAAGGACAAAAAAGACCATCACCCCTCCACACAAAGACACCAAAAACCACTTGACTTCATTGATCCTGCTATTCTTAATGAATAAAGGGAGCGGTTCTTTGACCTTGTCACGGATAGACCCAACCACTAGCGACTCAATCCGCAAAATAATCACCGTCGTGACATTGCTAATGACATCAAAGATCTTGGCAGAAATCCCATTTTCTAAGCGGTTCAAGCGACGGTATTGGTCGATGAGTTTGGCATCAAACTTAATGATCGTAAAAACGGTAAGAAATAAAAGGCCACTCACAATATAAGAAGTACGCAGGTCAAAACAGGCGAGGATAACAAAGGAAGAAAGAAGTCGCATCACACTCTGGATGAGCTCAAACGAGGTAGAAGAAAACTGGTACAGGGCATGCGTTCCCTTTTCAATTTTGTCGATCGTATCACCAGAGTGATGGTCCGTATGCCATGCCGCCGTCAAATCCAACGTTCCTTCTAACAAAAAAAGCTTATAATTCGCTCGTACCAAAAAGGCATTGGCCGTTTCCAATACACGTGCAGGCCCATGAAAAACCCAAAAACCGATTTGTAAAAACACGAACGCAGATGACAGCCAAACCAAAGAGCCAAAGGTTTCTCGACGTACGCCTTGGAGTTGAATCGTATCCAGCACCTTGGCCACGACAAACGGTTCAAGCAAGGTGACCGCATTGGCACACACAAACAATCCAATATAGAGAAGCAGGTTCCGACGGTTGCCGGCAGAATAGACCCATAGCCGCTTGAAGAGAAACAGGATAGGGTTACGCACAAAACGCGAGGAAGACATGTGTAAAAACGATAACACGCAACCCCCCAACATGCTATACTGAATCCATATGCCTGCAGCAAAATCAAAAGAGAAATATTTCTTCTACCTACTCCTCATCTTGGTTGCCCTATTTTGCACAGCTCTCTTCCGTCCTTTCCTTGTCATCCTTGTGATTAGTGCTTCCCTTGCCATTGTCCTTCACCCTATCTTTGAATGGATGAACACACATATTACAAGACAACGAGGCTGGCTAGCCTCATTACTCACCGTTCTGACCTTCTTGGTTGTCCTTGGCCTCCCGCTCAGCCTCATTGTCTCGAGTGTTTTTTCCGAATCACAACAGCTCTATCTTTCCCTCCGGCAAGGAGGTGCCAACCACTTTTTAGACAGTCTCTCTTCCTTTATCCATGCCAAACTTCCAGAAGCGCAAAGCCTCGACCTAACCTCCAAGCTCAATGACCTGATTGGCTTTGTTTCAAGTTCCATCCTGACCATTTTTACCTCCACCCTAAACACGGCCCTGTCGCTCTTTCTCGTCTTATTTTCTCTCTTCTATTTCTTAAAAGACGGCAAACACTGCAAGCAGTACCTAACCGACCTTCTGCCTCTATCCTATAAACACGACAAACAAATCCTAGAACGACTCGGCAAAGCTGTTAACGGCATCATGAAAGGCTATGTATTCATCGCCTTAATCCAAGGTGCCTTAACCGGACTTGGGCTCTGGGTCTTCGGGGTTCCAAACCCCGCTCTTTGGGGAGTATTAGCCGGCATCACCTCCATGATTCCCTCTATCGGAACGGCTATCGTTTCCCTTCCCTCAATCATGTATCTCATTGCCACAGGTCACACCTTGGCCGCCATAGGCTTGAGTGTATGGGCAACCATCTTAGTCGGTAGCATAGACAATGTGCTAAACCCAATCATTGTAGGCAAGCAAATAGAACTACATCCATTAACAATCTTATTCGCCGTCTTAGGAGGGATTGTGCTCATGGGAGCGGCAGGTATTATCATTGGACCATTAGCCGTGAGCCTCCTCTACACGTTACTCGATATTTACAAAGAAGATTTCCAGGCCTGACCACAAAAGAGCCACTTCTTGCCTAAACGGACGAGGGCCTTTTAAGATAACCTACTATGGACACCCTTGGCCTCATTACCACCTTTAAATATGGGGCGTTATTTCTGCTCAGCATCGTAGAAGGACCTGTCACCATGGCCGCTACGGGCTTTTTGTATAAATTAGGCCATCTCCTGTTTTTTCCGGCCTACATAGCCCTTCTCTTGGGCGACTTGACCGGCGATATCGGCTGGTATGCAATTGGGTATCACGGTGGCCATCACTTTATCAAACGTTTTGGCAAATATTTCAGCCTGACGGAAACATCATGTAAAAACCTGCTCGTCACGTTCAATAAACATGAAGGAAAAATCCTTTTTCTTTCGAAACTCACCATGGGATTTGGTTTTGCCGTCGGCACGCTTTTCGTAGCCGGCATGGGTAAGATATCACTCAAAAAATTCATCGTCACTAACTTACTGGGAGGACTTATCTGGACAGCATTCCTCATGTTCCTTGGTTATAGCTTTGGCAACATCTACCTACAAATTTCAGAAGGCTTACGTACAATAACCATCATTGGCTCCATCCTGGTCTTACTCCTAGCTTTACGGGGGATCAGAGGATATCTAAAAGACCGCGTCGCACATCGCAAGCTATGATTTCCATCATCATTCCCACCCTGAACGAAGAGGGATTTCTCAAACAGACCTTGCAACAACTGTCCACCATGAAGCAGACGGAATTTGAATGCATCATTTCCGACGGCGGAAGCAAGGACCAAACACAAACCATTGCTAAAGAATTTACCGATAACGTTATCGTATACCAGGGAACTGCGAGACAAACCATTGCTCACGCACGAAATTTAGGCGCAAGCCTGGCCAAGGGCGAATATGTAGTATTCATGGACGCAGACGTAACCATTCCAGATCCAGACCACTTTTTTAATCACCTTCTCCGTGGGTTCGAAAACGACCAATCATTAGTAGCTGTTACAACTAGTGTCCAGGTAGCTAAGGAGCATGCCTCACTGAAAGACAAACTCCTCTATGGATTAGTGAACATTACCTACCATCTTACCAATAATATCTTAGGATTAGGGTCAGCCACAGGCGAATTCCAAATGATCCGCCGCAGCGTCTTCGAACAAGTAGGCGGTTACAACGAACGCCTGGTCGCCTATGAAGATAATGAGATCTTCATCCGCCTCGCAAAAATTGGTAAGACACGTCTACTCTCAAATCTAACCATTTTTCATAGCGGTCGACGTGCTCACAAAGTCGGACATCTAAAGCTCCTAACCATTTGGATCACAAACGGTATCTGGGTTACGTTTTTTAAAAAAGCTTTCAACGAGGAATGGGAACCAATTCGATGACCTAAAACTGCCCCTGCAACAGACGTCCACAATGTCCAATCACCTTTCTCCAAAACGGACGTCGCTTCCATTGCTTATACGTAATGAGTTTTGATTGTCGTTTGTCCGTCTCAAACAACTTGATTTGTTCCGTGGCAAAACCCTCATCCAACACGTTCACATTCATCTCGTCATTAATGCGAAACGAACGCCCATCACAATTCGCTGAGCCGATGCTCACAAATACATCATCTACAATAAACATCTTTCCATGATGCATGGTTGGCTGATATTCATAAATACTAATCCCTGCCTGTAAAAGCTTGGCCCAAGAAGAACGCGAGACTTCTTGCAAAACTCGCTGATCCGTCACATCTCCCGGAACCAAGATCTCAACCTTTACCCCTCGACGGGTTGCCGCTTGGATTAATGCGCGAGAAAATGATACATCCGGAACAAAATAAGCATTTAGTATGCGGATGCTGGTTTTTGCACACGCAATCGCCAACAAGTACATCAAACGCACCGCTTCAATCCCATCCGCAGAGCTGGTAAACACCTGCGCAGCCACGGGTCCAGTAGACTCCAAAACGGGAAAATAGTTCTCACCTTCCAGAACACGAGCGTGACTCTTAAGCCAGTTCTCTAAAAACGCAGCCTGCAACTTCGCCACAACAGGCCCTTCAAAACGATAATGAATATCACGCCATGGAGGAACCCCGTTCTTCTCATGCAACCATTGGTCAGCAATACCCGCCCCACCAGTAAATCCCACCTTACCATCGACAACTAAAATCTTCCGATGTGAGCGGTTATTGAGTCGAGGCAATGTATACCAATGAAGTTGACGATACTTAACAACATGAATTCCCGCCTGCTTCATAGCCTCGTAATGCTGATTTTCAAGCTCATTACTCCCCATCCAATCCAACACCACCTGCACGCGAACACCCGCCTGCGCCCGTTCCCGCAACGCTTCCGTGAAGGAATAACAAACCTTTCCGGACGAACACACAAAACTCTCCATGTTAATACTCACCTTCGCCTTGCGGATCTCTTCAATCATGGACGAAAAAATTTCTTCCCCGCCTACAAGCGTCCGGATCGAATTCCCCTCTACCATCTCAGCGGATAAAATTCCTGTTAAAGAACGTATGAATAAAGGATTTCGGACATCGTAGCTCGGCTTCAAAAAATAACGGTCAATAGCCTGACGTGTACGAACATTAAACATGACTAACAGCACTAATGCCGTAGCAAAAACCGTTACCAACAAAAGGAAAAACGTCTCCATACCTAAGCGTCCTTCCACGCTAGACCCGCTTAAGATTTACGTCAACTCCGCGCAAAACATCTTAGAGAACGCTCTTGGCCTGAAGCTCAATTGGCCTCTCTGCAAAGGTAATAGACGACCAGACCCTAATCTGCTGACTAGAGACGACATACGCATCCTCATAAGCAGGCTCAATACCTCCATGAAGCTTCTTCGACCATTCAAATCCAAGTGTTTCGGCCACAAGCTGAATATCCTCTTCCAAGGGACCTTCGATCTCGACCAAGGGCAAAATCCAAGGCCACCAATCAATCACCACTTCACAAGCTTGAAGCCGCCACGTTTCACGGCGGTTTTCGTGAAAGGAAGTTTGCACAAGACCCATCACCTCTAAAAAGGTACAGGCACGATCAAAGTCATCCACCGTAACCATCTCCTCTTGCATCCCCTCCATCGTCCGTTCGATCACGCGCTTATAACTCATCGTCACCTTATCACCTTCGTCACGCACTCGCACCCAAGCACCCACATCGTTCAAGCGCCGATCCGGAAAATCAAACGTCTTACGCCGCATCACACGTTCTGGCTGGACAAGCGTAGCTCCAGTCGCTCGCAATCGCTGTCGGACAAGGACAGGATCAACACGCAAAAATTTGGCTTCGTATTCATGATGCATAGTCAAAAACTTAGGGAGAGATCCGTTATATTATACCCATGCAGTTCCCAACATCTACTCTGTCGATGGTAACAAACCCGAATCGTCCTTCCGTTATAGATGGCAAGATCTTGAGAGCGTATATAACCGACCGCTCCGATCGCATACAATAGACAGCGCATAGCTGTAACATGAGTGATCGCGGCAATAAGAAGAGGCTGAACCTCACCAACCCCGCTACTAAGTTGCAAACAGTCATCAAGAAACTGTTTTACACGTTCCGTAACCATCGTATGCGATTCTCCGCCATGGCCAAGAAAATCCCTACCCAACCGTTTCATTTCCTTAAGTACCTCGTTGGTACAAACTTCTGATCTCAACTTACCTGACCACAACCCCATATCTATCTCGTCCAAAAGGGAGGTTTGTCGTATACCTGTCTCAGGTAACCTTAAAAGCGTTGCCAACCTTTGGCCACTTAAGATGGCACGCTTCAGGGTGGAAGTATAAATATACGCAGGTTTTCTATCAGCCACCTTATAACGCTCCGCAAGCTGCTCAATCTGCGACCAACCCAAAGCAGTCATCTCTACCTCCGGCTCTCTCCCACCCATATACCCCGGAATGAGATTCGAGGTTGTTTGGCCGTGTCTCGTGAAGTCGATAATAACTTCGTAATCTGCGAGCTTCATATAAATAATTTATTTATCACAATAGAAGCAGGGCGCAAGAGAAGGGTAAATATTGCCTTCTTACACCTTGAACCGTATGCTTTAGGTATATGTCCACCACCTACCAGGGAGGCTGCCACTGCGGTGCTGTCCGCTACGAAGTTACGGCTGATATTTCGAGCCCTATCGCTTGCAATTGTTCCATTTGCAGTAAAACAGGTACCTGGTTAACCTTCGCACCCGCCGACCAATTCACCCTGCAATCAGGCGAAGACAACCTCACCGATTACCAATTCAATAAAAACATCATCCATCATTTGTTCTGTAAAACCTGCGGCGTACGCTCCTTCGGTCGAGGCACAGGTCGCGATGGAAGTCCCATGGTCGCCATCAATGTCCGGTGCCTTGATAACGTCGACCTCGACACAATTCGACCAAAACCATTTAACGGGAAAGATCTGTAAACAAATTTCTTAGAGTATCCAAAACAAACCCAACGCCAACACAATCCGATAAAATCCAAACACCAAAAACGTATGACGGCGCACAAACGCCGTTAAGGCTTTTACGGTTAAAAGAGCGACAATAAAGGAAACAATGCATCCAAAAAACATAAGCCCCACCTGGTCAGCCGAAAAATAATTAGCGCTTTTAAATAAGTCCAACGCAACGGCTGCACCCATCGTCGGAATCGCAACCAAAAAAGAAAACTCAACCGCTGTCTTTCGCTTCAAGCCAAGCAGCATTCCTCCAAGAATCGTCGAGGCAGACCGTGACACGCCAGGCACCACCGCCAGTGCCTGAAACAATCCAATTCCCACGGCTTGCTTATAACTAATCTGCCCGACCTCCGTCTCTTCCCCACCTTCTTTCTCGTAGAAAAACTCAAATACGATGAGCGCGATTCCACCCAAAAGCAAGGACCATAAAATAATACGCGTGTTATCCAAGAGAAATGACTTGACCAGCTTATACAAAACAAATCCAATCGTACCCGTTGGCAAAAACGCAACAATGACTCGCTTCATAAGCTCTCGATCCGTGAATAGACGCCGACACCACACACTTACCACGGCCAAAATCGCGCCTAGCTGAATAGCAATATCAAAGCTCTTCAAAAACTCTGTCTCAGGCAGGTGAAGCAACTTTCCCGCCAACACCAAATGAGCCGTCGAAGAAACAGGCAAAAATTCCGTTAAGCCTTCAAGAACGGACAAAATGAAGGCATGGAGGTAGGTCATAGAAATATCCTATGAACAGTATCAGTCTAAGACTGATTTTACAAAACAGCCTCTTAATAGGCTGTTTTGTAATGGAGAGGGGCTATTTCACTACCTCCACCACTTCCTCAAACGAACGCCTCACCTTTGGCCGCTTGGCCGCTGGATCCTCTCCACGATACCCAAACGCAATCATCGTCGTCGAAGCTAGATGCTTTTCTTCCAACCCTAAAATCTTATCCACTTCCGGTGGCATAAAGCCCTCCATTGGACCCGCATCCACCCCCAAGAGCGCGGCTGTTTCGATCATGATTCCAAGTGGTATGTAAGCTTGGGAGCGTACCCAGGCATCCAACTCCACATCAGATCGGGAAGCGATAACGCCTTTAACCATCTGCTCAAGCCCCTCCAGCTTGGAAGGCTCGACACCTTGTTGTTTGGCGGTTCGCTCAATCAGTTCCTTCGTGATGGACTCACGGACATCGGTCCGCCGTGCAATCACGACTAAATGCGAAGCGTCTGTAATCTTAGGCTGGTCGTAGCCCACAGCGCGTATCTTGGCACGCATCTCAGGGTTTTCAATGACCAAAAACTTCCAAGCCTCAATCCCCAACGAACAAGGAGCCAGCCGTGCACTTTCTAAAATCGTCTTAAAGTCCTCCTCAGAAACACGTTTATTCGAGTCAAACACCTTAGCCGCATACCGCCAGTTGAGTGCCTCGATAATCTTGCTATTCATATACTTCCATCTTGCGCGGTTCCCAAAACCGCGTCAATTGATTAGGATGCTTACGACTATGCAAAACCCTCCTTCTTTTGAAGTTCTCATCGAAGCCGCCCAAGCTGGTGGACGGATCCTAAAAAGCTACTTCGGCCAAAGTTTGCAGACCATGGAAAAATCAGGAGCCGCCGATTTCAAAACCAAGGCCGACATCGAATCCGAAGGCGTTATTTTGGCGTATTTAGAAAAATATGCTCCAGAAGCAAATATTTATTCAGAAGAATCGGAACGACAAGATAAAGGCTCCCCTTACACCATTGTCATCGACCCCTTGGACGGCACCAACAACTTCGTCTTAGGCCTCCCCAACTTTTCCGTAAGTATTGGGCTCTTAGAAAACAATACCCTCCTCGCAGGCGTCATTTACGCCCCCGTCCTAGAAGGAGAGTGTTACTATGCAGAAAAAGGCAAAGGCGCGTTTCGGAATAATGATCGCATCCAAGTCAATACGGAATCCAGCTTAGAACGCTCAACCATTGCCTACAGCTGCGGCTATCACACACCTAAACAACTCGAGCTCGACACAGCAAGGGAGCTCTATGCAAAAAAGACAAAACGCTTCTTGTCCAACTGGTCTGTAGCCGTAGACTTCTGTTTATTGGCGTCCGGTAGAATCGAAGCCTGCATAAGCAACGGGACAGAATTATATGACTACGCTGCCGGAAAACTCATCGCCCTCGAAGCGGGAGCAAAAATAACAGACTTATCTGGTCAACCAGAAATCAACCAATTGAATGATGTTTTCGTCATCAGTAATGGATGGATTCATGAGCCAGTGATTGAGATAACACGAGCCCTCTCAAAACTGGCTTAAATCCGATTCCTTTTCTTGGCCAAGTAAGCCCCCAACGAAAACTCATCGTCGCCAAATAACGCGAGAGCAAGGGTAGAGAATGACAATCCAAAATCCCGCACGCCTGTCGCGTTCCACCCGAGCTCGTAGGCAACAACCAACAAATGCCCGGCTAAAACTAAAGCGACGTAGCGCACCCCCAGACCCAAAATCAATAAGATACTGGCTACGATCTCAAAAACTCCATTTAAGTGAATAATAGTCGGGGCACCCATGCCCGACATACCTGTCGCCCATTCTGGCACCATACTTGTCCAAATATTTGGGGCGGTGAGCTGAGAAAACCCAAACCACAAGTAGACAGCAGCTAGCGTTAACCGAAGGACCAGAGGCGCATAGCGAGGAAGGTTGTTCGTTTTCATAGAAAAGTAGGTAGATAGTAAAGTTAAAACCAGCGTAACACGCGTCACCATTCCGTTAAATAGCTAAAAGCACGCTCGTAAAGCGCGCGTTAGTTCGATCAAGAACGTTTGTTCATAGTACGTTTGGCCGCCTTTTTCTTCGGAGACTTTGCTCCCTTCTTCCTTGCTTCCGACAACCCAATCGCAATCGCTTGCTTGCGACTCTTCACCTTCTTTCCACTTCTCCCAGATTTCAGCTTCCCCTTCTTAAACTCATGCATAACCTTCTTGACCTTCTTCTGAGCAGCTTGGCTATAACGTGGCATAGATCGTCTCTGCTAAGAATTAAGCCCTCTCTCTTTACCATCATACCACTCCTTATCCCCCTGAAAAGGACTCGATCATACTTTTTCGGCAGGATACGGCTTTTTCTTGCCTCCGCGACTTGCGCATATAGTCAGTTTGTTGGTTGCTTCGAAGATGCTCAGCAAGAAAAAGCCGTATCCTGCCGATTGTGACGTACCATAAACAAAATAAACAAGACCCATCGCTCAGACGGGTCTTGTGTACGCACTTATTTACTTTACAAAGAAAAATCAATCACGAACGAGGCATTCACTTCCGTAGCTCCCGTCATCATCTTGCCCCACACCTGGATAGAATCACCAACTTTTACCTTCGTCCAGTCGTTACTCACAACTGATCTTCCTGCCAACTGAGCACCACTACCAACAATGGCGGTATAGCTCTTTCCATCCGTTCCTGTAAACACAAGTTTATCTACGCCCACGCTCGAAACCGTTCCATTCAAGCGTACCTGTTCCTGCTTCACCACCACCTGCACTTTACTGGCAGTAATATTATTGTTCGTGTTATTCCAGACCCCCTCGACCTTCACCGTCGTTCCAACCGTTAAATCAGATAAAGAGATGACGGCTCCATTTCTCATAACCTTAGTCGCAGAAGAAACAAACACCGTTTGAGAACCACGGTTCGAGGTCTGAAGGACAAAACTCCCACTCGAAAGCGACTGGACCGTGCCAGTGAACGAGCCGTTCTGTGTTTGGAGAGAAAAATCCTGAAGGGTCTTGGCTTTAATCACCATGCCCGTAAGCGTCCCCTGAACAAATACTTGGTCGTTCACCTGGATATCCGAAACCACCATCAAGCCGTTATGGCGTCGAAGAAGCTTAGCCGAGGCCGCATCAACCGTATAAGTAGAGCCATTATTCCCAACCACAGTAAGCGTGGTTCCATTTACGGCCGTGACTTTACCCATGAGAGAAATATGAACGTCTGTCAAAGGCTTTTTAAGCTGACCAAGATGTAAGCCAGGGTTCACACGAACCGCCGCCTGCCGAACATGGACAGCTGATTTCGAAGAAGAACCGTTTGCAAAACTAACACTAGGGACAAGTATCGTAAGAGCTAAAAGACCGCCCGCAGAAAGAGTTTTAAGCATAGTAAGTAAGGTTAATAAACAGAAAGAGGAATAGAATCACTTCCTATTACTACATACACCTTACCTATCCGATTTGTTACAAAAAGGCTTAGACCCGTCGAATCTCAACCAAATTAACCATCCCCGATTGCCCAAGCGGTTCACCCGCCACCACGACCACTTGGTCATCTTTTACAACCTCCCCTTGTTTTAGTAGCTCGGCAAGCGCAGCATCAATAAGAGCGGGAACGGTTTTACAGAGAGGAACAATGACAGGAAATACCCCCCAAGACAGGTATAGCTGACACGCCACACGCTCACTGGGGGTAGCAACAAAAATAGGCATGGTCGGACGCTCACGCGAGACAAAACGAGCAGCCTGTCCGGATAAAGAGGCAACCAGCACCGCCTTAGCCCCAGAGGCGGTAGCAAGCACGCTGGCCACATTCGTCATCATCTCTTCAGTATTTTGTATACTACGCACCGCAGATGGACGCTCATCATAGACACTGCCCTCCGACTCACGGATAGCAGCAGCCATGGCTTGCACCGCTTCCAACGGATATTTCCCCGTCGTCGTCTCTCCAGACAACATCGTCGCATCCGCATGGTCAATGACGGCATTCGCAATATCCGATACTTCCGCCCGCGTCGGTCGCGGGTTACGAATCATGGAATCGAGCATTTGCGTGGCAACCACGACCGGCTTCGCTGCCTTCAAACAGGCGGCCACAATCTGCTTTTGCATGACTGGGACTTTCTCCACCGCGGTTTCAATCCCCAAATCCCCACGCGCCACCATAATCCCGTCCACCTCCGCAATAATCTCCTCCAAACACTCCATCGCCTCTGCCTTCTCGATCTTAGCCATAAGTCGGATCGGCGGCTCATGCGGCAATCCCAATTCCTCTTCGTACTGATGGATCAATTGGCGCAATTCACGAATATCTTGAGCGGAACGCACAAAAGAAAGCGCGACCCAATCCACTCCCTGCTCAATCCCAAAACGCAAGTCTTCCCGATCTTTATCCGTCATCGAGGAAATCATGAGTTTCATTCCTGGCAGGTTAACACCTTTACGTGGCAGAAGCATGCCTCCATGGATGACTCGACAAGTAATATCACGCCCTTTCACGGATACAACCTCAACCTCAAGCAAGCCATCATCCATTAAGATACGCTCTCCCGGTTGGGCACAAACGTGCAAATCAGGGTAGTCAACATGGACATACGAACTTTGTTCATCCGTGGTAAAGACTACTTCTTTTCCATCTACCAGAGGAATACCTTCCGCGGGAATATTTTGGACACGAATTTTTGGACCTTGTAAATCTTGCAAAATCGTCAGAGGCTTGTTCCGTTCTTTGGCCAAGGCGCGAATCGTACGAATATACTCGGCATGCTGCTCGTGCGTGCCATGGGAAAAATTCAACCGGCAAACATTTAAGCCAGCCTCAACCAACGACGGAAGTATGTCCGGCGTTCCAGACGCTGGACCCATGGTAGCCACAATTTTTGTCCTTTTTTTCATAGACACTCCTTATCATACTCTATGAAAGAAAGACAGCCTAGAGAGAACAGATCTAAGCTTTCTTAGTTTTTTTATTAATTCGTTTATTGGTCACCAGCAACCGCCGTAACTCCTCCTCAAAGGTCTCCACATCGTCAAAAGAACGATAAACGGAGGCAAAACGGATATAAGCAACCTTATCAAATCCTTTAAGCTCTTGCATCACGATCTCTCCCACATCCCCACTGCGAATCTCCATACTCTTCCGTCGTTGAATCGCGCGCTCAATCGCATGAATCAATGCTCGAAAATCTGTTTCGGTATAAGAACGCTTCTCCAAGGCCTTACGCAACCCGTGCTCAATATTTTCACGGGCATAGGCTTCTCGCCGACCATCGCGCTTGACCACCGTCAAATCCAACAACTCCACTTCTTCAGAAGTGGAGAAACGATACTCACATTGATCGCATTCACGCCGACGCCGTACCGCCGTCCCATCCGGCGTCAACCGAGAATCCACTACGCGCGTATCCGGATGACTGCAGACAGGACAGTGCATACTGGATCTAAATCATCTTCTTACGGATAAAGGCAGGAATTTCAAGGTCCTCTTCCTCATCAGAAAAACCTGGATTGGCGGGGGGGGTACTTGTACGCATGGGCGAAGAGGTGGAAGGGGGTGCTTGCGGACGCGGAGCCGGACTATGCGTATAGTGCGGAGGTGTAACGTGTGGCTGATGTGCCGCCGGCTGAGAAGAAGGTTGCGATTGGGGCGGTGCCGAAGGGACAGGATCGGGAACAGCGGACACATACGTCTGCGCGGGTTGAGAAACGGGCTGAACAGATGAGGGAGGAGGTGTATGCGAGACGACGATCGGCGGCTGTGCCATCGGACGGCTTGAAGCCTGAAAAGAAACGCGTTCAAGAGGCTCCGGAGCAAGTACGGGAGCAGCTGGACGATAAGAAGGTGTCTGCTGCTGGACAGAACCCGAAGCAAAGGCAATTTTGGGCTTAGGGGCAGAAGGTCGCGTATCAAACCCGGTTGCAATAACAGTAACCTTCACCTCATCTTTCATGCTCTCATCAATAATTGCACCGAAAATGACACGCGCTTGTGGATCAGCCGATTGCGTAATGACCTTAGCGGCTTCAGATACCTCATACATCCCCAAGTTAGACCCACCGGTGATGGTAAATAAAATTCCCTTCGCACCATCAATCGAAACTTCTAAGAGCGGCGAAGCGATGGCCGATTTAGCCGCATCTGCCGCGCGGTTATCACCATGCCCATGGCCAATACCCATAAGCGCCGACCCGCGGTTCGACATAATCGAACGCACATCGGCAAAATCTACATTGATAAGACCAGGTACCGTAATCAATTCGGAAATCCCTTGCACACCTTGGCGCAATACATCGTCCACCATTTCAAACGCATCCACGAGCGACGTTTTGCGGTCTATGATTTGTAGAATGCGGTCATTCGGAATGGTAATAATCGTATCAACATGTGCGGCTAATTTTTCATAGGCAGCATCCGCAATCGCCTTACGCTGCGCGCCTTCAAATCCAAAGGGACGCGTAACAACTGCTACAGTCAGAGCCCCCAAATCCTTGGCAACACTGGCAATAAATGGTGAAGCACCTGAACCAGTGCCTCCACCCAATCCACATGTAATAAAAACCATGTCTGCACCTTTCAGCATCTCACGAATCTCATTCTGGGCTTCTTCGGCGGCTTTGAGACCCATCTCCGGATCCATCCCCGCCCCTAACCCGCGCGTACTCGACTTACCAATGTGAAGCTTTTGTTGAGCTTGGGAATAATGCAAGGCCTGCACATCTGTATTCATGGCGATAAATTCCACGCCACGAATTTTTGACGCGATCATGCGGTTGGTTGAAGAACCACCAGATCCTCCTACGCCAATGACTTTAATCTTGGCAAAGGTTTCGATGTCAGGCTTGATCTCCGCCATAGGTATAAGAAAAAAGAAAAGGGAAACTGAACAAAATTTGTATTCGTTACGGCCTTGTATCAAACAAAGGATGACAACTCATCCTCACGCTTCCACCATACTCAGCGAACCGGGGAAGGTCAAGCAAGGAAAATTTTGTCACTATGGCAAAAACGACTTAAAGATTTTCTTAAGCGGAGAACCCAACCGCTTCACCATATCCCCTCCTTTGGCTGCCACGCCTCCAAACCCTCTTCCCCCAACACGTGGTTCACGCTCGCCCTCAAATCCCCAAAGGACCAGCCCCACCGCCGTAGAAAAAGCTGGGTCTTGTATTAGGTCAAGGACAGGATTCTGAATCTGGCTTGCTGCAGCCAAACTAGCAGGTAAACGCAAGGTTCGCTTAGCCATATCTACCATCCCACGCAACTTGACACCGCCACCCGTGAGGAGAGCACCAGCCGGCAACATGCCGCTGCGCTGAATTTTTTTTAATTCCTTTTCCACGCGTTCGAATAACTCTTCCACACGTGCTTGAGCAACATCAGAGATAAAACGGGAACCAACTATTTCACTTTGAGGAGCACCAAACTCTTGTAGATCTATCATTTCGTGTTTAAGGACCTCTTCTGCATGCGCAGAGACCACTGTACGCTTCACTTGCTCAGCCACCTCTAATGATGTACGCAGGCCGATAGCAATATCAGAGGTGATATGGTCAGCACCAATCGGGATGATTGCCGCATGAATCAGCTCACCCTCTTCGTAAACAGCCATAGATGTAGTAGCAGCTCCCACGTTAATAATGACTACCCCGACATCCTTTTGACGTGAGCTAGCCACCGCCTGAGCTGAAGCGAGTGGATTAAACACGAGTTCTGTAATATCAATCCCGGTCCGAAACACAGCCTTGGTACAGTTTCGTACCTGGGCAGCTTGCCCTTGAACAATTTGGGCATCAACCTCTAAACGGATACCCTGCATGCCAATCGGATCCTTAACAGCTTGTTGGCCATCGATACTAAAGCGACGAGGCAAAATGTGTAGGATTTCAAAATTAGCAGGATTGACCACAGAACGTGCTGATTCTAATACACGTTGTACATCTTCTTCTCGAATCTCACTTTCCGGACGAGATACACCAACAACACCCTTGGTCAACTGAACCTGTATCAAAGGACCACCCAATCCTACATAGGCTTCCGTAACCGGGAGACCGATTTGACGCTCCGCCTGTTCTAAACACGCCGAAATAGAACTCACCGCTTCTTCAAGTGAGCTGACAGAACCCTTGGAAATCCCTTGCGACGGAACCTCAACGGCTCCGAGCATGGTGAGAGTATCACGTTTATCCGCACCGACCGTTACTTGGCCGGCTACAAGACGAATAGACGAACTCCCGAGATCAATGCCGGCGATGAGATGTTCTTTCATACGGCACGCAAGGCAAGGAAAAAGGAAGGCAAAAAAATCATGAGTCCGATGAGGACCGCAAAGAACGAGGCCATGAGGACAGCAGCTGCCATGAGATCCTTAATATCACGCGCACTCTCATGAAGTTGTGGCTTCACGAGGTCCACCAGACGCTCCATGGAACTGTTGATCAATTCTAACACGAGCACGGTCATGACCACAAACCAAACGATGACACGCTGCCAGGACAAAAGGGGGAGCGCAAAAGAAGCGGAAATAGCTAGCAGTCCCGCTGCAAGCTGAAAACGAAAATTCCGCTCGGCGACAAAGCACAACCGCAGACCACGTAAGGCATGGTGCAAGCTTCTGGAGAATAAAGTGGTCATAAACAGAGTTGTCAAGGCGAAGGAAAGAGCAAAAAGCGTACTCGTAAAAGCATCTATTTCTTAAGAAGAGCGAGCATTAAACTCTTCCACGAGTCGCTCCTGCAGACCAAACATCTGAAGCTCATCCCGCTCCGTTGCATGATCGTAGCCCTGAATATGTAGAACACCATGGATAAGAAGGCGAGCAAGCTCTTCTCGAGCTTCAATCCCTCGACGCCTCGCCTCACGATAAGCATAGATAGGGCAAAGAAAGAGGTCGCCAAGGTCTTGCATTTCCCCCTTCGGGGTCGCTGCACGCATTTCAGTCGCTGTAGCAAACGATAATACATCAGTAGGATGGTTCTGCCGGCGTTCCTGCTTATTAATGGCCTGCATACGTCTTTCGGAAACAAATGACAACGAGACAGAACTAGCCGCCTTAATCTTAAGAGCACGCGACAAAAGAGTAGCCAAAACAGAAAGATCGCCGCTGGAAAGCGTAGCAGGCAAAGGAGAAACGTAATCGAAGCACAACATATCTACAGTCGGGTCGAAGAGACGGCGGTAGAAGAAGACGCGGGGAAGACAGGCGCAGTCGAAGAGGTTACAGAAGGAGAAACCAAAGAAGAAGAAGAAGAAGAAGAAGAAGAAGAAGAAGAAGAAGAAGAAGAAGAAGAAGAAGAAGAAGAAGAAGAAGAATTTTCTATCACGGGTGGCATGGAGACAAAAGTTGAAGTTGATGCCCCCGTTAAGAAACCGGGGCCAGTGGAGGCGTCTACGGGGGCAACGACCAAAGGCACGCCAACCAACTTCAGGGAATTTAACATCATTTCAAAGGTCGTACGGTAATTCACAAAGGGTTCTCCACCAATGACATACTTGGCCGAAAAAACCTTGCTTCCCCAAGGAAAAAAAGCTTCTAATCGATCACCAGCGGACACACCTTGCAAGCCGGTCTTCGTCACAAAGGCACGCACGGATGAAGCGGTTTCTCCCGGGCTGCGAGCAATATACCAGTCTTGGAGAGAAGCTCCCGTGGGATTGTCTTGAATACCTAACACGATGCTTTCTCCATGCCCCGTAGTCACCGTTGCTTGCGAGCCATCAGGAATATCGAGCCCCGCAATCCAATTCGTCGGCACCAGGATCAACCAACCCGCCGGTGCGTCAAACTGCTTCACCAAACCCGAATCAAGCAGACGTACGCCGGAACGAGCCGCTGGGTTGTATAAATGAAAGACTTCATTGCCATCTAAAAAACCATCTCCATCCGCATCAGGGGTACGGGCATCCGTCCCATAGAGAGGCTCTTCCAGGTCTGTGAGGCCATCAGAGTCGGAATCTAAACCACCGGGAGGCAAGGCGGGAGTGGTGGGAGGCGGCGGAGGCAATGGGGCTGGATCCGATACACGCACACTCACTTCGTTGGAAGCCGGTGACTCTCCCCCTTCTCCGAACGCAATCACGCGATACACATACGTCCGCGAAGGTTGGGCGGATACATCTAAAAATGCGGTACTACCCGCCGGAAGAACCGTAATAGGGAGATAACTGCCATTTTCTTGGCGTTCGATCCGAATCCCTGTTTCCGCTCCCCCACCGGCTCCACCCGTCCATACTAAGCTAACGGCCAAACCGGAAGAAGTAGCCGAAAGGTTCGCTGGTGCCGCAGGCGGCAAGACAGGCACCGGCGGGAGCACAACCGTGGCAGGCGCCGACGGGAATAACAAGTCACGATTTACATACGCAAACACTCCCCCCACAACAACGATAACACCAACAACCAAAGCAACGTAAGGCCACACCGATTTACGCTCAGGCGGCTTCACCATCACGGGCGGAAGCTTAGGAGGTGGGGGTAGAGGGGGTGGAGTGTCACGCTCGGCCTGTGTTTGGCCATTCATGTTGAGTGCCACTCCATAAAACTTATCCGGAATCGTGACAATTTCCACCCGTCTATTGCCAAAAGCATCCGGCTTGGGAGCCGAAGATGAAGAAGGGGCGGGCGTTGGCGAAAAAGCCATAAGTATAGAACGCGTATCGCAGAACCTAGAACCAGGATCCTAGAGCCTAAAACGGAAAGAAAAACCGGTTCCAGGTTCTAGGTCTCTCCTCTCCTAAACCGAACAATCCGGCTTGGCACATTTTCCTGCTCCACGAGGATTGTAGCTGTTTTTAATCTCTTCCCCATCAATGAAGCTGTCCTTATCGGTATCACGGTCTATCGGGTTGGTGCCGTAGACCAGCACCTCGTCACCATCCGACAACCCATCTCCATCACTGTCTTTCATGCGCGGATCCGTTCCAAGCTCAAGCTCCCGTTGATCTGAAAGGCCATCTTGATCACTGTCCACCGTCGGTGCAACAGGCGCGGTGTCTTGAGGTAAAGGAGAAACGGTATTAGGCGGAGGGACATTGGTTCCCGCGGGTGGAGTGACAACCGGGGTAGGTAAAGGAGCCGGAATATCACTAGAAGGCTCGGAAGTCCCTCCAGCGGGCAAAGTAGGATCAGGGAAAACAGGCGGAGCGACTTCAGTCGTAGGCGCAGCAGGAACAGGGTTTTGTGTCGGTATGAGAGCAGGAATTACTGGCGCAGGAGCTGCCTGGTTAGCCTTGGCACGCTCAGCCGCCGGACGCTGGATCGCAAATTTCCAGAACAAAAAGCCGAGGAGACCCAACACAACCACACCACCAACAGCCAAGAAGATGTATTTTGGAACTGGAGAGGATGATCGCTGGGGCAAATCCCCTAACCCCATCGGAGCCGGAGGTTTCTTAGGCGATTGGTCCAAACCGGAGAACATATCGTCAGCACCAGCGGGTGCAGAAGCAGTGGGAGCTGAAGTCGGCATCGTTCGAATCTCCGGCTTGACAGGCGCAACTGCAGGAGGAGCCGAAGGACGAGGCGGAGGAGAAGCGGGCGGGGTATCCGAACTAAACCGAGCAAGCTCCGCTTCTAACTCTTCATCGCTGACCTCAGGGGCAAACGGGAGATTGGGGGGAGGGGTAGACATACAAATGAAGTATCGAAGATTGGGTATCACCCATCAAAGAATGAAGAGATTGTCCGCTTAAAAAGCGCAATCTGTAGTTAAGCACTTACCGGTTCCAAGAGGATTATACCCGTTTCCAATTTCTTGCGCATCTGTGTAACCGTCCCCATCTGTATCCGCCTTGAGCGGATCAGTACGAAACTTCTTAACTTCATCACCATCAGACAATCCATCACCATCCGTATCAGCTTTGGCGGGATCAGTTCCAATCTGACTCTCTTGATCAACGCTAAGACCATCCTGATCCACATCCACCACCGACTCCTGTGGGGTCTGCGCTGGCGGAGCAGGATCTCGCCGGATACCCGCGTCTAAAAGGTCATCAACACCTTCTGAAGACGTAGCCACATTAACCCCCTCCGGGTAGGTCACTGTCGGGGTAAAGAAGTCATTCGTAGGTAAGGGCGGCGGAGTATCAGGAGAGGAAGAGGTTGGGGAAGATGGCTGTGAGGAAACAGGAACCGCGGCCGGCACTTCTAGGCTAGACAATGATCGGGTAGAGCGCACACGTAACAGCCAAATAGTACCACTCATTAACAGGAGAGCTGCCACGACAGCGATCGCGATCCAGGCGGGACGAGAGAGGGTCATAAGCTAGAAGGTTGGGTAAGGGGAGGACTGCATCGCAGAATCACTAAAGTGGTAAGGGTCCGTCAAAACCGAGCGCTTAAGACCAGTCATGTTCGCAGGCGGATCACACACCCATCGACCCGTAGAACCATCAGGCGTCGTAACCGCTCCCGTACGCGCATCTTGATTAAAGACATGCCACAAGTAGGAGCTGATCCCGCTCGGACATGACACCGCGCCATCCTCTACCTGCGGAGGACGAATAGTCGTGACGCCTGTTGATGTATAGACTTTAACCTCAAGTCCGATATCTCTAAACAAACGAGACGGGGTCGAGAGGGTAGCACGCAGATCCGGTCGAGGATGTTTAATACAAACAGAAGGAGCTAATCCAGTACAAGTAGACACATCCCCCGGACAATTCATAGGAGTTGCTCCAGGAGGCAAGTTTGTTTCTCGGCATACGACTGGACTACCGGAACAGGTAAGTACGCGATCGACCTCTCCACATGCAGTTCCGTCAATGTGGGCACCGGGCGGATCAGGATTGGCATCAAATTCTCTCTGCGCATAATGAACCTGCTCCAAATAGAACGCATACGTATCCCCACTTTGTTCAGAACGCAAGTACTGCAAGCTCATTGAGTCATCCGGCGTGGACGTGCGCACATACTCATCACAGCTATTGTTTGGCGTACAAGCCAATCGCGTCAGCGCCCCCGTCGGACCTTCTCCAGGGCCTGTGCCATTGCGGCGACGTGTGCACTCAGCATCAGTCGTAATTGCGTGAGCAGAACAACGAGTATACGCATTTGGATTATTACGAATTCCTTGCGAACCTTGCCAGTTGGAGCCCGAGCCTATGTCACGACGACAACACAATTGCCCGGCACCAGCATCTGCAGAACAAACTGTGGCGTTCGTATTACAAACCGCAGAGCTTGGATATCCAACAATTGTACCACCTGAAGGCTGTAGCGGAGCACGACAGCATGCCTGCGCCAAAGCTTGATCCAGTTCTTGAGTCGTAATGGGATAAGGGTAAGCGCGTCGCACAGTAGCCTCTTGAGCTCGACTAGGGCAACATAATACCGCCGTAGGAGTTTGTGATGACGCTTCCTCGGCCAACACGGCTCGAGAAAGAAAATCATCAAAACCATCGCTAACTCTTACACGATAACCACAGGTAAGCTGAGGACTGGTAATATATGGTCTATTGGTAGAAATACTTGCCAAGGAACTTAACGAGCGACCAAGAACAGAGCAGGCAAATGAGCTAGGAATGCCTTGAAATGTTCCTGCGGCATGAATAGCGGAGGGAACGGGCTGACAAGCAACGGTACGCGATTCACCTGGATAACAAGCCAACGTTCTCCCCACATAACTCGGAGTCTTATAAAATCTACGGCTCTCCGGAAGAATCAAGTGAGGTAAAATCCCTCGTACCACACGCATAGAGGAACGACCATCCGGCTGTACTGTCACCAAAGGTAACTGACCACTCCATGTCACACTTACACGAGTCTCGGTAGGCTGTAAGCCAGCATCAGAAGCACCCGTATCACCATCACTTGTACGAGGAGTAAGACCAATACGCCCATTGGTAGCAATACGGGTACGAAAATCCACTGGACTAAACACCCCTGAATCAAAAGGCCTATATCCCAAGCTTTCCACCACTGCTGGAGTAAGGGGATTGTCACGCTCAAAAGAAATCGCTAGCCGATATTGACCACACTCCGCTCGTCCATGCAAATTAGCAGCAACGAAACGACCGTTCGTATCCGTAACTGTATCGACAACGGTGTTGCCACGATATGTGACTAATATGCGTGCACCCGGAATCGCAACACCTGCAACTTGGTCATAGACCTCGCCTTGAATGCTTACTGAATTTTCTGGAGAAGGTTGAGCCAAACAACTCCCGCAACCAGCAAATCCACAACTACTCGAACAGCTTAAAATATCGCGTATACTTCCCGGAAGACAGCTGGATTGATTTGCCACAGTGACGAACTGAGTAGTTGATTCATGAGCAGTACAAGGACTTGGAACACCTGCGTTGGTTGGACCTGGGCAACGACGACAAGCACCACCATCAACTTGCACCCCTGTGAAATTTACTAGCGAAACATCAGAAACACGATAAGAACCGGTGCAAACCTGACAGTCCTCCGGCCTACCCGTTGTATTGATACACGCAACACTTCCATCAGCATTGGTTACATATGGAGCAGTAGTACAAACGGAAGCATTAGCGTAGTCATAACCAATGCTCCGACAAGAAAGGTCGTTTGCCACTCCATCAAACACACATCGTCCACCCTCTCCACAAACAGCATCATTCGTACAGCGCGCTCGAGCATTTGTTCCCCCTGTACAACTACCGACCGAATCACACTGTTCACGGCCGTCACGGATCCCATTTCCACAGAACCCGCCAGACTGCGCCTGGACACGACACGAGGACGTACATGTAGCACAAGTTGCACCATACTCCGAACTACAAGCCGCGCCATTGCGGCCACCTCGCGACGCATCACCATAATCACACTGCTCAACACCAGTTTGTAATAATCCATCTCCACAAATATTCGCTCGACAAACAGATGTGCAGGCATCATTATCGTTTAAATTTCCATCATCACAATCCTCGCCCGCATCTACACGACCATCTCCACAAGTGGCAGCAGGCTGACATGCTGACCAACTCGCCCACTGGCACTGTTCGATAGGCTGTGCTGTTCTATCATCATTTCCTGGACCACACACACGCGTTCGCTGAGTGGGATAGGCGTTACATCTCCCCCCAACCCCACAGTCACTATCACGCGAACACTGAAGCTGAGCACGGGGCAAACAAGAACCTCCCACACCGCCGATTAACTCGGCGCAATCCTGATCTGAACGGCAAGGCGTGCGAGTCCCAGAACAAATACTTCCTGCCCCAATACATCGTTTATCACGATAGTTCTCACAAGTACTGGAGAAATTTCTATACAAGACTCCATTAGCTCCTACCGAATCTCTTCCACAATCCCCTTGAATTGACTCCGTTGAGCAGTCGCTATCGTTATTACATATTCTGCCAATAAACGGACCGTTCATACATAACGCCTTGGTTGTGGTCTCAAGTTGACCAGGTTCACACACTTCTCCATCAGCTGACTGCACTGCTCCATCGCCACAATATGGAGCTCGCGTTCGACAATCAAAGCCACAACTTTGATTCACCACACAAGCATCTCCCTGAGGCGCAGATCGCGTATCGCAATACTGACCGTTGCGAGACCCAGTGTCACATAATTCTCCAGGACTAAGCTCCCCATCCCCGCACGTCGCATCGAAACCTGTGCACGCGCGATTACAGTGGCCATAGGTCCCATTCAACGCACCATCATCACACGTCTCTTCAGCACCAGCGCGAGGAATGGAAGAAATCGAGACGCAACGCATATTCGCACCCGACGGATCACGCGCATCAGAACATTCAGGAGAAGGACTTCCTTCTGCCGTCGGAGAAGTACAAGCTAATCCATACTTCACCCCTGAACCCGCGCACAAATAACGATCCACTCGTCCATTTCCACACAATCCAAGAGCCACGCAGCGCGTATTCGATCCATCCACAAATCCCTGACACGTGGGTGAGCAAACTTGCTGTTTCATGCCAGGTCTTCCATCCACCGTCTCACAAGCAGCAGTAGCCGTATCTCCCGCTTCACAAGCTTCTCCGGTACTTCGAATCCCATTTCCACAGACCGCATCAATCCCAAACTCACGTCCGGTACACACGTTTTCATAGCGCCACTGCCCACCGGTAGGCTGACAGGTACCACGCGAACTCTCACGCGCCGTCCCGGCATAATAAGTAATACATTGGTCTGACGTCTGACAGAGCTGACCGGTATTTGTACATCGACTCGTTCCAACCGCAAGTGCCGGCCGATAGCGATCATAGGAAGCTGCTTCCAGTTCTGTGCTCAACTCATAGCCAGCACCCGCTCCAAACGAACGATACTGGTAAAAACGGGATGGACCCGAAGGCAAACGAGGGCACATAAACCGACGATTAGCGACCTCCCAGCAGGTGGGTGGATCGTAGGCTGCTGCCGAACCTGCTGCACGGGGAATACCAGCACACACACCTCCGACACTGCAATCACTCGCATCCATACATGGCTCTCCCACTGTTGTTGAACCAGGGTACTGGCAGCGTCCACAAGTAAGAAAACGGTTCACGGGATCAATTGGCAGATTGTTATTCCCTAGCGCCTGTCCCAATACGGCCTGCCAGCTCCCCCAGCGGCTATTGGTAATCCCCTGCAAGTACGAACCATCAGCAATCGTGGGATAACGACCGTCACGCGTACGAGCAGACTCAAGACGAGTCATAAAACTCTGAAAGTCAGCCAACCGCTGCCCATCACGTTGTATCTTAGCTTTAAAGCTTGCACACGTTAATGAATCACCATACGAGGCACACTCCCAATCCGAACTACAGGCAACCACCCGCCGACGATCAAGATAAACAGTACGTTGAGGCGTCTTACACACATTCGAAGAATCTTCCTGGACATTCACATTAAATACCCAGTTTTGTACCAGCTGATCATAAATAGCACGGGTCTGTTCTTCTGCATCCGGATTACGAGAGATAAGATAAATGGTCGAAGTAACCGGACTGGTACGGGTAGCATCGGAAACATTCGGAGCAGCCACGTACAATGTATCGCCATCTTTAATGGCATCGTATCCATCAACCGTTAATGCAGAAGGTGAGCCAGAAAAGCCTTGCGCCGTGTACCATGAGCGCGCAGACAAATGTAATGGGTTACTGAAGACACGAATACCGATAGCATCTTTCCGCAAAACCGGAGGAATTTCGGGTTGATCAAACGTGAACAAGTACTGACGCAACAAGCCACGGGCGGCATCGGCACTGGAAGGCGGCGTTGGACGAACAGTAAGCGGAGGTAAATCGTCCGTTAATGTAGCCGAGCTACCCTCATCCATACAATAATTCGTGGCAAAATTATAGTAAGGACCATTCTCGAAGATCGTTCCGGTTAGCATGCTTGACTCATCCGCTCTTGGACGCGAATCGCTAAAGAGCAATGCACCGTCATAACGCGGATCAGCCGCTGGCCACGGACGCTGACAGAGAGATACCGTTGCTATATGCGACGCTTCAAGCGTTATACCCGTAGATGGAGGAACATTCACCGTATCGCGATCAATCCGCACACCGGCAAAAATCAGGGAAGAACCCGTGCGATTATGGGCTTGAATAGTGGAAGTACTTGCCTGTTGCGCCACCGTATCATTAACCGTTGCACCCACGGTAAGTACGCGCGTCTCAGATGATAACCATGGTTGCCAAGACCAGCCATACTCCTGTACCGAAGAAATCGGCACCACACGCCCATCCTGCGTAGACATAACGGAAGCAGAAAAAGCATGTGACTCATTGGCGACCTGGAATAAATAGGGATGCTCGGGATTGGTATCACGAATCGAAATTGTATTAGCTGTACAAATACGATTGCCCGTGCTAAACGACCAACTCACGTCCCCCGCCATGACCGTACCACGCAGATTACGAACACCCGTACCCACCGCATTAGACAAATCGGCATCTCCACGCACAATCACGCGATACCTCGAAGAGGCTTGCAAAGCATGATCCAAAGAGAAGAGGGCACGCGTGCCGGCTCCGTCTCGCTCAAATTGAATCGTTCCCGTAACTCCGCCCGCGCATAAACCGGGGTACAGAGACGTAGGCTCAACCGCCTGGGTACCGTTAGGACAAGCACCGCTCACTTCCTGAGCAATAATCACATTATCACGCACAGAAGCCTCATTCATGAGCTGGCTAAAACCAAGGTAGATACCGGTATTGCGACAAACATTCGTCGTTGCGGGTAAGGGAAAGCGCGCGCGCGTCACGATAGGACGAGCCATACAACATCCGTTCGTCGTAAGCCCATAATCTTCAATACGACGACCCAAAGACAAGCTTCCGATACATTCACGCTCCTCACGGAATCCACACTGCAGACCATGAGACGCTTCTCCGGTCTTCGCGCGATACGTAGCTCGTACACGACTCATCATGCGTCCCTGAGCATCCGGCTCATGTTCACCTACGATTTGAGACAATTGACGGCTATCCGTAAATACATCGCTTCGTGCAGCTTCACACTGCTCACCCGCCGTCCGAAAGGTATCTCCACAAATAGATGGGTTAGGCTGATACGCGATTGAAGAACCTTCAGCCAAACACCGATTGGAACATCCATCCCCATTGGCAAGATTATTATCATCACAATCCTCACCCGCTTCTCTGGCACCGTTACCACAGCAATTCTCGCGACCCGCGGTGGTACACGCCAACGTTCCTTCATTCAAACAAGTCGTGCGATTACAACGGGCGGGCCATGTTCCATCGGTATCAGAACCACGCTCACACGACTCTCCCGATTCAAGGATGCGATTTCCACACACGGCCGCCACAGCACGAGACCCTTCGTGCAGACATTCAGGGCTACATCCATCCCCCGCAAGCAAGTTTCCATCATCACACGCCTCGCCCGCACCAAGACTACCATTCCCACACTGACTATCTTCACCAATCGTGGTGACAGAACCAGAGCCTAACGCCAAACAGGTTTCAGAACAACCAGTTGAAGTCAAATTGAGTTGGCAACGCCCCCCACCAGTACATTCATTATCACGTAAACATGTTTGACCAACTCGATCCCCACCCACGCATACTTTGCCCGGATCACATTGCTCTCCTGCTTGGAGACGAGCATCACCGCAAGTACCCCCAGATACACCCGCCCACAAACAGCTACTTGTACACAAACTCCCATTCACTCCATTCAACCCTCCTTGAGAGGCATTGCCTAAATCACACTCTTCTCCACCGGAAGCTCCAGCGGGCAGAACACGACAGCGTTGGGCAGCGTCAAGACGCACAACACAATCCGTGTCAGAAGAAGTACAGACAGCCCCATTTGGGCGCTGACATGTAGATGCATCCGTTGTCTCAACCAAAGAATTTCCACAGCTAGCAATCCGACCCTGCACACCCTCCGAACCCAAGTTCAAACAACGACCGCTACAGTTGGCCGGCAAGGCAGGGTTCGTATCAATAAATCCATTGCCGCGGGCGTTAACAAACCTCGACACATCAGCAAACTCAGACGTCCACGCGAAGCTCGCACGACTCATAAGCGGCTGCTCCCCACACGCTTGGGAAACGCTCACGGGTTCCGCCGAGAAGAGTTCACGAGCCGCGACCACAGTTTCAACTTTCTCAAGCGGTAAAACATCAACGCGTGTAATATCACATAAACCGCGGTTATCTTCCTTAACCCGAAATCGCCAAGCAAACCCTTGTCTATCATTAAGACCCGTGAGAGCCAATCCCGTGCGGGAACGGAATCCATCACGAGTAGACGGATCCGCATCACCCTTCAAAATTACTTTGTAAAACGCTCCTGGTTCAAGATACGAAGTCTGCTGGGTGTTCACCGGATCAATTTCAAGACGACGACGCTCCCCCATTAAACCCGTGACTCCACGTGCACGCACCAGAGTCACAGCTCCTGATGGCAAAACCAAAGGCGTAGACGGAGAAAATGATCGACAATTTTCATTTGCGCACTTATACAGAAGGACTTGACGATTAGTGGCAAAATCCGGATCCATGGGCACGTTAAACTCCGCCCAAATCTTCGCCTCGGTACAAGCCGCATTACAATTCGGCCCATAGCCAACGACTTCCGGAGGAATAAACTGAATATACAATGGTGCCGTTCCTGTCACAGCTGGATCACCGATATTCGAACCTTCGGCATTAATAAGGACGGGCTGAGTAGGGCCTGTTTCATTCTGGGCGGTGGCGATTTGTCGCCAAGGGCAATGCGTTAGAGTACCGCCTGATGTTAAGACCGGAGCACGACCGGGGATCGGTGTACAATCAGATCCACCATACGCCGCCAACGTAGCACGCGAATCCGGCACAGTTATTGAACGACCTGTGTACCAACGCCAGCCAATATTCACTGGGTTAATCTGGATACACTGATCTTCCGCCGACAAGGCACTACTGCGATAGGCAACCTGCTCACCCAAATCCTGAGCGGTAAAAGGCGAAGGAGTAACGCCAACCGCACCCAACCTGCATGGCACGGTAGAGGTCGCCGTCGTAAAACGAAAACAATAGGCATTTCCTGGCCCACACCGGTCTGCTTGAGGACGCATGGCTACTCCTTCCTGTGAAGTAATATCGGTGGTCAAAGCGATATCGTAGGTACTGCTAGCAGACCACTCTTGGGCAGCAGGCGTATAAGTCACCAGCGTTTGTCGAGAGGTAGCAGAGTTCTGCGCATCATTAATCTCAAAACGCCCACCCGTCATTCGTTCCTTGCTAGAACAAGGATTGGCTCCGGTTCCTGTGCATCGACTCACTACGATCGTGTTTGACGTCAATCTGGCACGATCCATAATAGTATTAAAACGGATCACCATTTCTGCATTGACACACACTCCATTCCCTCCAGTACGCCCATCCCAGGGACTTGGAGAAGGTGGCAGACCTGCACGTCCCGCACACTCTTCAACCACTTCCGGATAGAAGGGCAACTGTCCAGTAGAAAGCTCCCAACCATACATCGAAGAAGCAGCGACTGCCGCACACACCCCACCAACCGAACACTGTCCGGAATCCCGACAACATGTTTCAGCTCCGCACATATTGGCGTCCTCGGTACAATTGCGCACCGCAAAGTTGACGCTATTAGAGGAAGAAGTAGAACCTACTAACACGCGCACGCGGCCACTATAGGCACCCGTCGGAACCGTGGTCGTGATCGCACTCTCTGTCCATCGCGACGCAGTTGAAGCATTCACGCGTGTTTCCGCCGTAGAACCTTGAAAGGTAACCGTATCCGAACGACTTCCGAAACGCTCCCCTGTCAGTGTCACAACCGTCCCCACCGGCCCGCCCAACGGTGCAATCGAACAAATTCCCGGTCGCGGCGTGCCAGACACAACGGAAAAATTCATCCGATTACTCTCAATCCCATCAGCTTGACGGATGACAAAGATACGATATGCATCTGGAGTCACTGCTGAGCTTAATCCTACGGTAGGAGGAACTTTGACGGTGATCGCTGTATCACGCCAAAAATCGCGAGTGCAGGCAGCTGGAAAGGTCACATCGGCATTCCCCTGCTCGCCTGTTCTCTGGTTACGAAAGACTACTCGTCCAGGCGTCGTGCCAAAATTACGCCCCAAGAGCGTTACATACTCCCCAATCGGCCCACTACCAGGACTAAGGTCGTCGATAATAGGATTTCCGCGTACCGGGTCAATAAGGTTAAAGGACACGGCATTCGAGTCTTGGCCCCCCACTCGTACACGGACAGCATACCTCCCAGCTGGAACGATGGGAACATTTAAACTTACGCGCGTTGGACTCCATGGCGGATTGAAAGAAGAAGGTGTTACATCACGATCCGTAAAAAAGATCCGTCCGGAAGAACTTAAATCAACACCTGTAAGCGCAATAAGATCACCTCGCTCTCCTAAAGAAGGAGTTACCGCGCACAATCCCGGATGAGCGACGTTATTAATGGTAAAGTTATCCAAAACAGGACCATTTGTATCATTGGTTGCATCAGATAAAGAAGAAGACGCGTTGGTAATTTGAATCGGGCCTGAACGTGCACCATCAGGTACGCCAATAATAATTTGGTTACTTGTCCAACTAGAACCAGCGGCACAAACGGTAGGCACTGAAGCGATAGCACCAAACCCGTTCCCATCCCAAAAGCGCACCTGCCCAGGATTACGACCAAAATTCGCTCCACTGATCGTCACCAATGTTCCACCAGGCTTTCCATTGTCAGGGCTGACGCCCAAAATTACAGGCTGCTCGACACACGTCCCCGCCTGACAAACACCACTCCGACAATCTGCCCCTTGGCGACAGGTTGTGGATCCGACATTATTCCCCCCGGATGAACATCTACCACAAGAACTCCCTCCACAATCCAACCCCGTCTCATCTTGGTCTTGACGTCCATTAAAACAATGCGCAGGACGAACCGAAACCGTTACAGAACGGACACCGCTAGACAAATGTGAATCCAAGTCATGGATAGAGGAATGTAATATATGCGTCCCTGTCGCAGCAGCTCCAACAGACCATGGAATCGAAGCGATAAACAACGGCGAAGTAGAGCTTGGAGAAACAACACCAACCCCCCTTCCATCCGCAGAGCTTGAAACATAGGAAACACCTACATCATCTTGGGCACGTGTAATAATAGACAGAATTTCATTTTGAGAAACGCTTTGACCATCAAAAGGCACCAAAATCGTTCCTGTTGGGGGCGTAATATCAACCTGATTTCCTGTCCGGAACGTATCCTGACAAGCACGAGCCAATCCACCACACACGAGCCTCTGCGAAGCTTCTCCCGCGGTCGACAGCGACGACAAGGTCCGATCGACTACTGCCACAAAATCGGTATCTCCTTCAAAACAGAAGCGGGTCGGCATGTTTGGACAAGAGGTCGACGGCGTGAATTCAACCACTGCTCCACTCACGCTAACCGTTCCCGCCACCACTGCATTGCTGCCTGCCTGCCTCACAGAAATAGCACGTGTAGCAGAAGCAGGGTCAACGTCACGCGTAAACACAAACCGTACCACCACGTTCCGCAGCGGCACCGAACCCGTCGGTGTAATCGAACGCAATTGGAACGATGAAAAAGCTCCGCCTCCCGATCCAAAGCCTCCCCCACCACCATTCCCACCATCATCTGATTGGATGATCCCATTCCCCTCCCGCGTGGCATTCAACAAATTCGTCAGCACGTAGCGCGTAATCGCCCAGGAAGAAAGGATGATAATAAGGCCGATTACCGCATTACGAAGCAACGTTTTAGCTTTTTCTGTATTCTCTGAGTTTCCCCCTGACGTCATCCACAAGAACCCAGCATAAATGACCAACCCTAAAAAAATGATCCCTAGCAAACCCAAAGCAACATTAATAATACGAGCTGCGATCACACGCGGATCCGCCGAAGACAGACGAATAGTAGGAGCAACCGCACTCAATCCTTCATTCACCTGGGCATGGACCGCTGGCGAGGCACAGAACCAAACACCTCCCGCTAAGAGAAGTCCTAAAAGGGCAAACGATGCCAAGCGTAAAGCGCGTTTCATGGGGTTCGTCGAGAAAAGGAACAATCCGCTCCTTGGGCTCGATCATTACAGCAAGTAGGAGTACCAGGAGCACCAGGTCCGCCAAGAGTCGCAGCACAGGTTGCGGACGCAGACGGTTTAAAACAATTCTGCAAAAGATTCTGAATTCCGGAAGTAATCACAGGTGCATAAATTGGCGCGGGCGGAATAGAAGAAGGGGGTGTGCCTGCGGCCACGCGCGCCGGCCGTGCATATAACCTATGACGGATACTCAATCGCCCAAACGCCGCTGTACCCGTTTGCGCCACCGGTGCGCCAGCGGCAGACAGAAGGTCTTGCGATACGCTAAACCAGAACGTATCGGCGGCTACATCCGTAGGCTCGTTCGCGCGTGTCATATAGACCGTATTGGAATTGACCGTAGACGCTTGCAGAACATTCACGAGAGGAGCATCAGGTGCCGTTCCAAAGGTAGCCGTAGGCACATGGTCGGCCCCCAAATTGCTCGATCCAGAGGGATAACGAGCCAAACCAACCGGCGGATCCGTCCTGCCAATCCGAGGAGCTGTAAGATCAACTTGAGCTCCACTCCCAAAGGTAAACGATACATTATCAGCCGTTGGCCCTTGCGAAACCCCGCTGTTATTCCCGTCCAACGAGTTCGAAGCCACATCCACAATCCCGTCAAAAATAGCTCCGCCTCCACCTGTCGTTACGACACGCGCCTGGGGAGGCTCCGCCGAAAGCGTAGCCGCCTTAGCCAAGACAGCCACACTAGAACTACGTGGCAAACAACGGACTTCACGACCACAGGCATTCCTTCCACACAGGTCGTCAGGAATAAACTCAACCGTTTGGTAACCATTGGCTGTCACAAACTGCCCTTCTACGCGCTGCGTCGCTGCGCTCGTATCAGCCAGCGGAATACTCGCTACCTCGATATTAGAAAACCCCCGTGCGGCACGAAAAATACCGGCTACACTGGTAGGGTCGATCGGTTCGTTAAAATTGATCTGTAAAATAACGTTTGGTGGTTGCACCCCACGCGGAGGCAAGACCGAAACGACATGAGGCGGGGTCAAGTCTACCAGGGTCGAGACTTCAAATTGCCACTTATACCCCGTCGGATATTCTGGACCAAACGCCGGCTGCCCATCCTCACGCAAGAGCCCCGAACGACCCGGTACAAGCTCGATCCGATAAGGTGTGTTAGCCGTCGCACTCCCCAACCATTCTTTTGGTTTAAAGACGAACGTCTTGCGATCTTCCGTAAAACGAACATCAACCTGAGCAGAGGTCAACATCTCTTCACGCGCTCCGCTTACTCTGATAATACGCACTGTACCAGCATTCAAAGCCGTCGCAGTCGCATCATCCGTGAGATCAGCAGGCGTTCCCCGGTCATCATATCCCTGAACTAACGAGGCAATCTTGACCGGCTCCTTAAACGTAATGATGATGGAGGTATTGCGGGGTACACCGTTCGCATCACGCAACGGTAGGTGAGATTCAATAATACCATTCCCCAAGGCACCCGCCGCCGACGGGAAGCTGACACCTCCAGGCCGATCTCCACTAGCACCACCCGTTCCGTTAACGATCGTGTCCAAACGTGACAAAATAAAGGCTGTAATCGCAAAAGAAGCTGCGATCACCACCAAACCTATAATGGCATTTTGAATCATCCGCCGCGCCTGTTCGACTTTTTCCGTATCCCCCGCCGCCGTCATCCACAGATAACCCGCATACAAAAGATATCCAAGTAGGACGATTCCTAGAATACCGAGGAAGGCATAGATAACACGTCCAACAATGGTATACAAATCTGCGGAACCAACTCCTGCGCGCTGGGCAACAGCAGCCGCACCCGCGGTTGATTGGGTCGTCTGCGCCCACACCTCTCCTCCTCCAAAAATCAACATCGCTCCAAAGAACAAACCAAAAACAGCCATTCCAAGCAACACGCCCTTGAGAGAACGTGACGTAGAATGAGCTGTGAAAAACCGTCGGGAACCTTTCCAAAGCATGGGAAGAAAGATTCGTGAATTAGATATCGGCTATTCTACCCTGTCAGCCAACGCTCGACAATACGTCGAACATCATTTCCATCCGCCCGACCAGCCACCGCTTTCATCGCGACTCCCATAGCTCTTCCGACTTCTTTCACGTCCGCCGCCACTAACGCCTCACGCACCATCCGTTCCAGCTCTTCCGGTGGTAAACTGGGCGGAAGATAGGCTGCCAAAATGTCAATCTCCTTTTGTTGGCGTTCAACCAAATCTTGACGACCAGCATTGGTGAAATCCGAAATCGCATCTTGGTACTGCTTAATCATTGTTTTCAACACCGACACTACCTCATCATTAGTGAGTACGTGTTGAACCTCAATCTGCTTATTTTTAAGCGCGGTTCTAACGAGACGTAACGTCGAAATCTTCACCTCGTCCTTCGCCTTCATCGCCTCTTTAAAATCTTGGTCTAACTGTTCGAGAATGGTCATAAGGGAAATACAAAGGGCTTACGTCCTCTGGACGCCGTCGCCCAAACATACGTAAGCCCATCGTAGCATACGCGCAAAGACTAAGCTCCACGCCGTGCATTGCGTTGTTTCTTTGGATCTTCTTTTAATTGGCCCGTTTTCGCCAAGTAAGCGTACTGCCCACGCATCTCTTCGCGGCGCAAAGCGCTATCGCGACGTCGGGTAAGGTTTTGCGCTTTGCTGCGAAAACGGCGGCGGCGCGCCTCAAGCGAACGCCCGCTATCCTGGAAACGACGCTGAAAACGGCGCAACAGCGCGTCAAACGTCTCATTCTTCTTTCGTTTCACATCTGCCATAAGGTCACGCTCCTTTCTATAAATAAAGTCACTAAGGTAAGTGCTGGGCTGAGAGTATCCAAAAACACTCGATCCGTCAACGCCTCGGGTCCGGCCTCTCTTTTTCCATCCTAACACTTAACGATCAGCGATTCACAACTAGAGTCCCAGCTTCTTCTTCACTTCATGCACCACTTTTTTAGCATCCACGATTTCTTGGGTTCCAGCATCCATATCGCGAATAATAGCCGTCCCATCCAAGACCTCTTTTTGACCAACCACGATTGCCCACTTTGCTCCGCGGCGGTTCGCTAATTCCATTTGGGCTTTAATCGAAGACTTGGCGAATGCTTCGCCGATGAAGATACCAGCACGACGGAATTCTTCAAACAATGCAAGAGCCTTTTTCCTACCCACATCTCCCAACTGTGCCAAAAAAACATCCACAGGTGCCATACTGGAAGACATAAATGGAGGATTAGTATTCTGGTCACGTTCTTTTAAGCGTGAAACGATGCGATCAAGTCCGAGCGCAAAACCAGCTGCAGGTGCTGGATGACCACCCAAAACCTCGGTCAAGCCATCATACCGACCACCAGCTCCCAAGGCCGATTGGGCCAGCTCCTGGTCATCACTCCCCGCATACCATTCAAACACTGTCTTCGTGTAATAATCCAGGCCACGCACAAGGTAAGGATCGAGCTCATAGCGAACGCCAACCTCATCAAGATATTCAAGGACACGGGTAAAGTGCGCCTTGGAATCTTCGTCCAACCAATCCACAATCTGCGGAGCTTCTGCCTTGAGCTCTTGCATGGCCGGATCTTTAGAATCCAATAGGCGCAAAGGATTTTTAAGCAAACGCTTCTTATCATCTTCAGACAAACGATTCTTTTTGGAACGGAAATAACTAACCAAGGCTGCTTTATAATTCGCACGTGACTCAGGTGTGCCCAACGAATTAATCTTTACCACAGGATCCAAATCAAGTGCCTTAAGGATATTCCATGACAAAATTATGAGTTGCGCATCTACCACCGCATCCCCTTCCCCAATACATTCAAACCCAGCTTGGTAGAACTGGCGAAAACGACCCGCCTGCGGACGATCATAACGGAACATGGGGCCCTGGTACCAAAGCTTGACCGGCTGCGGTTGATTCCACAAACCGTGCTGGATATAAGCGCGAATGGCTGGCGCGGTCCCTTCTGGACGCAAGGCAACTTGCTCTCCTCCTGGTGTTTCCCAAGTAAACAGCTCCTTCTCTACGATATCCGTCTGTTTACCTACTCCACGCAAAAACAGGGAGTGGTCTTCGACCATTGGCGTCTCGAGACGATCGTACGCATACGACCTTGCCGTAGCCTCTATAACATCCGAAACACGTTTCCAGTACGCCTGGTCGTTTGGCAACAAATCACGCATTCCACGGATGAGCTGGATAGCCGGTGCCGATTTCTTATTAGGCAAGCTAGGCGCGACAGAAGCTGGCGTAGACGAGGCAGACGCAACCGGAGCAGTCTGTTTAGGGGCAACCTTTTTGGCGTCAGGTTTTGGTTTAGAGGTGGGCATAAGGAGAGTTATTCTTTATAAGCTTGGGAATCAAAATGTTTCCAACGATCAAACGGGTAAGCGCGAACCCATACCTTCCCCACAATAAAGGAACGCTTGACCGGACCAAAGATGCGAGAGTCCAAACTAGCAGCTCGGTTATCCCCCATCAAATAATACTCATCATCTTTTAAGGTCTTGGTATCCGTCAAAGGTGTATAGTCTTGATCTAAATAGGGGTGTTCGTCAAGTAAAAAGCCGTTAGCATGCTCTTTATTGTAAATCCGCACCTTGCCGTTTGCGACTTCGACCGTTTCCCCGGGCAGACCAATCACCCGCTTGATAAAAAACTCAGACGGGTCTAATGGGTAGCGGATCACGACCGCATCCCCCCGTTTAGGCATCTCCCGCCGATACGTCAGTTTGTCGACAAATAAGTATTCATGGTCATAGAAATTCGGCTCCATACTCTGCCCTTTGACATAGAAGGGCTGAACCAAAAAGGTTCGGAGCGGGATGACGATAGCCGCCGAAATAACAACGATCTGTATCAGCTCAAGTAACCCTCCCAGCGCCTTTTTCTTAGGCGTCTCGACGGGCAAAGGGGGCTGGTCAGAAGAAGAAAGAGAAGGTAACGACATGGCCAACAGCTTACCTGACAACCGCCTTCCCGTCGAGTCTTACGGAAGGGAGATGAGGTGCCGCATACGCCTGTGAAACCACCAGTCCTGGACACGGGAAGCACTTAACATGGCAACGCCGGACACGAGCGATTCAACCGAAGCCAGAAGAGCCAAGACCCACCCATTATGCGTCTGCTCCGGAAACAGCATAAAGACCACTGCTCCAACGAGCGGGGCAACCAACGCACCCACTAAGAGACCAAATCGCGCAGGATTGGAAAAATCTTGGGTAATCGCTAAACGCCAAAGGCTACGTTCTTGCGAACGCAATTTTCCCCCAATCGACAAAGCAACAAACGCTTCATGATACAGCTTCGTAGATTGGATTATGGTGGTAAAAGATAACGCCACGGCCGACATCCCAAACACTAAACCCGCCAACCCAAACCGACCGGCAGCCACAAGCCCCTCAACCGAAAACGCTCCATAGATAGCAAGTACGAATACCGGAAGCAAAACACGTGAACGACGTAGGAGTTGGCGCCAAGTAAACCCAGATCCATGCAAGGCAAATAACTCTGCCGTTTCACCCATAAAATCATCCGCCGAAGCAGCAAAAATCCTACCAATCCCACTCACCCACAACTCCAAAAAATGCGAAACAGGGCCAATGAGCAACAAGGCCTTAGTTATAGTCTGGGCGATTTGCGTATTCGTCGCAGCATCATCAGCCAGCACACGATGTATAATATAATCCAACGCGTATGGATACAGTACTTCGTTCAACTCCAACATTAAGCGGCGATGTTTATCCTCTACACCCTGATTACGCAAATCAATCAACACGATTTTCTTAAACTCATAGCGTCGCTCAAAAATACGCCGTGCTTCTTCATACAACGCTATTCCCTGTCGTTCCGCTAAACGCAGGTCCGCCTCAGTAAACGTAGGCATATCTCCCTGGCGAAGCAAACGAGGTAACCAAGGAATGATGGTATTTTCTTGCGTAAGCTGAGAAATATGCTCCACCGCTTCCAAAATCGCCCGCGGCGTCTCTTGGACCGTACGAACACCAATCCCATAGCCAGACGTTAATAACGCTTCCACATCTTTCCTACGCCCTGGATCCTCTTTGAGCACAAATCGTAACTCCAACGGCAATTGCTCCTCATCCGCAAGCTCAGCAAGCGACGTAACACTCGCCACATGATACACATCCGGATGGGAGCGCTTGCGCGGAAACAACCAAGCAAAAAAACGTGCGAACATGTGGGGTAGTGTAACTGGATTTGCCGTTTGTGGGGAGAGTGTTAGGCTAGTAGACGAGTATGCCACATCCCATCGAATTGGAAATTCGCGGCGAATTAACACCGGCTGAAAAAGACCGCGTCCGCAACACAATCGTCGAACAAGGGTTTATCAAACAAAACGAAGCCAGGCGAACTATGCTCATGTCGTTTGGGATGATTGGACGCATCGCCGAGGATGACGAGCAAAAGCCTCCGCAAGAAACGGACATTCGTTGCCGCATCACCAACGGACAAGCCGAAGTCGTGGTGAAGCTCGGTGGCGTCCATGCGCATGATCGTCAGGAGATAAGCACACCCATCTCCACACAATCGTTAGCGGACTTTGCACGTGTGATAGGCTCTCTCAATATGCTCCACAAAGTCGGGTCACGCATCACGGAAAACTTTGTCCGAGACAAGATTACGGCCTCGATCGTCTCGGCTAAAAGCGGTCTGAGCTATCTAGAACTGGAAAAAATATCTGACGATAGAAAAGCTGGGGAAGACAAGTAAGAACTTGAACGCTTAGCCCAAAAGCTTGGTGTCAATATCTGGCCAGACCGTGAAGCCTTTGTTGAATTTTGCACGAGGTTAACGAATCAAGATGATTGGAGGTTTTACGGAACAGAGGAGGATGTGAAAAAATTTACCGAAGAATCAATAAACGCCATCAACTAGACCAAAGAACGATACCTCCGCCAATTATCGGCCGTGTCCGTACACAACTTCCCTTCGGCATGAATCCGGTCGATTTCTTCTTTCGTCATCCATCCCCACCACCCCCACTCATCATGCAGTGGAAGCGTTTCGAATGAACCTACTGTTTCAAACACATAATCGATCTGCGGTCGGCCTTCGGCCATAACTTCCGTGGAAAATAAATACGCAACCGGCGTCTCAAGACCCGTTTCTTCGCGTAGCTCACGAATCGCCCCTGCCTCAATTGTCTCACCAAGCTCACGATGGCCTCCCGCTCCAATCCCGTAATGCAGAGGGAACGTCTTTTTCGTCGCACTGCGCTGATGCACAAACAACCGTCCATCCACCGGATGACGGACCAGCACAATCACAATCTCTTTTGGGGACATACCTTTACACCTCAGGCTCCTTCCACTCGTTAATCGCCTTCTCCCATCGTTCAAGCGTCCCACAATCATACCAAGGCCCTTCCAGAGCCGCCCCTCCTAAACGACGCTCTTCGGCAAGGCGAGGAAACAAATCCTTTTCAAACATGAGATAGGTCTGCGATCGATCCATTTGCCTCAAAACTGACGGCTCAATCAAATACAGCCCAGAGCTAATCAAGTTCGTCGGTGGGTGGGCGGGTTTTTCGTGGAATTTCACGATCCGTTCTCCATCCATCTCTGCCACCCCATAATCCGACGGGTTAAAGACACGGATCAATCCAACCGTCGCCCCATGTCGGTCATCCTCTTTCTTTAACGCTTCGTGCGTCGCTTGTAGCGATTTCAGATCCAATCCCTTCAACTCATCTCCATTGGTAACAATAATCGGTTCATTCCAACGATGAGATAACTGATGAACAAGCGCACCAAGGGTACCCATGGGCTCAGATTCTTCATGTAAATCAATATTCACTGGCACTTCCTTAGCAATCTGTTCTGCCCATTGTAAAAAATGCGACCGCCATTTTGGAGCAATCACCAAGGTAATCTCCTTAACCCCATGACGAGCAAGCCAGCGGGCTTGCCAAGAGATAATCGGCATCCCTTGCACGGGTACGAGCGGCTTAGGAATCTCAAGCGTCACCGGCCGCAGCCGCGTCCCCCCACCTCCCGCCAAAATAACCGCGTGTCGAATCATAGGGTCGTCTTGGTATATCTCAACACATCTTTCCATTGCGATTCGGTCACTGGATGTACAGATAACCGTGCCTGCGTAACCACCGGCATCACCGCCAAGTTATGCGTGTTACGAATCTCTTCCAGCCCAAGCAAACGACCAACGGGCATAACCGCTTCAACATCAACGGCCGCCCAATCCCCAGTCTCCGCCGTCGGATCTTCGTAAGCCTCGCGCACGATCTTCGCAATACCCACAATCGCTTTATCATCTCCCGAATGATACACAAACGCCAAGTCCCCTACCTTCATTTCACGCAAGTTATTCCGCGCCTGAAAATTCCGAATCCCGGTCCAAGCCGTCCGCTTGTCTGCCTCCAACTGCTCCCAGGAGTATTCCTCAGGTTCCGTCTTGAGTAACCAATAGGCCATATAGATAGGAGTATCGTGAAACGTGAAACGTGAAACGTCAAATGTAGCCGCCCCTCCCCTCTCCATTCTAGGGTCTCCGGGTAAGCCATTTTTGCGAGTGAGCATGTTCGAAGGATCGATCAAAAAGAAAAAGATATGCACAAGTCGCGGAGCGAGTAAAAATAGCTTACCCGGAGACCCATCGCCTAACCTTCTCTTCAGCTTCTTCCTTATCCTTCACCCACACAATCCTGTCATCTTTTTTAAACCAAGTCATCTGCCTCTTGATATAGTTTCGCGTATATTGCTTTATTAGCGGAATGACTTCTTTAAGGCTCGATCGACCTTCAACCACATCGACCAACTCACGATACCCAATCGCCGACATCGCCGGCGTCTCTTTCGTCATCCCCTGGGCCAGCAACCCACGCACCTCCTCAACCCATCCACGCTCCAACATCTCATCCACCGCCCGTTCCGCCCGCGCATACAACTCCTCCCGCGTTCGTTCGATCCCAATCTGAAGTGCTTCGACAAGAATGACATCTTTTTGACGCTGTTCGACAAAGGAACGTCCTGTCGCTATAGCAACTTCAAGAGCGCGTACGACACGTCTAGGATTATGCAAATCAACAACTTCCGCTGCGTCCGGATCAACCTCGTGCAAACGTGTCACCAGTTGATCGAGCGAAAGCATCGAAAGTTCGGCACGCAAATCTTCTTGAGGAGCCACTTCTGGAATAGAAAAATTGTCGACTAATGCCTGAATATACAACCCGGTCCCACCAACAAGAATAGGCAAACGACCCCGCGAAGTGATCTCGTGAATACATGTCAAAGCCTTATCTCGCCATTCCGTGACGGTTAACTGCTTCGTAGGATCTTCATCAAAGAGATGGTGAGGAACGTTTTTACGCTCTCCCAAAGTAGGCTTCCCCGTTCCCACATCAAACCCTCGATACAACTGCCGCGCATCCGCATTCACAATCTCTCCGTTAAACTCCTTCGCCAATTTTAAACTCAACGCCGTCTTCCCTGACGACGTCGGACCAACAATACAAACAATGCTAGGAATATTCATACGAATCCTCCTTGTACTAGGACTTATGGAATAAGTCCGTTCCCCACCCCCTCGAGCACCCATGCCTTCGCCTCCCTCACTTCCATCTCCACAATCTTACCCACCAACCTCTCATCCTTCGACGGAAACCGTGCCAATTTCATCTCAAACGTATTCCCACTCGCAAACCCTTGATCGACTTTATCGATCAAAACAGAAACCACCTTGCCAACAAAGGCCTGGTTCTTACGCAAAGAAATCTCCTCCATCACTTCCTGAATCCGATCCCAACGCTCCCGCTTCTCTTCCTTTGAGACATCGTCAGGATATAACTTGACACCCAACGTCCCAGAACGAATCGAATACTGCGCATTATACGAAATATCAAAGTCTACTTCTCGGTACAACGATAATGTCTCTTCAAACTGCGCGTCCGTCTCACCCGAAAACCCAACAATCATATCCGTCCCTAATGCAATACCAGGCCGCGCTTCTTTCACCTTACGAATAACTTCCAAGTACTGCTCTCGCGTATACTTGCGATTCATACGGCGCAGCACCTCATTACTCCCAGCTTGCACCGGCAAATGCAAATAGTTGACTTGCTTGGACAACGTAAGCGCATGAGTCACTTCATCCGTCATGGAAATAGGATGCGCCGCCGTCCAATGCAAACGCTGCAATCCTTCCAGCTGGTTGATTTCCCACAAGAGCGCAGCAAAATGATCCTTATACGGGTTATCTGTTGAAAAGGATTCGGGATCAGTCGCCTTAAACGAATTGACCGTTTGTCCCAGCAACGTGATTTCCAAAATCCCATGCGCCACCAGCTCGTTGCATTCCTGCAGAATGTCTTTGACCGGACGGTTCCGCTCTAACCCACGCGCATATGGCACGACACAATACGTACAAAACTTGTTACATCCCGTTTGAATCGTTACAAATGCCTGAACAGAAGGGACGCGCTGGGGATGGATTTTCAAATAATCTTCCTCCAAAGAAGCAGAATTAACCAATTCAGGCCTCAACTCCGCGATCCAACGCGGCAAATGCACCATGTCGGGCGTTGGAAAATATAAATCCGTCGCTGGCAAGCGCTTCTTAAACGTCCGGGCCTTATCCCGCCCCGGCATACACCCCGTCACCGCCACAATCATCTCCGGTTTCGTCTTCTTATACTCCAAGTATTTTTCCTGCGCCCCATACACCCGATCCTCGGCTGACTGTCGGACGCTACAAGTATTGATCAACACCACATCCGCCGTCGCCTCATCCTCCGTCGTCACAAACCCTAATGTCGACAAAAGCCCTGCGATCCGCTCGCTATCGTTCTTATTCATCTGGCAGCCAAAAGTGGTGATGTGGAAAGTGGGGGAGGACATGAGGAAAAGGAGAGTAGTGGAGTAGTGAGTAGGCGAGTAGCATGACCTACAGAAAGACAGCCAGAGCCTAATACAAAGCGACGCTTTTGTCACCCTGCGCTATCCTGTTCCCAGCTACTCCACTACTCACTACTTTCTACTCCACTACTTCTCGTTTATACTATCCTCAATCCTATGTCCGACCCTCAAAACGATCCTCTCATCGACCAAATTGCTGAACTCTACCAAGCTTTTCAAAAAACCCTAGGCACCATCTCGCACGAACATCTGGAAGCGAGTAAGGATGCGATGACAAACATCGACCGCGCGTTTCAAGACGCGCTACGGGAAAAAATTAAGGGGGAATAAAAATAAGAAAAAGCCCGTATCCTAAAGCTTGGTTGTTTAAACAGGCTTTTTGGTATCGGGCAAGAAAGGAAAGACGGTCTTCACAACATCACTTATGAGGAGGAACCTTAAAATCGAACCACATGCGGGACTGTACGCCGGAACGATCATCCTCAGTGGATGCCTGACGGCGTACAACGATAGCGACAAGATCTTTGTCGGATCCCTCGATCGCCTCTTTAACCAAAGCATTGATGAGGAGACGGACGCCAACACTGATCTCAAAACAGTACTCAACCCCCTTCTCATGAGCAGCCTTCACCTTGCTCCTATGCTGGAAGAAAAAACCCGCCATACCGAATGCCTCTGCCAGACGATCCAGGATACTGAAGGTCTCATTAATCTCCTCAGAGTCCTTCATCATGCAGGTACAGTGGTGGAAGTTATCCGACGTAACGCCAGCGAGCCGGTAGAGAACCAACTTCAAGGCAATATCCAGATGATCCGCTTCCAGATTGAGCTCTTCAACCATCTTTGCCGCATCTTTAGCATACCTCTCGAACTGCCAAAGACAACCCGATTCGACACCCTTATACAACCTCATCGCTCAGCCTCCTTCGCAGGTGAAAAGAACGATTGAAGCATGGCAAGTAATATACGAGTGGTAAATATAGCCATATGGTGCTATATTACACCATGTAGATATATCTTCCCTATGTATAGCGAAATACTGACACAATTAGATCTGTCTAAGAACGAAGCGATCCTCTACGAAACCCTCCTCCGCCTCGGAGAAGCCTCGGCGGGAACCCTTTCCACCAAGTCACATGTCAACCGCCGCAACGTGTACGACTCCCTTAATCGCTTGATTGAAAAAGGGCTTATCTTCGAGATCCACGCAGGTAGAGACATCGCCTACCAAGCCGTCGACCCAAAAAAGCTCCTCGAAAAAGTCGACGAAAAACGAGTTGCTATCGAAAAAATCCTGCCAGACCTAGAAAAACTCTACTGCAACGAATCCCATCAAGAAGACGTCTATGTCTATCGCGGACTCGAAGGGTGGAAAAATTATCTACAAAACATTCTACGCATAGGCAAAGATGTGTATACCATTGGCGGCAAAGGGGCTTGGAGCGATCCACGTCTGCGAGCATTCTTCACCTTATTTGAAGAACAAGCAAAAAAGAAATCGATCATGTTTCACATTCTCTACGATGCAGAAGTCAGAGAACAAGCATCGAACATCACTTCCATGCTGAAGAGTACGCATCGTTTTCTTCCAAAGAAATGCTCTTCCCCGGCAGCGATCGACATTTTTGGTGACCACGTCGTTATTTCAACGACACCAAAACTCGACACCATCGATGAGCACGCATCGTTTACCGTGATCGTCAATCAAAAGATCGCAGATGCTCATCGTATTTGGTTCAAAGGGCTCTGGGAAATCGCGGAGAAATCAAAAACGGACGCGCATTAATCAAAGCTGATAATACTCAATAATCATCTTCGCCATCTCTTCCGGCGTGTGTTTTGAGGCATCAATCTCCAAATGTAGTGACACCAAAGCTCGCGCCTCCATATCCGGTGTACGTTTAAGCTTCACTTCAAGCTCTTGTACCGAACCCATTTTAGCGTAATGAACGCGTGAATCATGCCGTACACGATCAAAAAGCACTTCCTTAGGCGCAAACAAACGGACAAATAGGACACGTCCACCCCCTCGCTCGACAACCGTTACCACATCCTGAATAAAATCGTCATAGGTTTCTCCCCCTCCCCCAAAGGTCGTAATTACACTCTTATCCGCCCGCGCTGCGGCCTCAAAAAACTCCAACCGAAAACAACGCCCTAAGCGCTCACGCTCCGGGTGATCCCATCCAAAGACTTTGGCCACGGGGTTAAGTAAGCTATGGTTATCCGCCAATGGAATACCCGTTAAGGTCTCCAAAACCTTGGAAACCGTAAGCTTCCCGACGGCCGCCGGGCCGTAAATAAAAATCAGGTTCATACCATCTCTCTTTCATCCACGATCGTGTCATGAACGCAAGAGAGAAGCTCCCGAAGGAGAGAAGTAACAAGAAAAACGTCTACCTAAACACGTTCACAATAGCTGCAAAGTCCTCCGCATCCTCGGGAGAAAGAGCACCACTTTCTCGAACGATCCTAGAGAGGACGGTAGCACCCTCACGGAGGAGAGAGGCTTCAGAATCCAGAGAGGCGATAATGCTTCGCTTAAAACGGCAAAGCTCACGCAAACGGATGGGCTTACCGCCCCAAAACACCAACCAGAGCTGATCGAAGAAGACGAGAAAGGTTTCCTGATAAGAAGAAAGAGCGGTGGGTGCGATCCCCTGCAAAAACTGTTCACGGATCATATACCGAGGGGAAAGCTTTTCGGCAGCGCAAAAAGTACGATGCTGCTCCAGGATGGCCTGCATGAGCTCAGAGCCCCCATCCAAGCCCAGAACCGAGAGGACAGCCGCATAACGCGGATCCTTGTCTGCATACAGGAGACCCTCGGCTTCACTCAACACATCCGGCACACCCTTCATCAAGGATCCAACAAAATAGAGACTAACATGCGCACGTCTAGCGAGCGCATGCCGCTTCAAACTCGCAGAAGTCATGGCAGCGAGAACGAGCCTCTTAACCTTCTCGACCGACACCTCCAGGGTTTGAGGTGCCAAAGACACATCACTCATGAAACAGTCCTCCTTTCAGGGTAAAAGGAGCTTACAACACCAAAACCTGGCGTCAAGGCCAGTCACAGCTACTCCACTACTCTCCTACTCCCTACTTGCCTAATTCCTTCTCCTCAATCTCCAACAATCGATTATATTTCTCCACCCGCTCCGACCGTGACAACGATCCCGTCTTGATATATTCCGATCCACACGCGACGGCCAAATCAGCAATCGTCGTATCAGACGTTTCCCCAGACCGATGCGAAATGGATGTCGCCCAGCCAGCCGCATGCGCGGTCTTTATGGCATCCACTGTTTCCGTCAACGTTCCAATCTGATTCACTTTAATCAAAATCGTGTTCGCTGCTTGCTCATCAATCGCGCGTTTCAAACGCTCAACATTGGTGACAAGTAGATCATCACCGACCACACGAACCTCATTCCCTTCAAACATAGGCAAAGCCTCCGACCAAGCCGACCAATCATCCTCCGCAAACGGATCTTCAATGGATTCAAAGGGATAGGTATCCATCCAACCAGCATAGCGAGCCAAAAGCTCTTCCGAATTCATCTCAACTCCCTCGGCACGAAAGACATATTTCTTCCGTTTCGTGTCATAAAATTCAGAACTCGCCACATCCGCGGCAAAACGCACATCTTTTCCAAGTTTAAAACTCGCCACCTTCACTGCTTCTGCCAATAACGCAAAGGCATCCTCGACTTTTCCAAGATGAGGCGCAAATCCCCCCTCATCCCCTACCGTAACAGTAAGCTTCTTCTCTTTTAGAAGACGACCGAGCGCATGAAACACCTCAGCCCCGATCCGTAAGCGCTCGGCAAACACCTTATGCCGCGGCACAATCATACATTCTTGGATATCCATCACCCAACCCGCGTGCGCACCCCCATTCAACAAATTCATGGTCGGCATGGGCAAACGCGCAGGTCGTTGAAAACGATACGTTTGTCGCAAAGATTTCCAAAGCGGCATCCGTCGCTCTAAAGCAGCTACTTGCGCGCAGGCAAGGGAAACGGCGAGCATGGCATTCGCTCCCAATTTAGATTTATTCTTGGTTCCATCCAACTCCAACATTACATGATCAATATCCTGTTGACGTGTCACGTCGATCTTCTTAAGAACGGGCGCGATCACCTCATTAACATTCTTGACGGCTTTTCGCACCCCTTTTCCACCATAACGTTTCCCTCCATCCCGTAATTCCAACGCCTCATGCGAACCCGTCGAAGCTCCCGAAGGGACTTTTGCTTCTGCCGTCAGACCATTCTTAAGCATCACACGGCAGGCCACCGTAGGATTTCCACGTGAATCCAAAACTTCTCGAGCAACCACCGAAGAAATTTTTTTTGTTCCAAACATATAAGGAGAGTATACAGGAGCGAATAGCAAGTAGAGAAGTAGAGGAGTAGCGGCGGAAAACAAGTGACAAAAAGTTTTTCCTAGATTAGGCTCCTAGTATCTTTGGCTTGCCCCGCTACTTCTCTACTCCTCTACTGCACTACTTCTCTATGACTTATCCCCTCCCCCGCTGGAACCTTTCAGACCTCTTCAAAAGTATCAATGATCCAAACATAGACAAAACCTTGGCAACGCAACACAAACGCGCCCAAGCCTTTGCCAAAAAATATCGCGGCACCATCACCTCCAAACGGACAGCCGAAGAAATCCTTGAAATCCTCAAAGCATACGAATCCATCCTCCAAGAAGCCTGGAAACCCGAAATCTACGCCGCCCTTGTCCATGCCGCGGATAGCAAGAATCCAAAACACGGGGCTCTCGTCCAAAAAACCGAACAACGCGGCATGGAAATCAGTAAAGAACTCTTGTTTCTAGAACTTGAGTTGGTCCAAATAGAAGAAAAAGCACTTCAACGTTGGATCAAGAGTCCCCTTCTAGAACGCTACCGCCACTATTTAGAAAAGGAACTGATGTGGAAAGCGCATCGTCTCAGTGAAGCAGAAGAAAAGCTGATGAAAGACCTGTCTCTCACGGGTCGTTCAGCGTTCACACGTTTATATGACGAAGAACTTTCTCACCACATCTACAAACGTCCACGCGACAACAAAGAATACAGCCAAGAACAGCTTTTGGATTTATTGCATCACCCCAAACAATCCGAACGTAAACAAGCCGCCGAAGGCTACACCCAAGGCTTGCGTGAACAACTGCGTCGTTTGACGTTTATAACGAATACGCTACTACAAGAAAAACAAACGACCGATCGCTACCGCCACTTCGAATCGCCAGAACAATCTCGCCACCTCGCCAACGAAATCGACCAGGCAACGGTCGACGCCATGACGAGCGCCGTTACGGAACGGTTTGATATCGTCCAAGATTTCTATACATTCAAACGCAAACTACTAGGTCTGCCGGTTCTTTATGATTACGACCGTTACGCGCCTATCGTAAGCAAAGAGCACACTGTTTCGTTTGAAGAAGCAAAGGCGATTGTGCTTGATGCCTTTACTCGTTTCTCCCCTCGCTTCGCCAAGCTCGCCCAAGCCTTTTTCGACAACGGCTGGATTGATACACCCCAGGCCCTCGGAAAACGTGGCGGTGCCTTTTGCATGTTTGTAACACCAGACCTTCATCCCTATGTCTTCGTCAACTTCAACGGCAGCACCAAACAAGTCTTAACGTTGGCCCACGAACTCGGCCATGGCGTGCACGCTAGTCTCGCGCGCAAGCAAAACCTCCTCCATTTCGACATGCCGCTCACCGTCGCCGAAACCGCCAGTGTCTTCGCCGAAATGATCACCTTCGACGCCATGAAGGCAAAACTCACCGATCCCAAAGAACGACTCACGCTGCTCATGCAAAAAATCGAAGAAGTCTTCGCCACCGTTTTCCGCCAAACCACCATGTACCGCTTTGAACAAGACATTCACGCCACTTCACGCCAAAAAGGCGAGCTTACGAGCGAAGACATAAACGCCCTTTGGCGCAGACACCAAACCAACATGTTCAGCAACTCCGTCAAACTCACAAAGAACTACGACGTTTGGTGGTCATACATCTCCCACTTCATTCATACACCGTTTTACGTATACGCCTACGCCTTCGGTGAATTACTGACACTGTCACTCTTCGCAGAATACAAAAAACGCGGTCCGGGGATGGTCGAAGACTATCTAACCTTCTTAGAAGCAGGCGGGTCAAAAAGTCCGGATGAGCTTGTTAAACCGTTTGGAATAAATCTCAGAGATAGAACATTTTGGGAGGGAGGGATAAGATTAGTAGAGGCAATGGTTAGAGAAGCAAAAGAATTAGAAAAAAGCATGCGTTAGAAATAATGAACCAAAAAAACATCTCTATACGTATAATCAAGCGTATATCTTGTCTTTAGAATTCTCAGACACGTCTTTCTATGCACTTAACGCAACATGGCCTTTTTAAGATGTCGGTTTACCTGGCAATGATCGGGATAGGGGTAGGCATAGGCTATATGACTTGCCTCAGAAACCTTCATGAGCAACCATCAGCAAGCACCATTGGCCATACAGAACGTGAAGGAAGGTCTGAATACATAAACCCCTTATTAGAATGCGAATGGCCCTAGACTAGCATCTCGCGTAATTTAGTTCTCAATACCTTCACCATATC
>CAYTIN010000007.1:0-49173 GCA_964438015.1 uncultured Gammaproteobacteria bacterium
TGTGTTGAAGCACCTAAATCGTATCACTTGTCGCATTTCTAATGGGAATTAAGCGTTCAATGGCTCCTGTCTACTCGATGCGCTTGAGCTTCGCCACTACTTCAACATGTGGGGTTTGTGGAAATAAGTCCAGGACTTCTAACCGTTCAAGTGTATAGACGGACTTAAACTGTTTTAATTCTTCGACAAGGCGGTGATAGTTGCATGATACGTATACCAATGTTTTTGGTTTCTTTTCCAAGAGGGTCTGTAGGGCACGTGGATGGAGGCCGGAGCGAGGAGGATCGATGATCACCGCGTCAGGATTCAATGTCTTCCAATCCAAGTCTTCTGTTGGTCCTGCGCCAAAGGTGGCTCTATCACGTACGCCGTTCATCTCGGCATTCCATCGGGCGAGTTCGATGGCTGGCGCATCAAGTTCGTGTCCGTAGACCCTTGCTCCTGCCTTGGCACAGGCGATGCCAAAGAAGCCTGAGCCACAATAGAGATCGAGGATAAGGCGGGAAGAGGCAGGAGGGAGGGAGGAGGTGGGAAAAGGCAGTTCGAGAAAGTCGAGAACGGTAGCTTGTAACGTACCGGCCATGTGTGTGTTGGTCTGGAAAAACGAGTTTGGATGGACGAGGTACCGGAGGCCGCTCACTTCTTCGGTAAGGTACTCGTTTCCATGCAATAGCGTCAGCGTCTTCGAGAGCGAAAGATCGGTAAGTTCCGGATTCTCACCCAGGTACAGTGTTGTCGTAAGAGGGGAGAGGAGATCGATGAGGCTTGCGCGCGCTTGTCCGTTCACGGCGTTTGCATCTTTGACCACGATCGTCACCATGCGTTCGTTGGTATTCTTGCCTAGGCGGATCACGCAATAGCGAATGAGTCCCGTATGTCGACGGGCGTCCCAGGGAGGAAGGTCGTGTTGCTTCATCCAGTCACGGACGTGTTGCAAGATTACCGGGGTTTCTTTGTCGAGCAATAAACAAGTTTGAAGATCCAAATAGCGATTCCAAGACCCGTATTCTTTTAACCCAATACTTCCTTGCCAACCAACTACGTAATCCATGCGATTGCGGTAATAGAGGGTCTCGGGAGATGGAGCAACGGATGATACACGCTCTTCATGTCCCGCTCGTTCTAAGGCTCGGTTGATCTGCGACTGCTTTAAGGCGAGTTGAGCGGGGTAACTCATGTGCTGCCATAAACAACCTCCACACACGCCCGCATGAGGGCATGGCACCTGGACACGCTCCGAAGAAGGAGAGACGACATTTTCTAGCCTTCCAATCCAGCTCCCTTGGTCGCGTTTCACAAACGTGGCCTCAACCTCATCGCCAACTGCCGTAAAAGGAATCACGACTTGGCGTGTTTCTTTTGGGTCTTGCGGCAGGGGATACGAAAAAACGCCTCGGCCTTTGTCGTCCATGTGGCTAATACGTCCTTGCAAGCAGTCACCGAATTTCATGTCGAGGAGAGTAGCTTCGATTGGCCGTGTCGTCTAGTGGTGACAAGGGCACGGAAATATGGTACATGTTCGCCATGCGCGAACTCCATCTCATTGCCCACGACCTCCGTTCCCGAGAAAATGTGGGGTCCCTGTTTCGTACGGCGGATTCACTTGGTATTACTAAGCTATGGCTAACGGGATATACGCCCGTTCCACCGGATGAAAAAATCTCCAAAGTTGCTTTAGGGGCGGAACGATCCGCGGCGTGGGAACAGGTCGTGGACGTAAAAGAGCTGATTGCTCAATTAAAAGAGAGGGGACTTCCTGTGTTTGCGCTTGAGCTAACGCCTGACGCGATTGACCTGAAAGATTTTAGGGCCCCTGATAAAATGGCGTTGTTGCTGGGTACGGAAACGACGGGAATCGCTCCTTCTCTTCTAAGGGTATGTGACGGTGGCGCGATTAAAATTAGCCAAAGAGGGGTAAAAGAATCCATGAACGTCGCAGTAGCAGCGGGGATCGCTAGTTGGCGGATTCTTGCGGATATATAAACGTATCCAGTATCGTGTATCTAGTATCCAGAATATTCAGATAAATAAACTTCTTTTTTCCTCCTCCTTATTCTCGATACACGATACTGGATACTCGATACGCTTTATGAAAATTCTCCTGGCTGTACAGGGAACCGGCAACGGTCATATTAGTCGCGCACGCGACGTGTTTCGGTGTTTAGAGGATTATGACCAGGAGGTCGACACGCTGGTAAGTGGTCTCCACTCTGAAGTAACGCTTAGGAAACCTTGGACATATAAGATGGATGGGTTAGGATTCTTTTTCGGGAAAAATGGAGGAATTGATTATTCGCGTACCTTAAAGGAAATGCATCTAACCAGTTTTTTTAAAAACATCCGCTCTTTTCCTATTACAAAGTACGATTTAGTGATTAGTGATTTTGAACCTATTAGTGCGTGGGCAGCTCAATTACATCATATCCCTTGTGTGGCGATGAGTAATCAAGCCGCTTTTCTCTCGCCCAAAACGCCGCGTCCATCCGGCACTCCCAGCTTGGCGGAGCTCGTCATGCGCTATTTTGCCCCTGGTACGGAAACCATAGGCTTTCATTTTCAAAAATACGATACCTTTATTCACACACCGATTATCAGGGAAGAAGTACGACGGCTGTCTCCTAAAGAGCATCATCATGTGACCGTATATTTACCTGCGCATGATGATAAGATCTTGGTTCGAGAATTTGCGCGCTTGCGCAATGTCGAGTGGCACATCTTTTCCAAGCATGCCCAAAAACCATACGAACAGGGAAATGCGCATGTTTACCCTGTGAACACAGAGCGTTTTTTAACAAGTTTGGAACAGGCGGCGGGAGTAATTACCGCTGCAGGGTTTGAAACATCCGCAGAAGCCCTGTTTCTTGGAAAGAAGCTGCTTGTCATCCCGATGAAGTGGCAATATGAACAATTGTGTAATGCCGAAGCATTGCGTCGTATGGGGGTGGCAACATTAGATGAGATGGCTGCGGATTTTATTGAACGGGTTGAATCCTGGCTCACCAGTGACGAGGTGGTGCAGGTCGACTATCCGGATGAGACGGCAATGATTATGGGGGATATTCTTCGTCGATATGAAAAATAGCCTATGACACGCAAACTTCCTGTAGCTCGTCTAGGGGAAATCGCTATTGGTCGTACCAAAGCGTTCCGATTTGGGATTGCGGAAGGGATTGCGTATAATGACGGCGGCACGCTCAAGGCTTTTGTTAATAAATGTACGCATATGGGAGGGCCGGTCGAGTTGAAAACTGTCCAAGGAGAATCTGTCTTCCGTTGTCGTTGGCATGAGGCGGAGTTTAATCCTGCGAACGGAGAAGCGGTACAGGGTCAGGCACCCGCTGGCAGTATGCTGACGCCTATTCCGCTCATAATAGAGGGTGACCAAATAGTTGCCATGCTTGAGCTGCCACCTGATCCGTTTGATTTTTAGTCACATGTTTCGTTTTTTTGCTCGTCTCCTTCATCGTCAAACAACACGAGTGACGTCCGCGGCGGCTCTTTTAGGAGTCGCTTCGTTACTCTCTCGACTCGTTGGCCTCATCCGCGACCACCTCCTCGCGTCACATTTTGGGGCTGGTGCCGCGCTTGACGCCTACTACGCCGCCTTTCGCTTACCGGATACCCTCTATAATTTATTAATTGTCGGAGCGCTCACGGCCGGATTCATTCCAGTCTTTACCGAATGCCGGGAGCAAGACGGTGAGCGATCCGCCACTGTCTTTGCCGGTCGCGTCCTGTCGTTAGTAGCGGGTGTCATGGCCCTTGTCGCTCTGCTATTGATCCTTGGAGCGGATTGTATTGTGCCGGCTACGGTCAAAGGGTTTTCGCCCGTGCAATTGCAAGAAACCATCGGGCTGACAAAAATCATTGCCCTATCTCCGCTGCTCCTCGGTTTATCGGCGGTCATGGGAGGAGTGTTACAAGCCACTAAGCGATTCTTGGCCTTTGCCATCGCCCCTCTCTTTTATAACCTAGGAATTATTTTCGGGGTCCTCTTTCTAGCTCCCTCTTTCGGTATCCGTGGAGTTGCTGTTGGTGTCGTGTTGGGAGCGGCGCTTCATGTGTTGGTACAGGCCTGGCCGCTGATACGCGCTCGTACCCTTGTCATGGCTGTCCCTCGTCTGAAGGACATGCGTCTGCGCCGCATGCTCATCCTCATGGGTCCTCGTACACTCGGCCTTGCGATTACGCAATTAAATCTCTTGGTGCTGTTAGCTCTAGCTTCTTCATTATCGGATGGTTCGGTTTCCGTCCTTTCGTTCGCAAATAACGTGCAGAGCGTTCCGCTGGGTTTAATCGGCATTTCGTTTGCTGTTGCTGCTCTGCCGGCCCTGGCCGAAGCCGCCGCAAAAAACGATCGTAAACAGACCACCCAACTCGTGACGACGATCACGCGACAAGTGCTATTTCTAGTCATTCCCATGGCCGCTTGGTTAATCCTCTTGCGCGCCCAAGCCGTCCGTCTGCTTCTCGGCCAAGGGGCATTTGACTGGAATGATACGCGTCGAACAGCACTGCTCGTAGGCTGGTTTGCGATCTCGCTCCCTGCTCAAGCGTTAGTGCCGCTTTTCGCACGCGTCTGGTACGCCCATCAAAATGCTCGAATTCCTTTACTCGTCGGAGCCTTTGCCGAAATCCTTAACGTGGTGACCGCTCTGATCTTACGGCAGTATGTAGGGATTGTGGGTCTTGCAATAGCCTTTTCTTTAGCCGCTTTTGTCCAAGCAATGGGTCTGTATCTCTACCTCGTAAAGCGTGGAGTGATAGAAAAACCGACGCCTTGGAACGATGCATGGAAACTCTTGACAGCGTTAGGAACGAGTTTGGTGGCAGGATACATCGTCCGTCATATTATCGGTTCTCTTGTGCCATTGCATTTTACTTGGCAAGTGTTATTGCAAGCCGGAGCCTCAGGCCTCGTATGTGTGGGGGTGTATGCTCTTGTCGCTCATCTGACAGATATCCAAGAATGGCGAGACACAGCACAGATGGTTCGTGGACGTATTTGGCAACGCCCATCGCGTTTAGAAGAGGTGGACGCTACCGAATCACAAGCCTCCTCAAGATAACCGTTACATTTTCTTTTCTATTCTGTATATTACCAATGTATGAAAAAAACTGTTCTCTCCTTCCTAGTCGCAAGTACTCTCCTTGCAGGCGGCACTCTCCCCATGAGCGCCTTCGCAGAAACCACTTCGCTAACCGCTACTTCCACTACAAGGATGATGTCGAATGTCACTTGTATGGATCGCGTAGCCACCCTCGAGGCTCGTCTCGAGCGCACGCGAGCTGAGGCAGACAAGAAGATGATGCAGGTCCGTGCGGCGGCGGATGAACGCATCGCGCGCACGCAAGCCGAGGTTGATACACGCTTGGAAACCCGTCGTGCAGAAGCCGATGCGGCTACTATGCAGCGTCAAGTAAAACTGGACGAACGTACAGCAAAAAGCGAAGCGCAAAAAAATGTCGTACAGGTATACCGTTCTTCTATGAGTATTGCTATCCAGCATCGTCGAGATGTCCTTGACAATGCGTTGCAAGACTTTCGTCAAACTCAAACAACGGCCTTAAACGTCCGTCGTGCAGCGATCGACGCGGCTCTTGCGGCTCGACGAAGTGCCGTCGACGCAGCCGAAGGTATTTGGAAAGGGAAGTGTAATTCAACCAACAAAGATGAGCGAGCGGCTGCCAATAAGACGTTCCGCGCCGCTATCCAGGCAGCTCAGAAGAGTTATCGGGAAAGTGTCGATGCGGCAATGAATACGTATAACACTACCATGAAGCAAGCCAAAGCGACTCGTGCTGCGGCCGAGAAACAGGCTCGTGAACGCTATCAAGAAAATGCAAAGACGGCACGCCAGACGTTTCAAATGGCTATGAAGGCGGCGAAGAAATAGAATCATTTTGCTAAAGCAATACCATAGACCGTGCTGGTTTATGGTATTGCTTTTTCGGCTATATTTGGGCACTCTACGGCCATGGATCAAGCCAAAATTCGGAATTTTTGTATTATTGCCCATATTGACCACGGCAAGTCGACTCTGTCTGATCGTCTTTTGGAGCTCACGGGCACCGTCGAAAAACGCAAAATGAAGGAGCAGTTATTAGATACCATGGAACTGGAACGTGAACGTGGTATCACCATCAAGCTTCAGCCCGCTCGCATGAAGTATAAGGCGGGAGATGGGACGGAGTACGAATTGAATTTGATTGATACGCCCGGCCACGTCGATTTTACCTACGAAGTCTCTCGTTCTCTCGCGGCTGTCGAAGGCGCGGTCTTGCTCGTCGACTCGACACAGGGTGTCCAAGCACAAACCATTGCCAACCTATATCTTGCAATTGAGCAAAACCTGACGATTATTCCCGTCCTCAATAAAATCGACCTTCCCAATGCCGACGTGGAAAAGCGCGCGGCTGAACTCATGCATCTGATTGGATGCAAGCGTGAGGAGATTATTTGCGCGTCTGGAAAGACGGGCGTGGGTGTCGACTTGATCCTTGAGCGCATCGTCAAAGAAGTCCCTCCGCCCAACGGGAACCCAACCGCTCCTTTTCGTGCCATCATTTTTGATTCCAAGTACAACGACTACCAAGGGGTGGTCGCCTATGTCCGTTGTGTTGACGGCTCGTTGGCAAAACAAACCCCGATTCACTTTGTTGCCACCAACTCTCCGGGCACAGCGCTTGAACTCGGCTACATGAAGCCCGACCACGTCGCTGCCGAACGCACGGAGGCCGGGGATATTGGGTACATTGTGACAGGATTAAAGGATATCTCTGCGGTGCGCGTCGGTGACACGATTGCAGTAGCAGGAGGAAATTTGGAGGCTCTCCCTGGCTATAAAGAAGTCCACCCCATGGTCTACGCCGGTCTCTTCCCTATGGATGGAAGTGAATATGAAAAACTTCGTGATGCAATTTTGAAGCTTAAGTTAAGTGATGCAGCCCTCACATTCGAACCGGAACATTCGATTGCTCTTGGTTTTGGATTCCGCTGTGGCTTGCTAGGGATGTTGCACTTAGAAATCGTGCAAGAACGGTTGTCGCGCGAGTTCGATATGGATGTCGTGGTGACGACACCGTCTGTCGGATACGAAGTGACGAAGACGGACGGCGCAGAAGTGCTCATCAAGGCACCAGGTGCCTTTCCGGAGCCATCCCGCATTGAAGAAACGCGGGAGCCGTATGTCACGGTCGATATCCTTTGTCCAAAGGATTACATCGGAAATGTGATGGCCCTCGTCCAAGATCGTCGCGGCGACTACAAAAATACCGAATATCTCGACACCACGCGTGCCCTGTTGCACTACCACATGCCGCTTGCCTCGGTGATTGTCGACTTTTACGACAAGCTCAAAGGCGTGACGGCAGGGTACGCCTCCTTAAACTACGATTTCTTAGAATATCGTCCGTCGGACATTGTGCGTCTCGACATTTTTGTCGCGGACGAACCGTTGGAAGCACTAGCAACGCTTCTCCATGAAAGCGAAGCCTATCGACGCGGCAAAGAAATTGTCGAAACCCTGCAAAAAGAAATTCCTCGCCAGCAATTTGTGGTAAAATTGCAGGCAGCCATTGGCAGTAAGATCATCGCCTCCGAACGCATCCAGGCTTTCCGTAAAGATGTGCTCGCCAAAATGTCCGGTGGAGACTATACACGTAAGTCAAAGTTGCTACAGAAGCAAAAGAAGGGCAAGAAGCGCATGCTCGAACATGGGAAAGGTGGCGTTGAAATTCCTTCCGAAGCATTTATTAAAGTTTTGCGCAGGGGATAGTATTCCGATATGCAACGAAAATATCTCAATCTTATTAGTAAAATCATGGCCGGATTTATGATCTTGGCAACGATTTTGTTTTTGCTGGCTCCTTTTATCAGCAGTGGATTTTAAAGCATGGTAGACTCTTGCTCATCCCTCTCCGCGTTGCCATGATAGAAGCATGCCTCTCATGTGGAAAACGGCTGAATCAGCCCCAACGACCTTTAAAGAGGCGGTCGACGTCCCTTCACCGGCGATCGCCCAAGTTTTATGGAACCGAGGCTTGCGAACGAAGCAAGAAGTCCAAGATTTTTTAGCACCATCATGGGATGAGCATGTCCATGACCCAAAACAATTTCGACACATGGCGCGTGCCATCGAGCGCATCTTTGCCGCCTTGGAAGCGGGGGAGCGCATTACGGTCCACGGCGACTATGACGCGGATGGAGTGACAGGTTCGACGGTTTTGATTACAACGCTCAGAGAGATTGAGAAGCGTTTATCATTGAACATTGAACGTCAGAAAAATGATACAAAGGATATAACGATTGACGATGAACGTTCAACAATAAACGATTCACGCATTGATTTCTATATCCCTCATCGCGATAAAGAAGGATACGGTTTGCATACAGGGACGGTTCCAAAATTAAAAGATCGCTCCACCAAACTCATTATCACCGTCGATTGTGGAATAGCGTGCGTCGATGAAATTGCGCTGGCCAAACAAGAACAGATCGACACGATCGTTGTTGATCACCATCAATTCGGCGAGACCTTACCGGATGGATACCTCATCCATCCAGGTTTGCCGGAGGAATCGTATCCCTTCAAAAAATTAGCTGCGGTAGGAGTTGCCTATAAATTTGCCTGTGCATTGCTCGAAGCGGCTCGTGCTCGCGGTCTCGAAATCCCGGCAGGATGGGAAAAATGGCTCTTGGACCTTGTCGCGATTGCCACGGTGACCGACATCGTCCCTCTTATAGGAGAGAATCGTGTTCTAGAGATGTATGGCCTCAAAGTGTTAAATAAAACACGACGTCCGGGCTTACGTGCTCTTATCGAAGCCTCTAGCTTGGAATATGGGAAGATGGATACCGAATCCATTGGGTTCGCACTCGGCCCACGAATAAACGCAGCGGGCAGAATGGACCATGCTGAGCTAGCCTTAAGACTTATGTTGGCGGAAACAGAAGACGAAGCTAAAGAGCTCGCCAAACAAGTCGAACGCTGTAATCGTGAACGTCAAGAAACAACCAAAAAGATGATGGTCGAAGCGGAGGAGCAGTTACGGACGCGCTATGATCTGGCCAAGCTACCGCACGCGATCACGCTTTGGGATGCGACGTGGTCGCCTGCGCTCGTCGGTCTGGTCGCAGGAAAGCTGTTAGAACGGTTTTCGCGTCCGATTACAGCCATTGGCCAACACGAAGGGACGTGGATTGGCTCGGGCCGGTCTATTCCTGCCTTCGACATTACTCAAGGCGTCCGCTTAGCAGGCGAAGGAATTCTCACGCGCGCCGGGGGTCATGTACAGGCTTGCGGGTTTGCCCTCATCGACGAAAAACGCTTGCCGGATTTTGCGACTAATCTGGCGAATCACGCGCAAGAACTTTTGTCTTCAGACCAACTCGTTCCAACAGTTGAAGTCGATGCTGAAATTCCGCTCGATTTTGTGGATATGTCACTGGCCGAAGATATAGAACGTCTTGCTCCTTTTGGTGAAGGCAACCGCCGACCCATCTTTGTTTCTAAGAATGTTCGTATTGCCGCCATCGACTTAATTGGAGCAGGAAAAAACCATTTGCGCTTGTTGCTCGTCACTCCTCGCGGTCGTCGCGTGAAAGCACTAGGCTTTAAGCTCGGCGAGCGTGTCGTTGAGCTCTCAGTTGGTGCGGTGATCGATCTGGTTTATACTATCGCCATCAATGAATGGAATGGCAGGCGCGACGCAGAATGTCGATTAATTGATTTTAAGATATGCACCTAATCGCTCGCACCGATGGTGGTTCACGAGGTAATCCCGGTCCTTCTGGGATCGGCGTTGTGATTGAGGATGTAAAAACGGGCCAGGTACTGGAAGAGCATGCCAAGTTTCTTGGTCGAACCACAAATAACCAGGCCGAATATCAAGCCGTTATTCTTGCCTTGCAACGTGCTGTCGCTCTCGGAGCGAAAGAAGTTGAAGTCGTTGCCGATAGCGAGTTGCTAATTAAACAGGCTAACGGGGAGTACCGTGTGAAGAATGCGGATTTGCAACTGCGCTTCCGCGAATTAAAGGGCTTGGAAGCCCAGCTCGGTCGCGTGACCTATCGGCATGTTCGTCGCGAATTGAATAAGGCGGCGGATAAATTGGCGAATCAGGCGATGGATGAGGGGAAATAACTACTTACTCAATCTATATGTCTAAAGAAACAAAAAAAATCGAAAAGGCCATTCTCCCAGCGTGTGAGTCAAAAAGTGTAAGAGAATATACCAGACGCATATTGCGTCCAAAGGAAGATGCTGAACGGTTGCTTAAGATCAGGGAAGTGTTGGAGCGATATAAAGACCTTCAAGATAAAGTGAAGAAGATGGAAAGACAGTTTTATAGTAAACCAAGTTCATTTGAAGCTCGGGCGCGTATTAGTGAACAATTGGACACAGAGCGGAAAAAAATGATTACCGCGCTCTGTGAGCATCTGTATGTAGCCGGAGTTTTAGGTGAGAGTTACTTGGATTTTGGATTTAGAAGAATTTCAGGGGAATATCCGGAGAGTGCTTTTACGCCCTCTTTAGAGGAAAAAGCTTCACCTTATCCGTTGGATGTTCCACAGCTTGGCAAATTTGCCTTGCACGAGTCAGACATCAATACAGGCCGAGAAAGAATGAAGGAGGCTTTAAGCACGATAAGACCTGGTCTATTGGATAAAAATGGCGTGGATTTTATTTACATGGATCCGCCATTAGATATGTATTATGCGCGTGCTATGGCTGCTCATAGTGCAACAAATCTAGACGATGTTCCACCGGACGCATTTTCACCTTCATACCTTCGTAATAGCGTCTTAGCGCTTACGCATGTCTATCAAGATATCCTATTCATCCTTAGGCGGGCGTATATGCACGGAGTCTTGAATCGGATATTACCGGGCGATGTATTGCCATGGATGGATAATCCCGCGTTTTGCAGAACGGCTCTTCCAGCGGCGGCACTTCAAGACTTGGTTATGGCACAGGCATTTGAGTATTTGGCAAAAAATAATTTAACCAACGATCCAGCGCATATAGATGGTTTTTTTGGGAGTCTATCTGGAGCGCGAAGCACGGTGATGAGCGAAGATGAGGCAGATCGCTTTTTTCGACAGGCATGTGGGTTTATTTCAAGGCAGCCGGATCAAACGAGGAGAGCCTGGAATAATGAAAAAAATCCTTTCCTAGGTCTCGTCTCAATATGGGAGTTAGGTCTTGCGCCGGTTAGATACGATCAAGAAAAGTTTGGGATTTTGTTCACCCCATTCAAGAAGTATTCTGATCCTAGCAAAATATCCTCTACAGATGTGCTGCTGGCGAGATCAGCGAATGCTGCTAGAGGGTTCACGCAAGGGTATGATAGCGAAAGAGATATGTCGCTTCTAGATGAAAATGATCTTGACCGGAAAAATGCGCAAGAAGATTTCGATCAACTGAGACGGATGATTGCCGGTCGTGCGGAGGAGTGACCAGTGTGCTATCTTGTGATGGATGACTATGGGTCTCTTCTCCATCTTCTCTAAAGAAAACCATTCCAGCTATCTTGGGATTGATGTTGGCTTTGGGGGCGTGAAACTGGTTGAATTACGTAACGAAAAAGGTCGCGCGCGTTTGAATACGTATGCCTATGCCAATGTACCGTCCGACAGCATGGATCAGTCTCTCATAAATGATCCGGCCAATGCTTCTCAAATCATTAAAGACATGTTGGCTAAAGCACGCACGACCACTAAGCGTGTTGTAACCGCTTTGCCTATTTCCGCCATTTTTTCTTCCGTTTTGAATGTTCCCACTATTGACGAGAAAGAAATGAAAGATTTAGCAGCCGCCCAAGCCAAAAAGCTTATCCCCATGCCGATGGAGGAAGTTTCGATTGATATTAAAGTCATTGAGAAAGCAGAAAAAAAAGAAGGGAAAAAGCCTTCCACACGACTTCTCGTGACGGCGGCGCCAAAGACCCTCGTCAATAAATACGTCGAAATATTCAAACAATCCGGCCTTGAGTTGATTTCTCTCGAAACCGAGGCCTTTGCCGAAATCCGTTCCCTGATCGGCAAAGATCGTTCAACTATCATGATCGTCGACATGGGAATGTTGCGCACCAATGTCATGATTATTGAGCAAGGCGTACCGTTCGTCACCCGTTCGATTGCGACCGGCGGCAATGCCATCACGCAAACGATCGCCAAAACCCTCGGCTTGCCAATGGAGCAAGCCGAATCCATGAAGCGCGACATCAAATCCATGCAATCATTTGCGCCTGCCGGTGATCTTTCCCCGATTTTGTCCGTTCTCATTAAGCCTATTCTCGAAGAAATTAAATATTCGTTCAGTGTCTACCAATCCCAACACGAAGCCATGGGTGGTCCGCCCAAGCGCATTGATAAAATTATTTTGACCGGTGGTTCATCGCTTTTGCCGCGTTTACCGGAATTTTTGACGCAACAAATGAGCGTCAATACCTATCTCGGCAACCCCTGGGCGCGGGTTGTGTATCCCCTTGATCTTCGTCCGGCCTTAGAAGAGATGGGTCCACGTTACGCGGTTGCCATCGGCTGTGCGATGCGGGATATTGAATAAGAGGTATCGAGTATATAGTATTCAGTATCGAGAATACCAATGTCCCCATCCTTTTTTCACGACCCCCAAGTGGTCCCTGATCTCCTGTCCGTATGTCAGGGAGAAGGTTGGATTTCTGCAAAAGTAGCTAAAAAAGCGCAGCTGATGGTCGAGCATGGTCTCCATCCGGAGCAAGCGCTCATCGGAACCGGTCTTGTCTCTATCGACCAGTATGGCGAAGCGTTAACCCATCTTTTTGATATTCCCTTTGTCCGTGTCCCTCAGATAAAACCCCGACGGGCGTCTCCTTTGACGGAAGAGCTGCTGAAGAATTATCGAGCCGCTATCGTCGACCAAGACCCTAAGCGGTTACACGTGGCTTTTGTTGATCCTTCAGACCCGGAAGTTGTTCGTATCCTCACCCGTGCGGCCCAAGAACGAGGATGCAGCCTAAGTCCGACAGTCACCCTGTGGGCTGACGTGTGTCTTACAAGTCCGCGCCCTGCCTCTTTACCCAGCCTTGGCCGTCTACGTCGTAGCTTGCAAGAAGCCTTAGGGCAAGCAGGGACATCTGTTTTAGAGGCAGAGACCCACGCGCATCACTGGCACACCTATGAAGAAGGTGTGCAGCCTCTTCCGCCTCTCTTCTCTTCATTCTCTCCTGCGGCTGTGCAAGCCCTCGCTCTCCATTTAGGCCGCTACGCAAAACAAGATATTCCCGATTGGCGCGTAGAATCTCAGCCGACGAGTGAAGGTACACGTCTGCGTCTCACGCGGACAGCTCCCTTGCCTCCGGAAACGCACCCTCTTGATTGGTCACAAGCGTTTCAATCATTTGTAGAAGGGAAAAGCGGTGTCTGCGTCCTGATTCGAAGCGGCGAAGAAGAGGGTCGCCGTCGCCAACAACATGGGTGGATGGAGAAAGATTTGTGGCGACATTGGCGTGAGCAACCGAAAATGGTACATGTCTACCCCGGTAGGACAGAGGAAGAGCGGGAGGAGATTGTGCATGCCGCCTTAAGCGGACGACCCGTCGTGGTCACACAAGCTCATGCGGATGTCGCCTGGCTCAAACCGGTTGCCAGCCTGCGTATTCCTCTTTATATTCTTGAACGTCACGTTGTTCCGCAGGGAATGGCCTGGACCGCCCATCTTGTATGACGATTCTTTTTGTTGAAGAAGATCTTTTTTTTGCGGAGGCGGTTAAACGCGCCTTTGCCGCTCGAGGGATTGAGATGCTGCATACCACCAAAGCGGATTCAGTGGTGGATGTAGCCATGGAGCGTCAACTCGACGTCGTGTTGTTTGACTTGCGGCTTTCCAAATTAAACGGCTTTGAGTTATTGCAGGCTTTAAAAGAAGATCCACGGACGTCCGAACTTCCGTTGATGGTGTGGTCGCACATCGCATCTCAAGAGGATATCCAGCGTTGTTTTTCCTTAGGTGCCTGCGAGTATTTTTTAAAAGGCCAACACGCTCCCCATGAGGTAGCTCATCATATTGCTCGTCGTTTTAATAGGGAGAACGGTTTTACCTTGCCGGAATGGCTTGCCGTCGGCCTGGCACTTTTGTTGGCGGCGAGCTTCACCTTTTTGCAAGTCCACCGTGTACTAGACATGCGTCGAGACGACGGACAGCTTATCGCGGTACGTTCAGCTGTTTCGGCTATCGTAGCTGCGGGCCAAGCGCGCGACATCCTAGCACATTGCAAAGAAGAAGACGGTCGCCCAACACCTTTGCATGCCTGTAAGCTGTGCAAGGAGGAGAGCTGTCAGAATGAGCTACCCGTCCCTTGGACATATACCCCGACCTACGAACGTGCCGTGCTTGACCCTGAACATACCTGCACACCGATAAGCACTCACCCTTGTCACGTTTCCATCGAACGTGACGGCACCCAGCCCATCTCAACCAATACTTTTAAAATACGCTTTTTCCTAGCTCGTGATCGTGATGGTCTAAAAGGTGGTCAGACGCATACCATCAATAAACAAGGGGTGCTTGAATAGGGAAGCGGCGAATCATGCTTATACTGGATACTCGATACTCGATACGATATACTACCCATATATGATGATTCGACGTGTAAAGTATGGCTTTACCATTTTAGAAATACTCATCGTGCTCGCGGTCTTCGGTCTCCTGGCAACGCTCGCTGTCCTATCACTTAATAGCGCCCGAGCGCGTGTGCGTGACGCGCAGCGGTTGTCAGATATCAGCACCATTTCTGCGGGCTTAAGCCGCTATTGGCTAGAAAAAGCTACCTATCCTTCTAATGCGGGTATTGAGTTAGGTAAGCCCGGCAGCAACGCCGAAGTTTTGTCTGCCGCGGGCTTTGAGAAGCGTCAAGGCGCACAAACACCCATCTATCTGGATCGCTTGCCAACCGGGCCAAAGGTAGGCGAGTATTATCGTTATAAGGGTGGAGCAAATGGCTATTCCATTCGTTTTGAAACCGAAAGCGACACAGATTTGGGCAAAGCCAACGTCTTTTACGCCCATGCCAATGGCGTGATTGATGGAAAAGATGAAGAAAAATAGCCGATCGTGACATGTTGCTAGAAGTCATCTTCATTTTTTTGTTAGGAGCCATCTTTGGCCTCTTCTTAAACGTCCTCATCCTACGTTTACGAAAAGATCTTACCATCCTCGGCCGTTCAGTCTGTCCGCATTGCCAAGAACAACTGAAACCGCGTCATCTGGTCCCGATCCTATCCTGGATCTGTCTAGGTGGCCGCTGTGCCTTTTGTCGTGTACCTATCCATGTTCAATATCCTTTGGTCGAACTCGCTTCCGCGGCTTTATTTGTGCTTGCCTATCTCCGTCACCCGTTTTTTATCCATCTTCAAAGTTGGCCCATTTTTCTCATCGAGAGCCTTTTCTTGTTGACATTGCTCGCCCTCGTCGTGTTTGACCTTCGTTGGAAGCTCTTGCCGATCGAGCCTATCGTAGCCATGACGGTCATCATGGCAGTATGGAATATCTTCTCTAAAACCCTCTCCTGGAAATCCGTTATGGTAGGGATCTTGGTGGCAGGATTTTTCCTTGGAATCCAAGTTTGGCTTAGCCAAGGTCGTGCCATGGGAGGAGGAGATCCGTGGCTTGGGATGCTCATGGGAGCTGCCCTCGGATGGCCGCGAGTTGGGGTTGCTCTTTACCTCACGTACGTCGTTGGAGGTGGAATAGTGCTTGTCCTTTATTTGCTGGGCATCGTTCGCAAAGGGTCACGTATCCCCTTTGCACCTCTGCTCGCCCTCGGTACGCTGGGAGCGATGATGGTTGGAGATAGGATGGAGGTATGGGTAAGGGGACTACTATGATCAAATCCGAAGCAAAAGAGCGTATTGCCAAGCTACGAGTCGAGATTGACCACTATCGCTACGAGGAGCATGTCCTTGATGCCCTTTCGATTGCGCCCGCCGCTTTGGACGCGCTTAAACACGAGCTCTATAAACTTGAGCAAGAATATCCTGACCTAGTCACGCCCGACTCTCCAACACAGCGTGTCGCGGGTACGGTTGCGGTCGGTTTTCGTAAAGTTCCGCACGCCATTCCCATGCTGTCATTAGAGGACGCATTCTCGCGACAAGACATGGAAGAGTGGCTCACACGTCTGCGTAAGCTCGCTCCAGAGCGAATCTTCGAATTTTTTACCGAAGTAAAAATGGATGGACTGGCGGTTTCACTGGTGTATGAAGATGGCGTTTTTGTCGAAGGCTCAACACGGGGAGACGGACGGACCGGCGAAGAAGTCACGGAAAACTTAAAAACCATTGAAGCGATCCCATTGCATTTGCGACGACCAAGCGCAGAAGAAATCCAGGCATTTTTAAAGCAAGAGCCTATCCTTCGTGACGCGCCACAGGTACAACGATTTTTGCTTAACCCTCGCGGTCGCCTTGAGATCCGTGGCGAGGTTTATATGTCCGACCGTCAATTCAAGGCACTAAATGCAGCCTTAGAAAAAGTAGGTCAGCCGATGTTCGCCAACCCGCGCAATGCGGCAGCTGGTTCCATCCGCCAACTCGATTCACGCATGGCGGCGGAACGTAAATTGTCTTTTTTTGGCTACGATATTGTCGACGATGTTGGGCTGTCTACCCATGCGCAAGCGCATCAAGTGCTAGAGCTTCTGGGTATTGCTCAGAACCCACGCAACCATCTATGCAAAACCCTGGATGAAGTGGAAGTATTTCATCAAGAAATCGTGAAGCAACGTGAGAAGCTTGGCTATTGGACAGATGGAATCGTGGTAAATATCAATGATGATGCTGTGTTCGAGGTGCTGGGAGTGGTTGGTAAAACCCCACGTGGTGCGATTGCATGGAAGTTTCCGGCCGAGCAGGGAACGACGGTTGTCCGCGACATCCAGGTTTCCGTCGGACGCACGGGCGCCTTGACACCCGTCGCCATCATGGATCCGGTCGCGCTCGCCGGCACAACCGTCACGCGTGCTTCCCTCCACAACCAAGATGAGATCGACCGCCTTGACCTCAGGATAGGGGATACAGTGATTGTTGAAAAAGCCGGCGATATCATCCCAAAAATTATCCAAGTCTTGCCCAAGCTCCGCACCGGCAAAGAAAAAACGTTCACCATGCCGCCGAAATGTCCTATTTGTAATTCTCCTGTCGAACGGCGTCCCGAGGAAGTGGCCATCGTCTGCGTCAACCGCCAATGCTTTGCCCAAGAACTGGCGCGTTTGTTGCATTTCGTGGCGCGTCCCGCGTTTGATATACGCGGCCTGGGCGACAAGATCATGGAGCAACTCATCCAATCGGGATTAGTCCATGAACCGGCCGACCTGTTCAAGCTCACAGCCGGTGATTTAGAGGCTCTGGAACGGTTTGCCGAAGTATCGGCAAATAAACTCGTCCAACAAATCCAATCCCATCGCACGATTGGTCTCGAGCGCTTTATTCTCGCCCTCGGCATCCGTCATGTCGGCGCGCAAACGGCTATCGATCTCGCCAACGCCTTTGGCTCTATTGAGGCGTTGTGCGATGCGGGTGAAGAACAGCTGTTCTCCGTCGAAGGTATCGGTGATGTTGTGGCACGATCAGTGCAAGACTATTTCTCCGATAAAACGGAACGAGAACGGCTGGAGCGATTATTGAAAGAAGTGCGGGTCGAAACCGTGGCGCGAACAGCAGCCGGTCCTCTGACGGGAACGGTGTGGGTATTTACCGGAACCTTATCATCCATGTCACGCGAAGCGGCCAAACAAAAAGTTCGCGAGCTAGGAGCCGCTGTTTCAGAGTCGGTATCAAAAAAAACGAATTACGTCGTCGTAGGGGAAGAGGCGGGATCAAAAGCCGAGAAGGCGCAAAAGCTAGGTGTAAAAATCCTAAATGAGGATGAATTTTTGAACATGATACGCGTATAAAAAGCGAAAACCCCGGGTGGGGTATTGGAAGGGTGGGAGGTGTGCTAGGGAGACCGTCGTTGGTCGATCCGAACCAGGGCGACACGAATGCGACCGGGCTCCTTGCCGGCCTCATAGAGCAGGTAGCAGGTTGTGCGGCTACCCTGTGCCATGATGAAGCCATGTGCCAGGATTGCACGGTCATCGGACGTCCCGATTGCCACCCAGTGAGCGCTGTTCGGAGCATCGTCCGTCGGAAAGGAGATTTCCATGTTGTTCCAACCACTCCTGATGACAGGCATGGTGTGGCACAGGAGGCGGCGCGGAACCGCGAAGTTCGTTCCATTCGCATCTTGGAGGATTGCGCTCTCCTCCTCTCCTTCACTTTCGCCCGAGGAAACGGTTGTATTTGGGGCATGGTATGGACTCGGGTGCAGCGCGACCCGCCGACGCATCCGGTTCTCCGTCGCGCAGGCGGTAACGAGCAGGGTGAGGGCGATGATGCAGACTGAAACGAGCCGACGAGTGCTGATGATCACGATAGCCTCGTTCTCTGCAAAGGGGTGAATTGGCCTTCGCAGCGTGGGATCTTTGCATAAATGATCAATTTGGTCAATAACACAGAGAAAATCAAAAACACCGCCGTGAAGCGGTGTTACTCTTGCTCATTAGCAGCGGTAATTTCTCCATTTTTAAGTTTCTGTAACCACTTTTTGTATTCTTCCGGATCTAAATTAGCTTCGGGAGCTGACGAGTCACTTACTTGCAAGGACTCAAGAGAAGGCACCTTATTCCCTGGGTTCCTTAAACGGATATCCGTCAGTTCTATCGCGATGTGTGCCTGTGGATCACGTGCAATATCTTCCCGTAGCTTTTCTGCATCTTGCTTTTCCCTGGCTTTTACTTCTTCGAATAGTCTCCTATTGGCTGCCACCCCGGCAGCTTGAACCTGGTCATAAGCACTCGCATCAGGTGCCGTACCTTTTCCGGGGCGTATGGTGGGAAGTTCGTGCGAAGCAGAGGTTTCAGTTGACATATGATACATATAATAGCAAGGAGTACGATCCTGGTCGACAGGCTTTTGACCCATTTCCATCGCGCAGGTACCCTACGGATATATGGAATTGACTCATGCGGAAATGGATCGTTTAGCTGTTTTGACTCGCCTTGCCTTAAGCGAGGAAGAAAAGGAGCGTCTGAGCGGACAGCTGGGCACCATTTTGGGATACATCAACCGATTGGCCAATGTTGAGACACAGGGTATTCCCGAAACGGAAATCACTCGAGAGGCTTTTACCGGTCGGCCCGATGGTCTTGTTGCACAAGACTCTCAAGTACGAGAACAAATCGTAAAGAATTTTCCTGATAGCCTTGCTGGGGCCCTGCGCGTTCCCGCTGTCTTTGAAAAACCAAAAAAATAAGATTGCTTCTAGTCTTGATTCTCGATACACGAAACGGGATACTTGATACCGATCTATGGATCTTCTCAACAAAACCATCACTTCTGCTGCAGACGGCTTAAAGAAAAAATCTTTCTCCTCAGAAGAATTAACACGCGCATATCTTAATCAGGCGCGTGGATTAAATGTTGCACTACACGCTTACCTTACCCTCGATGAAGAAGGGGCGATGGCGGCTGCCCGTGCTTCGGATGTGCGCCGTGCGTCGGGTAAAGATCTGGGCTGTCTCGATGGTGTGCCCTTAGCCATCAAAGACAATATTTTAATTCAAGGGGTTCGCGCAACGGGCGGGTCAAAGATCTTAGATGCCTACATCGCGCCGTATGACGCGACCGTCATACGAAACTTGAAAAATGTAGGCACGGTCTTTTTAGGAAAAACAAACCTTGACGAGTTCGCAATGGGTTCGTCCACAGAACATTCCGCCTTCGGGCCTACTAAACACCCACGCGATGTTGAACGCGTTCCCGGTGGTTCTTCCGGGGGTTCAGCGGCAGCGGTAGCCGGCGATATGTGTATAGCAGCCCTTGGTTCGGACACGGGCGGCTCGATCCGCCAGCCGGCGGCACTCTGCGGCATTGTCGGTCACAAGCCGACCTACGGCAGCGTCTCGCGGTACGGCGTCATGGCCATGGCTTCCTCATTGGATCAGGTAGGGCCAATGACAAAAACGGTCGAAGACGCGGCTTTGTTATTCAACGTCTTGCGCGGTCAAGACACGAACGATCAAACCACTCTTCCTACCCCGACTATTTCTTTAGAAAAGCGTAAAGACCTCAAAGGCGTTCGAGTCGGTTTGCCGCATCAGGCTTGGGGACAGGGAATTGCTGACGGCGTCCGTTTTCATACGGAGCAAGCCGTCGAAGTTCTGCGATCTCTCGGTGCGGAAGTGAAGGAAGTTGATCTCCCGTATGCAGACGAGGCTCTGGCTGTCTACTATATTATTATGCCTTGTGAGGTCTCGGCTAACCTCTCACGCTTTGACGGCATGCGTTACGGTGAACGTGTGCAAGCTGCTACGCTGCTTGAAACGTACGCGCATTCGCGCGGTGAGGGCTTGGGAACGGAAGCACGCCGTCGGATCATGTTAGGTGCTTACGCATTATCCAAAGGTTATTACGACGCCTACTACCGCCAAGCCCGCAAAGTTCAAACGCTTATTCGTCGTGCCTACACAGCCGCCTTTCAAGATGTCGACGTCCTTGTCACGCCTACCACTCCATCAACAGCATTCAAAATTGGCGAGAAAGTTTCCGATCCTCTAGCAATGTATCTCGAAGATGTTTTTACGGTTGGAGTGAATGTAGCCGGCCTTCCCGCTGTTTCTGTCCCTTGCGGCAACCACGAAGGCCTACCCGTCGGCCTTCAATTCATCGGCGACCATTTTGCGGATGGGAAGATACTGTCCATCGCGTACGCGTTTGAACAAGCAGGATCTTAAATTTTCCTTCGTCATCCTGAACGGAGTCCGACCCAGCGAAGGATCCCTCGCCCCTCCTACCGATCGCGAGGGATCCTTCGCTCCGTATAACGTCACTCAGGATGACGAGAAAAGCGGTTAAAGGTGTTTCAATGATATGTTCCAAATCATCCTCGAACCTTCCTCTCCCATCATCGAAGAGCCGCTCTCTTCCTCGTCCGGTGTTCAACCCGGCACCGTGGTTGGTCTATTTATTGCAGGTGTCGTCGTAGTAACGCTCCTGGGGATCGCGGTGTATCGCCTCGTGCGTGTCTTTCGTCGACCGGAACTTTACGGCACCTCGCGTGAACAAATTCTCAAACGTTGGGAGCAGATTGAGCATACGGCCACTCAAGGAACTATGGGCGTAAAGCTCGCTATTATCGAAGCGGATAAGCTCTTGGATCAAGTCTTGCGCTCTATGCATATGCCGGGCACGACCTTGGGTGAACGCCTTAAATCCACCGCCTACCGCTATCCAAATATCCGCAAAGTTTGGGCAGCGCATCGCCTGCGCAACCAACTCGTCCATGATACGTCTTTTGAAATGGGGTCAAGGCAAGCAAAGCAAGCATTAGATGATTATAAAGCGGCGTTAAAGGTTTTGAATGTGATGTAATACATGATTCCTTTCATCTCGGCTCAAACCTACCACATCTTTGGCCTCACCTTTCAAACCTGGGGAACGCTTGTCGCGCTTGGATTTGTCGTAGCGACTTGGATAGCCATTCGCCGCGCCAAGCAGAACGGACTTGACCCTAATCACGTCTTCGAACTCGCCTTCTGGATTTTTCTTGCCAGTTTTATAGGTTCGCGCCTATTTCATGTCTTCGTCTACGAGCCGCACTACTATCTCGCTCACCCTTGGGAAGTTGTCGATCCGCGTAAGCCAGGCTTTGCCATCTTTGGGGGCTTCATAGGTGCGGCAATCGCATTTTTTTGGTACGCCCGTCGTCATGCGCTGAACTGGATTCAGTATGCGGATGCATTGATCTGGGGACTGCCTTGGGGGTGTGGTATCGGTCGCCTAGGGTGTTTCTTGATCCATGACCATCCGGGCACACTCACCCATTTTGTCTTAGGGGTGAAGTATCCTGACGGTTCCGTTCGCCACGATCTTGGTCTCTATCTTTCTCTTATCGGTTTTGCGACCGGCGGTCTCTTTCTCTATCTTAATCGAAAACAACGCGCGCCCGGCTTTTGGTTTGGTATCTACATGATGATCGAAGGAGTGACACGTTTTAGTCTGGATTTCTTACGCATCGTAGACGTCCGGTATTTTGGACTAACGCCCACGCAATATCTTTCGTTTCCATTTTTCTTCATAGGACTTTGGCTCGTTCTGTCTTGCTATGGTCATCCCGAGCGTAACGAAGTGGAGCCGAGGGACCTCGACCGGAACAGGTAGCCGGCCGGCACTCTCACCCTAAAACCATGCTATACTCCTCCTATTCTATGTTTGATGTCCTGATCATCGGCGGTGGACCCGCAGCTCTCGCCGCTGCCGTCTATTTGGCCCGGCAAAAATTGTCTTTCACATTGATTGCAAAGAGTCTCGGTGGCCAAGTCGGTTGGTCATCCGATATCGAGAACTATCTTGGCTTTCATTTGTTGGATGGTGTAGAACTCGTCAAGCGTTTCCGGACGCATCTTGATGACTATAATGACAGCTTCTCTCTGAAAGAAGGTCAGGCCGTCACCAAACTTGAGAAAACCGTCGAAGGATTTCGCGCCCTAACGGCGAGTGGGGAGACGTTCGAGGGAAAAACCGTTTTGATCGCCACCGGTTCCGAACATCGCGCCCTGGGCGTTCCCGGCGAACAAAAACTGTATGGTCACGGTCTAACCTATTGTGCGACGTGTGATGGACCCTTGTTTCGCGACAAAGTTGTGTTTATAGTTGGCGGGGGAAATTCAGCCATGGATGCGGCGCTGCTATTGGAAAAATATGCCTCACGCGTAACCGTCGTCACAGTCAATGCCGAACTGAAAGGGGATGAAATCATGCAAAAAAAGATCAAGGCCTCTTCAAAGATTAAGGTAAAAGCTTCAACCAAGGTTTCAGAAATACTGGGCGAGCGGCAAGTAACAGGAATCAAAGTAAGGGCTGCCGATGGCAGCGAAGCCGTGGAGCTGACAGACGGCGTCTTTATTGAGATAGGCCTCGTACCCGCTTCTCAAATGGTAGATTTTGTGGCAAAAGATAAACGAGGCCAGATCATTGTCAGTAAAACGAATGCCACCAACGTCGAAGGTATTTGGGCGGCTGGAGATGTAACCGACATTACCCAAAAGCAAATCGCGATTGCCGTCGGTGAAGGGGCCAAAGCGGCCCTCTCGATTATTAATTATTTTCAGACAAAAGCTATCTAACCTATGGCTCAACAAAAAAACACGGGACTCGTTGTCGGCATCGTAGCAGTAACCGTCGTGCTCTTTGTGGGGCTGGCCGTGCTCGTTTCACAATTGCCAGCAGATCCTTCGGTAAAGAACGCGGGACAACCGGAGAGCGTCACCTTTAATGATGAAGGGGCGCAGTCCATCGGTCCTGCCGATGCTAAGGTTGTTGTTCATCTGTACAGCGATTTCCAATGTCCTGCCTGTAAATTCGCAGAGCCGGCCGTAAAGGCCACCATGGCAGCGTATAAAGACCGCGTTCGGTTCGTCTGGAAAGATTTTCCTCTCGAGACGATCCATCGTAACGCTCGCAGTGCCGCAGAAGCCGCCCGGTGTGCTGTTGACCAAGGCAAATTCTGGGAATATCACGATGAATTGTATGCTAAGCAGACAGAATGGGAGAGCCTGTCTAATCCAAACGAGAAGCTAATCCAAGAGGCTGGAGCTGTCGGAATGAATATCAATACATTTTCTACTTGCGTACAAGCCCGTACGCATACCGATTTAGTAAAACGTGATATAAATGAAGGCTTTGACAATGATGTCGACCGTACGCCCACCGTCTTCATCAATAACCGTCGCTACTTTGCCATGAATGCCGCCGAGTGGAAGAAGAACCTGGATGCGGCTTTGCAAGAAGTGGCGACGGCAGAGAAATAATCAGTAGCAACTCTTGACGGAAGTCTTGAGTTCCCCATGTGGCCTCCGTACAATAAAGCCACCAATTTAATTCGTTCTTCCTTTTTTAATCAATCTATGGAGAATCAGTCCTTTTGGGCGGGTAGTCCTAAATCCATGTTCTATATGGGTCTCTTTCTTGGGATCGCGGTAACCACGACCATCGCCCTTGCTTCCGTTCTCGGCATGGCTTGGAGCGGCAAGATGGTGGCCGGTGGTTCACAACCGGTGGCAGCTGCGCCAACCGCTCCACCATCCTACCAAGATCCAAATGCCCCGGTGCCTCCAGCTGTCCCCTCTAAGCCTGTCAAAGAGGTGTCTGACGCTGACCATGTCCGCGGTAACAAGAATGCAAAAGTTACCTTGATCGAATACTCCGATTACGAATGCCCATTCTGTAAGCGCCATGAGCCAAGCATGGTGCAAGCCCTCAAGGATTTTCCTAACGATGTCCGCATCGTCTACCGTCACTATCCGCTGACCTCTATCCATCCAAACGCACAGAAGTCAGCAGAAGCGGCTGAATGTGCCGCTAAGTTGGGCGGAAATGATGCCTTCTGGAAATTACACGATAAGCTGTTCGAAATTTCCCCAGCATTAACGCCAGATGCACTTGTAGCTGCTGCTAAAGGACTCGGATTGAACGAAGCAAACTTCAAGAAATGTCTTGACTCTGGGGAGATGGCGGCTCGTGTAGATGGGGACGTCGCTTCCGGCAACGACTCCGGTGTCGAAGGAACGCCCGCCACCTTTATTAACGGCCAATTAGTCAGCGGTGCCGTTCCTTACGCAACGCTCAAGGCTCAAATCCAAGCCGCTGGTGCTGGCAGTTAATCAAGAAAGGAATCACACAAAGAACGAGGATCGCCTCGTTCTTTTGGTTTGCGTGCCATGTCGTTTCGCGTTACGCTGTCGCGCATATGGCAACCGTATCTCATTTGATCGAGCGATTACAGGCACAAGGTTGGCGCATTACGAACGTGCGTCGCACCTTGCTGGAAATTTTGGTTGTTCATCATAAACCGCTCAGTGTCGCGGATATCCTCGAAGCAACGACAAGACGCGGCCTTGAGCCAAATAAGACGACGGTATACCGAGAGCTTGAACGTCTAAAAGAAGAGGGGATCATCCGCGAAGTCTTGATTGACGGCAAGGCACAGTACGTTGAGTTGATCGATGAAGCTGATCATCACCACCATTTGATTTGTACGAACTGTAAACGGGTAGAGGAGGTGGATTTTCCCCAAGAGATCGAAAAAAAGATCGATGAGTTAACTCGCTTGATCCAGCGTAAAACCAAATTTGGAACCCTCAACCATTCCGTCGATTTTTTTGGCGTGTGTCGCGCGTGTAAATAGGGCCTCGTGTTTGCGAGGGCGCTTCTTTCTATTGACATAAGCAACTTAGTTGCGTATATATGTATGCAACTAAGTTGCTTATGTCTACGATCGCTCAGTTATTTGCAGAGTTTCGTTCTCGTTTGGAGGCGATTGAACATTCCTTAGAGGGGATTATGTTTTCTCCTGTTTTGATGGAAGAGGCTTGGTTTCGCGCTGCTATGCAGGAACTGAAGGTGCTGGTTCGAGATAATCGCTTTGAGTCTATTGCGGAAGAAATTATTTCTTCTCCTTATTTTTTAAAAAAAGCTCAGCATCTGCGCTCTATTTACGAACTGTATGAGGTTTTCTTAGAAACGACGACATGTATCGACTCCTTGCAGGCAAGTAAAGGGATTGATCCTTGCACGTTTGCGGAGGCGCCTCTTGAAATCCTGAAAACATCGGAGAGTGCGATTGCGGAGGCGAGGGCTGCGGGTGTGCAGGCGAATTCGCGCGTGGCTTTTGTGGGTAGCGGGCCTTTTCCGGAGACGGCACTCAGCTTAGCGCGAGAGTTCAAGTGTTCTGTGACCTGTATCGATTATAATCCCGAAGCCGTTGTCTTATCTTCTCGACTTTTAAAGAGTTGGGGGATGAGTGAGCGTTTGCCGGTATTTTTTCGTAATGCGGTCGATTTCTCGTTTGCTGGGTATACGCATGTTTGGTTGGCGGCATTAGCTCGTCCGAAGCGTGAGATTCTTGAACAAGTGTGTGCGACTTCGGTGCAGGATCTGACGGTTGTTTGTCGTACGGTGAATGGTCTACGTGAGTTTTTGTACGAATCAGCCAATGATTTTGTGTTAGAGCATTTTGATATTGTCGATAAGGTCATTGATTTGACGCGTACGTCGCATTACGCCCTGATTCTTCGCAAACGGGCTCCTCATGATCATGTTTCGCGAGGGTAGGGGATGATCTTGGCCGCGAAGATGGGGGCTTTGCGGGCGAGATGATCTCACGCGTTGTGAGTCGTTCTACGCTGAAGGAGTGATGCGATCGTGGATGCGACGGCGTTTCAGGTTCTCCAGGCCGTTCTCAATGTCTTCCTCGTGATCGGCCCGACCGGTGCCGGGAAGACGACTCTGCTTCGTGCGCTGCTCCGTCAGGGATTCTTCCCCGGCAAGGTCGCGCGGATCTACAACGACGATGGGTCGCAGGATGACTCAGGCAATCTTCTCATCGATGCCGGAGCACCGGTCGAGGGAGAGACGCTCGAGCCTCTCATGGCGGGCTGCTTCGGGTGCAAGGACGAGAGCTCGTTCTTCGCCGTCATGGACAAGATCAGGGCAGCCAACTGCTACACCTGGGTCGTGATCGACCCGCTCGGGTTCGTGTCTGGTGACGAGGTGACGGGGGTTGTTCACGAGTGGGCGAAGAAGGCTCACGCGCGGATCAGTCTCAAGGTCCTCGGCGTGCTGAACGCGGCCGAGATCGAAGAGGCGCGGGTGCTGGGCGTTCTGGACTCTCAGCTCGCGGTCACGAACGTGGGCATCGCGCTCAACCGTGTGCCCGAAGGCGTGACGTCGATCGAAGACGAACGCCTGGCGGGTGTCCTCGAGGTCATCGATGCCTCGGAAGCTTCGGCGCCGGTCTTTCTTCTCTCGGAGGATCTGGCACTGCCTGACTCGGTACGCGCGAGCGTTCATGGTCGAGGGTCCTCGCGCTTTCGTCTGAAGGTGTCCCACGCTGACCATGATCACAGCAAGTGTGGCCACGACCACCATCACGACCACGGTCACGATGATGATCATGCCCACGGTCATGCGCAGCATGTGCGACTGCACTTCCTGCTGCGGCCTGGCCTCTACCGTCGAGCCGTCGTGGAGTGGTTCGACCGTTACTTCGAACGCACGCCGGATCATGGCGTCTTCCGCATGAAGGGCAGCGCTTCGGATCTCGAGGTGCAGCGCGGTTTCAAGGCCTGGGGCGATCTCGAAGCGCCGGCCACGACGCAGCAGCCCTTTCTCACGCTCTACGTGAAGGAGACGGGGTCTGCCACGCTCAAAGACTTCGTCGAGATCATGGCGCCGACACACTCGAGTGGTCTCGTGCATGGATCGACGCGCGCCCTTCTCCGCCGCAGCGACCTCAGCGCCGAAGAGAACGACCGCCTCGTGCGCTGGATTATGAATCATCTGCCGCAGCGCGTGGTCATGGTCGCGGACGGACCGGTGACGAACCCCGAGCTCGGCGAGCTCCTCAACGAGGTGCGCAAGCGCCCTGGCGTCCACCCGGCTCTGAACGCCGAGGCGATCCGGCGGCGTGTCAACTACTATCTCGAGTGCGTGCGGACGCTTCGTCCTGACAGTCCCTACTGGAACGCGCCGGGAGCGGCGGAGCGCAAGCGTATGCTTGCCGTCGGTATCGGCTGGTTCTGCCAATGCCGATCCCAAGACGTCGGGGAAGAAGTCCTGCGTCGAGCCTCGACCGAGGCCGGACTGATCCTGCGTCTGCTGGTCGACGGCCTCATGGGCATCGAGCGGCACCACGCTGACCTCGTCGTCGCCCTGGAGATGGCTAGGGAAGTGACAGAGACCATTCGTTTCCTGCGTAAAGTCTCTCCTTCCGACCTGCGGGGTTCGCTGGCGGTAGCCATCAATCACCTGCATACGCTCACGGCAGCCGATGGTCGCGCCGGTCTCGTGGAGGCCTGGAACGAGGTGTTGAATCCCTAGGTTAAGCATGTCTCAATCCTTTCTTGCTCAAGGCAGCTCTCTTTACTGGGGCTGTTTTTAAAATGAAGGCTATACCCATCTCATTGACTCGTGCAACAAGAGTGCATTAAGATCCTTATATGGATAAAAGACTTTGGGTTTTGGCCGCTATCTTCCCTTGTCTAGTGGCGTTGGGCGTTATTTTGCTAAATCTACGTCCTCAAACGGAAGAAGTGCCTTCTCCTATGACCGCAAAGATGCGGATCGCAACCTCGTTCTATCCATTATATTATTTCACTAAAACCATCGTCGGTGATGATGCTGCAGTCTATAATCTCACACCTGCCGGAGCCGAGCCGCATGACTATGAGCCAACCCCGCAAGATATTGTTCGTCTTCACAATAGCCGGATCGTGATAGTAAATGGAGTGGTAGAGCCATGGGTCGGCAAAGTGAGGGACGAACTCATCGCAAAAGATGTCGTTTTGATCCAGGCCTCCGACGGACTCATGTCCCATCAAATGACGGATGAAAACAACCATGCCGTATCAGACCCGCACATTTGGTTGAGTCCACGTGTTGCTCAGCAGGTAATTGAACGTATTGAGAGGGCGGTAGTGGCGGCTGATCCTGCCCATGCGGGCGGTTATCATCTCCGCGCCGAGTCTCTAAAGCAGAGGTTGGTCGAGCTGGATACCCAATTCAAACAAGGGTTACAGGGTTGTAAACAAAATCAATTCATTACAGCTCACTCTGCGTTTGGCTACTTGGCTGCTGAGTATGGCTTAACACAAATCGGTATCGCCGGCCTCTCTCCCGAGGCTGAGCCGAGTCCCCAGGCTCTAGGGGAGATCACTCGCTTTGCCAAACAGTACGAAATCAAGTACATTTTTTTCGAGAGCCTCATAAATCCCAGGCTTGCCAATACCTTGGCCCAAGAAGTCGGAGCCCAAACCTTGGTCTTGAATCCGCTTGAAGGGTTAACTCCGGAGGAAGTGTCGAAAGGAAAAGATTATTTCACCGAAATGCAATCAAACCTGACCAACTTACGTCTCGCCTTAGCATGTCCCACCCAACCGCCGACAAAGTAGTGGAAGTAAGTGATGTCTCCTTCCGCTATCAAGCGCAAAGCGTGCTTGAGAATATCTGTTTGACGATCCGAACCGGTGATTATCTGGGAATGATCGGGCCAAATGGAGGAGGGAAGACGACGCTGCTTAAACTCATGCTTGGTCTATTGCCCTTGCAGACGGGTAGTGTCCGTCTGTTTGGAATAGAAATTGCTCGTTTCAAGGACTGGTCAAAGATCGGCTATGTCCCGCAGCGCGCGATCCAATTTGACGCCCGGTTTCCTGTCACGGTCGCCGAAGTCGTCGAAATGGGTCGCTGTAACGAGCGAGGCCTGGGCCATGTCTGGAAACGGGACCATGCCAAACATATCGATGAAGCGCTTGAGCAGGTCGGGATGTTGGGGTACAAGCATCGCCTTATCGGTGAGCTCTCGTCTGGCCAACAGCAGCGTGTGTTCATCGCCCGGGCACTTGTGAGTCATCCACGGATCTTGTTTCTGGATGAGCCGACCGTGGGTGTCGATGTCAAAACACAAGAGCAATTTTACACACTCTTAAAAATGCTCCATCAAGATCAGGGGCTCACGCTCGTGATGGTCTCACATGATATTGATGTCGTGGCAAGTCAGGCCAGCGCGATTGCTTGCGTGAACGGACGCCTTACCTGTCACTCATCGCCTCGCGGAGAGGCGGCCACCGCCTTTATTAAAGAACTGTACGGGAAGCATAGCCGACACATCCACCATGATCACTAACCTGTTTGAATACGCCTTTGTCGTCCGCGGATTGCAAGCAGGCTTGCTCATGGCCGCGATCGCTCCGTTTATCGGCATCTTTTTGGTGTTACGACGTTATTCCTTGATTGCAGACACGCTCTCGCACGTCTCACTGGCAGGGATTGCGTTGGGCTTTTTATTCGGTGTGAACCCCTTGGCTACGGCACTGGTAAGCTCCGTCGGCTCCGCCATCGCCATGGAACGTTTGCGTACCACCAAGCGCGCCTACGGGGACACGACGTTATCTCTCTTCTTGTCTGGAAGTTTAGCGCTCGCCGTCGTTCTCCTGGGACTTGGACACGGCTTGAATGCCAATCTTTTCAGTTACTTGTTTGGGAGTATCGTGACAGTCACGACAGGTGATTTATGGACGATGTTCGTCCTCGGTTTGGTTGTCATTGGCTGTCTACTATTTTTCTACAAAGAATTCATCTACATTTCGTTTGATGAAGAAGCAGCCAAGGTCAGCGGCTTACCTGTACAACGTCTCAACACGTTTTTTCTCATGCTCGCCGCCATCGCGATCACACTCTCAATTCCAATTATAGGTATTCTGTTGGTATCGGCTCTGATGGTGATTCCGGTGGTAGCCGCCTTGCAGCTTAAAAAAAGTTTTACTTCAACGCTATTATGGGCAGAAGTTATCTCACTCTGTTCCACCTTTGTAGGGATGGTTGCTTCCTTCTATCTTGACTTGCCTTCCGGTGGAACGATCGTCCTCGTCCTGCTCAGCGTTTTTTTAGCGATTATCGCTTATCAGTCGTGGCGAACTGCGGCTCGTTAGGGAGAGGCTTGTCGAAGCACATATCGTTGATACCCAAGCTTCACTGTTTCCGTGGCCCCAAAGTATACGGCTACAATGCTAAGAATGAGAATAAGATGAGCCGTGGACGGTGCCTGAAAATGAAGAAGATCTTGTCCGAATTTGCTATATGGAAGAAAAATGGTCACACCGGCTGCCACGCTGGTGAGAGCGGTAAGAATCCAGGATGGACGCGAGGCTCGCCAAAAGGGCAAGTGGGTGCGAATCGAATAAACGAAGATGAGTTCCGTCAAAATGCTTCCTATAAACCAGTTCGTTTGTAGGACTGCCGGCTCCAAGCGATAAAACAGGCCAAAGAACAAAAAATCAAACAAGGTGCTTGTGAGTCCCAAGGCTGTTGCGAATGTAATAATATCGCGCACTTGATACGAACGCGGTCGATGTAGCTCTTGTGCATCCACCGTATCTGTCGCTATCGCAATCATGGGAAAGTCGGATAACAAGTTCAAGAGCAGGATTTGAATCGGCAGCATTGGCAAAGAGGGGATAAGGAAGGAGGAAATTGCAACAGCATAGAAATTACCAAAGTTAGAAGCGAGGGTCGCTTTTATGTATTTCAAGGTGTTGGCAAAGACTTCGCGTCCTTCGCGAATACCGCTCACGATTACTTCAAGACTTTGCTGAAGAAGAACGACGTCCGCCGCCTCACGCGCCACGTCGGAGGCTCCTTGGACCACAATGCCGACATTTGCGGCTTTCAGGGCTGGTGCATCATTAATCCCTTCCCCGAGAAAGCCTACTTCATACTGCTGCTCCAAAGCTTGGATCACGGCATGTTTTTGTTCAGGCGAAACGCGGGCAAATACATGGTGCGTCCGCGCTGCCTCCAGGCGCTCATCTTGTTTTAATGCTTCAAATGCTGCTCCTGTCATCACGTTCTCTTCGTCTTTTAAAAGGCCGATGGACTTAGCCACGGCTCCCGCCACTTCCGCACTGTCGCCAGTCAGGATTTTGACCGTAACGCCCAGCGTCTGCGCGTTTTTGATCGCTTCTGACGTACTTGCCTTGATTGGGTCTTTGAAGGACACAAGGCCCTGCAAGGTGAACCCATGTGCTTCTTGGGCGGGTAAGTACGAAACAGCATCTCCCATGGGTTTAGTAGCGACAGCTAAGACCCTTCTTCCTTCTCGACCTTGTGCAACCGCCCAAGCCAGTGCACGCGTTTCCTCCTCGGATGAGGCGAGGCAGCACTGTAAGATTGTTTCCGGAGCGCCGCGCTGAATCAACAGAGAGCTTGCCCCTTCTTTTATGAGGGTGCTGCTTCTTCGACGCACCGGATCAAACGGAAGCTCGGCTAAACAAGGCACGGCCCGCAATCGTCCCTGTGCGGCTTTATCACACGCTCGCCACAGCGCGATATCAAAGCTATTGTTCGTTTGTTGTTTAGTTTCACCAAGACAAGAGCTGGGTAAAGTGGCGTACCAAATGATTTGTTCCATCTCTCCCCCGTAGACGTTGTCAATTTGCATACGGTTCTCGGTAATCGTCCCCGTTTTATCCGTGCATAGGACTTCTATACTGCCTAAGTCCTCAATCGCCGACAAACGTTTGACCACCACCTTGTTCTTGGCTAAGCGTAATGCTCCTTTGGACAAACAAATCGTCGTTACTACCGGTAGGGCTTCCGGAATAACACTAACCGCAAGCGCAATCGAGAACAGTAGAAGCTCAAAAGGACTCGTCTCTCTACCTGGAAGGAGAAGGTGGGCACCGAACATGATGAAGAGAGTCACGAGCACGAGCCGTAAAATAAAGGCACTAAAACGGCTCAAACCTTTTTCAAATCCACTTTGGTGGTTTGTATCCGCCGTCAAGCGGGAAATCGTTCCCAAGATGGTGCCATCACCAGTTGCTATCACAACTGCAACTCCTCGACCGCTAGCTACCGTGGTACCGGAAAAGACCATGTTCTTGGCTTCGTGCGGTTGCTCAGTAGCTTGCGCCAGTGCGTGAGATACCTTAACGCCTTGGACAGATTCGCCTGTTAACAGACTCTCATCCATGGTCAGGGCTTGCACTTCAATGAGCCGCGCATCAGCCGGAACCACATCGCCCGCTTCCAAGAGCAAGATATCGCCCGGCACCAGCTCACGGCTGGCAATAAGTTGAAGGTGTCCGTCGCGACGAACCCGTACCGTCGCAACCACGAATTGTTTTAGTAATTCGAGGGCTTTTGCCGAATGGTATTCTTGAGAAAAGCCTAATGCTGTATTAATGGTAACAAATAAAATGATCAAACAGCCTTCAGTCACGTTCTTCAAGCCAAACGAAATCAAGGTCGCAGCAAACAGCAAATACACAAATGGCGAACGTAGCTGTCGGACGAAGAGTTGCCAAAGACCATGATCTTTGCTCGTAAGTTCATTAAACCCATGCTCGCTCAACCGTTTGGCCGCTTCGTGGACAGTGAGTCCATCAGGAGAGCTTTTTAGCAAACGTAACATGTCCTGGAGGGAAGAAACCGTAAAAGAAGCAAACGCCATACGAAAGCTATGATACCAGAGTTGCTCTTTTTCGGTGACAGCGTTATGGTCACATCTCTCCTCTCTATGTCCCAACCTCTTTCTCCCGTCGCGCAGCAATCCATAGACTTACACCGTCGACTCCATGGCAAAATTCGCATCGAAACAACCACCCCGATCGAGGCTCTCCAAGACCTCACGCTCGTCTACACCCCGGGCGTGGGGGCGGTTTCAAGTCGTATTGCCGAGGATCCCGGTGAAGCCGATGAACTGACCTGGCGTAAAAATACCGTCGCGATCATCTCGGATGGCTCCGCTGTCCTTGGATTAGGAAATATCGGACCAGCTGCCGCTTTGCCTGTTATGGAAGGAAAATCGGCTATTTTTAAGCGGTTTGCGAATATAAACGCCATCCCTCTCGTTCTCAACACCCAAGATGTCGAAGAACTGGTCACGACGATTTCCGCTCTTGAACCAAGTTTCGGTGCCATCCAGCTCGAAGATATTTCCGCGCCTCGCTGTTTTGAAATCGAAGCACGCTTACAAGAACGTCTCAAAATTCCGGTCATGCACGATGATCAGCACGGGACAGCCATCGTGATTCTTGCTGGCCTCATCAATGCGCTCAAGGTCGTGGGCAAGCGGCTAGAGGATGTGCGTGTAGTCTTAAATGGGGCGGGAGCCGCAGGAGTTGCCACGGCCAAGCTCCTGAAGGTCGCCGGCATGCGTTCCTTTGTGGCCGTTGATCGAACGGGTGTCATCTATGCTGGCCGCGAAGGGTTAAATCAAGAAAAGCAATGGTTGGCTGAGATGTCGACCGAGGTACAACCAGGACAAACTCTCGCTGACGTCGTCAAAGGCGCGGATGTTCTTATTGGTGTAAGTGCCGCCGGAGCATTCACAAAAGACATGGTACAAACCATGGCTCCAAACTCGATTATTTTCGCCATCGCGAATCCAGTTCCGGAAATTCTGCCGGATGTTGCTCGCGAAGCCGGCGTCGCGGTCCTGGGAACGGGTCGCAGTGATTTTTCGAATCAAGTGAATAATGCCCTTTGCTACCCGGGTCTCTTCCGGGGTATGCTCGACCACGGCATAACAAAAGTAACTGATGAAATAAAAATTCGAGCGGCGCACGCGATTGCGGCGTTTATCAAAAACCCAACCCCGGAAAAAATCATTCCCACCATGTTTGAAGAAGGGCTACATGAGGCGGTGGCAAAGAGTGTAAAAGAATGAGATAGTTCATCTTAATATGCCCACTTCCTTTCGCCTCGCCTCTCCCTATCAACCCGCCGGTGACCAGCCGGAGGCGATTGCGGCGTTGATAAAAGGGATTGAGCGGGGTGATCGCTTTCAGACGTTGCTTGGTGCTACAGGAACCGGGAAGACATTTACGGTCGCTAACGTCATCCAAACCCTCCAGAAACCAACCCTTGTCATCGCTCACAACAAAACGCTCGCCGCTCAATTGTGTAACGAGTTCCGCCACTTTTTTCCCGACAACGCCGTCGAGTATTTCGTTTCCTACTACGATTACTACCAACCGGAGGCCTATATCGCCCGCACCGATACCTATATAGAAAAAGAAGCCATGATCAATCAAGAGATTGATCGGTTGCGTCATGCGGCTACGCAAGCACTTCTTACTCGCAAAGACGTCATTATTGTGGCGTCAGTGTCTTGTATTTACGGCTTAGGCGCGCCGGAAGCCTATTTGCAAACGGTTTTACACCTCGAGCGTGGTCAGCGTATCGACCGTGAAGGCGTCATCCGTCATCTCGTCGATACTCAATTCACGCGCACCCCCGCCGACCTGATCCGCGGCAGTTTTCGAGCGCGCGGCGAAGTCATCGAAGTTATGCCGGCACACGAAGAAAAGGTCTATCGCTTAGAGTTCCCGAATGGTGTGCTGGATCGTATCGTAGCGTCTGACCCCGTCTCTAAAGCTCCTTTGCGCGAATTAGAAGATTTTTGGATTTTTCCTGCCAAGCATTTTGTGACGCTTGGACCCGAACGCGAGCGTGCCATGAAGCTGATCCGCGAAGAACTGAAAGAACGATTGGACTACTTCGAAAAGAACGGCAAGCTGTTAGAAGCGGAGCGCCTCGATCGTCGTACCAAGTATGATTTGGAAATGATGGAAAACCTTGGCTATTGCAACGGCATTGAAAACTATTCTCAACCCTTATCCGGCCGTCCTCGTGGCGCTGCGCCCGACACGCTCTTTGCATATTTTCCCAAAGACTTTTTGCTGGTGATTGACGAATCGCATGTCACGCTGCCACAACTTGGCGGAATGTACGAAGGTGACCGTTCGCGTAAGCAAACGCTGATTGAACATGGCTTTCGCTTACCGTCAGCCGCCGACAACCGTCCACTTCAATTTACAGAACTTGAAGCCAAGATCAAACAAGCTATTTTTGTCTCGGCTACGCCGGGAAAATTTGAATACGAGCATTCCACTCACGTTGTTGACCAAGTCATTCGTCCAACCGGCTTAGTCGATCCGCGCGTCATCATCTTGCCCGTTACGCCGGGCAAAGATCCAAGCACCACCGAATTTTCCCCCTATCTCAAGTCCGATGACCCTTCAGAACCGATCATTATTCCCGATTCATACCCAGGCCAAATCGCCGACCTGCTTGAACGCGTAAAACCAGTCATCGAACGCGGCGAACGTGTCCTCGCCACCACGCTCACAAAAAAGATGGCCGAAGACTTAACCGAGTTCATGAAAGAACGAGGATATAAAGTCCGTTACCTCCACAGCGATATTGATACCGTGGAACGCCTGGAGATTCTCTCCGATTTCCGCAAGGGAGCGTACGATACCATCGTTGGCGTTAACTTACTGCGTGAAGGTTTGGATATCCCAGAAGTCTCGCTAGTAGCTATTTTAGACGCGGATAAAGAAGGATTCCTGCGTTCCGAAACATCCTTGATCCAAACCATCGGCCGCGCCGCTCGTAACGTCCGGGGCCAAGTCATCCTCTATGCCGACCAAATCACCGGCTCCATGCAGCGCGCCATTGCCGAAACGGAACGCCGTCGTGAAAAGCAGCTGGCCTATAACGTCCTGCACCACATCACGCCGAAGACGATTATCAAAGAACAAGAAGACTTGCGCGCTATGTTGGGCTTAGATATTAAGGACAAAGACGTCAAAGAAATTCTCAAATTAGAACTGAGCGCGGAAACACATAACCTAAGCGAAGTCCGCAAACAGAAGGAGAAAGAAATGAAAGAAGCCGCGCTAAACCTCGAATTTGAGCTGGCCGCCATTTTGCGCGATGAAATAACTGTCATCAACAAAGAATTGAAAAAGCGGCAAAAAGCCTCCCCGTTACCAGGTGATGCGCCGGGCGTCCACCGCGATGCACCAAAGCCAAAACGTCCACCGCGACATGGGAGGACGAGGTAAGGATCGGGATATGTTAGTATTATATTCGTCATCCTGAACGCAGTCATACGGAGTGAAGGATCCCTTGCGATCGGCCGATGGGCGAGGGATCCTTCACTTCATCCGATTCCGTTCAGAATGACGAAAAAATATGTTTCGCCCCCCTCTTCTTCCCACCTTCCTCTCCATTCTCGCTTGTATAAGCGTGGCTGTGCTATTCATCGTCGGCTCCAAGCGCATCGAAGCACTCCACCGCGAACAAGCCGACCTCGCTCGCCGTGTTAGTACGACCGAATCCGTTTACGATGTTCAAGATTGTATCCTGACGCAAGACGAAGGCTGTGATATGAAGGAGCGTGGGATGTTATTCTTGGGACAAGCCGATAAGGATGGAGAAGTGCGTTGGTTGAAGCAACTAACAAAAGACGCAAAAGAACAGCGTATCGGTCAGCTCACGAAAGACGAAACGTATGTGCGTATTAAGCACGTTGATGCGAGCCCGGAAGGGTATATTTCTAATCGTCAGGAAGGAAGTATTGAGATCTATTTAGCTAAACCGGTCAGTCAACCGGAAATAGACGAGCGATTGCCCGTTATGATACATCATCTCTTTTCTGACGCTACCACGACATCTCTATAAAAAAGGAGATTCCCGCGAGCCGTGTGGCTGCGGGAATGATGGGAGAGAGTGGTTGCAGAGTGTGGGTTGGGCTACCAGCCGTGGGAGAGGTAGGACTTCAGGAAGGTGAGGACGCCGGTACCGATGACCACCACGAGGAATCCCGTTTGCGGGTTCATAGGACGGGTGCTCGAAGGGTGAGAGATTGTCCTTCCAGCTATTTCTAATGAACCACGACCGTTTTTTCTCGTCAAATCGTCCAAGGGTCTATCCATGCCACCTTTTTTCTTGGTCGTTTGACGATCTACATTCTACGATCTACGTTCTACGCATATGACCCCCGTCGAAGATATTAAAACTCGCATCGATGTCGTCGACGTGATTGGCGATTATCTTCCGTTAAAGCCGGCTGGTTCCGGAGCTTTTAAGGCACTTTGTCCGTTTCATTCAGAAAATACCCCTTCCTTTCACATCTCACGTCCGCGGCAATCCTGGCACTGCTTCGGCTGTGACATTGGTGGCGATATCTTTTCCTTTGTCATGAAAATGGAAGGGATGGAGTTCCCGGAAGCCCTTGAACTCCTGGCTAACAAAGCCGGCGTCACCCTTCCAAAGTTCGACGGGGCCAAAAGCAGCCTGCGCAAACGGTTGCAAGAAGTGAATGACTTGGCCGCTCGTTTCTTCCGTTCCGCTCTCCTTACGCTGCCTCAAGCTCAAGTAGCTCGCGACTATGTGGCCAAGCGTGGCCTCGACGACCTGACCGCCGACTTATTTCGCATCGGCTATGCTCCCGATGGCTGGACCAATCTGACGGACGCTCTTAAAACTAAGGGCGTAACCGAAGACGAGTTACTGCAAGCCGGCCTCGTAGCTCGCCGTGACAAGGGGAGCGGCGTCTACGATCGTTTCCGTGACCGCGTCATGTTTACGATTACAGATGTCCATGGAAATATCGTCGGTTTTACCGGGCGTATCCTGACCAATGACAAGACGCAGGCGAAATATGTAAATACCCCTGAGACGTTAATCTATAAAAAATCTGCCATTCTTTACGGCCTCGATAAAGCTAAAGGTGAAATCCGTCGGCAGGATTTGGCCGTCATCGTTGAGGGGAATATGGATGTGGTGAGTTCTCATCAATTTGGTGTCTTAAACGTCGTCGCGGCCAGCGGCACAGCTCTGACAAATGATCAACTCTCTTTAATTAAACGGTTCACAAATAATCTCTCAATTGCCTTTGACCAGGATGCGGCCGGCAAAGCCGCTACCTTGCGAGGACTGGATTTGGCTCGCGCACAAGACTTTACAATCAAGGTTATTACGTTGCCGCCGGAAGCCGGCAAAGATCCGGATGAAGCCGTCCGCAAAGATCCAGAGCTTTGGCGCACTGCCATCAAAGAGGCGGTAAGCATTATGGAGTGGATTTATCGCCAAGCCTTCAAGGGCCGGTCTCTGCAAGATCCAGAAGACAAAAAACACATCGCTCAAGAGGTGTTACCGGAAATCCGCCAGATCGCTGATCCGGTCGAGCGTGATCATTGGCTAAAGAGATTGGCAAAAGATTTAGCTGTAAGCGAAGATGCCTTAAAAGAAGCGATCCGAAAGGTGCCGGCTACACAGCGTTCTCCGTCACAGGGCACGCCTTCAGCTACATCTATATTGTCCAAGCCATCCAGAGCTGCTACGCCTCCAAAAATATCTTCCGAGCAACAAATGGAACGCCGTCTTTTGGCTCTGGGGCTTTTCCGACCCTACTTGTGGCAAGAGCTTGTAGCCAAAAATCCTGCCCCACTTTTTCAAGATCCGGTTTTACGAACCCTTTACGAGCGCGGTGTCTTAGCGTATGCTGAGCCACATCTCAACCAAGCATCCGCCCAGGCGGACCGCTTATTGCCGCCTCCGTCGAACCTGACGTCGGACGAAGCGAGCACCTATGAGGCTCTGGCGTTTCTCGCCGAGCGAGAATTTCAGGAATTATCTCGCCAAGCGTTGGTGGGAGAATTGAAGAGTCTCCATGAGTATCTGTGCACGCTTGCCAAAGCGCGCCAACGCAAAGAACTCGAGGAGGCCATGCGCGATGCCGAGCGTGTTGGTGACGCAACCTTGATTGCCGAACTGACGCGTCGATTTTCCGAATTGTCTTAGACATTCGTCGGTTTCATCCCTCTTCATCTTTTTATGCCCACGTCCGTCAAAAAACCCGCCCCCAAGAAAAAAGTTTTTTCTGCGAAGTCATCCTCCAAGCCGGTCAAGCCCATGTTAAAAAAGGCTCCTACTAAAAAGCCGGAGCCACGAACCGGGCCTGTCCGTCTGGGTCCTTACATAAAAGCCCACCCACCAACCACGGAGGCCTTGGAAAAGTTGTTCGAAAAAGCCCGCGGCCGCGGCTTTATTACCGAAAACGAAATTCTCTACGTCTTTACCGAAGTAGAAGATTATTTGGACACCTACGAAGCCTTCATTGACCGTCTCGATGCAGCCGGTATCAGCATGGTTGAACAGAAAGAAGGTATCTTAGGACGCGGCAAAGAACGCGAAGAAATCCTTCACACGCTTCACAGTTCTGAAGAAGGCAAACGCGGCAAAGTCGACCCGCTCGAGCTTACGGCCGAATCCATCCAAATCTATCTCCGCGAAATTGGAAAGATTCCGTTGCTCACGGGCGAAGAAGAAATCAGCCTGGCAAAACGTAAAGAAAAGGGCGAAAAAGAAGCCGAACGCATGCTCATCGAGGCTAATTTGCGTCTGGTGGTTTCAATTGCCAAAAAGTTTCAAGGTAAGTCGTTGTCTCTGCTTGATTTAATTCAGGAAGGTAACATCGGCCTCTTTCGTGCCGTCAAAAAGTTCGAATATCGCAAAGGCTTTAAATTCTCGACCTATGCTACTTGGTGGATTCGTCAGGCTATTACACGCGCTTTGGCCGACCAGTCCCGCACCATCCGTATTCCGGTCCACATGGTGGAAACAATTAACAAGTTCCAACAAGTCGAGCGCGAGTTGATCCAAGAGCTTGGTCGTGAACCGTTACCGGAAGAAATCGCCGCCGAAATGAACCAGGAGGTCGACAAAGTTCGTCACATCATTAAGATTTCTCAAGACACTGTTTCTCTTGAAACCTCTGTCGGCGATGATGACGACGACTCAACGCTGGAAGACTTTATCGAAGACGTCAAAAACGTCACGCCCGATCGTTCTGCAGCGCTTCAACTTTTGCGTGACTACGTCCGTGATATCATCAAGGATCTCAATCCTCGTGAACAAAAAATTCTCGAGATGCGTTTTGGCTTATCGGACGGTGTCGGCCACACCTTGGAAGAAGTCGGCAAAGAATTCGACGTCACCCGCGAACGTATCCGTCAGATCGAGGCAAAGGCTTTAGAAAAAATCCAACAACACCCGCTCATTCGTCGTTTGGCGGATTACTAAGCGTTCCCCTTTCTCCTCTGTGTCATCCCGAGCGAAGTTCGACGGAGAGAGGGACCTCGCAGCGGAAACGGGTAGCGGATCATGTCGAGGGCTACCTGTTCCGGTCGAGGTCCCTCGCTCCACTTCGTTGCGCTCGGGATGACAAAGGGAAAATAACATACGAAGATAAAAAGTATGCCCCGACGGCTAAGGTTTATCCTCCTCGGAGGAGTACTTGCCATAGTGCTCCTCTTAGCATTCGTAGCGTGGTCAATCGCACCCCTACGACACCCCGCCTCGCCCATCTCCTCCACCAAAATCCTCGACCGCAACGGCGGTCTCCTCTATGAAGTCGTGAAACCCGAAGAGGGGAGACGGACGCTCATCTCGCGCAGCTCCATCCCTGCATCATTTGTGGAGGCACTCCTCGCTTCAGAGGATCAGCGCTTCTATTCGCATCACGGTATCGATGTCATCGCGATCACACGGGCCTTCAAAGATTTTATCCTACGCCAAGAAATTGTGAGCGGCGCAAGTACGCTTGAGCAACAAGTAGTAAAAAATCTCTATTTTGCGGATAAGCAACGTACGCTTTTTCATAAACTTCGTGAAGCCACGGCCGCTATCTATTGGTCATATACGCATACCAAAGATCAAACGCTTGAAACTTACGTCAACACCATCTTTTTCGGCAACCAAGCCTTAGGATTAGCGGCGGCCACGGAAACCTATTTTCACAAACCTACTCAAGATCTGACCTTGGCAGAAAGTGCCTTACTGGTCGGCATCATTCCCGCTCCTTCTGCCTATGATCCTTACTATCATTGGAAGCTCGCTCGCTCGCGTCAGCAAACCGTCTTAGATCGAATGGCTGAGCGAGGGGTGATTTCTGTCGAACAGCGAGAAGAGGCGGTGACGACGGCCATCGACCTTTTTCCGCCTCGCCATGAGATTCAAGCACCGCACTTTGTCTTCCGCGTCTTAGAGATATTAGAAGCCCGGTATCCTGATCTTCGTATGGGGGGATACACGGTTAAAACATCCCTTGATCCCGAACAACAACGCCAAGCCGAACAAACCATCAAACGACGCCTGGCACAACTTGCAGGCCAGCACGTCACGAACGCGGCTCTCATGATGATGCAGCCACGAAGCGGAGAAATCTTGGCCTATGTCGGCAGCGGAGATTATTTTGATACATCTATCCAGGGTCAAGTCGACATGGTTAAGGCCAAACGCCAGCCTGGTTCAGCATTGAAACCCTTTCTCTATTTTCAAGCCTTCCAACAAGGATTTACGCCCGCAAGTGTTATCGCCGACTTGCCCGTGCGTTTCGAAACCGTCGACGGCAAGCCCTACTATCCGCGTAACTATGGGTACGCGTACCACGGCCCCGTCTCGATCCGCGAATCCTTGGGGAGCTCTCTCAATATTCCCGCAGTGAAGGTCTTGCAATCCGTTGGACTCTACTCCTTTGTGGGTCTTCTTTCGCGTTTTGGTATTACGTTTCCCGAAGAGCCTGATCACTATGGACTCGCGCTTGTGTTGGGAGGCGGTGAAACATCTCTTGCCGATGTTACCCGCGCCTACGCGAGCTTGGCCTTATCCGCCAAATCCGTCACACCCATCGACGTGTTGGAGGTTCGTGATAGAAATGGCGTCGTGCGCGAACAAGCGGCACAACCGTTTCATGAGGCACTTTTTCCGTTATCCTCCTCGGCAGAGCAGGCTGCAGTGCTCGTCAGCGATATTTTGATGGACAAATCAGCACGTCTTCTGTCGTTTGGCTCCTCAAATCTTCTTGATGTGGGCAAACGTGTCGCAATAAAAACAGGTACTACGAAAGACTTCCGGGATAATTGGGCCTTTGGCTATACACCTGAAATCGTCGTTGGTGTCTGGGTGGGGAACGCCGATAATTCTGCCATGCAAGGCGTATCTGGTATCACCGGTGCAGTACCCATTTGGCATGATGTCATGCAAGCGTATCTAAAAAACGTAAAAGATATTCAATGGCCAAACGTTGACGGACTCGTGAGACGACGTATCTGTCTTCCTTCAGGAAAATTAGCAGATGAGACCTGCGCAAAAACACGCGAAGAAACCTTTATCAAAGGAACAGAGCCGACGGAAAAGGATGATTGGTACGTAGAAGCAACGGTGGATGCAAAAACAGGGTTGCTCACCACCGACGCTTGCCTAATGGCGACGGTGAAAAAAATCTTCCTCCATCCTCCGCCAGAATATGATGCTTGGCTTACCGCCAAAGGTGTCGAGCGCTTGCCAACATGTGATTGCGAGGGTCGTTCGCGGGGAGGAGTAACACCTCTTACCATCCTCTCACCGCTTGAAGATGACCAATTCGAACGAGAGACGCATCTTGCACCAGAGGCCTTCCAGATCCCCTTTATTGCCGGGGGAGAACGTCGATCGGCCTATCACTGGAGACTAAATGGGATGCCCCTTACATCAGATGGTCCAACGCTCCTCTGGTCACCCCAACCCGGGAGTTATACGCTCGAGTTAGAAGGAGCTGATCGCCGAGTCCAGTTTTTCGTGCGATAATAAAACGTAGCAAGCTTACATGACTTAATAAAAAAACCTTTTTCTCGTCATCCCGAACGTCATCGGATACTTCCTATGCCACCCCTCTCTTTCCGGACCATTTCCGAAGCCTTAAAGAAGCACGCCAAGCTCCTCTGTGGAGGATTATTGGCAACCGCAGTCCTTATAGTCGGTGCCTTTGCCTTCATGCCTTCACCAAGCGCCCATGGTGCTCTTAAGGGCCATGCTGTTGAACTCTCCCGCAATGCGATCATCCGCATCATCTTCAGCCAACCCATGAACCATCGTTCGGTTGAGCAAGTCTTTCGCATCAACCCATCTCTTGATGGCACCTTCAGCTGGGAGGGGACGGATCTTATTTTTACGCCAAAGACGACATTTGAAAAAGGCAAGACATATGAAGTCGTGGTAGGTACGCAGGCAAAGAGTTTTTTTCTTAAGCCTCTTAAAGAGGAGTATCGGCAGTCATTCACTATTTTAGACTTTCCGGAAGTCTCACTCGTTACGCCTGTAGATAAAACGGTTGTCATGCAAGATCAAATCTTGACTGTCTTATTTGACCACCCATTACGCACGCTCACCGGAAACCTCGCAGTGCCTACCTTCCTCAGTATCAAGCCAGAAGTAAAAGGAACATATCATTGGCTTGGAACCAACGGATTTGAATTTGTTCCGGACAATGGTTGGGCAGCCGCGACCGAATTTACTGTCACAGTTCCAAAAGGCACCAAGCTGGCGGATGGTGGTTCCATTGTTGAAGATAAAACGTGGAGCTTCTCAACTCCATCACTGACGGTTGCCCTAGCGTCTTTGTTCCAGCATCACAAACCAACAGAGGCCGTTCGCCTGGAATTCAACTATCCTGTTGCTCCCGAGGCGCTTGCCAAAGATCTCGTAATCCAAAACGGCGACAACCGCCTTTCAAATCAAGACTTTAGCTTCGAGACGGAAAAAGATCAGCCACGTATTTTAACCATCAAGCGCAAAAATGACTTTGAGTTGGGCAAAACGTATACGTTTAAGCTTTCCAAGGGCATTACGCTTGGCCTTGGTCCCAAAGGCTTGGAGCAAGACTGGGAGCAGGCGGTCACTACCGATGAGCTTGGCTTGCGGCTCGTGTCTTCTTTTCCAGCCGAAGGTAGTACCAAGCGCGTTGATGAAGGTATTTCTTTCTGTTTTAGCAATCCTATTGCAGCAGAAGCTTTCAAGCTGGAAGTAGAAGCCTCCAAGCAGAATATCCAGGTCACTCCACCCATTGAAGACCTCCAGATTTCTCCTTTTGCCTATTTGCCGAACGGGTGTTCCAACGGAGACGCGACCATGTATATCAGCGGCCGCTGGAAACCTTCAACCGCCTATACCGTGACCATGAGTACAAACGTGGCGGATATCTACGGACAAAAACTCGCTCAGCCTATCGTGTTCCATGTCACGACGAATCCGTTTGAGCCACGTTTTGATGTTTCCACCTATGGCATCTATGGCGTGCTCGCTTCCCATCTCCCGCGTCTCTATCAAGCACGCACGCTAAACTGGAACCAACAAGTCAACGTAAAGCTGGAAAGCGGAACGTTAGAAGGTGTGGCACACGGTGACTACGGCGGGACGCTCAAGGCCCGGAAGTCCTACGATGCTTCGGCTGCGTTGAATACGTCAAAGATCATTAATATTGACCTCGATGAACTCGCTGGCCAGAAACTTCCCAATGGGTTCTACAAGCTGAGCTTTGAAAATGGTCCAAGCTATCTTCAGCCACGCAACTTAATGATTACGGATACAGCCTTAACCGTAAAACGTGACACGGGTGGAAAGGTTTTGGTCTGGGCCACGGACATGAAGAGCGGGCAAGTTGTGCCCCGTCTTTCCGTTCGTATCTGGAGTCCGGTAAATGATTACGACCGAAGCTTGCTTAAAAAAGTTGCTGAGGGAAAAACCGACGCGCAAGGAGTCGTGTCTTTAACGGTCGACGAGTCGACGAAGTTGCAAAACCTCGTCATCGAAGGTTCTGATGGGGCACGCTTGGGTTATGTCGAAACGGAATGGAGTGAAGGGATTGGGCCTTGGAACTATGGCCTGGATCGGACGTATGAACGAGAAGTGAAACACCATATTGGCTATGTCTATACCGAACGACGTATCTACCGTCCGGATCAAAAAATCTTCTTTAAAGGCGTGGTGCGGTTTGATGAAGATGCGCGTCTAAGGTTGCCGACTGCCAAGGAGGTGCAGGTAGTCATCCATGACGGAGAGGGGAACCAGGTATGGACGGAGAAGCTCCCCCTCAACGCTTATGGAACATTCAATGGCAGCTTCCAATTAGATCCAAGCATGAAGCTCGGAACATACCGTCTTAGTGCCGGTGTTGTCAGCGATAAGGAAGAGCCACGACCTATCGAAACCGCCTTTGATGTGCGTGAATACCGCCGGCCTGACTTTAGGGTGGATGTAACCGAACCCACGGCCCCGGTCTTGAACGGACAAGAGATCCGCATTCCGGTTCAAGCGGCATACTATCAAGGCATTCCCCTAAAAGGTGGCAAGGTTTCCTACACTATTACGCGTAGTCAACTCTTCTTCCAGCCCATGCAAGGCCGTTGGTGGAATGATTGGTACAGCTTTACCACCGATGATAACGCCGAATGCTATTGGTATTGCCGCCAGGAAGGGGGCTCCGAGAGCATCCAAAATGGCGAGGCAGTCTTGGATGATAAAGGGAACTTCGTCATTACTCTCCCCGCTAGTTTGACCGATTATAAAACCAGTGCCACCTACGCCGTCGATGTCACCGTTACCGACGTCAACCAACGCACGGTTTCCTCTCACCTCGAATTCCCTGTCCATAAAGGCGAGTATTATCTTGGTATCCGTCCAGATTATTCCGCCGGCTGGCAGGCAGCTACGACTGACTTTGAAGTGGTAAGCGTCAACATAGATGGATCCGCAAAACCTAAAGCCAACACCACCGTCAAACTCTATAAGCGTGTCTGGACCACCACCAAGAAGACGGGTACCGACGGCAACAGCCTGTTTGAATGGCAAAAGAACGATACTCTTCTCGACACAAAACCGCTCACGACAGACGGAGAAGGGAAAGGTCGTCTCTCTTTCACGGTCACGAACGATGGCGAATACGTCGCTGTCATCGAGGCACGCGACAGCCGCGGGCAACTCATTTCCGCGTCCGCGTCCCGGTATGTCTATCGTGGAAATGGTGACAGCGTCCGTGTGTCCGACGACCATCAAATGAAGATCATCCAGAATAAGGCTAGCTATGATGTAGGGGATACGGCTTCGCTCATAGTCCAAACGCCTTATGAAAATACGAAAGCCCTGGTGACCATTGAGCGAGGCACGATTCGCGAATATCGCGTGATTGATTTAGGGAATAAACAACGGACGGTCGATCTCAAGATTACGGATGCTGAGACGCCGAATGTTTACGTCTCTGTCTTAGCTGTCAAAGGCGGGGGAGAGACGGGCATTCCGGAATTCCGCATGGGCTATGCCAACTTGCAGGTGAATACCACCAAAAAGATTCTCACGATGACGGTCACGCCTGACCGCGAAGTGCATCGCCCGGGGGAATCGGTCACGGTAACCATTGAAACCAAGAATAGCGATGGCGCACCCGTGCAAGCAGAAGTTTCCCTTGCCGTTGTCGACGAACGTGTGATCGCCCTCTTAGGCAATATCGACAAAGATATCTTGGGTAAATTCTGGTTTCCGCGTCTCATCGGTGTTGAAACGGGACAGTCGCTCACCATGCTCGTCAAAAAAGTCTTCTTTTCACCGACCGAGGGCGGGGGAGGAGGCAAAGGTGACAATAGCGGCCCGGCTGTCCGCGGCAACTTCCAAGATACGGCGTATTGGAATGCCAACATCGTAACCGGCGCAGACGGCAAAGCACGAGTTACATTCAATTTGCCTGATAATCTCACGAGCTGGAATCTGCTCGCGATTGGAGAAACCAAAGACACGCAAGTCGGCCACGCCGAAGCCAAACTTGTCACGCGTCGCGACCTCATGGTCGAACCGCTCTTGCCGCGTATCCTGCGTCGCCAAGATACGGCCATTGTCGGCGCGACCGTCATCAACGCCACCGACCGCGCCTTGGATGCCCAAGTTACGATCAAAGCTGAAGGTGTCACCGTCGAATCTGCTACACGGAATATCCATCTCGATCCGCAAGGGCGAGGAGTTGTGAAGTGGAAGGTGCAAGTCCCAGCCAACGGCACGCAAGCCAAGTTCACGGTCAGTGCAAAAGCGACAGGGTATGAAGATGCGTTCGAGATGACCATTCCCGTGCTCGACTATTCTGTGCCAGAAGTTGTCTCTGCCTCAGGCATCCTGGAAAAGAATGTTACGGAAACGTTTGAAATTCCTGAAGGGATTTTGCCAAACGTGGGACAGGTCGATGTCTCGGTTCAACCGAATATCGGTAACGGCTTGCAAAAAGGTCTCGACTATCTTGTCTACTATCCCTACGGTTGCTCGGAGCAAAAGACGAGTGGTCTCTTGGCGAACTTAATGTATGAAGAATTAGTAAAGCTAAAGGTAACCGAGACAAGCTCGACACAAATGGAGAGGGCCAAGCAAAACGTCCGCGATACCATTAAGGTGCTCGTCTCGACCCAGCGTGCGAACGGTGGCTGGAGCTTCTGGTCGGATTACGACAAGACGTATCCATGGCTAACGGGCTATGTGATGTGGGGACTCACGCAAGCACAGAAAGCTGGCTTTGACGTCGATTCTGCCGTCTTGGAGAGAGCGGATGAATATCTAAGAGACGCCCTACAAATGTCGAATGCTTCCGGGTATGACGGGATATCTGATGCCGAGCGTGCCCAGGTTCTCTTCATGTTGTCTGAGCGCAACACCAATGATCTGTCTGGTTACGCAGCCACTCTTTACGAGCGTCGTGAAGGTTTACCGGAATTCGCCAAGCTCTTCCTCGCCCTGGCGTATAAAAACGTAGAAAAGGATCGTACCTCTACGCGTGCCGCCCAGCTCTTAAACGAGGTTAGAAACAAGGTCATCTACCTCAATCCATCGACCGCCTACGTCAAAGAGAAAGAAGGGTATTATGATCTCTTGAGTTCCGACTTGCGCACCACGAGTCTCTACTTGCAAGCACTCTTGCGCCTTGATCCTAAACATGAAGACGTCGAACGTGTCTTGCGTTACCTGGTGCAGGCTCGAAAAGATGGCTACTGGTATACGACCAACGACACGGCGCTCACGCTCCTGGGTTTAGTGGAATACGCACGTGCGAATCCCGTTGATAAGACCACCGCTCTCGTCTCGCTCTACCTCGACAACCAACTCAACCAAACCTTCAAGTTTGAGCAAGGAGATGTATCGGCCGCACAAAGCAAAGCCTTCCCATTGCCAGATCTTGCAAAAGCCGGGAACCGCCATCAAATCGGCTTAGAAAAAGATACGGACAAACGCTACTTCTACGACATTAACATGCGCGTTTATCGCTCGATCCAGGATATCGAGCCGTTCAGCAACGGCATGACCATCGTAGCCGATACCTACGCCCTCAACGACACAAAACGCGAACGACCGCTCCAAGAAATTCAACAGGGTGAAAATGTGCTCGTCCGTCTCAAGCTTCTTGTCCCAAAACGACGCCAGTATGTGGCTATGGAATACCATTTGCCGGCAGGCTTAGAGGGAATCGACTTCGCCCTCAAGACCAGTCCGCAAAGCATCGCCGGTAAAGAAACGTATTGTTACCCAGACTGGCAAGGGGAGCAACGATGTCTAGGAGATAATGATCGTGACTGGTGGTGGGAAAACGTCTGGCACCATATTGAGTATCGCGATGACCGGGTCTTCCTCTTTGCCGACAACCTAGAACCGGGTGTCTACGAATACAGCTTCATCGCCCAAGCTACAACGCCAGGCGAATACCGCATCCCGCCCGCCCGTGCCTACGAGTTCTACAATCCAACAGCCAACGCCCATAATGAAGGGAAGGTGTTTAGAGTGAAGGAGAAATAAGAGAAAAAGCCCAGAAAAACAGCAGAGGGCGACCCCAGGGTCGCCCTCCGCTTAATTCCCATTAGAAATGCGACAAGTGATACGATTTAGGTGCTTCAACA
>CAYTIN010000008.1:0-44669 GCA_964438015.1 uncultured Gammaproteobacteria bacterium
TCTCCCGCTCTATCCCCAAGGAAACCTTTGAACGGTCGTTTGTAGAATTCTTAAAAGAAATTACGCCAAAGTCCGAATACCTAGCCCTCTTCAGGGAAACGGTCATGGACGTATGGAAATCAAACTACCAACACTTTGACGGCAAGAACGCCAAGATTAATAAGGAGATCCAAAAAATGGAGGAGGAACGTCAGCGTATTTTTGATCTTCATCGGGCAGAAAAATATACAGATGCCGAATTTGAAGAACAGAAGCGTCTGGTAAACGCACGCATCGCGCAAAAACGGGCACAACTTCAGGTTGGTTGGTCGGAAGAACTTGATATGGAAAAAGCCCTTTCACATTGTCTTGCCTTCGTGACGAATGCCGCTAAAGCATGGCTCATGGCCGAGTATGAGATTCGTCTGCAATACCAGGGTTCGACCTGTCCTAATGGGCTTACGTTCGATGGAAAAAATTGTCGAACCGACGACTTATCTCTTGTTTATGAATTAAATAAGACACTTGAGAACGAAAAAACACCGTCGGGTGACGGTGTTTCTTCTTTGGTAGCTCCTAGGGGAGTCGAACCCCTCTTAACGGCTTGAAAAGCCGCTGTCCTAACCGATAGACGAAGGAGCCTCGCCATCCATCTTGGATGTAAATGCGCGGTGAGAATATCGGTTTTTTAGCCGGTCGTCAAGGTTTAGCCGTTCGTTTTGATTGTGATTCGCGCCAGACTTGAATCTTCTTATGATCTCCGGAAAGTAAGATATCCGGCACCTTCCACTCCCCTCCCTTTTTGGCGGAATATACTTCCGGCCGGGTGTATTGCGGGTATTCAAGCACCCCTTCAATAGTGTGTGACTCGGCGTCCAGCGATGCTTCTTTGCCAAGCACGCCCGGACGAAGACGCGCGACCGCATCAGCCATAACGAGAGCCGCCAATTCTCCGCCGGTTAAAACATAGTTGCCGATCGAAAGCTCTTCGTCGACTAAATGCTCGGCTACACGTTCATCAATCCCCTCATAACGTCCGCAAATAAAGATTAGGCGTTCGTATGCCGACAAGCGTCGCGCATCGGCTTGCGAGAAGGTTTTGCCTTTGGCACTTGTAAGAATCACGCAGGCCTTTTTTCCTGTGATAGTTTTTGAGCCATCCGCTTTACGGACTTTGAGTGCTTGCAAGGCTTTGTGGATGGGCGCGACCTTCATGACCATGCCTGGACCACCTCCAAACGGACGGTCATCCACGGTTTGATGCTTGTCGTCAGTCCAGTCGCGGAGCTGGTGCGCCTTTAATTCCAAGGCACCTGCCGCTTGCCCGCGACCAAGAATGGAGCCTTGCAAATATGGCTCCACCATCTCGGGAAAAATGGAGAGGATGTCGACGCGTAACGGCTTTAGCTTCATACCGATAGCCTAGCTTCCTTCTTTAAAACAAACAATCCCTCCTCTTATGAGAGGAGGGATGCTGCCCTATCTTCTGATATCTGACGATTCACGTTTTACGTTCTACGATTCCCCACTTAGATCCCCAAATCGCTCAGATCTTCATCTGTAACCAAACCAGCTTCGCCGTGGCTGGCAGGAGCGGAGGTGCGAGGGGCTTTGCGTTCCTGGTGTTCGCGGCGGGCGTCTTCTGGTTCGTAGATTTTCATGTTGACGCGAGCGTTGGCTTTTGCGCCTACAATTTTAAGCAAGATACGCAAGGCGCGAGCCGTTTGACCATCGCGACCGATGACGTAGCCCATGTCTTCTGGATTGACATGGAGGGTGAGTAGGACACCACGTTCGTCAACAGTACGCTCGACTTTAACATCATCGGACTTGTTTACAATCGACTTAACAACGTACTCAAGAAATTCCTGATCAAGAAACTGTTCAGCCATATCGGCTTGTGTGCCATCCCATCCGATCTGTAGAAGATCCAGAGACGGCCGCAATTAAGGATAAGAGTAAATTGCCCTGTAGGGCTTGTGCTTAAGCTACCAAAGAATCAGAAAGAGGGCAACTTTGGTCAGTATTGAGTATTCAGTATTGAGTATAGAGTCTATGAAATGGAGAGGAGGCCTACGGCTATTGACTTTATATGTGGTTTCGCTTATTCTTGGGCGCATGTTAACCATTCGTCTTACCCGTGTCGGGAAAACCAAGCAGCCCCAATACCGCTTTATCGTATCCGAAAAAGCGCGTGATCCATGGGGAAAAGCCTTGGAAATTTTGGGGACGTACAACCCTTTAGTTGAACCCGCGGCTTTTAAGGTCGACGCTGAGCGCGTAAACCACTGGATTTCCAAAGGTGCTCAATGCTCGGATACCGTCTGGAACTTGTTTATCGATAACAAGCTCATCAAAGGCGATAAGCGCAAGATGCAATCCGTTTCTAAGCGTCGCCGTGAGAAGCTCGCTAAAAAAGCGGCGTAATCTAAAGATAAATAAGCACAACTTTCGCCTCTGGGGCGGAAGTTTTGTTTTAACCAAACGCTCTTAAAAAAGATACCCTGAACCGAGCGGTCAGGGGAGATGAGGAGGGATCGAGAACGATCAGCGGAACAGGAGCGGCCTCTTGTGACGCGGCCTGCACATCAAGCCAAGTGCCTTCAAAAATGCCATGGCCAGGAGCAGGAGAACGATGTATCCCCCAATGGTCTGGGGGGTGCTAGCGGTGGAGAAGTTACCCACCGCAAGCGGACGCTGCGTTTCTTCGCTCACATCTGGAGGAGGAGCCTCCCACGGAGGAGTTTCTTCGTATGCTGGAATCCGCTGGGGCAGCATGACATCCCGTTTCCGTACTCAAGCGGGAGCACAGCCGTTGAGGCGCGAATCGAGAGGGCGCGGCCTCGAAAAGAACCCTAGTGCATTTCTCGATCAAGAAACCCTAGCAGGTTTTTGGATTTTTTTCTAGGGTGGTGGAATTTTATATGAAAAAAGCCCTGCATCTTTTGGATGTAAGGGCTTTTTTCGCTGTATAAGCTCTTATTTGAGGTTAACTTTGGCACCGGCTTCTTCAAGCTTCTTCTTCATGTCTTCGGCTTCGGCCTTGGCAGCCCCTTCCTTCACGACCTTAGGAGCACCGTCGACCATGTCTTTAGCTTCCTTCAAGCCCAAGCCCGTGATTTCACGAACGACTTTAATCACCGCGATCTTGTTGGCACCCGCCTCAGCAAGCTCAACGTTGAATGAGGACTTTTCTTCGGCAGCAGCACCAGCAGCACCAGCAGCCATCATAGCCACAGGAGCAGCAGCAGAGACGCCCCATTTTGCCTCGAGAGCTTTGACCAATTCAGCGACTTCGAGGACGGACATTTTTTCGAGACTAGCAACGAGGTCAGCGAACTTAGCTGGAACCTCGACTTTGTTCATTTCGTCGGACATAGGTTAAGAGTATCGTGTATCGAGTATCGTGTATCGAGTATCCAGAGGAAGAAGAGAGGCCTCTTGGTAGAAAAAGGCTTCACTCCTATTCTCGATACTCGATACTCGATACTCGATACTAAGTGAGTTATTAAGCAGCGGTTGTTCCACCTTCTTGTTTTTCCTTGTAGGCGTTCAAAACGCGAACAAAGGCAGCGGCGGGACCATTGAAGACGTTGAGCAGTTGGCCCAAGAGCTGAGCTTTGCTTGGCAACTTGGAAAGGGAGATGGCGTATTGGGCATCGATGAACTTGCCATCGAAGATTCCGCCAACCAATTTGATAGGCGCATCTTTCCCGGCGTCGCCGATGAGCTTAGCAGGAGCCATTTCGTCTTCGTGGGCGAAGGCGGCACCGACCATGCCGGACACCTTGGAGAAATCGACTTCGTAGCCGGCTTCTTTGGCGGCAATGCCGAGGAGCGTCTTTTTGGCGACGACGTAGTCGACCTTGGCACCCGTGAGCTGCTTACGCAGGCTCGTCATTTTGGCGACGGTCATGCCCTGGTAGTCCGCGAACATGATGGACTTGCCGGTCTTGAAGAGCTCCGTCAGCTCCTGCAAGGATTCGCCTTTTTGAGCACGTGTTTTTGGCATAAACGTGACATTCTAGATGATGTATTAAGATCGACCTTTGGAATAAAACAACCGCAAGGCCTTAGTCCTGCGGATGCAAACCCATCTTTCTGATGAGTGACGCTATCCTCGGCAGGGTGGCTTTTGGCCAACTTATGCGCTTTTGGCGCCGCCTGCTGTCTTTGGACCTTGGTTGTTAGGGCTCAATCTAGCGGATTCTTCTAAAAACGTCAAGCCGCCGATGGGAGATCGACGGCAGTAAAGAATGATGCAAAGGCGCGACAGGGGCTTTGTTTTTATGGATGCTAGCTTATCAATTGACGAGTGCTTGCATCTTCCGTCCTGAAAGATGGCTCGGCTGCCGCTTGAAGTGGCGGTGACGCCGCCAGAAGCAGTTCATGATCGCCTTAGGCCGCTTACCATGGCGGCGGGAGTCATGACACGAGGGACACACCCAACCACTCAACGTGAACTTTCGCACTGCTCCGTCCTCCTTTCCAAAGGGAACACTCCCTTAAAGCCAACTTATTGTTCCGTTTTTTGTCGGAATCGTCAATCTGTGGAGTCCTTACGATTTGCCAAAGGTACGCCGTGAAGAAGCCAAGAACGTGACCTAACCCGTAGCTAGGCCGTGCTACAATTTTCCTTTAATCCTACCGACGCATGCTCTGCGTCGATTTTGCTTTTTATAGGCCAAAAAATGGGTAAGTGCCCTTTACAAAAATAATAAAATGTGTAATAGTGTGGGTACGAAAGGAGGTTCATTATGGATCCTCTCATGAGATTGAAGAAGGTGTTTGAGGTGGCAGGCGTGCCGATGGGCCGTGACTGCTCGGAGCAGAGCAGCACGGCGATGCAGAAAGGTCTCGTGGGTATCATCATCAAGGGCGGAAGAGTGGTCATTGGTGCTCGCCAAGACCTCTCCCGACTGGATCTCGAAAAGCTGCTGATGGCGGCCCGCGCCCTCGATGAAGTCATCGCCATCTTTCACGAGCGGTTCGACTGGGAGATTGGTGCCAACAGCTTGCTCGGCCGCGTGGTCGAGAAGTTCATCGGGGTCACCGTCGGGCGCGAACAGGTGATCGCCAACGTCGCCGTCGTCATCAACCCAGGTGATGGGATCGTGGTCATCGAGTGGAGCCAGCTCTACCTCGGAGACCTCGAGATCAAGCCACGTCGACAGGCTGCTGCATACCTTGACGTACGACCGCTCCTTCCCCTCGCCGCCTAGACCCACCCCACAACTCTCCGCCCATTCCCCTCCCCCACGACGCATAAGCTGCGTCGATTTGCATTTTTAGGACAAACCTCCTAACCCGTGAGGGATTTCTCCACTTCACACATTTTTTTGTTTTAGAGGAGTTCCGGTCGAAATGACGAGGAAGAATAGGATCCCAGTTTCAATGTATCTTACTCCGCTAAAAACCCTCCCGCCTAAATGGACCAGAGGGACTTATAGAGGCCGTCGCGCTTTAAGAGATCTTCGTGCTTACCCTCGTCCACAACTTTACCGTCTTGCATGAATTTGGTGCTCGCATCTTGCATTAGGGCTTTGGATTCGAAGTCGAGTCTATCCTTTACATGCATCTTTTTCTATGTTACTTAAGAACGACATGGAGGGTTGATGGAATTCGAGGAAGCTAGAGTAATTCTGGGCATCCTGGAAAATATGTACCGCGTAACACTTCAAGAAAGGGATACTGCATATGCAGTGGTACCTGGAATGATGGTTCGTGCCAGAAGTGGGCCGACGCAAGTACCTATGTTTGTCGTTCGCAACTGGGGATTCGACCTCGACGCCCTCAGCCGCATGGCCTGCTATCCGTACGATGGAGAGAAGCCCACTGTTCTTTTGTTTAAACCCACTATCCTTCAAGCCAGTTCAACACTCGCCTCCGAAGAGCAGCTCGCCGCATTGTACGCTGGGGGTACGGTCATGGTAGCGAGGAGGGTGGCCTGGGATCACCTCGTGGGAGTTCTCTGTGATTCAGCTCTGTGGCTTGAAGAAAAATGGTGCACGACTCATAACATCGCATGCCAGAACCGTCTTCTCGCTACTCGGCTGATCGAAAAAATTCGCTAACCTTCCTTTTCTCGACGTATTTCTACACGTCGATCTTATTTTTTATAACTCGTCCACATTACGCAAAAATGACCCCGGTGATTGTTTTGGTGCAGCTGAAGATGAAGACTTCCAGACGGTTTTTGTGGCAAAGGTTTTGTATTCTCCACTTCCGTCTAATTGAATCGTAGGCTCGTCCGACCAAGGTTCGTTTCCACCCTCGTCGCTCCACTCCCCTCCTCCGCGACGAACGGTGGCCGTGTGATAGCTGCCGGATTCGCGGAGCTCGACTCGGTCGAAGAGACGTGGCGGGACTTCTTCTACGAATGTGCTTGGTTGATTAAACATGAGCGTGTCGTACCCCGTAGTCATGGGATAGGTTAAGAAGAGATGTTTGCGGGCGCGGGTGACGGCCACATAAAACAAGCGACGCTCTTCTTCCATCCCATCCTCTGCGAGCGCGCGGCGAGACGGGAAAGAACCTTCGGCGAGATGAAGGATAAAAACGGTGTCCCATTCGAGGCCCTTAGCCTGATGAATCGTCGACAGAATCATGCGCTCTTCATCGTTTGAGGGTGAACCGGGCGTTTCTCGACCGGCGACTACATCGTCGTACAGGGCGATGTCGTTCAGAAATGGTCCGACCTCTTGATAGTTTTCAGCAAAAAGGGCGAGCTGTTCAAGATCTTCCAAGCGTTCACGCCAGTTTGGATATTCACGCTCGAGATAATCGCGATAGGTAGAGCTTGTGACCGCGCGGATCATGGGTGCGGGTGCTTTGCCGGTGCCGACCATGTCGCGAGCGATGGTCTGGAACTCGCGCCAACCTTCTTGCGCTCGCTTAGGAACGAGGAGAGCGGTTTCCGGCAGTAGGATACGAGCAAAGTCCGTGGCAACTTTGGCCTGAGTGGCGATAGCACTCGCTGAAGCATCACCGATGCCCGTTTGTAAACCTAAAACGCGCATCCAAGCAACTTCGTCTTGTGTATTGTGAGCGACACGCAGGAAGCAGATGACGTCTTTGATGTGCGCTCGCTCAAAAAACTTTTGGCCCCCACGATATTCATAAGGAATATCTCGACGCATGAGTTCGAATTCGAGCGCTTGGGAGTGGGCACTGGAACGGAAGAGGACCGCGATATTTCGAAGAGCCGTGCCTTCGTGACGGAGAGCCAAGATTTGCTCGGCGACGTATTGCGCTTCTTGGGCAGCGGAAGCGCAAGGAACTAACTTGGGCTTATCCCCATTCTTATGTACGGCAATTAAATCTTTTTGGAACTGTTCTTTATTATGTTCAAGCGAAGCGTTGGCGACCTCGAGAATCTGAGGAGTCGAACGATAATTGGTAAGGAGCTTAAATATTTTTGTGTTTTCCCATTGGCTCGGAAAAGAGAGGATATTTTTCACATCCGCCCCACGGAAAGCATAGATAGACTGCGCGTCATCGCCAACGACTAAGATGTTTTTATGCACGTTCGCAAAGCCTGCCACGATGCGAGCTTGAATGGCGTTTGTATCTTGAAATTCGTCAACGAGCACGTATTTAAAAGGACCGGCGATATGTTGGCCATGGATCGGATCTTCAAGTAAAGCAGCCGTGTAGGACAATAGGTCATCAAAATCCATGGCATTGGCAGATTTTTTGCGGGTTTGGTATTGGCGGGCAACGTCTTCGATCTCGGGAATGAAGGGAACAAAGTTTGGATGCTTCCAACCGATGACGGTCTCAATAGGCTGCTGGACGTTGCGGGCGTAGGAGATGACATCTTGGACAACGGCGGGCGATGGGAAACGGCGGGCTTTAGGATCGATTTTTAAATCTTTTAAAATGGCTTTGATGAGATCGCGGGCATCTTCTTGGTCGAGAATGGAAAAGCCGGAGGTATAGCCAATGACTTCGGCGAACGCACGTAAAATGCGATTGGCAATGGAGTGAAATGTTCCGCCCCAAATGCCACGCGCATCCGTACCTAAAAGTGATTCAACTCGGCTGCGCATCTCTCTAGCCGCTTTATTTGTAAAGGTTAAAAGCAGGATAGATGAAGGATCAAGTCCGTGTTCAAGGAGATAAGCAACACGATACGTAAGAGTTCGGGTCTTTCCCGAGCCAGCTCCAGCCAATACCAAACACGGACCATCGCCTCCTAAGACTACGTCGAGCTGCTCTTGGTTTAACTCCTTACCATAGTCTATACGACGATGATGAGGTTCAGAGGAAGGCTGGAGGACGAAGACAGACATATAGGAGTATCGAGTATACCGTATCGTGTATCGAGAACGCGAACGGGGTGCTTTCCATTCTCGATACACGATACTCGATACCCTTAATACCCCGCTCTCTGCTTGTTTCTCACATGCTCTTCAAAGGTTGAGGCATAAAGGACGTTATTGTTTTTGTCGGTCAGAAAATAACGGTACGTACTTTGAGTGGGGTGAAAGACCGCTTCGAAGGCGGATAAGGCAGGATGCGCGATCGGGCTGGGAGGGAGGCCGGTATTTTTATACGAGTTGAAGGTGCTCTCGAGAGCGAGCTCTGCTGGAGTAGCACGACCACGGGTTGAGCCCGTGATATAGGTAAGCGTTGCATCACTTTGGAGTGCCATACCTTCGCGCAGACGACGCAGGAAGAGGCCGGCCACGATGGCGCGATCTTTGGGTGTTTGGACTTCTTTTTCTACAATGGAAGCCAAGATAACAGCTTCGTCGAATGTTTTTAACGGTGCTGGCAAGGGCTCATCTTTAAAGGTTTGATAGACTTTTTGATCAAACGTTTTTAATTGTTTGCGAATAAGACTCTCCGGTATTTCATCTTCCCAGACGCGGTAGGTGTCTGGAAAGAGGTAGCCGTCGAGAGAGTGGTCGGGAGCAAGGGCTTGAAGAAAGGGAAACTCGAGACGCCATTTTGGATTGAAAGGAGCAGTGTTGCCGGATTTCCCCGCTAAGACTTGGAAGGCGGTTGCCCAATCTGGATTCCAGGCAGCGAGTTGGGCGACTTGTTCTTCAATATCCCAGCCTTCAATGACACGCACTTCTCGTTCAACGCGTTCTTGTCCACGCGCCAGGGTGCGCGCAATATCGCTGTAGCGCAGACCAGGTTGAATTTGATAAGTCCCCGGCTTGGCGGCAGGCACACGCGCCAAAGCCACGTAGAGACTATATCCTCTTGGGGAATTGATCAGGGATTTCTCTTTTAAAAGATTGGCGACCTCTGAACGAGGTAGAGGACGATCAAGCGTGAGCTGAACAGCCGGGCCGGGTTCAATGCGACCTATGAAGGCGTCAAAAAACCAGGTGCCAAACGTCCAGAGGAAGAAGACGCCGAGAAGGGCGAGGAATAAGTGAAGGAGACGGGACATGGGACGTTAGACTTTTTTAGAACGAACCCACTTATGACCAAGGCGTACAATCGTGAACGATAGAGCACCAACCACTAACCCTGCCAGGATATCGGTGGGATAGTGAACGCCGGCGGCGACGCGTCCGATGGCAACCAGGTCGGCCATAATAAGTGCAATGATCCCTAAACGTCTGTTCCAACCAAAGAGTGCGAAGGCCATGGCATAGGCGATGGAGGCATGTGCCGAAGGAAAACTCATGGTGTGCGGACGAGGGACGAGGACGTCTAACGTTGGATCGGCTAGAAAGGGACGGGTGCGTCCGAAGAGGGCCTCTAACCCAAAGGCCAGACATGCCGCAAGAAGGGTGGTCCAAACCGTTTCGACAAGCGCATGATGGGAAAGGAGGTTGCGGGATCGAGCCGCAACGATGACGAGAGGAATCAGAAAAATCATCCACCGTGCGCTGAGAACAACCAAAGACACGACCCAAGAAGGTTGAAAGAGGTCTTGGATGGCGTGCATGATGGCTAGTTCCGTAGGCATGGGGGTAGTATAAATGCGAATCGTGAAACGTGAAATACTTCTACCATTCTACGTTCGTCATTCTGAGTGAAGTTGGACGAAACGAAGAATCCCTTGCGATCGATCGGATCGGCGAGGGATTCTTCACTGCGTCGGACTCCGTTCAGAATGACGAGGGGGAGGGGTGAGTGTCTTATCTTTGTACTCACACGCATCTCTTACCGGACAACGCCAGCATTGTGGGATTCCGGGCTTGCAGACATCGCGGCCAAATTGGACGAAGATGCGGTTTACGGGACCCCAAAGATCTCGGGGAACAAGGCTCATTAGTTCACCCTCAACTTCGAGGGGATTTTTTCCTTTGGCCCAGCCGAGACGTTTGGCAATACGAAAAACGTGCGTATCGACAGCCATAGCGGGCTTGCGAAAACCATACCAGAGAACGCAGCTCGCGGTTTTGCGCCCGACACCCGGGAGCGTAATGAGATCTTCCATTTGGTCAGGAATCTTGCCTTTATACGCTTCAAGAAGACGCTTGGCTAACGCTTGTATCGCTGCTGCCTTGTTGCGATAGAGACCGATGGAAGCAATACTGGCTTCAATATTTTTGACATTTGCGTCGGCAAAATCTTGAAGCGTGGGGAAGTGCTTACGGAGCCCTGGGTACACTTTTAGGACTTGAGCATCAGTGGTGCGAGCGGATAATAATGTAGCAATCAGGGTGTCCTCGGGATTGCCAAGATCGACCATGCCTTTGGCCGGATAGAGAGGTTCGAGGGTGCGGATTATTTTGGTGGTTGTTTTGGGGGTTGCCATAGATCACTCCTCGACACGGGGGTCGAGTGCTACACCCACACTACACCAACGCTTGTCCGGTCATGTCTGATCCCGGTTGGATGCCTAATAATTTACACACCGTAGGTGCCACATCCGCCAACATACCCACAGGTGGCGTGAAGGAGAGGTCACCGCCGATGACATCACCACCGGGGGCTTTCATCCCTTCAAGGTCTTTGGCGACAATGAGACAAGGCACGGGGTTAGTGGAATGCTCCTTGTCCATCTCACCAGTGACAAGATTTTTTACTTCTTCGGCGTTGCCGTGATCGGCCGTGAGGATAACGGCACCACCGACTAACAAAATCGCGTCAACGATTTGGCCGAGGGCTTTATCGACGGCTTCACAAGCTTTAACCGTTGCGACTTCGTTGCCAGTGTGACCAACCATGTCTGGGTTAGCGAAGTTTACGGCAATCAAATCATAGGAAGCCGCTGAAATTTCTTTGACGATGCGATCGGTAACTTCGAAGATCGACATTTCAGGGGCTTGGTCGTAGCTCGAGACGCGCGGCGACGGGATAATGACACGATCTTCCCCCGGGAATGGCTCTTCGCGCATACCATTTAAGAAAAAGGTGACGTGAGCGTATTTTTCTGTTTCGGCAATGTGGAGCTGACGCAGTCCGGCTTCGGACACGACGCGCGCTAAACAGTTTTCGATGATGTGAGGAGGAAAGGCTACTTCGACGGGCAAGTTTTTTTCATATTCCGTCATGGTCGTGTAGAACATGCGCGTGAGATAGGTCTGACGTTCAAATTTGGTGAAGGTTGGTAAACAAAACGCCTTGGTGATTTCGCGCATGCGATCGGGACGGAAGTTAAAAAAGATTACAGCGTCGCCGGGAGTCATCATGCCGACAGGTTTGCCTTGCTTAGTGATGACGGTTGGAACAAATTGTTCATCATATACACCTTTAGCGTAGGAAGCTTCGATGGCGGCATGCGCGCTATCCGACATTTCTCCACGACCCGCCGCAATGGCTTCATAGGCTTTTTGGATACGATCCCAACGGTTGTCACGATCCATAGCATAGAAGCGACCTGCAAGAGAGGCGATTTCCCCCACTCCCATCGTCTTCATCTTAGCTTCAAGTTCGTCGATGAACCCAAGTCCGGAACGGTATTGAACGTCGCGTCCATCAAGAAAGGCATGGACATAGACGCGCTGGATACCGGATGTTTTACACATGTCTAGTAACGCATGAAGATGTTCGGTCGTGGCATGTACGCCGCCGGGAGAGACAAGACCAAGCAAATGGATGGCACCGTTATTCGCATGCGCGTGCTCAATGGTTTTTTGGAAAGCAGAGTTGGAAGCAAACTCCCCGTTTTCGATAGAGAGATTGATACGTGGCAAGCTTTGATAAAAAATGCGGCCGGCGCCAATCGTGAGATGGCCGACTTCGGAATTTCCCATCTCACCCCAACCGAGCCCCACGGCCGGACCGGAGGCCTGGAGAGTCAGGGCGGGGTAACTTTCAATGAGGCGTTTGAAGATGGGCATTTTGGCTTGGTTAACAGCATTTCCATCAGCCGGAGGAGCCACGCCCAAGCCATCTACAATGATCAAAACTACGGGTTTATAAGCCATAAAGAGAGTATACAGTATCGAGTATCCAGTATCGAGTATCCTTGCCCCTCTTGTCATTCCGCGTGGAGTTCGACGTAATCGCGGGACATCGCCGCGGAAACGGGTAGCCGAGTAAGGACGCTCGAGAAAAGAGGTTTTCTCCCCCCTCTCGACAAAATCTTGAATTTGTGCCAAGGTATCGCGTCAATCCGCTCTTAGGGGTAGGATTGAAGAACGCAGAAACCCAGGGCTTTTCAAAGGAGGAAAACGCCCAAATGTCGCACATCAACAACGGAAGGAACGTGGGGGCTTTGCTGGCCGCTCTTGCGTTCGTCATTGGCGTCGTGGTCACTCCCGACGCCTTCGGCCAGCACCGACGTCACCATGGGCATGCGCCTGTGGTGCCACAGGTCGTCTCGGCGACGTCGCCCGGAGTGCAGACGGCTATCGTCTGTGCACTGCGTCCACGCGACGTCAGTCGCACGCGACGAGGCGGAGCGCGCGCGCTCCGCCGACGTAACTATCCGCTCTGCATCACCAACTACGCAGTGGTTGTCTCGGCTAACTGCGCAGAGGCAGCAGATCGGTACAACCTCTCGTTTTGCTACGGAGCAAACGGCCAACTGCGCGAGTCACTCGAAGAGCTGCGATGGCTCCAAACCCACAACCAGAGGCCGGAAGACGTCACGTCCGAGGAACTCACCGAGGCCATCACGAACCTCGAGGCGCGCCTGCCTCGGCAACCCACGACGGCCACCTCGCCCGTCGAGCCGCCAACCCAGACGCCGACCGTGGCATGCACGGCGGGTCACGTGGACTGCTACGGCACATGCCGCGACCTCGCGACGGACGCCAGCGACTGCGGCGCGTGCGGCGTCGTCTGCCCCCTCGGACAGACGTGTCAGCGAGGCGCGTGCCAGCCGCCCGTCCTGCAGCGCGTGGTGGACGTGCGTCAGCCACCGAGGCAGACGCCGGTCACTCCTCATCAGCCTTCAAGCGCAGGTGGAGTCGCCCTCATCACAGGAGGTGCTGCCGTTGCCGCCGCGGGAGCCGTGATCCTGACGCTGGGGTTCATCAACCAGAACCAGGATGAAGGCGACGGGATGCGGCTGGCGATGAATGGATGCGGGTCTGCGATGAACAACTCATCAACTTGCGTCCGCTACCCAGAGGGTGCCACACTTCCTGGCGACCTCGCCGCGTGGCAGATCCCCGTTGGAGCCACGGCGCTAGGTGTGGGAATCGCCTCCACGGTCGTCGGTGTCATCCTCGTGACGCGACACGGCGACCAACGGCCCTCACAGCCTCGAGCGCGACCCACCGCGAGCCTCGTGCCCGGCGGATTCGCCCTCGGTTTCACCGGTACCTTCTGAACTCTCTTCCCTCTCACCGGGCACGACGTTTCATACACGCTCGTGCCCGGTACCCCTCTCTTCTGGACATTTGAAAACCGCGTTAGACTATCGATTATATTATTTTCATCTTTTCTTGAATCCGGTCGTGGTAACGAAGGGATTCAAGAGGACGTGAAATGGTTTACGCCTCAAACCGTCTGTAAGAACGGGAGGTTCGCCGAGTGAGTCATAAAAGGGATGAGTTGCCGGATGCGGCGGCAAGCACTCTCACCCAGTACGCACGTACCGGGTACCTCATCAATGCCCGATACCGGTTGGAGAAACTGATCGGTGAAGGAGCGATGGGGATCGTGTATGAGGCCGTGAATGTGAACGTCGGCAAGAGGGTCGCCATCAAGGCCCTGCGCCGGGAGTTTACCGATCGGCCGGACGTCGTTCAACGCTTCAGGACCGAAGCCAAGGTGGCGGCGGGTCTGAAGCACCCCTCCATCGTCGAGGTCGACGACCTGATCGAGGAGAAAGACGTACTCTTCATCGTCTACGAGTTCCTCCAGGGGGAAGACCTGGCCACCATGGTCGAGCAAAAGACCGGTGGGACTCTGAGCGAGACCAGGATGCTGGAGATCCTCGAGGCCGTTCTCGGTGGATTGGCCAAGGCTCACGAAGCCGGGGTGGTCCATCGAGACATGAAACCGGAGAACGTTTTCTGTGCCGACGATGGATCGGGCAAGATGGTCTACAAGATCCTGGACTTCGGCATTGCGAAGATCCTGGACTCATCTGGACTCGCTACGGATGAGCAAACCCGTGCAGGAACGGTCATGGGGACGCCGCCCTACATGTCCCCCGAACAGCTTCTCGATACGGCGGCCGCCGGTCCGGAAACGGACATCTGGGCCGTAGGGGTGATGACCTACGCGCTGCAGATCGGGGATCTTCCCTTCAAGGCCAATGTAGCCCCTTCCTCTCCCAGCTACCCTGGAATGCTGGCCATCCAGATCAAGCAGGGCAAAGGAAACATGGAGAAGCTGGGCCAGCTCTCCCAGTTCATGCAGTCATTCGTAAGTGCCTGCCTCTCGGTCGAGCGAGAAGGACGTCCGACTGCCCTGCAGGCACTGGAGATGATTCGCGCCCGCCGTAAGGCGGTGGGCACGCATGCTACACAGCTCAACGTAGCACCCCCGCCTCCCGATACCGAAGCCCCTCCTCAACCCCCCAGCCCCCCACGCACACCTGCGCAGCCGCGAGCCGGCACCAACCTGTCCTGGAGCGGTAACGGGGACAAGGGCGGTCGTAGACCCGTCAAGTGGATCGTGGCAGGAGGTGGGTTGGCGGTGCTGGTGGCCGCCCTCGGCCTCCTCGCTCTGGTACTCATGCGCCAGCCTACGCCGCGCCCGCACCCCACCGTACTGGACGCGCGGCCGCCGGAGCCGACGCCGGTCCTCATGACCGAACGAGACGCAGGAGCTCGCGACGCCGGGCCGCCGTCCGTCGTGCCGATCCAACCACCTCCGGGCCAGACCGTGGCGGATGCAGGGGCTTCGTCTTACATCCGGTACTCGTGCGGGCAAGGAACGACCCTCGAGCGGCGTCGTGGTCACTACCGCTGCTGCTTCGATCCCGGCATGGGGGCAGCGAAACACTGCGAAGCGGCCATTCAGTCACGCGTCAATCGCTGACATCCTCTTTCCCACCTACCTTCGTCCCTTCCCTTCCTTGCACTCGTTTACGATATCGTCTGATATATCGCCGAACGGGTGCTCTTTTTGTTTTGGGGAAGAGTGGAGTAGGAGAGTAGTGAGTAGTGGAGTAGCAAGAACGGATAGGAACTATTCCAAAAATCCAAAATGTTTTAACGCTGGTTTTATGTTGGGGGCAAGGTCTTTTTCTTCGAGGCGGTCGATGGGAAACCAGGCCCATTCGCGGACGTCAGAACCAGCGGTGATTTCGCCTTTTCGATTGGCCAGATAATGGACGAGAATAATATCCGCTTTCCCTTTTTCGGTTTGTTTACTCGTGTAAAACAAGTATGGTTCCCGCGCATCCAGCTCCAACTCGACACCCATTTCCTCTTTTGCTTCACGAAGACAGGTGGTTGCTAAATCCGTATCAAACGTCTCAATCTTGCCGCCACAAAACTTCCAAAGGTTGGTATCACTACTTTTATTGAGCAGCACCTTCCTCTTTTCTACGATCACGGGACCGCTGGCGATGATAATCATAGGTTACAAACAAGATACGTCGCGATCGTGGCAGCCGTCTCTCCGCGAAGCGTGCGCGGACCAAGGCCAACAATAGTCAGGCCTTCAGATTCTGCCTGTTTTCGTTCTTCCGGCGTCCAGCCGCCTTCGGGGCCGATGAAGAGGCAAGTGGGAGTATCGGGTATCGCGTATCGGGTATCGAGTATGGGAGCATTGAGGTCGAAGAAAAATGAGGCTTCATTTTTACTTCTTTGTTTACAGGCCTGCTCGAAAGACATAGGTTCATGCACGACAGGGACGCGCCCGCGACCGGATTGCTCAGCGGCTTCGCGGGCAATCGTTTGTAAACGCTCCATATTCGCGTTTTGTTTGATGGTGCGGGCAGTAATGAGGGGGATGATTTCGCATACGCCAACTTCGGTGGCTTTTTGCACGGCAAGTTCAAGGTGTTCGCGCTTGAGTATGGCCAAGTAAAGTGTGACGTGACGTGTGGGCTCTGAAGCATTGGCTCGTCGTTCTTGGATATGAACAATAACGGTCTTTCTATCCATCGACTCGATCACTCCTTGCGCATCCGTCCCTTGTCCATCGCAAAGGATGACGGACTCCCCTACCTGCAAACGCAACACTCGTCCCATCTGATGGACGAGTGCGGGGTCTGTTAAGGTGACTTGATCTTTTTCGAAAGAAAAAGCACCAATAAACCTGTGTATTTTCATAGCTACTTGCCTACTCACTACTCTCCTACTCCACCTTTCCTTATTCCAACTCCTTCAACTTACTCTCTATCGTCTTCCACTTCTTGAGCAACATGGCTCGTACCTCGGGTACTTCTTTTTTGGCAATTTCTTGGGACTTTTCGTAGTAAGCCAAGACATCGTCGACGACTTCTGTGTACTTCTCCTTTGAAAGAGACTCAATATCTTGGACTTTCTTCATGATTTTGGCCTGGAGTTGCAGTGCTTTCTTTTCTGCATCCTTGGTAAGTTCCTTGCCTTTTCTGGATTGCAGGAAGAAGCCGGCAGCTAAACCCATGACCGACCCGACTACCATGCCGACTCCGAGATGAGAAGATTTCTTGGAAGATTTTTGCATAATCAACAAAATCAAGAGTTATGTTTTTATCATAGAGAATGAGACTGAAAACGACAAGAAGATGACCAGCTGGTATGATAGGGAGGATATGAGACGTTCTTTGTTTGATGTGCTGGCAATTGGCGACTGCATGCTGGATGTGTTCGTGAATATCCATGAAGCTAGCGTTTCTTGTGCATTGCGACGCGATGCGTGTCAGTTGTGTTTGCCGTATGGAGAAAAAGTACCGGTGGAAGGGATTACCAAAATTCCCGGGGCGGGCAATTCTTCGAATGCAGCCGTTGGATTTACGCGTCTGGGTTTTGCAACAGCGATGGTGAGCACGATTGGCAATGATGAAACCGGTCAGATGATTTTGACGCATTGGCGCAAAGAGGGCATTGCTACGCATTTAGTGGTACGCGATAAAAAGCTGGAGACGAATTATTCAACCATCTTGTCTTTTCAAGGGGAACGGACGATTTTGGTTTACCATCAACCGTATCGATATACTCTTCCCAACTTACCTAAGACGAAATGGATCTACTACAGCTCACTCGGAAAAGGCCATGAACGCTTGGAAAAACAGCTACTCGCTTACTTATCCGCCCATCCAACAACAAAGTTGACATTTAATCCCGGTACCCATCAACTACGGCGTGGAATTAAAGCCATCGCCCCCGTCATTTCTCGGTCTGAGGTATTCATTGTCAACAAAGAAGAAGCCGAACTTCTCCTGGAAACGGGACGGATATCGGCCGATGAGTTACTTGATCAATTACACGCCCACGGTGCTCGAACAACGGTGATTACCGATGGGGTGCATGGATCCTATGCAACCGACGGCAGTGAAAGCTGGCATTGCCCTATGTTTCCGGGCAAGGAAGTGGAACGGACCGGTGCGGGTGATAGCTTCGCAACTGCCTTTTCGTATGCGCGCTTTCATGGAAAAACAATCCCTGAAGCACTACGCTATGGGACAGCTCAGGCGTGGAGCGTGGTGCAGTACGTGGGTCCGCAAGCGGGGTTAATGACGGAAACAAAACTGGAACAGGTTCTGAAGAAGTTTAAACGGATACAAGTTAAACGCATTTGATCCTCCTCCTATGCTTACTCCTTCACTACCTCTCCTAAAAAAAGCTCGCACCGGCAAATACGCAGTGCCGGCTTTTAATATCAATGATCTTGAGATGCTTAAGTCTGTCATGAAGGCGGCGGAAGCGGAACGATCACCTATTATTGTACAGACAAGCGAGGGCGCGATTGAGTATGCAGGGATGGAGTATCTTGTGGCCATGGTGAAAGTGGCAGCGCAGGCAAAGATTCCGGTTGTCCTCCACCTTGATCATGGCAAGAACTTGGATATTCTTCGCAAAGCCATTGCATCCGGATACACGAGCATCATGTTTGATGGGTCTGCCCTGCCCTACCAAGAGAACGTTCACATCACCAAACAGGTGGTGAAATGGGCGCATGCGAAACGAGTTTCGGTCGAAGCAGAGCTTGGATCAATCAAAGGCATCGAGGATTTGGTACATGTGTCCGAGCGGGATGCGGTTTTGACGAATCCTGAACAGGCAGCTCACTTCATCAAAGAAACGGGCTGTGATTCACTGGCGATCGCGATTGGAACGGCGCATGGTGCTTACAAATTTAAAGGGAGCACACATTTAGATATTGAACGTCTCAAAGAGATTGCTAAGCGTGTGAAACTTCCATTGGTTTTACATGGAGCTTCAGGCGTTATGGAAGATGTCGTAGAATTAGCCGAGCGATATGGGGCAAAACTTGGGGAAGCGCGCGGCGTAATGGATGAAGACATCAAAAAAGCGATTCCACTGGGAGTCGCTAAAATCAATATTGATACGGATTTGCGGTTGGCATTTACGGCCGGCGTGCGTGAGGCTTTGCACGACTTACCGACCGTTATCGACCCACGCAAGCTGTTGGAACCGGCGAGTTTACTTATGACGGAAGTAGCAAGATATAAGATGCGATTGTTTGGGAGTCGAGGAAAGGCTTAGCTATTCAATCGTCGTCCCTAAAAATGTTTTTCCATCCAAGATCTTTTTTAAATTCATCAAATCCGTTCCTTTCGCGATGATCACTTTGAGCTTATTTTTTTGTGCGAAGGCGGAGGCAATCGGATCAAACGGTGCATTCAACCCAGGCGACCATTTGGTGCCGACGATTTTGCGGAAATCGTGCCAGGAGATGTGGTCAAACGGTTTAGCGTCGACATGCTTGGCAGGATCTTTGTCATAGACGCGTTCAACATTGGTCAAATTGATGACCGTCTTAGCCCCATAGAGCTTGGCGAGACGGACTGCACCATCATCCGTGGAGCGACCCGGTTTCCAACCAGCTCCAATTAAAAGCGACTTTGTCCAATGGATGGCGCGACTATGATCTTTGACAATCACAGGATGGGCAACGGAGCGGAAGATCGTTCGCAGCAGATGGGCATTGAGACGCGTGACGTGAATGCCTAACCAGTCCATGTCCTCGGTTTCAACTTCCGCAACATCTTTGGCGGCATTAATATATACCCGACAAACAGCACCGCCACCGACGATAAAAATAAAGCGTTTGCCGTTCTTGATTTCATCTAAAATCAGGTGGCGAAACGCTTTTAGGAAGTCGGTGTTTATACCGGTGGGGGGAGCGACGAGCGAGCCGCCGAGAGAAATGACGATGGGAGGGGTTTCCATAGCTTCTGGCAGGGTAGACGAAGTACTAATATTCATCAACTTTTTTCCTCCTCGTTTTCAACCCCGTCCTTTATTCTGTAAAAATCAGCCAGTTGGTGAGCCATGACACGATCCAGAAAACGAGTGCTCCCCAGAAGGCAGCGACAAACCCTGAAACACGGAAGCCCGGGGAAATGGATGAGGCCAGCCAGAACATGAGGGCATTTAAAATCAACGTAAAGAGACCGAGTGTCAAAATATTCACCGGTAGGGTCAAAATCAATAGAATCGGACGAATAAGTGCGTTTACCAAGGCAATGGCGATAGCTGCGATAAAGGCGGAAGGAAAACTTTGGACGCTGACACCGGGAACGAGGTAGGCGACGGCCATGACGGCGAGAGCATTGAGAAAGAGACGAATGAGGAGGAACATAGGGGGATTAGGTAAGTAGGTAGTAGGTGAGTAGGAGAGTAGTTTCATAAGGGAGCTGGCTACTCGCCTACTAAGCGAAGTGCCTACTCCCTACTCTCCTAGCCGCGGACTTCTTTAATCACATTTTCTACCTCAATCAGCCGTTCGCGCAAGGCTTTGGCGAGCTCGCTGGCCCGGGTGAATTTTTGGAGGCCTTGTTCGAGGTCTGGCTCGCCGCGCTCGAACCAGTGGGCGATATCCTCTAGTTCTTTGAAACCAGCAGCAAAGTCAAGGTCAGATTTCTTTTTTGGCATAATGATACGTACCTTACGTCTGATTTTGTTCGTTGGGAAGGGTGAAGGGAGCTAGGTCGACGTCTTGCCAGAGGGTTTGAGAGGTAAGTCCAGCATTTTTTAGAATAGCTTCAAAGCGAGTTCTGTCTACCTCCTGTTCGCGTTCTTCATACTGCCCCACGATGCCCTTACCTGCCATTTTTTTGATGATGCGTGGTTGGATATAGGCATCAAACATGCGCACGACATCCAGCATCCCCACATTCGCTGCTCGCAGGGCAACTTGATCTACGAGATAAAAGATATCGTCATTGTATCTTTCCATCACTTCTTTACTCAGCAAAAAGCCCCTCAAAGCACGCCAAGCAGTGTATACTTCATCTTTTTGTAATTTTTTAGCTATAAAGTCCCGCAATGGAGGCCCTCCATCCTCCGAACATGCTTCAAAAAGCCTTATGGCCGTTTTTGATCCATCGGTTCCATGCACTTCTCCGAAGATTTCAGCGAGTTCAGAAGCGCGGACTTGCCAGGGGGTATCGAGGAGTAATGAGGCTTCACCTTTTGTTGACGCCTTCTCCTTCTGTGCGGCACGAGCATGGTCGACAGCAACGGAAGCGCAGCGGGCTGAGTCTTCATCCGAAAGGCCGGCAATGCAAGCCATGCGAAGAACAATAAATGGGTTAAAGCGTAACTCGGTATCCCCCATTAATTCCTCTAATCCCTCAGCCACAGCTCGCCCCATCTCTTCTCCTGGTACCCTGTCTTTTTTTCTATCTTTTTTAGAGCCGACCAATGATTCAAATAAGAAGAAAATTGATTCGAATCTCTTTGAGTCAATCTTTTCAGTAAAAGAGACTGACTCGTAGTCGTTAGACAAACCTGCTTTAGCACACTGTTTTGCTACCTTAAGCAAAACTCTCTCTTGTACCTCAGAGGACAGGCTCCGAAAGGCTGCGTTTTCGTCAAAAGACCGTCCGTCGCATATATTCTCTTTTATATCTTCTACAATTATACGTTCCTTATCTTCTTCGCTAAGCTCAATTTTATATCCAGTCTTGATATAATCTAAAAGATCCATCTCACGGTTCTGCCTAGTAGAAAAAGTGTGTATTGGCCAACGTATGGACATCTTATATAGCTTGATTGTGCAAAGATGCAAGAGGTCCAATGTCAGTGGATCACGTCTTCTACCGCTACATCGAATAGCTTCATTCAAGGCTCGAAAGTCCATGTTGACTGTAGCACTCTCGATCACGGCATGTGCGAACTTTAAGTCTTCTGCTTTTTGTTTTCCACCCTCTTGTAAACCCAGAAAATTCACTGCCTGTTCGGGATACCTAGAACGAGGTTGAAAAACCTTGGTTTTTAATACCTCATACATCTCTTCAGCACTTATAGCATGTCTCCGTACATAGGCTTCCACCGTCTCCGCTTCTCGAGCCTTTGCCGGTGTATAAAGAAGAGGAAAAAATGATGCCCAAAAACCATCCGGATGTCTTTCATTGATTTCTGGAGCGTACTTTTTTAGTTTATTTAGACGATTTTCAAAGTCAACGACAGATATATTTGAGCCAACTTTCAGATGGGCATCTGCTGCTTTATTCATCAGTGCCTTCACCTCTTCACCCGTCAGCTTCGTGATGCTGTAAGCATCCACTATTTTTTTGGCAAACATGGGATCCAGACCCAAAAAAGCATTGCACAAGAGCCTTCTTGCGACGGGCAGATAACTTATGCGTTTATGTATGTCTAAATCCTGCTCAATATAGCTTTTTGATTTACTTTGAGAGAGTTTTTCGTGAACGTTGGGAATACCACACGAACCTTTAGGATTAAACACCGCTCCCTCATAGGCACTCTCACACACATCTACATAGCGACGGTGAGGCGTAAACGGTACCATTTCTTTAACCTCCCTAGAGGAGATATCTCCAAATGAGCCTGCTCGAATTAGCCAATAAGCTGTCCGCTCGATCGTAGATTGCTTTACCTCGGTTCCTCCTCTCCAAGCTTCATACTCACCGGATTGTACGATACGAGCTAAAGACTCAATATCTTTGGCTCGCTGTCTTTTTTCTTGCTTTTTAGACACACCTGCCGCTCCCTCTTCCCTTCCTTCTTCTCTCGGCCTAGCATTCAACGCTCGTTCAAACATATGCCCATATACTGCCTTATGAGATATTCATCCGCAAATAAATCGGAAGAGTCGATGCCATCGACCCTTACAACAACTTCAAATTCTTCGGCCCTCCCCCATCGACCGTCACACCTGCTTTTCCATCCGCAAATCTAATAGATAATGACTCCCCCGGCTTAAGATCCGCGGCACGGACGCGAACTTGACCGTCGGGGGATGTGACCAGGGCGTAGCCGCGCTTGAGGATGAGTTCCGGATCTGCGGAACGGATGACGCGTTCCATCGTTGTCACCTGGTCGGTGAGACGGGCGTGCCAGAGACGAGTACCATCGAGAGCGCGAGAGGCTATCATGTCGAGACGACCGTGGACGGTTTGGAGCCAATGGCGAGCACCGACGAAGGCACGCTCGATACGCACGAGGTGATCTTGGATGAGATTCTGTAAACGATTCGTGAGCGCTTCCTCGACGTTCGCGAGTTCAAGCAAGACATCTCGTTTATCTGGAACGAGACGACGAGCGCAGTCCGTCGGCGTCGATCCGCGGACGTCGGCGACTTCTTCGGCGAGAGTAATGTCACGCTCGTGACCGATGCCGACGAGCGTTGGGATTTGGGAGGCGAAGATAGCGCGTACGACACGTTCATCATTGAAGGCCATCAGTTCTTCGAGCGATCCTCCGCCGCGTGTGACAATGAGCACATCATAGGTTCTTTCGTCTTTTTTATTTGCACGTTCGATGGCTTCCACTAAGCTTTCTGGCGCATCTTTGCCCTGAACAAGGACATGATACAAATCGATTTCGAGACCGTTCCAACGTTCGTTCAAGATACGAATGAAGTCGCCGTAAGCAGCACTTTCGCGTGAAGCGATGAGAGCAATTCTTTTGGGGAAACGTGGCAGCTCGCGTTTGCGTCCGAGGTCGAATAAGCCTTCAGAGGCTAATTTTTGGCGAAGCATCTCAAGTGCTTTCCTCAATCCCCCTTCGCCCACAATCTCGACTCTATCGGCACTGAAAGAAAACTTTCCGTATTTAGGATAGATGCGTGGATAGCCATAGAGACGTACGCGCATGCCGTCTTGAAGAGGAACCGTTAGGTTGCGCAAAACCATGAAGACAGAGACGAGGGCCTCGTCATCTTTCACATCAAAATTCACCCATTGGCCTTGTGAGACACGAAAACCCGAGACTTCGCCTTCGAGAGCGACTTGCGTCGGATCCCAGATGGCTTTGAAGGTATCGTTCACATACGCCAGAAATTGCGCGACAGAGAAAATGGTCATACTAGCCGTTCCACTTTTTCAAAATTAATAGCATTTTTCTTACACGGTCGATATGCCACCAGCCGTGACCGCCTTCGGCATCGGCTAAAGTTTTTTTGACGAAGTTTTCGGTGGCGGAAATTAGCGACTGCATAATATTTACTTATAAAAAAGGCGGTCAAAAGAGATCTTCTCCGCAATGAGAGCAGACAAAGAAGGACTGACCGTCGTGCTTACGACAGAGACAGAGAACACGCTCTTCCGCGAAGAAATATCGTCGGAAGAGCGAACGCCTGAGAGGATACCCGTACAGGAAATAGGGACAAAACTTTATATAATTGTGACGCCCCAGAATGTACCACCAGCTTCCGAGCATGATTTCCGCACTCATCTTTCACCTCGTTTATTTACCCTACTCTTGCTTTTGAGCTTCGGCAAGGGCTTCATCATCCCTCTAAACTTTTGGGTCCAAATGCGGATGGGAGAAGCTCTGAAAGAGAAGTGATAATAATCTTGTCTTTATTCGTATTTGAACAAAGGATCTTTAGATCATTTTTGCCAAATTGGGCGAATTCATAGAGATTTTGTCGGCAAATTCCGCACGGCATGACTGGCTCCAGGCTCACTCCGCTTCGTGAACCTCCGATGACGGCTAAGACCGCAAACGATCGAATGCCTTTATTATTTGCCGCGGACAGGGCGGAAGCTTCTGCATGGACGACACAGGTGTAGGTCGCGTTTTCCATATTGGTACCCACATGGATCGAGCCATCTTCCGCGAGCAACGCTGCACCGACACAGAACTGTGAGTAGGGACTATAGGCAAAATACATGACTTTTTCCGCTTCGAGGAGGAGGGATTGGTCTTGAGGAGGAAGGGAGAGAAAAGAGGTTTGACGCATAGACATGATTACTCGAGCGGGCACGGAGGTCGCCACTACGGGAGCATAATTTTCACTTTTCCTCCACGAATTTGCCCACGCAAGGCTTCGTCGGAAATATCCGCCAGATGTCGCAAACGAGTGAGACGTGCTTCACCTTCAACGAGACGTGGCTGGCTGAGATCAATTTGAAGCGGGATCGGTTCTAAGGTTAATTGATCTTCCAAGAACGTAATTTTGACGGCGAGACCCTGGCGCGTCTCGACAGAAAAGTCTTGGTCAAAGATGAAATTTCCTAACGAGTAAACGATCGGCTTATTTTTGTAGGTGACAATTCCTTGTACCCAATGCGGATGTCCGCCGATAACAGCATCGACCCCGTGATCGATAAGCCAATGCGCTTCTTGCACCATGGAGTCCGACGGACGATCTTTATACTCTGGCCCCCAATGCATAAAAGCCAGCACGTAGTCAGTCGACTCACGAGCATGAGCGAGCGTGGTCGAGGCAGCGTCGGCATCGAGCGTGTTGTCGGTCGTATTAAATCCGACAAACGCAAAACGTTTTCCTCGGATCGTCGTGGTAGCCAATGCGATATCATCATCTCGAACTTGGTCGCCGAATACCAATATACCGGCATCTTGTAACCGGGCGTGGGAATCCTTTGCTCCTTCTCTGCCTTGATCAAGAGAGTGATTATTTGCCTGAGAGACCGCATCTATTCCCTGCTCTTTTAGGATAGGGATGATGATGGGATCGAATTGGAAGTCAATAATCTTTTCAGGAGGACGACGTTCGCTTGTGACAGGCCCTTCGAGGTTTGCGATGGCGTAATCGACTTCATCAAACCAATGGGATGGAAGCTTTCGAAATGGATAGGCAATATCTTTGGCTTTTTGACTGCGAATAGCCACTGTTCGATCAAGCATGATGTCACCTACAAACAGAAGCGTTACCGGTTCCTCGATGTTTATAACCGTAGAAGTGGGGGGCGGTTGCCAACCTGCAACGTTTTTTATCTTATGAATAAGAGCGACGGGTTGCGTTGGTTGTGTAGACCATCCATATCGAGCCACGGATGCTAGTGTAAGTGCAACTAATCCCAATAAGAGACCGACAGTAACGGCGATACAGATACGAGGAAAAGAGACGCGACGGGTAGGCATGACTATTTAGATCCAGAGCTGGATTAGCAGAAGATATAAACCTCCCCATACAATATTCATCAGCAAAGCATCGATCATAAACCAGCGATCATGCTTCACTCCAAAGAACCCATGCCCTTCGAGTGGCATGAGAATACTGGCCGAAAACATCATGATAAGAGTAGCAAACCCGAGCATGGGCAGGATATGAAAACCGGAAATCCAAGCACGGTCGACCCCAAAGGCGAAGATCATCCCACTTACGATGCTCATCAGGAGATGTAACAAGATACCCAGAAAATGCGCTTCTCGGTGTGAGATATTGCGTCCGAATACCTGCGGTTCATCTACATCACGAATGAAGTTCCCAGCACCAAACCGCGGGGCTACGTGCGCAAACAGCGTCAGGATTACCCCTGCGATTCCACCCGCATATGCACCAGCGAAGAGGAGGGAAGACATAGGTTAACGAAGCCGCCAGATGCCGACGAGGGCCGCCACGGTCAGGACGACAGTGGAAAAGAAAAGGATGGCGTCGGTTTTGGAAGAACGCATACTATGCGGTAGGCTCCATGACGACGATGGAAGGGATTCCGTTTTTTACATCTCCCCCATTCCAATCACTGATGGCATTCCAAAGGATATCGCGATCGTAAATATAGTCGGCGCCTTTGCGGGTGCCGGGATCGTTTGTGATCCAGCGACCGTCAGCTAGATATCCCTTGAGGATCAACATGTGATAGGGAGGACCTCCGTTGCGGAAGTTGGGATTTTTGAGGGCTTTGCCGTCGGCGGGGACGATGAGGGGAAACCCGGCGGCCAAAAGACGACGAACCTCATCCATGGTTGGTCGAACAATCACGCGGGCTTTTCGTTTAGAAAAATACTTGGAGGCGATTTCTGCCGCTTCTTTTGCCGTTACATCAATGGCATAGCCTTCTCGTTCTTCAAACGCGACTAAGTCGAGAATCGCCCTATCCCCTTCTTCGGGAGTGAATTTGGTTTTTTTCCCCGCAAGATAGGCGTCTGCCATGATGAGTGAGGCTTCCTCACATGCTTCTTGGTAGGGCAAGTCCCAGTTTTGCTTGGGGGCTTGCGAGAGAAATGGTACGGCTAGGTTTACCTCGGTTGGTAACGTGGCCGATGGTTGGATAGGAGGCGTTAAGGGGGTCGTGGTTGGCGCAGCCTGGGTAGGCGGGGTTGAAGTTGGGACGCAGAAGCCTTTTTGGCATTGGGTAGGAGGAGTGGAGGAAGGGGTAGGAGGGAATAAGTCGGGGGTTGGAGGGGTTGCAGGAGCAGGAAAAGCCACAGCAGGAGGAAGTGAAGGTTGTCGGAGCTCAGCGATCTCTTCGCGCCAAAAGCCCCGCGAAGACCAGGCGAGTCCCGCTAAAACCACTAGCCCAACTCCGACCCACAGAGATGCACGTTTCATGGTGTTAGCGTAGCGAGAAATAGAAGAAACGACAACTTTGTAAAAAAGCGTTTGTTTAAAAATCATCTCCATTGGTTATTGACAAAATGGCTATTTTTTGGTATTATATTACTTCATTTAAAATCAGATCCCATATCAAGCCTTACTTGTAAATATTCTTGTAACTAAGCCAAAAAATACTTTGGCCGACAGTGATTTGAGAGATAAAACCTCTCTCAAATCGTTGTCTGCCAGAACGACTTCTTCCACAGCGGAAGCTTGTCCTCTGCGCTTACGACAAACGCCGGCTCGATAGAGCCAAACGGTACCACCACACCGATGGAGTTTAGCAGCACGCTATGAAGAATAGTGGAGCGAACAACGAAATAAAATGTGGCAGCAGGCGAGGAGCCTGCGACACTTCCTCCGAAAGTGATTTTCCGTCATAGATGGGAATCGGAGAAACGGACTTTGCGATGAACAAGAATACGCGTACCCTCGCTGGCTTCTTCACGTTCCTCGTCGCCTGGGCAGACCAGGCGATCGCGGCCATCAAAGACGAGAGCCCGTGGCTCCCCGTCGGATACTCCCACAAAGAGGCGGGAGCCCGTAAGGCCCGCCAGGAGTTCCTGTCGGCACTCGCCGGCGGAAATCAGATCAAACTCGACTCACTCAAGGATGAGCCAACGATCTGGTATGGTGATATCGAGCACGACATCAATATCACCCCGTCACCCTCAGCATGGGCCCGTAGGCAGGAGCTAGCAACTGCGACTCACGTCGAGCGAGTCATCATGCGAACCGGCTTCAAAACCAGTTTCGCACTGGAGGTTCAGCGTCTTCGCGCTCTTCATGAGGCCGGACGCCTCAAAGTCGTAATGAGTCGCAAAGGCATGACCCGGGAGTATCCCGTCGCTATCACGATCGACGGTGAGAAGATCGCTGACGTAAAGGTAGCGAAGTCTATCTGAAGCAACCTCTCATCCCTCACCACAAACCGCCCTTTCCCCCTCCACTGATGCAGTGCGCCTACCGCCACTGCCAACCCCCCTTTGCGACTCTCTCTGAGGATCGAAAAGGAGAAACGCCAACCTATCAAGGTCGGCGTTTGTATTTTGTATATCTATTTTATTATTCCACCGTCACGCTGATCATCTTCACCTCTTCATTAGGACGATCGCTCCCATCACGCTTTACATCGGCGATTTTGTGCGCGACATCTAGCCCTTCGACGACTTTACCGAAGACAGAGTAGTCACCGGGAAGTGGATAATCGGCGACCATAATGAAGAATTGGGAACCATTGGTGTTGCGACCTGCGTTAGCCATGGCTACCCAGCCATCTTCGTAGACAGGAGCGGTGATTGTTTGGCCTTGGATGCTGATCTTTTTGGTGGGCATGTTCTTTACTTCGTCGTTTTGGAATTGGTAGCCAGGTCCACCCATACCCGTACCGGTTGGGTCGCCGCCTTGGATCATGAAGCCTGGAATGACACGATGAAAAATGGTGCCGTTGTAAAACCCTTGGTTGGCGAGGTAAACAAAATTGGAAGCGGCCCGCGGCCCCATGTCAACGCTCGTTTGAATCACGATATCACCTTTATTGGTCTTAATACGGATTTTTTTGTTGGCTTCGGCGGCAGGAAGAATACCAGGAAAAGCGAGGCCGGTAGGTTTTTGCATCATAGCAGCATCAGAAGATGGAGGAGTAGATGGATTAACAGGTTGGGTAGGAGGTACTTGCTCGGGAGGGGCAGGGGTCGTGGGCGGCTGGCCATTAGTGGGTGCAGTATTGGAATTGTATTCCATAATCTGAGGCTGACTTGAGGCACAGCCGGCACCGAAGAAAACGAGAAGGGCCACCACACTTAGTGGGAAAGAAAAAGATCGCATAGTTTTTTGATCGTATCACTTCTCCCATGGAAGCTCAACGGGTTGATAATTCACCTGTAAAGCCTGGGTGAGGTACTCACCTTTGACATACGTTTCGGGCAAGCGACGCAAGTCAAACCGCTCATGATCGATCGTTTGATTTAGGTCGTCACCACGTTCGTTATGAATGCGTATCTGATGGGGGCGCGACTCAAGAGGAAGCCAGGAAACAGAGACTTGAATGGCCTGGCCTAACTCACGACCGACACACTCTTTAGCGACTGCACGTGCGAGCCAAGCTCCTGCATTAAGGGGATGCGTCGCATGTAGACCGAGACCGGATGCGCTGATAGGCAAGAGCGAGCTCATTTCATCTGCGGAGGTGCGACGACCGGAGGAACCGACCCGATAAGCAAGACCGACGCGGGTTTCTTCGCCAGCTGGATTGATGCGAATTGGTCCTGAAATGCTATTACTATTTAATAACTGTTGAATTAGGCTGCGTACTTCGGGGAGAGGTTTGGCTTCAGCGTGGCCAACGCGGATGAGCGTTACGTATTTTTCGCTGATACGCTCGACTGTCACTTCGTAATCCGGATCTAACCAGAACCAGTCTTCATCCTCCAAACGCTTCCTTTCTAGAAGACGAGCGACATTTCTCGCTTGCACCATTTGCCTTGGTAAACGTTCCACCGTTTCATTCGTGGCATAGCTTACAACCCCTGCCCCTTCTCGTGCGCCGTATTCCGCCGCCCAGCCAGGAGCCATAGGCTCGAGGGCAATGAAAGGCTCGATTTCTGCTTGGACACCACTCGTTCCAATTACTCTTCGGACGATGGACGATACGTCAAAATCAGCTGTCGAGGCAACCTCTCCTGTTACAAACATAGCACCATGCCCTCCCATCACCCGAACATGAAGACGTGAAGTCGGATCGCGACGGGTATATTCTTCTACAATGGCAGCGGCCACCAAATCGCAAACTTGATCAGGGTGTCCAGGACCACGAACGCGAGCAAACGGCATATGAGGGAACCTTAATCGGCGAACGGCAAGGGTGCAAGAGGAATCCTTTTACCTTCAATATTCTTCTGGCGACCTTCAGTGATTTTATTTCTTATTTTTTCCTCATCTTTTCCACATCTTCCAACTTTACCGACAAGAGTTGCGATACCCCTTCATCCCCCATTGTTACGCCATAGAGGATATTCGCTTGTGCCATGGTGGCACGATTATGTGTTACCACAATACATTGTGTTTTATCAGAAATTGCCCCAAGAATTTCGGCAAATTTACGGGAGTTGGATTCGTCGAGGGCGGCGTCGACCTCATCCAGCACTACGAATGGCGAAGGGTTGGTGGCCATGATGGCACAAATGAGAGCAATGGAAGTCAGCGCGCGCTCACCTCCGGAAAGCAACGCGATAGACTTAAACCGCTTGCCTGGCGGTGTAGCTTGGATTTCCATGCCGACAGGACCTTGCTCGCCCTCTTTTCCTATCGTCTCCCCTTCTTCATTTTCCGCGTCCGGTTCAGGACGAAGTTCGAGAATAGATGCTTCTCCCCCACCGAAGAGTTTTTTAAAGTAGACACCAAATTCTTGATTTAATCTGGTAAAGGCGGATTCACCGCGTTCACGAATCGTCATGTCTAGCTCGCGCACGACTTCATCGAGAGATGATAATGTCTCACGCAAATCTTCGACTTGCTTTGTCAAAAAGCCAAACCGATCTTTGGTTTCTTGGTAGTCTTTGACGGTTTCTGGATCGATGCCGCCGATCCATTCGAGTTGGGAGCGGAGGCGTTGGAGGCGAGCGGGGGCATCTTCGTGAATCGTGTCCGCCAGCTGGCGGAGTGAATCGTGCATCGTCAGATCAGAAAGGCGAGCCTCTAGTTCTGGAGCAAAACGCCGGACTTCAGTAAGGAACGACTCTTTTCTAGTTTCAAGTCGGGCGAGTTCGACGGAGGCATCGTTAACCACGCGCTCAGCAGCCTGAGCTTCGTGGCGTTTTTTATTTAGGTCATGCTGTAAGGCAAAAATATGCTTACGCGAGTCTTGTTCTTCACGATTCCAAGCTTCGAGACGCGCTTCCGCCTCTTTCATACGATTCGTGACTTGTTCCATGGCCTGACGAATCTCCTTCGCTTCGCGTTCAAGTTCCGGATCGACAGCCGGAGTCGCTTCTGGTTCGGGTGCTGGACGCTGTAGTTTGCTTAACAACTCTAAACTAGCTTGCTTAAGGCGAGCGGTGGCGGAACGGATGACCTCCGGATCAGGCTGAATCCCAGAGAGAATCGCTTCTAATTTTTCGTGCTCGGCATGCAATGATTGGACCGTTTCAATAATTTTTGAAAGCGGCAAAGGTGACCAAGGCTTTTCGGCGCGCACGGCGGCTACTGCTCGTTTGGTTTCGAGACGGAGTTCACGTTCGCGTAGGACAGACCGCTCGCTCGCAAGCTTGTCGAGTGCTCCCCGGATTTCCTTGAAGCCTTCATTAACGGGGGTTGCTTGCTCTAAGCTACGCATCTGATCTTCTAGGATTTTGGCGTTGGCTTCACGCATCGCTAGCTCTGCCCGAGCCGTTTCAAGTTGACCTTTGACGCGTTCTAATCCCCTATGCACTTCTTGCCACCCGTGACCATAGTAGGTGCGCTCGAGGTCACGTAACTCGCCTTCAAGTTTACCACGCTCTTCAAGACGCTTGGCTTGTCGCTCAAGCATGGTTAGACGCGGGCCTATTTCACGCAGGACAGCTTCGGTTTGTGTAAGGTTTTCTCGCGCAGCCGTCATTTTTTGTAGAGCAGATTGGCGTTTTAACTGGAACGGACGCAAACCAAAAGCTTCATCAAAGAATTCTTTGCGTTCCGCGGGCGTGGCGACGAGAACGTGGTCGATCATCCCTTGGCCAATAACACTGTAGGCGCGTTGACTAATACCACACTGCGCCAACAATAAGGCGACATCTTGTAAACGTGCGCTCTGGCGATTAACTTCGTACTCTGAATTGCCATCGCGATACAGACGACGCGTGATAGCAACTTCGGCCATGTCTCCAACGGGAGACCTGTCTTCTTTTTCACGAGCATCATTTTCGATAATGAGCGTCACTTCGGCGAAGCCACTGCGCGTGCGCTTATCGGTTCCGGAAAAAATAACATCTTCAGATTTTTTTCCTCGCAATAATTTAAGGCTTTGCTCCCCCATCACCCACCGCAAGGCATCGGCAATATTGGATTTCCCGGAGCCATTTGGCCCAACGACGGCGGTTACTCCCCGTCGACCGGAGGTGTCCGGCAGAAATTCCAAAACCGTTTTTTGAGCAAAGGTCTTAAAGCCCTGAATTTCAAGACGGCGCAGATACATAGATTGTTTGGAATACTAGCGAACGGCGAGCGAAAAAGCTATACTAGTCTCGATTGTATGTTACAACCTCAGGCATTGGTACTTTCCGCCCTTTTGTGCATTGGATTGTATGCATGGTGGCGACAACAAACGCATAGCTCGCCCGAAGATCGCACAACGGGGACAGGATCCATCTTAGCCAAATACACACGTGATCTTACTCAAGCCAGCACCCTTCTTGATCCGGTTATTGATCGGGAAGATGAGATTGACCGCATCATCCACATTCTCTCGCGCCGAACCAAAAATAATCCCCTGTTGTTAGGTGAACCTGGCGTTGGTAAGACAGCTATCGTCGAAGGAATTGCACAAGCAATCATGCAAGACCGTGTGCCACGAACCATGCAGGATAAGCGCGTGTTAGCACTGGATCTGGGTGCTCTGATTGGCGGGACTAAATATCGAGGTGAATTTGAGGAACGACTCAAGCGATTAACGGAAGAAATTCTTGCGGCAGGACGCAAGGTTATTTTATTTATCGACGAGTTTCACATGGTCGAACAAGCGAAAGGCGCGGAAGGTGCCATCAACGTTTCGGACATTCTCAAACCAGCCATGGCACGAGGAGATCTTCAACTCATCGGCGCAACGACCTGGAGTGAATATGAGGAGTTCATCAAGCCAGATCATGCCCTGAATCGACGATTACAACCCGTGATTATCGGCGAACCCACAGAAGAAGCTGCCGAAGATATCCTGTTTGGCATCAAATCTGCTTACGAAGAACATCATGGTATCCGCTATACACCAGACGCTATCAAAGCCGCGGTGCGTCTTTCAAAAAAATATATAAAAGAACGATTCCTGCCTGATAAAGCGATTGACCTTATAGATGAAGCCGGGGCAAAGGTCTCGATTGAATCGACTCAGCACACACAGAACTCGCTTGGCCTTCTGCATGCCGCGGGCCAAGACAAGACACGACAACGCGAGATCCTTGAACAAGAAGATAAGCGCCTCGAAGAAGAACTTCATCATCTCAAACAACTGGAAGATCTGTTCCAAGAAGAGGGTGAGGTACGGGAGATCCGAAAGCGTATGGAACGTCTTTTGCAAGAGCGCGAAGCCTTGAAATCCGCCTGGGAAAACCATCGATCCAAGCCCGAAGTTAGTGCCGATGACATTCGCCATATCGTAAGCGACTGGATGGACATCCCGCTTGCCAACCTTACTTAACACTTTTTCATTCCCCTTATATCTTATGCCTCCTTCTTCTCAACTCCCTGAACAAGCCTCGACCGTCACTGTGGCACAAACACAGACCAAGACTTCTACAAAAGCCAAGGTTATCGCCCTCAGCGTCGGACTGTTTGCTCTTGGTCTCGCAGCGTATGGTTTTGGGTTTATTCCGGGGCTAGACACAGCACAAATACAGCCTCCGCAACAAGAAGAACTGCGCCAAGAACTTACGCAAGAAACATCCACCCCTGAAGAAGTGCCCGGTGCAACGACTGAGTCTCCTGCTACGCGCCCACTGGATTGTCTCATGACCTGCGAAGAAAACCATCGTTCCTGTCTCGGCGTTAGCACCCCGATTAAATGCGATGATGTCCTTCATGAATGTGAACGCGCATGCCCCGGCGATGCAGTGACTCCGCCTACACCTTCTCAAGATCAGCCAACTTCTTCTTCACAAACTGCCTCCGCCTCCCAATGTCTTTTTACCATTGAACACACAGACAGCATCGGCATGACAACAAATGACATGCGTGTCCTGGTGCCAAATAATGATTGGCAGGTTCTTAACCGCTACATGCTAAATGCGGGCGGGGAGGATGTTGCCATCCATCAGTTTGGTCTAGTCGCGGAAGAAGGATTTTCGCATTTTCAAGAGATTGGGCTCATGCGAGATGGGGTTCTTATAGGACGTCTGCCTGCCGCTGGACCAAGTAGCATTCGCGACTTCCCCCTTTTTGAAACGCTGCGCATTCCCGGCGGTACCAGCATTCACGTACAATTGGTCGCCCGCTTAGCCTCCATAACGCCTCGGGCGGATGATCCAACGTTTGTTCCTCTTACCTCCGGAGACCGTGTCGGTTTAAGCATAGGCAGTGGAAATATTGGCGGCATGTGGAACAGAACCTTTGAAAACCGCTACCTGGTTGATGCAGAATGCCAACCATCCTCTGAACGAGCGTATGCCCCAGGATCTTCTTCTGCACGCCCTTTTATCATTCGGAAAGCTTTCTTACGCTTGTCTCAAGAACCCCTTTCTACCACCACACTCACAGATGGTCGTCAGTCCATTTACCGTTTTCACGCGCTCTCTGAAGGCGGAGAAACTAGCCTCAAGAAGGTCGTGTTCACGTATAAATATCAAGGTGCTGACTCAGGAACGTACGTGGGCGATGTTCGTCTTTTTAAAGGCTCTACCGAAATGCGGGCAGAGGAGTATCGCATCACGGATCAATTCGGCCGAGATCTCCGGTCCCTTCCCCTATCTCCTAACAGCCGTGAAGGTATGTTCGTGATTGTGTTTACCAGTGAAGAGCGGATCTCTCCCGCTGGACAATCTTACACTCTCAGTGCCCAGTTTCGCTCGCCTCAGATCGGCAGCTTCCTACAGGTCGCTCCCCTATCTGATGCTCGTCCGGGTTTATCGACAGGATTTCTGACGGCAGATGGAGCTCGAGGATCATTTAATGGCATAGCCGGTCCAACGATTGATGAACAAGATCCAGCTGATGGTGTCCCTGATGCAGGTGCTGGGGTCATTTGGTCTGACCTTTCGGCTACCCCTCACATGGCACGCGAAGGACAGATGGGCGGCTCAAGAGACTGGATTGCTGGAAGCCTCGATAACCAACTCAACCTTCAGATCCTTTCTCGTTAAGGCAAACACCCCACACGCTGTATGCAGGTGGGGTGTTTTTATTTGCTCATCTTTGACCCCTCAACAAAATTCAGAGACAATCGATGAGGAGATTTTTTTGCGTAGAAAAGGAGTGGTAGACGCAAGTCCATCAACGATTCATTCTCTTCCCACCATCTCCGGATGTAACTTCGAATAAATACTGATACTTCCGTTAACCCTTGCCAGATCCTTTTTAATTAGGCAAGATAGCTGGCCTCTTGTAGGCTAGAGATATATGTCTATTTCCATGGAAGCGGGGTTTGAACGCTTAAAAGACGGCTTAGCCGAGATTTTTGCGCGTGATGTGGAGTTTCCGCCCGGGATGCTGGTGACGGTTTTGGGTGCCAAAATGACCCAGGACCGACGCTTTGCCAAAATCACCTTGTCTGTGTTTCCGACCGGTGCCCAACAGCAAGCTCTGGATGTCATTGACCAATACAAGCATGAGATTAACAACGGCGTTGCGAAACGTCTCCGGATTCGCGTGATTCCAAAGCTCCATTACGTCTTTGATGATACGGAGGCGGAAGCGGCGGTGATTGATGCTGAACTGAATCGGCTGAAGGAAGCGGGGGAATTGTAAGTTTTTATTTGAGAATTTCTTATTCTCGATACTGGATACACGATACTCGATACTTTTTTCTATGGACCCCAAGACGGTCTTGTTCGGCAAAATTGCTGGGCTCATCCAAGTGGCTGAGCGGGTTTTGCTTGTGGCAGACGGCAAGCCGGATGGAGATTCGATTGGGTCGACGACGGCGATGTATAGCTGGCTCAAACGTGAAGACAAACCGGTGACGGCGTTTTGTGCAAACCCCGTCCCACAAACCCTTCTCTATCTTGATGGAGCGCATGATGTGACGAGTGATCCGGCTATTTTTAAACAGCCGTTTGATTTAGTGATTACCTTTGACGCAAGTGATGTGCGTCATGCTGGCATTGAAAATCTTCTTCCCCAACTTCCTACCCCTTATCAACTGGTGGTCATCGACCACCATGCGACGAATACAAAGTATGGTCATTTGAATGCGATTTGGACCGATGCGTGTTCGACCGCGGAGTTGGTCTATCAGTTTTTCATGCTCCTTGGGATTTCGATCGATTCGAAGATGGCGACCTCTTTGCTGACCGGAATTTTGACAGATACGTCTTGTTTTTCGAATGCGGGGACAACCTCGCAAGGTATGGAAGCCGCTGGACATTTGTGTGCTTTGGGCGCGCGTCATCCGGAGATTTTGCGACAACTTGTACTGAATAAATCCATGCCGACGTTGAAGCTGTGGGGATTGGCACTATCTAGACTTTGCTACAACGAACATTTTAATCTCACCTCGACCTATTTTTTGCTTGAGGATTTGAAAGAAGTACCTGAAGCAACGGAAGAAGCTATGGAGGGATTATCGAATTTTTTGAATGCTGTGTCCGGAGGATCGGATACGATTCTCGTGCTGCGTGAGATGCCAAATCGAACGATTAAAGGATCGTTGCGGAGTATTCGACGGGATATTTCCAAGTTAGCCAAGTTTTTAGGCGGCGGTGGGCATAAGAAAGCGTCCGGGTTTACCATCCATGGGAGGATTCTCGTTGGAGCTGAAGGGAAGGTTAAAATCGTCGCTTAGTCTTAGCACTCTCACTATTTGACTGCTAAACTTAGGCGTAGTAGGCTAGTCTTTACGTATGTCCAATCCCTATACCCTTTCCAATATTGAATCCATGAAAAACTGGCTTATCCCGACCGTAATTGAAAAAACGCACATGGGTGAGCGTGCGTATGATATCTATTCACGTCTTTTGAAGGATCGTATCGTCATGCTGGGCTCGGAGATTAACGATGAGATCTCAAACGTCGTGGTCGCCCAGCTTCTCTTCCTTGAAAGCCAGGATAAGACGCAAGACATTAAGCTTTATATCAACTCCCCTGGTGGATCGGTGACGGCCGGCTTGGCTATTTATGATGCCATGCAATATGTGAAACCGGATGTTTCGACGATTTGTGTAGGTATGGCTGCATCGATGGGAGCTGTGCTGCTGGCGGGTGGTGCCAAGGGCAAACGCCTTGCGCTTCCCAACTCAGAAGTCATGATTCACCAAGTCCTTGGGGGCATGCAAGGGCAAGCAACAGATATCAAAATCCATGCGGAGCGGATTTTGAAGACGAAGGAGCAGCTTAATAAAATCCTGGCTAAGCATACGGGTCAGCCAGTGAAGACCATTGAAAATGATACGGAGCGCGATAACTTTATGAGTGCGAATGAGGCGCTGAAGTATGGACTGATTGATAAAGTTATTAGCTAACCTCGATATATCTAAAAACCGCCTGAATGGCGGTTTTTAGATCATTCTTTCGCGCTCAGAATGCGCTGTATACGACGAGCAGACTCTACAAGGTATTCAATAAACGCCTCGGTGGTTTTTCGATCGTCGAGCGAAAGCTGCTCTACCTTACCTGCGCATTTTTTTATAATTGGAACAATCTCCTCATTAAAACGGGCTGTTATACCTTCCGCGATCTCATTTAGCTTAATTACTCGTTCTTTATAGGGTTTATCGTTAGGATGTGCGAACTGATCTGCGGGAAAGCGCTTGCTGTACGTTCGAATGATGTACCCTTGATCAATAAATGCTTGCGCATCTTCAAAGAAATATTCAACGGATTTTTCTTTTGCAATTTCAGGACCAAAATTCTCCCAGAAGCTTGCATCCTTAAAGTAATCCAGCGATAAACCAGATTCTTTGTGCATTTGGGGAAGCTGTTCTGTTGATTGCTCTGACTTGATAGGCGCCTCCATAGAATGATGTACTTGGTTTTTTATTTATAAGCCTTCCTAATCTCTGTTCCCTGATAGAAGTACGTCAGAATTTGGTCGTACCTCTGTCCCTCGTTGGCCATGGCGAGTGCGCCTGAGGCCGACATACCAACACCGTGGCCCCAGAGCGTTTTGCCTTGATCTTGTGGGACAGGAACGCTCACGAGCCAAGGGTACTGCGAGGCACCGTACCAAACTTCGCCCCAGGAGCGCGTTCGACCATCAGAACGAGAGAAGTATGGAGTAATAGCGAGTTTACCTTGGTAGGTCACGATTTGTCCACGCGTTGCATCAACCGCAGCGACTACATTTGGGTTACGGCTTTCTGCACCGTACCCTCGATAGACCTGATCGTATTTGGCATCGACTGTGTAAAATTCATCCGCGTGCTTTGTGCCCCGTTGCACATGATAGGTTGCGTAGGTTCGAGCCGTGACCAACAGGGTACGCTGAAATTCCGGTGGACTTATGTTGGAGGTTTCGGCAATCCCTTTTAAGTACCATTCAATGGGCAGCTCATTGATTACCCAGACACCGTCGGTGGCAGGCGTGAAGCGCAGCTCGAGCTGAGAACGGAACATGTTGTCGTTGATGTTTGTTCCTGACACGGGTCGGGAGAAGTCAGCGAGCTCCATAGGCGCAATACCATCTTCGGCACGGAAGAGGTAGATACCAGACGATTGGCCTGTACATGAGCTGCCGGAAAGTTTGTATACACGATTGACTCGATCAAATTGAACCGTGGCGGATTCCCCTGTATTTAAACGACAGATTGTTGTTCCGTTTTGTGAAACAATGACAGGAATTTGCTTGGCGCGGATCACCATTTGATCGTCGGTGGTACGAAAGATACCGACACGGATCATGGGCTCATTAGGAAGACTTGATGCATCTCCATTCAATGGGACGGGGGTTATGGGCGGGAAGGTGATGAGCGGAGCCGGGGTTGGTGTATTTGGCCGAGTGGTTGGCGTGGGTGCCGGCGGAAGCACGGGCTCTGGTTCGATGTAGCCGTCCGTTGTGACGGTGATAGGCACATCGATATCCCCGCCTTCAACAGGGAGGCCGTCGGTATAGAGTCCAAGACTCACGGTGTACGATCCTTTTTTGGCCGGAGCTTTGAGCTTAAAGGTCAAAAATCCAATCTCTCCCGGCTTTACATCTCCCTGAATGCGAACTGGCTCTCCGGCGTTAAACCACGATTCATCGCGAACCGATCCCCATTTTTGGGTAATCACGGGCGTGACGCCTTTGAGACGTAAGGCGCGTGAATTCCACGTGGCTTCTCCCACATTTTTAAAACCTACCTGCATTTCTTGGCGACCGTTTCCTAAAAGGGTCATGCCTTGAAGCGAACGTAAAAGGAGTTGGGCTTTCCGCGACGGACCGGTGGCAGCCTCTCCCCCGTTAGAACTAGGTGCTATAGGTGTTACTCCTTCCGGCAAACCAGAAGCCACAAATTCACTAGCAGGACTAGCCATCACGCGAATGGGCAACGCAACAGAACTTCCGGTCAAAAATGCCGCGTTCTCTGCTACCAAAGAGAAGATTTCTCTGTAGATTGCTGCCGTACGAGGGGCACGCATCTCAAACGTGAATGTACCAATTTGACCCGGAGGGACTTGGCTTTCTTTTAATCGTGTGGCCGCATTTCCATTCCAGGAAGACGCTTTGAAGACACTTGTGCGTTCCTTATTTCCTTCTGTTGTATATAGGGAAACAAAATTAGCACTGTCTCGTGTCCAGGTTTTTGTTCCTGTATTTAAAAACTTGAGCGTAATCTTGATGGTGCTTTCTGGATCAAGCTGCCATTCATTGCCGGATTTTTCTACTAGTTCTGCGGACCAACCGGAGGCAGAGGAGGCAGGAGGCAGGTTGGAGGAAGCAGGTTGGAGGTTTGGGGTGGCGGGTGGCACCGCGGGTGCACTTGTGGGGAGGGTAGGCGCGGAATAGCGCGTGTCGAGGACGGCACTGGTAGGAGTTGTCACTTCGAGATTCAGGGTCGCCTGACTATATTTCATCCAAGCCATGTCTTCGGCGGCAAGGATAAACGTCTCGGTATATCTACCGGGCGTTGGGGGAGCCTTGATGGGAAACGTGAAGGTTACGGTCTTCCCTGCCTCGAGGCGGTCAACCGGCAACCGTATGGGTCGAGTAGCGGTTTCCCAAGCAGGTGTCTTGAATTGGCTCGCGAGCTCGAGCTTTTTGACCGGATCCCAGCGGTAGAGCGAAACGAAATTGACTCCTGTTTTCAACCAAGCGGCCACGCCGATGTTTTTTATCTCTAAACGCATCTGCCCCATTTCTCCCGGCGCGAGTCGCGTTGGAGCAGACACGGACAATAAAGAGGCTTGATAGCTGTCACGAGTGGCAGCTTGCACAGATGGAACCGTTCCTAGACAGAGTCCCAACAGGACCATCACGACATTTATACGAATAAAGACCTGTTTCCAGGGGCGAAGATGTTTGACTATGGTCGTTAAAAAAGCAGGAAGGTCCATCTGATGACAGTATACAACAAAAGAGCCGCGTTGTTACGCGGCTCAATTTTCTATATATTTTCCTCCGCTGCTTGTTGCTGCTGCCATGCTTGTTGCAACTTAGCCTGATCTTCTCTTGAAAAATATCGAAGGACAGGATCAAGGGAATTTGCACCCCTTCCAACAGAGCTTGTTATTCTGGGATCACTTAAGTCAATGTTAAAACTAGTAGCAGCATTTTTTATTACTTCAGCAGCCAAATCAGCTCTCCCATGTTGGATAGCAAAGTCATAGGCATCTTGAGCATCCGCCAAAGCCATATAACTAACTGCCGAGGGAAGGTCACCGCTTTCCGCTAAAGCCTCCGCTTGATGACGGAGCCCCTTTAAGGCTTCGTCTCTTGCAATATCCACTTGCAGAGAAGCATCTGCCGTAGCTCGTGTCTGAGTACGTAACTGTGAACGCAAGAAATCATCAAATTCTCTTGGCTTACCTAAATATCTTTGTATACTTTCTGGGTTATTCAAAAAGTTTTGCACGAAACTTGCTCCTATATAGTCCAGCTCTCCATCATTAGCAACAGGCGCGTTTGCCTCTGCCTCGTTCTGGGCAGCTGTTTGTTGCGCTTCTTGGTTTGCGAGTTGCTGTTCATACTCTTCATTTCCCCATGAAGAACCCTGCGCTTCCATCGCTCCCTCAACCCTTACCGTATCACTTGTAGGGGTATTATCAGATATATTAGAAACATCCGACCAATTTCTTGCTGGTTGAAAAGAAGAAGAGGTATCACGACTCGTATCCGATGAAGAAGATCGATGAACGGACCCTCCGTCAACAATTTTATTAATAGCCGTCTTCCCTGCGCCCATGAAACCTGCCGCCATCGCGAGGCCTGTCGCAGCCTTTTTCCAAATAGGATGTTCTTTTCTTCGTCCTGCAGGATTCTCAAAACCCATAGATAAAGCTATTTATTCTTCTCCGCCTCAATTTGTTCTCGCAATGCCCTCGCCCGTTCTACGTCGCCTGGATCTTGGTAATTATAATCCCAAGAAGTGCTATGATGAGCTGTAACCCCTGGCTCAAGACCTTCTGCATTGCCTTTTTTAGGCGTAAATGTTTCCATTTTTGGTGATTCAGGTGGCTTAGCATCCGAAGCACGGCTATCTCCTCCGCCAAGGTTCAGGGCAGCTAAACCCATAAGAGCAGCTTCTTTCACTCCGAACTTGGGACGTTCATTTCTCATATCGTTTTTTAGATTAAGGAGAGTTATCCTAACTCGTTACTTATGATATATTACCAGCTTTTTACCAAAAAATCAACTCCCCTGTTTTTCCGCTTGGTTGAAAGACGTTCTCGACTCACGTACACTTTGTCCACATGTCCCTCTTTCGTCGTTTGGCTTGGAATACGGCCGCGCAACTGGTTGGCAAAGCCGTGTCGACGGCGATTGGCGTGGTTATCGTAGGGCTTTTGACCCGCTATCTTGGTCAAGATGGCTTTGGAGCCTATTCGACGGCTAACGCCTTTCTCCAGGTTTTTACCTTGTTTCTTGACCTTGGTATCAATGTCACGTTTGTTGCCCTTCTGGGCGAACATGCCAATGATCCGGCCTACGAACGTCGCTGTGTATCGGCTTTATTTACCCTTCGACTTATCTGCGCCGGTGCTTTGACCGTGTTAGCCCCTTTACTTGGATGGCTATCCCCCTATTCTTGGGAGATTAAGCTCGCGATCACGGCACTGACGGGCTCACTTCTGTTTCCGGGACTTACTCAACTCATTACCGGTATTCAGCAACGCCATTTGCAAACGCAGATAGGAGCAGCGGGAGAAATCCTGGGTCGCATAGTTCTCCTCATCGGTATTTTTGTTGCCCGTGCCTCGGGCTGGGGACTTATCCCTATCATGTGGTTTGTTTCACTTGGGAGTGCCGCGAATTTTTTCTTTAACGTTTGGCTTACGAAGCCGCGTGGACTTTTGCGCTGGAATTGGGACGTCGAATTTTGGAAGGATACGCTGAAACGTTCGTGGCCGATTGGGGTCTCAATCTTTTTTAACCTCATCTACTACAAAGGCGATACGCTAGTTCTTTCTTTGACACGCACCCAAGCGGAAGTGGGTATTTATAGTGCGGCCTATCGCGTCCTTGAGATCTTGATCACGGTGCCGTTTATGCTGGCTGGGCTTATGTTGCCTTTGTTTTCAGAAGCTTGGGGGAAGAGCGACTTGCCGCGACTGTCACGGCTCGCGAAAGACAGTGTGAGCGCGATTATGATATTGATTGCGCCGATCGTGATGGGAACGCTGGTTTTGGCGGATCGGATTATGCTCTTGGTGGCGGGCAAGGATTTTGTCCTGTCAGGTCCTGTTTTACGTATTTTGATTGTGGCAACCGGGATTATTTTTCTGAATGTCATGTATGCCCATGTGGTGGTAGCCGTTCAAGCCCAACGGAAGATGCTGCCAATTTATGTTGTGACTGCCATCGGAATTTTCGCCGGTTACGTTTTTCTTATCCCTCGCTATGGCATGTGGGCAGCTGCTTGGCTCACGGTGGCGTCGGAGGTGTGTATCACGGCCGGGTCCTATGTGGTTGCCTCACGCATTACCTCCATTCGACCTAAACTACAACCCATTATTGCAACCTGGATGAGTGCCCTCATTATGGCCGTGGTGCTATGCTCTCTCCCCTTTCTTCCTCTTTTAGTCCTGATTCCGCTCGGGAGCATCGTCTATGGGGTGCTACTCATTTTATTAAAAGCTATCCCGCGCAACCTCATGACCCAACTCCTAGAAACAAAAACGCCCTCGATCTAGCGAGGGTGTTTTTGACTTGGCTTAGGCGGCGGTGCGCAAGGTGATGTTTTTTACTTCCTTCAAGCGCTTCTTCGTATCACGGATAAAGGAGATATTGTTACGGCGGACTTTGACCATTTTGACGAGTTCAATCTTTGCGATGACAGGTGAAGTGATGGGGTAGATGCGTTCCACACCAACGCCATCCGTGACTTTGCGGACGGTCATGGTCTTGCTTGGACCGTTACCCCCAACTTTCATCACCAAGCCTTCAAACACCTGAATACGCTCACGCTCCTCACCTTTGGCGTTCAAGTCCTTGATTTTCTGGTGAATACGGATGGTCATACCCGTTTCCACTTGCCCAGGCTGGATCACAGCGGGGAGTTTTAATGCGTCGGCCATAGAAATGATGGGCTAAGGATAGCCATGTTTGGGCGGAATGTCAAGGATTCGGGATTCGCTCCGGCTTAGGTCGTTTAATAAATAGCTAGCGGTACAGGATTTTGACACCAAGCTCCGTAGCGAGGTATGGTTTTTTACGTTCCTCAACCTGGAGGTGAGTGATGACGAAAGCAAAGAAACTTAGAAAAAGAGTGCAACGAACGTCCAAGAAATCCCAGCTTCCGGCTGCGGCTCCGACCCGCCTGTGCGCGGTCCAATGGAACGGCCCCACCAAGAAGACCGGGGATTTCCGGAAGCGCATGGCCAAGTTGGGTCATACCGACCTCTCGATTTCCCCGCAGCGCAAAGGCTGTGGGCCCGATCCTATCGTGTTCACCTTCGTTGCGGGTGGTGACATGGAGAGGATCCAGGGTCACTTCCAGAAGCCCAATGCGGTTGCAAATGGGCTTATCCTCTTCCGCTTCCCTGAGGTCCCCAAAGGACTCAGTCGGAAAGGGATCATTCGACTTCTCCACGACACGCAACCGCCGGGACCGAACTGCAAACCTCTCGGCGCAGACAGAAACAAGCCGATCAAGGGACTTGTGGGTGTCCGTGAAAGGAGTCGTCGTCGACACCTTCGCACAAAAACTGCGCTTCCAGTACGGAATGGAGGCTGACGAGCAAGAACTCGAGACTCAACGCCGAAAGGCACCCCAGCCCAGACGTTATTTTCCAGGATTCTCCTTCGACAGCACTCTCGTAGCGGTATGGGTGGCCACTGGTCGCTTTCGCTAGCCCTCACTTTCTCTTCGAACTCAGTACGGAATTCTTCCCCTGCTGGGTTTTTAAAATTATTTGGCCCTAGACTAGCATCTCGCGTAATTTAGTTCTCAATACCTTCACCATAT
>CAYTIN010000009.1:0-42355 GCA_964438015.1 uncultured Gammaproteobacteria bacterium
TTTTATGGGCATGATCTCTATTCTAGCAGAGGAGATGCTGGTCTAGGGCCTAAAAAATACCCACCTTGGCGAGTGGATATTTTTATTTTTTTGACTAGGCGAATTGGGCTGGATCTACGTGGATGCCGGGACCCATGGTTGAGGTAATCGTAATGGATTTGAAGTATGTCCCTTTGGCGGAAGCTGGTTTGTTTTTCTTGACGGCGTCGACCAGGGTGTTCAAGTTTTCGACGATCTTGGCGGCATCCAGCGAGACTTTAGCGATGGCTTGATGAATGTTGCCCGTCGTGTCGTTCTTAAACGAAACCTTACCCTTTTTGATTTCTTCCACCATCTTTTTGACGTTTGGTCCAACGGTGTCTGTCTTTGGGTTAGGCATGAGACCGATAGGACCGAGGACTTTAGCGACTTTGGACATTTTGGCCATCATATCTGGCGTTGCGACCACGACATCGGCATCGACTTTGCCCTTTTGAGCGATTTCGTTAATGAGGTCTTCTCCTCCGACTAATTCAGCTCCTGCTTCCTTGGCTTCGCTCTCTTTAGCGGCCGAGACAATGGCGGCGACACGTTTGGTTTTGCCGATGGAGTGAGGGAAGATAATGGTGGAGCGGACTTGTTGTTCGCCCTTTTTGACGTCGATTCCGAGGTTGATATGGACTTCAACCGTGCCATCGAATTTGGTAACTGATGTCTTTTTAACGAGTTCGGCTGCTTCCGCTGCGCTGTAAAGCTTCTTAGGGTCGACCTGCTTTTTTGCTTCTGTATAGCGTTTTCCGCGTGGCATATCGTGGTTCAGGTGGCCCGAGGTATTGGTCGGACCTCCCACAATGAAGATTAAGTGTGGCTATTATAAGGAAATATGCTAGATTGTCAACTATTTCCTATGCATCTCGGTATCTTGTCTTGCAGCAATCCTTCGTCTGACCTCGCCTCTCTTGAGAGTCCTCGTGAGGTGGCCGTAGGCGCGCAGCGGTTGCGTGAGGCGGCGGAGGCTCGTGGGCATCGGGTGACGCGTTTATATGCACCGCGCTTTTGTTTTGAGTACCAAGGCTCGGAGGTTCATGCCTGGTATGAAGGGGATCGATTTGCCGAGCCCGATTTGATTATCTATCGCCCCAATTTTGTTGAGGAACCGAGTTTGCATACCTATGTTCCCGAACAGCTTCAAAGTATCGGCTCTAGATTTTTAAACGGCACGCCTAAGATATTTGAAATTAAGAATAAAATCATCCAACACATGCGTTTGGCGCAGGCGGGTATTCCCATGCCGCGGTTTGCCTTGGCCAAGGATCCGGAGGCGACGAAAGGGGCGGTTGAGCAGCTTGGATTTCCGCTGATTGTTAAAGTCTCGTTTGGGACGCATGGAAAAGGGGTGTTTTATGCGGGGAATTGGGAGACATTGCAGCCCATCTTGGATTATTTGGATGTGCGCGATGGGAATCCAGTGATTTTGGAAGAGTTTATTGCGGCGGCACAAGGCAAAGACATTCGTGCGTTTGTCGTTGGCGGACGTGTGGTCGCGGCGATGGAACGGATGGCCCGTCAGAAAGATATCCGGGCCAATGCGTCGCTTGGAGGAGTGGGGACGGCGGTGACTCTTTCGCCGGAAGATGAGGCGCTTGCGATTCGTGCCGCTCAAGTATTCGACTTGGATATTGCCGGGGTCGATTTGATTCGATCGGAACGAGGGACGTTGGTCTTAGAAGTGAACGCCAACCCTGGATTTCGCGAGTTGGAAGCGTGTACGGGTATTGACGTAGCGGGCGCGATCGTGGATTATGCGGAGCAGAGGACGAGTGGAGTAGTGAGTAGGTAGTAGAAGAGTAGCAAGGGAGGGAAAAATACCTATGTTGCAGAATGGTCGCATGAACACCTGGTCGAGTGAGCAATAAACGGGATTGAGAAGATGCCGTCAACGTTTTGCGTTGCGGTTTTTATTTTCTTATCCTGTTTTTTTACGAGTATGTTAATTGATGCGTGGTTTGCGACTTGGTCGAGCTACCAGTAAGGAGCTGGAGCTTTGATCAAGACAGGAGAATGGGTCATGGAATGGGAAGCGACGGGGAAGCGTGCCGCGTTGCACGTGGATTCATCGGTTCTTCTTCGAACGAATGGGGTGGACGAACGTAGGGCATGTACGGTTCTCGCCGGTCTGGGTATTCAACGTGTCCACGTGATGGGGTTGCCTTTGTTGCGTGGTTGCATCGGTACGTCTTGTTATAAGCGTGGAGCGCATCCTCAGCAGGCACCGGCCATCGTGGACTGTTCGGTGCTCGTGAAATGGTGGTATGCACGGCATGGGATTCGATTGCGCCGATATGCGATCGACCAGCGGGACCAGGGCCAGTTCGTGCCTGAAGGTGAAACTCCTCGTCTGGGTGACCTGGTGTTTTCGGCAGGAAGGTATGCGCGGTTTCGTAATAATCCTGCCGACGGGGTGGGACATGTGGGGATTTGTACCGGGGAAGGGACGGTCATCCACGCGGCGAGTTCCCGATCTCATGTCATCGAAGTGCCCTACGAGTCGTTTCGAAGGAGGCAGGAGTTCCGCGGGCGGTACCGTATTTTGCCCACCAATGAATTCTGTGTTTTTCGCATTCCGTCTTCGCGCTGCGTAGAGTCTAGCGGCGATCTCGTGTGGCTTATTCTCCAATCCCTCTGAATGGGTTCGCGCCTCTCTTTTTGGGAGGTGCTTTCTTTCTTCCTTGTTTGTAACTCGCTATACTAATCCTATCTATGCAGATTTTTTTCAGCGCTCGAGGGAGGGTTGTGTTAGCACTCTTTCTTATGATCATGGTTGCAGGTCTGGTCTGGGCTACTCTTTACCGTCCTCATCCTCCCTCTTCCACCTTTTCTTCTTTACCCTCTTCTCCTGATTTACCTAAGCCTCTTTCGCTTCAAATTACCTCCATTCCTGTTTTTATTCACTTTTTAGCTCATCCCGCTATTACGAATGAAGCCAAGGAGCCTGCGTTTCGGACTAATGGGCATATTGAGACAATGCGTGATGTGGATACAGCGATTGAGGCCTTTAACAAGAAGGTTGCTGAAGCAGCGGGAACAGATCCTCGACGGATTGAGCTTGTGAAGGTGGGGAGTCGGGTGATAACGAGCCAAGAACCGTGTCCGGATCCGCTCACGATTATTCCTGAGCATCGAGTTCCGGATGTGATCAATGTTTTATTCCAATCAGGGGATGGGTGTGTACCTGTTTCGAATCCGTCGATCTATCTTCGGACAGAGGCGGGAGCATTTGCTCATGAGATGGGGCATACGTTGGGTCTTAAACACACTTTTTTTGCGAATGATGTGCCAGGACAAGCGGAGCTTTTAGCTCGCATTAAGGATCCGAATGATCCACAATCTTGCTATCTCCTTGGGGATAATGTGTGTGATACGCCGCCGGATTACGGGTATCGGTATCTTCTAGCAAATGGTACTTCGGATGATACGAGAGTGGTTTGCTCTCAAGCTCCTTTTCCTGCCTGTGTTCAAGATGGGCCGGCATGTGATCTGGAGGATGTGGTCATTGATACTCGTCAGACTTCTCAAAAATTATCCGTATGTACTTCTTTGAGCTCGACGCAGGGCCGGCGAACCTATGATCCTGTTGCGTTGGGCTTGGTGGCGCGGCAGGGGACGGATGGTGTTCTTTTGCCCAATGGTAATAACGTGATGGCGTATATGGATCAGACGCGGTTCACTTATGAGCAGTTTTTGCGTATGTATGGATTTACTCAGTGGCGATTAGGTCATCCGGAACGTATTCCTCTTTCTGAGCAGCGTATATTGCGTGGAATGGAGAGTGGACCTGAAGATCCGTTTGGAACGGTGGGCAAACCTACCACGGCCGAAGGAGGGTGGCGATTGCGTGAGGCTTTGGCTCAGGAAGAAATGAAGTAGGGTTATTTAGTGGTGGTAGTTGTCGACAAAGGAAGATCGTGATAAAAAGACGCTGCTTTGGCCAAGTGGCGGAATGGTATACGCAACGGACTTAAAATCCGTCGCTCGAAAGGGCTTGAGGGTTCGAGTCCCTCCTTGGCCACCACAAAAAATGTCTCATGTTAGAGACGTTTTTTGTTTAGATTCCTAAGAAATTGACAGGTTTTTGGATTCATCGCATGCTTAACCTAGGTCGGTATGAGGATTCGGGCTAAATTTGGTTCTTCGGGATCGGGACTTTGTGTGACCGTGGTTGCACAGCGATGATCCCAGCGGCGATATCACCTACGCGTCTACGGTCGACTGGGTAGCAGAGAGTTCATAGAACCTTTGTGTTCTTTCTTCTACTCGTTCGATGCGAGGCGCGGCCGGCGTGGCTCACTTGTGAGCGGAACCGAATACCTCATGCCGACCTTTTATGTTTAGAGAAGTAGTAGGTAGTGGAGTAGCAAGTTGCCTGACAGAAATTTTACCTATGAAATCAAAGTTATTGCACGATTTTAAGGAGTTTGCGTTTAAAGGGAATGTGATGGATTTGGCGGTTGGGGTGATTATTGGTGGAGCGTTTGGAAAGATTGTGTCCTCGCTCGTGAATGATATTATCATGCCTCCGTTTGGGTTTTTGTTGCAGGGCGTTGACTTTCGAAGTTTTAAGTGGGTATTTAAATGGAATCCGGATGGGACACCGGCTGTGAGTTTAAATTATGGAAATTTTTTGCAGAATTTGATTGAGTTTTTGATCGTGGGGTTTGCCATTTTTTTATTGGTTCGAGCTATTTGTCGAATAGAAAAACGCTTTCGTCATGAAGAAACACAGCAAGAAACCCCTCCTCCCGCTCCGTCCGAAGAGATAGTCCTTTTGCGAGAAATCCGTGATGTTCTTAAGAAGCGGACTTAATGGCCTTGCTTGTCTGAAGGCTTTTTGATAGGATCACGGCGTTCTTAAGGGGTCCTATTGCCGAGGTAGCTCAGTGGTAGAGCGAAGGACTGAAAATCCTTGCGTCGCCAGTTCAATCCTGGCCCTCGGCACCATGCAAAAACAACACATATAATGTGTTGTTTTTGTGTTAGTCTTGTTTTATCCGTTAAATGAGATTTTCAGTTAGATGCAAACTTTTCCTGTTTATCGCGTATACTATGGCGCATGCGTGAAGTGGAAACGCTTGAATCCTTGCCTGACACTGACTTGGTGAAGCAGGCTCAGACCTCACAGGTGGCTTTTAAGGTGCTTGTGGATCGCCATTGGCGGCGGTTGTATGCGTTTGTGAAGCGCTTGTATTTTTTTGAGCATGAGGAGGTGCAAGATATTTTGCAGGAGGCGTTCATCAAAATCTATCGGAATTTGAATGGGTTTAATGACTCGTTTGCCTTCTCTACTTGGGCATATCAAATCACGCGTAACTGTGCCATCGATGCGTTGCGTAAAAAGCGTGTTCAACCTCAAACGGCCGTATTAGAAGAAGAGGAATGGGAGCGTTTGCTCATTGCGACGGATGAGTCGGTGAGAGATCATTTGCATCTTGAAGAGGTGAAACGAGCAATTCTTGCTTTACCATTACATTATCGTGAAGCGTTTAGTTTGTTTTATTTAGAAGAAAAGACCTACGAAGAAATGATTGATATTTTGAAAAAGCCGAAAGGAACGATTGCTTCGCTTATTAACCGTGCGAAGACTATGGTTCGTCAAAACCTTGAGCGGGGGAGTGCTGCTCCAACTCTATGAACGAAGATTTTTCTCAGCGTTTATTTGAACGTATTGAACACGAGCAGGTAAAACCGCTGCCGCGTTGGGTTATTGTCGCTCGTCGTGTGTTGAGTGCTTTCTTAATCCTGCTCTCTATTCTTTGCGGCGGACTTCTTGCTTCCCTGTTGTTCTTGGCTTTTTTGCATATAGATTTGGAGTTTTTGCGAGCGTCTTCTTTAGGGCCCATGTTACGGCTTGTCTTGGACTATGTGCCGGTGGTGTGGATTGTCTTGTTTTTGGGGTTCTGTGGATTGGAGGTTTTTCTGCTGCGTCACGAAACGCGAGCGTATAGGTATTCGTGGCTGGCGTCGGCGGGTTTTGTGGTGGTGGGCATTTCTTTGCTTGGGTTAGCTTTGTACGCTACCCGGTTGCCAGAGCGTGTCGAGCAATCCTTTCAGCGACACTTGCCGCCTCATCTACAGTCTTGGGCGGTGCGTCGACCGTCTCCGCCGCGGCCGGAGGATGGGGTGCTGTTCGGACGGGTTTTGGAGGTTACTAGAGAGCGGTTTCGTGTTGAGGGGCCTAGGCAGGACCGTTGGGATGTTGCTCTTCCAGACAAGGACGCGTCTAAGCATCCATTTTTGCGGGTAGGAGAACGAGTCTTAATTGAAGGTAAGTTTATCCGACCCGGTCAGTTTGAAGCGGCCAAGGTGCGTCCCTATCGAGGTCGACTTGGGCTACCTCCACCCTCCGAGCGATAGGTTGCAAACTTTTTTAGAGGGGTGCGTATACCTTTGTGGAGCTCCATTCACTCACTTAACGGTTACTCTACAATATGAACATCTCTAAACGTCTTGCGCTTGCCGCAGGAACCTTTGGCCTCATCGCCATGACGGCTGCACCCGTGTTTGCTGCTACGCCTAACTCGACGAACGCAGCTTTCCAAGATCCTCGCGCCTCTTTGATGCAGGCCCTTATCAAGCGGTTTAGTCTGAACGAAACGGATTTGAAACAGTTCTTTCAAGAACAGGAACAAGCTCGTTTTACCCAATCGCTGACGACGCTTGAACAGCGTTTGACTACCGAGGTTACGCAGGGTCGTTTGACTGAGGCACAGAAGACGGCTTTGATTACCAAGGCAAAAGAAGCCCAGGCCAAACATGAAGAAGCGCGCAAGCTCACCCCAGAGGAATGTAAGAAGATGATGGACGCGTATCGTGCTGAATTAGAAACGTGGCTTACCCAGCAAGGTCTTGATCGGTCATATGTGCGCGACCTTATGGGTGGGCCTGGTGGTCATCAAGGTGGACCTGGTGTGGGAGCTCGTGGTGACATGAATGGCCAAAATCCAAATGGATCTGTAAATAGTCAAAATGGTTCTCAGAATGGTCAGATGGGTTCTGGAAATGGTCGTGGCGGGATGATGGGTCCTGGTCGTCGTGGTGGACGTGGAATGGGTGGTCCAATGATGAATGGACAAAATGGTCGGATGGGTATGAATCAAGGAATGCTAGGTATTGGTCAACAGTAAAAAATACGTACAAGCATGATCAAAAGCCCCGTCGTGGGGTTTTTGGTTTGCGTTTTTTTACGGAGTGTGTGAAATTTTGACTGGAGGTTTTTATGGATATGTTTCCTGGGGCTCTGGGTGAGTCTCCACCGATGCGTGATGAGCGTTCTTTTCCTGACCGTTTGCTCGACGAGTTGTGGCGAAGACTGGCCTGGGCAGCTCCACTCGGTCTTGTCGTCTTGACGGTGGCTGGCATCTTCGTCATTCTCCGAGATGGGGACTTGAAGCGGACGCTTCATCCCAAGGGCGCAACCTTCAAACGGTGACCTATTAACTCTTTTTCTTTTCTTTTTGCTTGCGATTCAGCGAGCAAATTCCATGCAAAAAACATCCAGTAAGGGTGTTTTTGCTTTATTCCACCATATCAAGTTCGGCCGAGCCAAAATGGCGGCTGAAGCGTCGGCACCAGATGGTGATGAGAGAGGTGTTATCTACTGTTAGATCATTGGGAATGGTGTAGGTTTGATTGCCTTTGTTGCCTTTTAAGACACCAAGGTTGATGAATTGTTCTTTGCTAACAGCGTCTTTGACGGTTAGGTTTTCTGCGCTGGCTGCTTTTACTGCGTAGACGAATAAATCAGGGCCATTAGTGACGTCAAAGTTTGTGAGCGAAAGTGTGCGAACCCCGTCTTTTTCTGTGATGGTAGCGTTGCCTTGGATGGTGTAGGTGCTGTCGCCTTGTTGGAAGGTGCCGCGGGCGATTACAGTAGGGCTTTGTGGTTTGGGGGCCGGGGTGGGAGCGGGTTTTGAAGGTTGGACGGGTGGACTAGGTTGTGGTGTGGCGGTTGAGGTGGCTACTGGTTTAGGCTCTTCTTGGGGTGGTTGAGGTTGGTTTAAAACTACGTCGGGAACTGCTTCGTTGACCACACGATCCATGAAGAGGGCTTGGATGCCGAATACACCGAAGAGGAGCCAGGCGACAAGGCCTGCGACGCCTACTCCGCTAAAGATCTTGAGCAAGGTTGTTTGGTTCATGGTGATTAAGTATAGCAAAAAACACCCGGTTTGGATGTTTTTTGCTTGGAGCGGGTGAGGGGAATCGAACCCCTGTCAACAGGTTGGAAACCTGTGGTAATAGCCATTATACGACACCCGCCTGTTGATTTGTGGTGCTAATGTAACGTTCCTTGGCTGTTTTGGCAAGTGGTTACAAGAGTTGTTCTTTGAAAGCGGCGACCTCTTCCTTCATTTTAGCTGCCTTGATGGAAGTGGGAACGGTGTTTGTTGACGTGCGGACCTTGAAAATGTACGCATATTTAGAAGTTGAGGCCCTTTGATGCTTTTTTAGTCCCCATCTTTTGGTGTTGAGTGATTCTGTATTGACGAATTATGAGAGGATGTCCGTCACTTCTAAGATCGCTGTTTTTAAGTAACGGCCTTCTGGAAACGCTAAGCGTTCGGCGTGGTCGATGGGTTGAGTGATCCAATCTAGGAGACGGACGTCACGTTTTGCTTGGCCGGAAGCGATGCGGAGCATGGTGCGGAAATCTTCGGGTTCGATGCGGCCCGAGCAGGAGCTGGTAACCAAGATGCCGCCGGGTTGCAGTTGACGAAGACAGGCGCTGTTGAGTTCCGAATAGGCCTTCAGGGCTTGGGGAATGTGTTTAGCGTTTTTGGCAAGCGCGGGTGGATCGCAGATAATTAGGTCGTACGGTCCGCCGGGTAATTCTTCTTCGTTCAGGAGATCGAAGACGTCGGCTTCTAAAAACAGATACTTAGATTCGTCCTGGGGATCAAGTTTATTCAAAATACATTGTTGCTCGGCTGTTTCGAGTGCTCGGTGAGAGATATCGACGGTGGTGACAAACCTAGCACCGCCAGTGGCCGCATGAATGCTAAACGCGCCGGTATAGCCGAATAAGTTTAAGATGCGTCTGTTTTTCGCAAGTGTATGGACTGTACGACGTGCTTCGCGTTGGTCGAGGAAGAAGCCGGTTTTTTGGCCGTTGACTACGTCGGCAGTGAAGGTGAGCCCGTGCTCCTGAAACGTACATCGTTGATCATGAATCGTTGGGAGCGAACTGTAGTGAATGGTGACGGGTGCGTCTTGGAGTCCTTCGATGCGACGGACATCGAGGTCTGAACGTTCGATAATGGCGATGGGGTTGAAGGCTTGTTTTATACCTTCGATGATTTCGTTTCGTAAACGATCCATGCCGGCGGTATGGAGTTGAAACACAAACACGTTGTCGTAGCGATCGACGATGAGACCGGGAAGGTGATCGGCTTCGGCGTGCGCTACACGGTAGCCGTTGGTTTGAGGAGGGAGACGGGCTTGCTTCCACTCACTAAGTTCTTTGAGACGGTTGGCGAAGAAGGTTTGGTTGACTTGCGTCTTCGGGTCTCTTGAAAGAAGACGAATACGAATGGATGTGTTGGTATTGAAGGTGCCGATACCAAGACTCTTTCCACGATGATCAAGGATTTCAACAAGTGAACCTGGTTCAAGGTTGGGTAGGTTTTGTTTGGACGAGTCAATGGCTTCCGAAAAAATCCATGGATGGCCTGCGCGGACGGGGATGTCTTTGCCTGGTTTAAGGCTCACAGTAGGGTAGGAAGGCATAGAGAAGATTAAAATAGTTGTGTGATCGTTTGAGGCATAGCTTGCCAGATTCTTTGCATGCGTACTATGGTATGGCTCGATAGGATTTATTTGAGTCTTTATTCGATTATTATTGTTACGACGTATGGAGATCGGTTTTTTGATGCTGAAACGTGGGGTGGTTGGTCTTCTTATGGGGCTTGGGTGTTTGGTTGCATTACCGCACATAGGATTTGCGGCTGATGGGCTGTCTGTGACGGCACCAGCTGGTATGGTTGATGTGCCATATTCATACACCTTTTTTGCTCCCCGTGGAGAACCTGAGCCCTATACTTGGCAGATATCTACCTCTAGTCAAGCGGATATTTTACCTCAGGGTATTTCGGCTAAGCTCGAACACGGCCGTGATTTGGTTTTGTATGGTACACCAACACGAATGGGAGCCTATCAGTTTACGATCGTTCCCATATCTGCTTCTGGGACAATTTTAGGAGAAACTGTGGTTCAGTTTGATATCCGTCCCGCTAGTGAAGTGCCGCTCATCTTGCCTGCGACTGGCCCGCAGATAGGGGCGGTTGGCATGCCTTTTTCTGCTGTACCCGTGGTGCGAGTAGCTGGCGGAGCGGCACCGTATCGTTGGAGAATGGTGCAGGGTGGATTGCCGAATGGACTCCGTTTTACTGAGCAAGGAACTGTAGAAGGAGTGCCGACGGTAGCGGGACAATTTGTATTCCAGGCAGAAGTAACGGATGCTCGTGATATGCGGGCGACCGCTGCTGTTACGCTTATGATTCAGGAAATGACTACCCCGGGTGTTGTTTCTGCGCCAACATCGCCTGTTACGAGTGAAGTTACCTCTTCCTTGCCTGTGAGTGCCCCTTTTGTCCCACCTTCCTCTTTATCGCTCGCTGACCGTTTGAGTGTACTTACTCGTTTGGGGTTAATGCCTAACACTTTGGTCCAGGCAAGTGAGCTTGATCCACTCATGCAACGAGCGTCAATCTATTATCTTGGTGCGGATGGTCGTCGCCACCCTTTTCAGCATGAAAATATCTATCGAAGCTGGTACGGGTCGTCTACTCTTCAGCCTCGCACTTTGAGCCGTGTTGATATGACGGCTATCCCTTTTGGTGATGCTATTACGTATCGTCCCGGGGAGCGTGTACGTTTTGAAACGGACCCTGCAACCTATGTTGTGGCGGAGCCAAAACGTTTGTATCGCCTTGCAGAAGGAGAGGGTAGTGCGTGGAGTTGGCAACAAGGGGTTGAGCTGTTGGATGAGGCGTATCGCGCGACGTACCAAGTTATGAATAACGCGGCTACGCCAGCGAATTATGATTCATCTGCCTTGCGGGCGCGCTTTTCCACGCCAAACGAGGCGCTTATGTCGATTGGGTTATAAAATGGGTTGAAAAGCAAAAACCACCGGATATCGGTGGTTTTTGTGTGGTCGGGGCGACAGGACTTGAACCTGCGGCCTCCTGGTCCCAAACCAGGCGCTCTAGCCAACTGAGCTACACCCCGAGGCGTTCTTTGGTTAAGTGTCAGCATCCTACCCGAAAACGTTAAGAAAGCCAAGGGGTGCAGCTTTGTCTTGTGATTACGGTCATTCACCCCTATCCTATGCACATATGCATATTGCCCTGGATGCCCGCATGATGGGAGCGGGAAATACGCGTGGGATTGGGAGATATATCCAAGAAACGGTACGGGCGGCTTTGGAAGTTGACCATGATTTGCGATATACGCTTGTTGTACGAAGTTTGGAAGGAACACCGTTTATGGGGCATCCGCGGGTTGACCATGTGACGGCTGATATCCCCTGGTATTCTGTTCAAGAACAGTTGCGGATGGCTCCCATCTTGGAAAATATTGGTGCTGATTTGATTCACATCCCGCATTGGAATGTGCCGTTGTGTTTGCGTAAATCTTTCGTTCTCACTGTTCACGACCTTTTGCTTTTACGGCAACCGGCGAGCACAAAAACATCTACCAGAGGATTTGTGGCGCGAACAATTAAGTATGCAGCGTTTCGATCGGTCATCCAAAGAGCGATACCAAAGGGGGAACGTATTTTTGTTCCGACGGCGTTTACTGCTTCCGAAGTTGAGGTGTTGACTGGTGTCGCAGGTGAAAAAATGATTGTGACAGGGGAAGGGTTGACGCATTTTCCTTCATCTGATTCACGCTTGTGTTCAACATCTCCTTACTTGCTCTATGTAGGAAGTGCCTATCCGCATAAGCGGTTAGATCTCCTTGTGTCTGCTTGGTCAAAGCTATCGTCGAAGTATTCTCAGTATGACCTTTTGATCGCTGGGGAGATGGATGTGTTTATGAAAAAGATCAAACATCAAATGTCAAACGTTACACGTAGTGAGCGAATCAAATTTTTGGGGAGAGTGACGGATGCGGAATTGGCCGGATTGTATAAGAGAGCTTCGCTGTTTGTTTTTCCTTCTTCGTATGAGGGATTTGGGCTTCCTCCGCTTGAGGCGTTATCGTTTGGATGTCCGGTTGTGGCGAGCAATACTCCTTGTTCGCGAGAAGTCCTTCCTCCACAAGGTGTTGAATGGTTTCGAGATGGAGACGAGCATGATATACTACGAGTGCTCGAACGGGCTCTTGGTGGCCTCTCGCGGCTCCGTATGGAAGCCGCAGCAACGTATGAGTGGGTAAAAAAGCATCATGATTGGCGAGCCAGTGCAAAACGATTGTTGGAGGGCTATCGAGCGACGATTGAGAACGGGTAAATGCCACGCGTGCTTCAAGGAGGAGCGTCCCGACTAAGGTCGGGACGGAGAAGCGCTTCAGTAGAAGGGCTGGCTTTACAATTGGAAACCCAATTATTTGAAGTAATAGAGCGAGAGGGGGTCACGATCTCCACCTCCAGGTTGGATGAGGCAAAAATGTCGAATCGGGCCAAGAAGCGGGGAATTCGGCGTAGGCTTTCTATTCCCGCCGAGTCTTTACTTGAGACAAAACTATTGCCGGAAATGCCTCGTACGTCTTTTCTTCATCCGGTTACTGGCTTGGATAAGGGGTTGTTAGCGTATCTTGAGACTCATCGCTCTTCAGGCGGCATTCTTCCTCAAGGTCTTGAAGATGTCGCACCGCTGTCTAACCGCGTACCTGTCCGATTTTCTTCTCATGCTCCCAGTGACCATGTCCTTCAGTTCCAGAGGTCTGCGCGTCCTATAGTTGAGGCGGTGCGAGATCCGTTTGGTCAGACGGTGCGTGATTGGATGGCTCCTTATCAGATTCCTCCCTCGGTCGAAGGCATGGTCTCGGCGGCGCAGGATTTATGGGTGGAAGAGGTTGACCCACGGCTTTTTCTTGAACAATTTACTCCTGGACATGCGGAAGTGGCATACGCGCAGAGGTATAGTTTGCTTTCAAAGCTGGTTGCGCCGTTTATTCGTTGGGAAGAAGCAGGGGAAAAGGTATCGAGAATCGAGAGTCGAATACCGATTGAGGAGAGCGTAGAGGAGCCAGTATCTGGTATTGAGTATCCGGTATCTAGCCTTCAGAGTGATGGGATGAGAGATGAGGATGAGAGGGTTGAGCAAGAGACTCAGATTGAAGTGGTGGGAGAAGATCTTGATACTCGACTTTCGATACTAGATACTCCTCAAGATCAATTTACCCCTGTAGATGCGGATGAGGCGTATCGGGGGTCGTATGGCATGTTGGCTTGGATGAAGCGCCGTGTGCGTGGGTTCTTGAGCGTGTTTGATCGGACCGTCAGGGAGGTTGAAGAAGAAGTTAAAGAGCGCGTCGAGGTGGTGGAAGAAGAGGTGGTGGAAGTGGTAGAGGAAGTGAAGCAGACATGGGGGGTACCGGTCCTTGTCCCGCGCTTGCATACGGTACGAGTAATGGCGGGTTTTTTTGCTCTGCTTTTGGTGGTGTCTATTCCGGCTGGTGCCGTGTCATTGTCTCGGTCATTTGGATCATCTGTACACGACGTGAAGGCGCAGAGTGCGGCGGCGTTGTCGGAAGTGCAAACGGCGTTGGAGGGGACTTCTTCTGATCAGATCGAAGCTTGGACGCAAGCTTCGGAGCGGTTTGGGCGGGCACGTGAGTCGCTCTTGCGCGCGAATGCCTTGGCCTTGGGGTTGGCGCAAGCCTTGCCGCAAACGCGTGCACAGTATGGAAGTGCACAGTCGTTGCTTACAGCTGGGGAACGTACCTCTCAAGCGGCGAAGGTATTGGTGGGAGGCTTGGCTCGTGCACTGGATGACCGCAACCAACTTCGTCCAGATGAACGCATTGGTATCTTTTTGACCTACCTCGATTACGCTTCTCCGCTTCTAGAAGAGGCGCTGCAGGCACTTGAGAAAGTTCAGCCGGATTCTTTACCGCATGATGTGCGAACGCGCGTAGTAGAACTTCGTTCATTGGTGGGAACAGGACAGACTTCCTTCCAAGAAGCCAAGATGCTGTTAACTTTTTTGCGTACTGCCCTTGGCCATGAAGCGCCCCGTACATATTTATTTGTTTTTCAAAATCATGCTGAGCTTCGTCCCACGGGCGGATTTATGGGGTCGGTGGCGCAGGTTACGTTTGATCGAGGCGAGATTCAGGAATTATTTGTACCTGGCGGTGGCCCCTATGATTTGCGCAGTCAATTACTCAAGCGCGTGATTCCGCCTGGGCCGTTGCAATTGGTTGGCGGTCGTTGGGAGTTTCAGGATGCGAATTGGTTTCCGGATTTTCCGGCGAGTGCGGATAAAATTCGCTGGTTTTGGAGTCATGCGGGTCAACCGACGCTTGACGGAGTCATTGCCATTAATGATACGTTACTGGAACAGCTTTTGCGTTTGACTGGACCGATTGAGATGCCTGAGTATGGCAAGACGCTCTCTGCTGATAATGTGATTCTTGAGCTGCAGAAATCGGTTGAATTGGAATATGACAAGACGGAGAACAAGCCTAAAAAGATCATTGCGGACTTGATGCCGAAGTTGTTGGCTCGTTTGAAGACGGGGGCACGGGAAGATTGGTTGAAGCTCGCGGACATGGGTTTGCAGGCACTTGAAACAAAAGATGTGCAAGTTTGGATGACGCGCACCGAAGAAGAGCAGTTAGTGGAGCGATATGATTGGAATAGCCGTCTTAAGCCAACCTTGGGAGATGCGCTTGCGATCGTAGAAGCGAACATTGCCGGACAAAAGTCTGATGCCTCGATCCATGAAGAAGTCGACCATGAAGTTGTGGTGACGGAAGATGGGGCTATCACCGATACCGTTACGCTCACGCGACGTCATGACGCTGTGCGCGGCGAGATGTTTAAAGGGGCGAATAATGTGTCGTATGTGCGGGTGTATGTGCCGGTCGGTTCTCGTCTATTGGAAGCCGAAGGGTTTGAGGCCCCTTCCTCCAGTTTATTTGAGACTCCTTTGCCAGAGGACCGGAACGATCCGGATTTGGCGCGGTTGGTGCATGTTGCCTCGAGTTCCGTCCCTAGTGTTGACGTGAGCGAAGAATTTGGGCGAACGGCCTTTGGCGGCTGGATGCAGTTGCGTCCCGGGGAAACGCGCGTCAGTCGATTTAGGTATACACTTCCTTTTACCGCTTTTGACCTGGCGGAGCGGACGGGGGAGGGGGGGACGGGATCACAAGCGGCGAAGCGAGCGGCTTATATGCTGCTTCTCACTAGTCAGCCAGGAAAAACTTTGCGTTCCGTTCATACGCATGTACGTCTTCCGACATCTTGGCAAACACGTTGGAGTAACCAGTCTTCTTCCTCTTCGGATCTTCAACTTGACGCTGTTTGGGATCGAGATTGGGTATTAGCTGGGTTGTTTGACGTGATGAAATGAAGAATCTATGTCTCTTTTTAAAAAGCGATCCACACAGCAACCTGGACTTAAAGTGGAGAAAGATCCGGCGGCGCTGGATCGTGGATTGCGGGCGATCTACTTGGACGCTAAGGGGCATGTGCCAAATTTGGAAACGTTTGAACGCACGTCTTCTTGGCGTGTGGCTTGGATGTTTGGAAGTTTGGGTCTTGCCTGTCTCTTGCTAGCGGCCTGTATTTGGAGCGGATGGTGGTTTTTTGCTGGCCGGACGCCCTCGTCTTCTTCGGCTCTTGAGCTTAGAGTTGAAGGACCGACAGATGTTTCTTTGGGTGAGGAACAGGCTTATGAGCTGGTTTGGGAGAATACCGAGTCACAGCTTTTGCGAGATGTTGATATCCGTTTAAATACGCCCAGTGATTTTACGATTACGAGCCTAGACCCTGTTCCTACCAATCCTCAAGCACGGAGTTGGAATTTGGGATGGATTCAACCGCATACGACCGGAAGGATTCGGGTGAAGGGGTTTTTTGTAGGTTCCCTTGGGGAGCAGACTGCGCTCCAACTCTTGGGTACCTATCGTGCCGGTCCGACGCAGACTTTGTCTGAGAAAACCAAGCTGCAAACGGTCAAATATACCGGTACCGTATTAGCGGGAAACCTCCTGTTTCCGGAGCGTATGACTGCGGGCGAGCCTGTACAGATTCGGTATGTGGTCGCTAACTTGGGCAAGCAACCGATTGACCATTTGGTCGCGCGCCTCATCTTTCCTGCGGGGTTTATTCCTGCTGCTCCTGCGACAGGGACGCAGATGGACCTCACGGAGCGGTCTGCGATTTTTTCGATTGGGAGTTTGTCCCCCGGTTCATTCTATACGGGTCTTTTACCGGGTTCCTTTGCTTCCGGGGTGAACGGAGATGCTATGTTTCAAGCGGAAACTGGTCGTCTAGGTTTAGAAGGTGAGTTGCTCGTGGCCGCACGTAGTGAAGCACGTGTGGGTATTTCGTCTGGAGATTTGGTGGTTCGTTTGGTGGTAAATGGAGGTGATGCCAACCGTTCGCTTGAGCCGGGAGAAGCGATTCGCGCCACGCTCGCCTACGAAAATGCCAGCGATGCAACGTTGCGAGATGTACGGGCGTCTTTTCAGCTTGAGTCGCTCGTGAATGGACGTTCAGCGACGGGGACGTCGCTCCTCAATTGGTTCCGCTTGGATGACCCGCGACAAGGTACGTCGACGACGAAAGCGCGTCTACAGACCTTGAGTTATGATAAGGCGCGTATTCCTGTCTTGGCGGAGTTGTCCCCGCGCTCTCGTGGGACGATTGAAGTGAGTTGGCCGACGTTACCCGTTGCTAGCGGAACGAGGGATGCAATGATCCGTTTAACAGCGCAGGTCCAGGGGCTTGTCGCCCAAGAGAGCCAGCCGCGCGTGGTTCGTTCGCAGCCAATTATCCTTACGTATCGTACGGATGCGGATGTTGCCGTTGAGCCTCGGTACTTTACGGAAGAGGGGGCGCCGATTGGGATGGGGCCGTTGCCTCCCCTGGTGGGTAAGACAACCGTTTATCGAGTGTATTGGAAGGTACAAAAGACGCTTCATGCCTTGGATGAAGCGACGGTTACGGCTGTTTTGCCACAGATCGGTACATGGACGGGTAAAACTGAAACGAGTATGGGGGCGATAGCTTATGATGAAACGACACGAATGGTTAGGTGGACAATTGGAAAAGTGGCCGACGGGACGAAGGAATTTGAAGGCTGGTTTGAGGTGGCGCTTACTCCTCAGTCGGTGGATGTGGGGAGGTTTGCTGCTTTGTTAGGGGAAACATCCTTTCAGGCTCGAGATGGTCGTCTCCAGGAAGTTGTACGACGGACAAAACCGGCTGTGAGCACCGATGTATCGAACGATGAAGGGGCAAAAGGCAAGGGTGTGGTGAGGAAGGAGTAATGCATATAGGATAGGGGAGAGGAATATGGTATTATAAAAACGTTCCTTATTTCTATGACTTTACGTGGCTCTCGTCGTCCGCATGTGGTCCCAATTACGGCACCCTCTTTCCCTACTGCTCCGCGTACGAATGTGTATCGCAATATTGCCTATAGTTTTATCGCTTTCACGGTAGTCGTGGTGTTAGCGGTTTTGTGGTTGTCTTCGGCGCGGGCTACGGTTGTGATCCAAACTAAACGTACGCCGATTGCCTATGAAGGAACGGTCGACATTGCCCGTCAGACGCAACCCGGACAGATTCCGGGCAGAGTGGTTGAGGGTGTATTTGAAAAGATCCAAGAATTTCCGGTCGGTACCTCGGTGACCTCGGTGATCCCTACCTTGCCTTCTGTGCCCATTGCACCTGTTCCGCCTCCCACGTCTTCGACTGCGCCTGCTACAACTCCCATCGTAACGGCCCGGGGGACGGTGCGTGTTTTTAACACCTACTCCAGAGCTCAAACGTTGGTTCGTACCACGCGTTTGCTGACTTCGGACCAAAAACTGTATCGCATTGACCAGACTATTCGGCTCCAGCCGGGTGAATCCATCGAAGTGCCTGTGTATGCAGATAAGCCCGGCGCTGAGTTTGTGATTGGGCCAACGCGCTTTACTATTCCTGGACTTTTTGTGGACTTGCAAAAGTATATTTATGCAGAATCTACCAGTCCTTTCCAGGCGGTCGCCGCGACTGCTCCTTCTACGCCTGCCTCTTCGACACCAACCCCTACTCCTTCCGCTCCTATTCCGCCCGCCCCTCGTTCTGTCAGCGGCAAGATTGTTGTGCAAGCGGATCTAGACTCGGCGGAACAGGTGTTGACGCAAGCTGTTCTTGACCAGGCTAAGAAGACCTTGGGAGCGGACCTGGGCGAACTTAATCGAATGGATGTTGTGTATTTGATTCGTAAAACTGACCGGTTTAAGACGAATGTTTCCGTTGGGCAATCTTCCGATACGTTTCTTGCCTCGCTTAAATTGGATGTGACCGCTGTTTTTTATCCCAAGGAAGACGTCCTTTCTTTGATCCGCCTTAAGCTAAAGGATAAGATTCCGAGTGAGCGAGAGTTTTTGCCTCCGCCAAGTGGAGATGGGGTCAAGCTTGAAGTGCAGGCAGCAGATTCAAAAACGGAAGTGGCAACCTTACATATTACCGCCGAGGGCGCCTATCGTCTGACGGGTTCGAGCCCTGGTCTTCAGAAATCTGTGGTAGCCGGTAAAGAGCCGGAAGAAGCCATTGCGATTCTTAAATCGATTGAAGGGGTGAGCGATGCTCAGGTGACGGTCAAGCCAAAATGGTTTGGCAAGATTCCCACCTTGAAAGATCGGATTGATATAAAGATCGAATGATAAAAAGAACGGGCTGATCCCGTTCTTTTAAACTTCTAAATTCGTGTTGTCTCCCATGATGAATCGTTGTCGTGACTCAGGGTGTTTTTTGATCGTAGCTTTTTCTCCTAACATGCTGTTGTAGAGGTGGATGGGAGCGTCTACGTGACAGTTATTGAATAGGATTGATTGTTCTATGGTTGCTTGTTTGATGGTTGAGCCTGCACCAATCGTGGTATGAGGAAGGATGGCGCAATTTTCCAGCGTGCAGTTTTCTCCAATCATGACCGGACCTTGTATTTTTACCTTGTCCCCGATGGTGGTTCCAAGCCCAATGTGAACCGATCCGCTTATATCGGCAGTGGGAGGAATGTCCACTTCTTTTCTGAAGGTATCAGGATGACGTTGATCTAAGAGAAGGTTGTTAGCATGGATAAGATCGTCCGGACGGCCCGTGTCTTTCCAGAAGCCGGTTATTTCTCGATGGCCTATTTTGTATCCTTGCTTAATGAATTCGGAATGGATACTGGATATTTCGTATTCTCCTCGAGCACTTTTTTGGATGCGGTCGAAGGTTGAGAAGAAGATTTTTGGTCCATATAGATAAATTCCTGTTACCGCAAAAGGAGAGGGTGGATTAGCAGGTTTTTCTAGTACATCTATGAGATATCCTGTTTGATCAAAGACGGGAACGCCAAATGATCGTGCATCTTGCACTCGTGATAGAGCGAGAACACAGTCAACGTGTTTTTGTTCATACTCGGCAATAAGCTCATGCAAGCTTCCAAGAATGATATTATCTGACAGATAAAAAATGAACGGATCATCCCCAATAAAATCTTGCGCTTCTTTGACCACGTGGGCGATTCCTTGTGGGCCACCCGTCTGTTCGTAATAATGAATTTTTATCCCCCAATGACCGCCGTCGCCGACGGCATCTCGAATGCTGGTTTCACCCGGATTCATGTTGATAAAGATTTCTTCCACCCCTATTTCCACAACTTTATCGATGGCATGAAAAATCATTGGCTTATTCGCCAATGGGATAAGATGTTTGTTTATGGTAGCGGTAATAGGGCGGAGCCTGGTCGCTCTGCCTCCGCCTGTCAGAATAGCTTTCCGAATACGGGGCATACGCGTTTCTTACCACCAAATAAGGTGTTTTATCAATATCCAATACATCTTCATGAGGGGATTGCCTATGTGCCGTAAAACGGGATTCATGACATGTTTTTCATCAAAAAGAATTTCACTTAGGGCATCTTTCAGGATAAAGCTATCTGACTGTGTGCGATTGGTTTGGATGATTTTGCGAGCACCTAACCAGACTTTCCAATGATGAGGAGTGAGCCAATAACGATAAGCGGCCAGTTTTTCTTGTATCCATCCTTCTTTTATGGCAAATCCAAGCATGCCTACTTCAAAAATGATTGCCATAGGGGCTAATAAAAGCAGAGTGAGAGGTTTAAAGTATATGAGCATGAGACCGAAGCGATTGCGTTCAATATAGTAGAATTTCAGTCTGCTGCGACTAAATTGATACTTGTGATAAAAAACCGCATCGCGCACTACGACGTTTTTATAGCCCAGGCTGCGCATGCGTAAGCCATATGAAAGATCTTCATGGTACAGAAAAAAGGGTTCATCTAACCCCCCATGCAAACGCACAAGGTCCCCACGTAGCATGAGAGCGGCACCAGAGGCGTAGTTTACTGTTTCGATAGGGGCAATCGAAAGTTTATCTTTTGGTAATCGGAATGACTGGCAGTATCCCAACCCTAGATAATGGAAGGCGTTTCCTGCGCTATTTACAAGATTTGTTTCAGGATAGAGGAGGAGAAGCGCCTGAGCAGTGCCAATGGTTTTGTCGCTTTCCATGGCGGCAACGATTTTTTCTAGGGCAGAGGCGGCGAGAAAGCCATCTTGGTTATGTAGAAAAATGTAGTCGAAGCCTTGTTCCTTGGCCCAGTGGATACCCACGTTGCAACCGCCGCTAAAGCCCAAATTTTCTGTTTGTGGAAGGAGGGTAACCTCTGGGAGCTCTTTGCCGGACTGAGGGAGGATTTGTTCTTGGAGAAAGCGCATCGACGAGCCGTGTTCTGGATGAGGATTGTCGACAATCACCAACGCGAGACGGTCTTTCGGATAGGTGAGCTTATGCAAAGAAGATGCCACGTCTTGGAGATATGGTTCTGAATGGTAGGAAAGAAAGATGATGGCGACGCGCGGCAGGGGCATGGACGCTATCTTACGGGGGCAGGGGATTGTGTCAAATGGTTTTTATTTTGCACGTTTTCCATCCAAATATTCTTTTCCTTTTAGGAAAGCTCCAAAAGCGAGGAGGGCAAAGACGGCTGGATGGAAGGTGGATCTTTTTGGTATCTGCGTTCTGATTGTAGACGTTTCTAGGTGCTGGCTTTGTTGTTCGCCTTTGACGATTTCAACCCCAAATAGGAAGACTTGGGCCGAATAGTAGATCCATAAGAGCAAAGCTACGAGTGACCCGGCTGCCCCATAGGCGGAACTTATGCTGCTATGCGCAAGGTAGAACCCAAAGGCATATTTTGCTAGGGCAAATACCACGGAAGTAACTGTTGCGGCTCGCCAGACGGTGTTCCAGGGTATTTTTTTATCCGGTAATGCTTTGAATAATATTCCCACCATTAATGTGCCAAGCGTCAGAGAAAGGAGTTGATGGAGGAGAGAGACTATCCAGGGAGAAGCAGTCATTAAAGGCAAAAAGGGAAAATATGGAGAAGATAGGACAGCACCTAGGCTAAGAGAAGCAAGGAGAAAGAGGCTGCTGAGGATGATTAACAAAAATAACCACACATCTCGCTTCAAGATGTCTTTCCAAGGCATTTTTTGTTCGGGAATCTGCCAAATAAGGTTTAGGGCATTTTTCAATTGTCGGAACATTCCGATCGAGCCGAATAGTGTCAAGGCTGTACCAAGGATAAAAGCCGGACCGCTTCGAGTGGCGATTTTTCCGGCTTCAAGCATGTCTTTCAGGGTGTTGGCCACGTCTTTTCCTGCAAAGGATTGGATTTCGTTTAAGAATCGATCAGTAGGCGTCTGTTGATAGACAAAACCGATGATGGCGAGGATCACGAGTAAAAGGGGGGTGAGGGAAAAAATGGTGTAGTAGGTTAAGGCAGCGGCTAATTGCGGAGCATGGTCTTTTTTCCAACTCGTATAGGCCTCTTTAAGAAGAGGGAGGAAAGGGGTTGGCATATTGTTCTTGGTCTTGCCTACATTTCGGGACGATACTTTTTCTTCAGAAAAGAAATTCCTCCAAAGACAAATCCGCTTCCTATCACCGTACTTGCAAGAGACGTCCAAAGGGCTGGAATGCTCCAATCCGCGCCGTGGGCCAACTGAAGAAAGAGTGCGCCAGCAAGAAAGATAAGCGTTAAAAGAAAACAGACGACGCTAAGGGCTAAGCAGCCTAAGCCAAGACTTATCTGTTTAAGATACGGTCCAACCGGAGCTACAGCTCGTGCTACGCCTAGAGCCACGCGTTCTTGGGTACGTTCTCCTAGATATTTTAGGAGGAGATGAAAGATGGTCATAGATAAAAATCAGATAACCTGGGTTTGCTGCGTTTAAACAGAAAATCCCAGGTATACATGATGTGCTTTTGGTTTAATCGCGACGACGACGGCCGGTGAAGAGAAGAGCAACCACCGCTCCAATTGCTGCTGCAATGCCGGCCACATGCCAAGGATTTTGCCGTGCATAGCGATCAGCATTTTTGCGGGCGACATCCCAATCTTCTTTTATCTCGCGGCCTTTGCCTTGGGCTTGGTCTTTGAGGTCTTCCAGGCGTTCTTTCGCTTCACCTATGTAGCGTTCGCCTTCTCGTTTAATGGTCTGTAGGGTTTCTTGAGACTTTGTTCCGATCGTGTCTGCGGTTGAGGAAGCTGCCTGACTGAGGTTGCCGTTATTCTTGTTGTCCATAGAGAAGAAGTTAGGAATAAAGGTCTCCTTTTCTATTTGATGCTTGTTTGAGGGAGGTGTCAAGGAGAAGGAGGCGGTTGGGTACAGAGGGGAGGAGTTTTTGTTGCCTGCGGGGCTCGGTTTATTTGCTAGGAGCCATTTTTTAAGGATCTCGAACAGTCCTCGGCAACAAAAATTCCTCCCCTCTGTACCCAGAAATGTGATGGGTTGTGGGAATGCTCGGCAAGAAAAACCTCCCCACCTTCGTATCCAGACGGGGTGTGGTAAAGAAGCGAAGTAAAAGTTGGATAATTAGAGCGACGATTGCTTTTTTGTGGGGATTTGCTATGCTTCTTGTATTCCTCCGGCTTCACCACCCGGCGTCGACAACGAAAGACAATGAAGCGGCCAGCTGAGCTGGCAAGCCGGGTGGAACCGTCCGATTATGATCGGATCCCAGCGAAACAATGATTAGTTGTTTCGTTTTTTATTTCTCAGGTTTTTACGTGATTATTCTCGATACACGATACTGTATACTCGATACTTCCATATGTTCCCCATTGAAACTCGCCGTCATAGTGCGGCTCATGTCATGGCAGCGGCCATTAAGCGTCTCTTTCCGGAGGCGAAGCTTGGCGTTGGTCCGGTGATTGAAAGCGGTTTTTATTATGACATTGATATTGGTCGTCCGGTCACCCAGGAAGACCTAGCCGCGATAGATAAGGGAATGAAGCGGATTGTGTCTGAGAATCCCGCCTTTACACGTGAGGAAGTATCGATCGATGAGGCTATCAAGCTCTTCCAAGAGATGGGGCAAGTGTATAAGGTTGAATTATTGACCGACCTAAAGACGAAAGGGACGACGAAAGTTTCTGTGGAAGAAGCTCAGGACGTGGATCCTCAAAATGTTGGGGTGGCTTCAGTGTATAGAACAGGCGATTTTGTTGACTTATGTCGTGGTCCCCATGTGACCGAGGCTAAAGAGATCGGCGTTTGGAAGTTGACCAAAATCGCAGGTGCCTATTGGCGTGGTAAGGATACGAATCCTCAGATGCAACGCATCTATGGGTTGTGTTTTGCGAGCAAGGAGGAGTTGGTGGCGCATGAGACGATGATGGCGGAGGCGGAGAAGCGGGACCATCGGAAGTTGGGTTTTGAGCTTGATCTCTTTACGTTCTCGCCTCTCGTCGGTTCTGGGCTACCTCTCTTTACCTCTAAAGGTGTAATGATTCGGCAATTGCTGACAGACTTTGTCTGGGAGCTTATGAAGCCCTATGGCTATGAACGGGTTTGGATTCCTCACATTACCAAATCTGACCTGTATAAGACCTCAGGACATTGGGATAAATTTGAGGATGACTTGTTTCATGTGTCGAGCAAGAAAACGGATGAGGACTTTGTCCTTAAGCCCATGAACTGTCCGCATCATACCCAGATTTATGCTTCAAAGCCGCGTAGTTATCGTGATTTGCCGATTCGGATGAGTGAAGTGACAACCGTGTATCGTGATGAGAATACGGGTCAATTACAGGGACTTACGCGCGTACGTTCGATTACGCAGGATGACGCGCATGTGTTTTGCCGGCCGGATCAAGTTCAGGAAGAAGCTCTCGCGATTTATCATATTGCGGAGAAATTCTATGCGGGGTTTGGGATGTCGTTTCATCGCGTGCGTTTGAGTGTGCGTGACCCGGAGAAGCCGGAAAAGTATTTGGGAGGGGATGAGGCCTGGAGTTCCGCGGAGAAGGCTTTGGCGGAAGTGATGCAGAGTGTTGGACGTGAGGTGGAAATTGGAGAAGGGGAGGCGGCCTTCTATGGTCCCAAGCTCGACTTTATGGCTAAAGATGCGATTGGACGTGAATGGCAACTCGCCACGATCCAGCTCGACTTTAATCAGCCGGAGCGATTTGGCCTTGAATATGCGGATGCGGATGGGACAAAGAAGCGACCGATTATGGTCCATCGCGCCATTTTGGGTTCAGTTGAGCGGTTTATGGGGGTTTTGATTGAGCACTTTGCCGGAGCGTTTCCACTTTGGCTCGCTCCAATTCAGATCGCGATTTTACCCGTGGCTGACCGGCATGTTGAGTTTGCCAAGACGTTGGCTCAAGAATTAAAGACTCACGACCTGCGTGTCGAAGTCGATGACTCAACCGAGTCCGTGGGCAAGAAAATTCGCAATGCGGAGAAAGCCAAGTATCCTGTCATGTTGGTGGTGGGGGATAAAGAGATGGAGGGTGGGCAGCTGACGGTACGTAGACGGGGACAGCAGGATCAGGAGGTGATAGAAAAGACCGTGTTTATTGAGCAGGTGTTGAGGGAGATGAAGGAACGTTCTTTGTAGATAAATAAAAACACCCCGGTGCTAATTGCCGGGGTGTTTTTATTTACTGAATAAATTTCTCGATTGCTTGTCTGATCTTTGGCGAGTTACCTATTTCTGTTTGGATCATCCGTAACTTGTTATTGTAGTCCTCTGTTAGTTTTTCTTTTGGGATTGGATCAATATTTGCATAGGGCAGACGAGCCGCTGCTTCGAGAGTGAGAATTATTCGTTCCAACATGTCTTCTGTGGATTTTCCACCTACTATTTTTCGTAAGGTGTCTAGAGTATTTGCCGCTTTACGTTGTTCAATGCTACTTGTGGATGATTGGGATTTTGCTTCCAGTAAGCCAAGGCTTCTTTCCATGCTTGCTCGTAAGGATCTTAAGTCATCTTTGGTGGATAATGGGAGTTCTTGTTTATAGATCGCTTTAAGATTCGCACCTGATAAGGCGGATATAGCCGGGAGTAGAGGATCAAGGTCTTTTATCTTACGGCTCAGCGTGACTCGCTCTATTTTTCTGAGCGGAGATCCATTAATTTTTCCTGTGATCGCGGCTGCATCACGGGTGAGTGTCTGTGCGATTTTTTGTTCTTGACCATTCTCTAATGATAAGCCATCCATTCTGCTTCCGGTAAGAAGTATCGTGGGAAGGTCCCGGTAGAGATTGTCTAGGTGTTTGAGTTCTTCTGATAAGCGTTGGTAGGCTTCTTGTTCATTACGTTCGCGTAAGAACCCTTGATCCGATGGAGCTTCGTTCGTGATATTGCTTCCAGCTCCTTGGCCTAAGATGGGTCTGCCATAGGCGCGCACATTACGCTCCACGGCTTTCATGATGTCTTCCGTTTCCTGGTAGCGCTCCATCAGTACCTCGTATTTTCCCTGTAATTCAACGATTTTTTTCCCATTGCTAACTTTATTCCATATGGATGCTAGAAAACCCGTCTTCCTTGCTTCTTGAGGTGCTGTTTCACCGGGCACTTCAACGATGTTGCCGTATTTGGCTAATTCATTCGCAACATGTTTGATTTCATCGTGGTATCCTGTTAGGCGACGTCGGTAGAACGCGATGTTTTCCATGCGCTTTTTAGCTTCTTCCATTTTTTGCGCTTGGTAAGTTGCTAATCGTTGGTTATCCTTTTCTTTATCTTGCTCATTTTGTGTTTGGATAGTAGTTGGAATGTCTTTTTTACTGCTTGGCAATTTTTTCTCAGGAGGTATGTCGTAAAAGGCGGGGCGTGAACCCATTTGTCGTTCGAGAGGGGATAGGCGTCTTTCAGTGGTTACGGGAGGAGGTAGGTTTTCTTCCGTATCTACATCTATATCAAAATCAATGTCTGCTGTTTCCCTTCCGTTCTCGCTCATTTCTCGGTCCGTGTCTCTAGAAGGAGGGGTTTGCTCTAGGCTTTTCTCCCAGTTTCTTTTTGCTCCTTTTAGCTCTTGTTGAGCTATGGCATCCGCAAAGTCTGTCTCTTTTTTGGAAGCGTTTTTGCTTAGCCAACTTGCTTTGGCTTTTTCTAAGTCATCACTTCTTCGTATTTCGTTCGATTCTTCTTCCGATCTTATTGAGAGCTCCTCATCTTTTATCTGTGCTTCTTTTGCTGCTTGGGCGGCACCTCTTCGCCAATCTTCTCTTGCTGATGCAAGAGCTGCTTTGTCTCTATTTCTTTCAGCGTCCAAATGTCGTTTCCAAGACTCTGTCGCTTTGCGTCGAGACTCGGCTCGTCGATTATTCTCCGCTTCAATCGGATTCACCCATGTTTCTGCATCCTTAAGCAATGACTGCATGCGTCGCAGGGTATAGATATCTTTATCTATACCTTTTTGTCGAGAGGCGTTTTTTGTCCCGGCGCGTTCCTCTTGGAGACCGGTAAGGCGGTCTAAGATTTCATCTTCCGCCGTTGGTAACGTAGCAAAATTGAAAAATTCTGCTTCTTTGTCTGGATACTCGTTTTCGAGTCGTTTTACTTTTCCTTCGGAGATTGCGAGGGAGCTGATGAGGTTTTTTCGTTCCCCAGCTTTGGCGTTCGCAAGAGCTTGTTTTTTTTCTTGTGCTTCTCTTTTGGCTATTTGCAGTTCCATTTCAAGACTCTCCGCTTCTCGTTTTAGGGATTCTGTTTTTGCAATGCGTGCATCACGGTCGACAATAATTCCCATCTCTTCTCCAAGACGGTTGAGTTCGACTTGCATGGCTTCGCGGGCTTTTTCTGTTGAAGTGGTACGAGTCACGTCCTCCAAGTCCTCTATATCAAGTAGGTACTCACCTTTTGTCGAGGGCGCTGTTCTGTCTCGAATACTTACTTTATCTTTTGGAATGTTTACGGTTGCCGTTTCTGGCCCTAACTGTATTTCTGGTTCATTGAAGTCTTTCATCCGTAACGTCTTCCCGTCGTTCGATAATTCTAAGTCGGACAGGTCTCTGTTTTTACCTGATTTATGCACGTATTCTTCAAATTCATCTAACTCATCCTTCAGACCTTTGCTTGCTTCATATTCTTGCTTTACTTCTAGCCTCCCACCGTCTGTTAGCTCTAAATCTGGTAGTTCTGGTAAAGCTAGCTTTGTTTTTAGATGCTCTAGTTCTTGGCGCAGGCGAGTTTCCAAGTCTTTTTTATCAAGAGCGTGACTGTTAAGATCATTTTGAAGAAAAGTAATTCGTTTCTCGAGTTCGTCTATCCGAGATATAACCTGTTGAAATTCATTAGCAGCCTCAGGAACGAGCGGCACCACTTCACGAACGGGGACGCCTGCTCTTTGTAGCGAATCCTTTGAAGATAGATGTTTTGAATCGGGTGTGTCACTGTATTCCTCAAGTCCCACATCTTTTGCGGAGAATGTGGGTATTTCTTCTTCCATCTCTACCTCTTCCGGAGTAAATCTATGCACTTCCTCTGAAGGAGCGGGGGTCTTGTTTTCTCGTGGTATCGGTTTTCTTTCCAGTCTTGCTACGATGGGTTTAGGAACTCCTCCAAATTCTTGGTAGGCTTTTCCAAATACATCGTTGCCAACCATGCTGCCGACTCCGGGAAGACGCTTTCGTCTCTCAGTACCTCGGCTTGTTGCTTGTTGTTTGGAAGGCGTATTATCTGTGTGTCTTTGTGAAGGTACTTCTTTTCTCATATATAGAAAAATATGCCTACATTCTACCACGCTTGTTCTTGAATACAAAAACTACCCATTTCCGGGTAGCTTTGTTTGATGTAACTGTGCTGTGATGAGTGTATGTATTTTGCTACCTGTTCCGCTGCGAGATCCCTCAGCTTCGTCGGACTTCGTTCGGGATGACGAGGAAGGATTATGCCTTTGCAATCTTCGCGAACACGGCTGGGTGTTCTGCTGCGAGCTGTGAGAGGACTTTGCGATCGAGGATCACGCCACGCTTTTTGAGGTCGCCCATGAGGCGGGAGTAGCTGGTGCCCATGAGGCGGGCAGCGGCGTTGATGCGGATTTGTTGGAGGCCGCGGTTGTCGCGCTTCTTTAGGCGGCGGTCGCGATAGGCGTTGGCACCGGATTTAGTGGCGGCGACTTTGGCGAGGGTGATGCGGTTCTTACGACCCCACATCATTCCTTTGGTGCGGGCCAAGATATTCTTGCGGCGTTTGATGCGATGGGTTCCACGTTTGACGCGAGGCATATAAGTTGAGGAAGAGTTGGGGATTATTTACCGGCTACAATGAGACGTTTCATGCTGCGAGCAAAGGTCGTGTATACACCTAAATCGCTGCGCTTGTTGCGGGTGACTTTGCTGCTTTCACGGCTGTTGAAGTGGTCTTGTCCGGCTTTGCGCTTGATGAGTTTGCCGGTTGCGCTTGTGCGGACACGTTTGGCGATGGCCTTGTGGGTTTTGAGCATATGGGGTTAGTTAAGTAGTGAGTAGGAGAGTAGTGAGTAGCTTCGGATCGGGCTACTTGCCTACTGAGCGAAGCGCCTACTCCCTACTTTCCTGGTTATTTACGATTTTCTGGCGATAATAGCTGAGACATTGCCTTGGTTGCGGGTAATGGCTTGTTCGAGGCCGAGGGTGTAGGTCTTGGACAGGTGTTGGATGAATTCTTGGATGCGCTGATAGGCGATGTCGCCGTGTTCCTTTTCGCGGCCACGGAGACGGATTTCGATCTTGATCTTGTCACCATCTTCCAGGAAGCCTTCGGCTTGACGCTTGCGAATGTCGAGATCATGCGTGCCCATTTTGACGGACAGGCGGATGCCTTTGGTGTCGACCTTCTTGGCGTGCGCTTTTTGAAGGCGCAATTCCTTTTCTTTTTGGTATTTAAATTGGCCAAAGTCCAAGAGCTTACAGACGGGTGGTTCGGCCTTGGGGAAGACCTCCACTAGGTCGTAGCCGCGTTCGCGGGCTAGGGCTACGGCCTTGGGGACATCGAGGACGCCGACGACGGCACCTTCTTCGTCGATCACCCGGACTTCCGGGGCAATGATTTGTTCATTGACGCGATAGACGGGTCCCTCTGGTTTTTTATTATATTGGCCGCCGCGGCGGCGATGATGGATACGCATTGGAAAAATGGTGGTGGAGATGGGGGGTATCGCACCCCCGTCCGAGCGTGCACCTCTGACTCGTCGTTCACAAGCTTAGTTGATCCAGGTTGGTCATCGATAGGGGAGGGGACCAACGCCTTCTATCGATCAAGTTCCAGCCTTGTCTTTCTGCGCCTGGAACAGGGCACGGAAATAAGTCTCAGAGTATATCAATCCGTCTTAGGCCTGAGGCGCGCTTAAGGGGACCGGCTCATCAGTTCGAGCTAAGACGCGAAGGTCTTAGGCGAAGGATGGAGCAAAGGAAGGCATCGTGAACGCCGAAGCGATCGCGGTGCGGACCTTGGTCATGACGTTGGCAGTTGTCATGTGCGTATGAGTGGGTACGAGGACATACGCATCCTCGGCTTGCCTAGAAAGAGAGTGGACGTCGTCGATGCTGATTCATCCCCAGGTTTGACGCTGTTCTCGCATTAAATCTCGTTTTTTGAGACTTTCTCGCTTATCATGGAGCTGTTTTCCACGACAAAGGGCAAACGAGACCTTGATGCGTCGGGCGTTAGGATAGAACGATAAGGGCACGATTGTCAAGCCACGGACCTGTGTTTTTGTCGCTAAGTAGCGCACTTCTTTGGCATGAACTAGGATTTGGCGGGGTCGCTCGGGCTCATAGTCATCCCGCTGGCCGTTTTTGCTGTAGGGAGCGATTCTGGCTCCTATCAAGGTTAATTTGCCATTTATGAGCCGAATATATGAGCCGTCGAGCTTCGCCCCGCCTTCGCGGATGGCTTTAACCTCTTGTCCCGTCAATATTAAGCCGCCCTCAAAGGTTTCGAGGATTTCGTAGTGGTGCCTGGCTTTGCGGTGGTCAGTGTAGAGCATGGGGAGTATTCCGCAGGGTATTTTACATGCTATCATGATTTTATGAAGCTTTCTGTCTTTCAAGGCCCTTGGGGTGCTCGAATAGGCCTCTTTCTGGCCCTTTTACTTGTCTTGTTTCTTTTACAGCGACGATTTCATCAACCGCTTGTGCCTGTAGCTTCTATATCTCCTCTTCGGTCTTCTTCTCAAATGCATGAAGATTGGCAGGAGCGGGTCAAAGATATTTTGCGTAGCTACGATGAAGAGAAAAATGCCGTTTCCGCGCGGGATGCCTTACTCGCTCTTACGGTGAGTCGAGACGACCAGTCCACTCATCTGGCTTTAGTCTTGGCGTTCAACGCTCTGGCAGAAGGGAAGACTGAAGGCCAGCGCCAACTTGATGAAGCGCGTCGAATGCTCCAAGCTTCTTGACCACCCCATGTTTTTTCTTTTTTTACGTCTTTGTCCTTGGATCTTGGCAGGAGTTGCCGCTGTTTTGTCGTGGTGGCAGTGGCGAGTTCCGACGCTATACCCTTGGCCACTCTTGGTTCTTCTGGGCTTGTATATCTTGGCTTGTTTAGCGTTTTTATGGCGGGCGCGTCATTGGCGTGAGGGCGCACTCGCTCTCTTTCCTACCTTAACGGCCTTACTTCTTCTAGTTTTTGGTCACTTATTTGTTGAAACTCCGGTTTTGCGCCTGTTTACGAGTGCCTTGTTTACTTTTTTACCTTGGTTTTCTTTGGAGCTTGGTTGGTTTCTTCTCTATGATTCGGCGCACTATCCGGCACGGTCCTTTTTTCGCCTGCATGTGGCACTCGTACCGATTTGTGTTTGGTATTTGCTGGCAACCTTGCAAGAGATTCATGTTTTTTTGCCCTTAGTTGCCACTTGGATGTTGGCGGCTGGGTGTATTATAGGGATTCTTGCCCTCTTTGCAGGAACGGTGCAGGCTTGGCAGGAGGGTCGTGAACGACGGTGGATGTGGGCCAGTTTGCTGATTGCGATCCATTTGGTTGCTTTTATGCTTTTTCTCCCCACTAGCCTGACTGTTCATGGGGCACTCGGAGCGCTTCTGGTAGCCATCCCTTTGCGTCTACGTTATCTTACGCGTGAACGTGCAGTGTCGGCTTGGACACTCGCGATTGAGGGCGGGGTTTTTCTCTCTCTTTGGGTTGCTATTTTGGTTACGGCCCGTTGGGGATAGAGTCTATTATTTTCTATGATCCTTTCTCGTGCATCATTTGCGGTGGTGATGGTTGCTTCCGCCCTCCTGTCGGGAGCGGCAGGTGCCTTTTTTGTCTCTCAGCACTATCTGTTTCCACGTATCCAGGCGTTACAGCGTTCCATGACGGAATACATGGATCGAGTACCTTCTTCTCCTACTCCGGCTGTGGAAGTTGTGCGGGTTGAGCGTGAGCCGGCGGCTCCGATTATTCCTGCTTTATTTTTGCAGGATCGTCGTTCACCTCTTTTGTCGCTAGTTCGTCTCCAAGGAGCTGAGCCCGAGTTGTTAACGAATGAACGCGTCATTGGCTCGCTTATTTCTTTAACGGTGGATGGCTGGCTGCTTGGACCGAGTACCTTGTTTGAAGAAATCCGTTTGTCGGAAGTTGGGGTTGTGTCGGGAGGACGCCTTTATCCTATTCGTGAAGCGATTCGTGATACAGCTACAGGTCTCGTGTATGTAAAAATAGCGGCCCAAAGTGCTTCGGTGGTGGGATTTACTCCGAGTCAGGATGTGGTGGCGGGTTTGCCGGTATGGACGGAGACTGCGCCCCAGAGATTCTTGCCTCATGTGATAGTTGATGTGCGGGAACGGGCGGTGGAAGGTGTTGTCGCGAGTGAGGCGATTACTCGTCGGTATGTGATAAATGCCAGTTTGTTGAATATGGCTAAAGGGAGTGCGGTTTGGAATGGGGCAGGGCAGTTGGTGGGAGTAGTGGAGGCGACGGATGCGATGGGTGCGCATGTGATTCCTGCAGCGGAGGCGATGAAGGTGCTCACGCCCTTGCTTACGACGCGTGAAATTCGTCATACTACCTTGGGTGTGGCCGGTGTGTCCGCTTCTTATCTCTTATCGAGCGATTCTTCCGCTTCTTCTACTTCTACGGTTGGGATCGGCTTTGCGGTTCGTGGCGATCGTGCGCGTGCTGTGCCGGCCGTTGATCCTAAGGGGCCGGCGGCAAAGGTGCTCAAAGATGGTGATGTGTTGGAACGTTTGGATCGAGATATTCTCGATGGTTCGCTGGATTTGGGAGAGAGGTTGGCGCAGTACCGACCTGGAACTATGCTTATGCTGTATGGTAGACGTGGTAATAAACGGTTTGAGGGTTCGGTAACGTTGGGATCCGTTGTTACGAGTGAGGTTTTAAAGTAATAAGGTTTTTTCGTTTGTTTCGCCCAAGGGATTCCTTGGGCTACCGCGTGATTCTATTACTACTTTGTGTATGTTTTTGGTAGGAAGGGGGGTGAATGTGCTATCCTTTAGATAATTATGCTTCGACATTCTCTTATGGTTGACTGGCGGTTGCCCGTCGGCCTTGCCTTCTTGGGGCTAGTGTTTGGATTGCTCTTTTCGCTGCTTTTGCCCTTTCAACGTTCTTCGACCGTGCGTGTGCTTATTACCCAACCAAATGCTTCCGGTCTTGATCCTTACACGGCTATCAAGTCTACCGAACGTGTTGCCTCAAGTTTATCGGAGCTGATTTATACCACCACCTTTTTTGACAATGTGGTCGGTTCTAACAAGGATATCGATGCCGCGTATTTTCCTCAGGACGAATACGAACAGCGTAAACGTTGGCGTGAAACGGTAGACACGGCGATTACCCCAGGCACGGGCATTATGTCTGTCACGGCGTTTCATCCTAATACGGCGCAAGCTCGTTTTATTGTGGATGGAGTGGCGCGTGAAATGGCCACGCAAACACCCACATACTTTGGGTATAACATTCGGGTCCAGATTATTGATGCGGCGCTTGATTCTCGTTGGTTTGCTAGACCGCATTTTGTGCAGAATGCGGTTATCGGTGCCGTTGTCGGCGTTCTGTTGGGTACGATGATTATTCTTCTGCGCGCTCTCCGTCGGATGATGGAGGCCTAGCTCTCTTATGTTTCTTTTCCCGGTGGTCGTCCTCGTAGCCTTTTTATTGGCATTTTGTGTGCGTCAGATCAACCAATATCAGCGAGGTGTGCGTTTTACGTTTGGGAAGTACACTTCTATGGCTGAGCCAGGCTGGAGGTTGGTGTTGCCTGTCATTCAATCGATGGTGAAGGTAGATGTACGCACTAAGGCGGTCGAAGTGCCGTACCAGGATGCGATTACTAAAGATAATGTTTCGTGCAAGATCAATGCGGTAATTTATTATCGGATTGTCGATGCGGCCCGTTCCGTGATCGAGGTGGAGAATGTCTGGAATGCGGCTTCGCAATTGGCGCAGACGACGATGCGAAATGTGGTAGGTGAGATGACTCTTGATGACTTGCTCTCGGAACGTGACCAAGCGTCCGGACGCATTAAGGAGTTGATCGCAACACATACGGCCAGTTGGGGGATTGAAGTTCAAGGTGTTGAGCTAAAAGATATTTCCTTGCCGGAAGATATGCAGCGAACAATTGCTAAGCAAGCGGAAGCGGAGCGTGAGCGTCGAGCGGTGATTATTAACTCGCAGGGAGAAATTGCAGCGGCGGAGAATTTACGACAAGCGGCAGAAATTTTGGCTGCGAGTCCAGGTGCCCTGCACTTGCGTACGTTGAATTCTATTAATGATATTTCTTCGGACCAGTCGAATACGGTGGTGTTTGCGGTTCCTCTTGAGGTGCTTAAGGCGTTTGATGCTTGGAGTAAAAAATAAAAATAGTCTGATCTGAAGGTGTTTTTATAGGATGATCAAACGTGCAATAGACAGAACTAGTTTGGATCCAGTGAGCGGAGTGTAAGCCTTGCGAGACGCAGCTCTTCAAATGAGAAATCATGGCCGAGACGTTCGCGGACGGGCGTCAGCATCCAGCCTTTGCTGGCTTGAAAGGCATCTTTTATTTTATTGAGTCGCTCGGTATCGGGATAGAGATGTGACATCTCAACAGATTCTCTCGCGGCAATTTTTTCAAGATGGTTTAATATGGTGGATTCTGCTAACCCACGGAGACTCGCCATTTCTTTTAGGGAGCGTTTTTGTTGAAGGTGGGTTTTTGTTTCGCTTAGCGTGTCGCTCAATGTGTTTGAGGTTATCGAAGAAACAGTCGGGGAAGTTAGGTCCGGTTTATTGTCATGCGTTTTTGCGTAGGCGCAAATGACTTCGATGAAGGTGGTGCCGAAGGTTTTGGCTTTTTCTGCCCCTACCCCGTATATCTTGCGGAATGAGGTTTGGGATTGGGGATAGAGCCTAGCCATTTCGCGTAGGGAACGATCGCCGAAGATGACGAAGGCGGGGACTCTACGAGCATCCGCCAGTTGTTTACGCAATATTCTTAATACCTCAAATAGTTCACGGTCGTAGGTTTCTTGTTTGGTTGAGATTGGGGCGTATATTTCGGCTTCTTCGCCAAGACAATGGTCACAGCTCCCGCAGGAAGGATGGTTCCAATTTTCGCCAAAGTATCCTAATAAAAACTTGCGTCGACAGTGGGCGATTTGAGCGTAGCGCACCATGTCTTCGACTTGCTTGCGTGATCGCTCTTGTTCTTCATGATCGGTTATTTGTCTGATGAAGTACTCTCGTTTCCAGCGGTCGCCTGGGTTAAAAAAGAAGAGGCAAGTACTTGGTAATCCGTCACGACCGGCGCGGCCGGTTTCTTGGTAGTAGCCTTCGATGGAGCGAGGGAGGTCGGTGTGGATGACGAGTCGAACATTGGGTTTGTCGATGCCCATGCCAAACGCAATGGTAGCCACGATGACGGGGCATTCATCCCGGATAAACTTTTCTTGGGTTTCGCGACGTACGCGATCTTCGAGGCCAGCATGGTAGGGGAGAGCGGGGTAGCCATTTTGCGTCAGTTTGATAGCAATTTTTTCCGTTTCTTTGCGTGATGAGCAGTAGATGATGGCGGAGGATCCACGGACGCTTTCTAGGGCGCGTGCAGCTATTTTGAGCCATTGTTGTTTTGGCCGTACCAGGTAGGTGAGGTTGGGGCGGTTGAAGCTTGAGAGGAACATCCTCCCGTCTTTTAAACCTAATTGCTTCACGATGTCGTTACGGACTTGTTCGTTGGCGGTGGCGGTGAGAGCGATCCAAGGGACACCGGGAAAAAGCTCCCGAAGACTCGCCAGGTTGCGATAGTCCGGGCGGAAGTCGTGTCCCCACTCGGAAATACAGTGGGCTTCGTCGACGGTAATGAGGCGAATGGGGAGGTTTTTTAATTGTTCGCGAAAAACGGGCATGGCTAAACGCTCGGGAGCGAGGTAGAGCAACTTCCATGTGCCTTGTTTGACTTCCGCTAAAATGGTTTGGATATCTGTCGTAGGAATGGTGCTATTGATGCAAGCGGCTTTGATGCCATTTGCTCTTAGTCCATCGACTTGATCCTTCATGAGCGCGATGAGGGGTGAGATCACGAGCGTTACCCCATCAAGTGCGAGAGCGGGAAGTTGGTAGCAAAGCGATTTGCCGCTTCCGGTTGGCATCACGACACATGTGTCATGTCCGGAGAGGACGTGATTGATTATTTTTTCTTGCAAAGGACGAAAACTATCGAAGCCAAAGTACTGTTTAAGAAGGTTATGCATATATACTCCGTTCCACGAAACAAGCCTTCTTGTCAAGGAGTGCTATTTGCCTTTAGAAGTGGGGTCTAACGGATCAAGAGTTTGAGCGTGCTTGGCGATGACGTTGATAAAAGCGACGATGCCTCCGATGCCAAGGAATAAATAGAAGACGGTAAAGAGTTTGCCTATGTCTGTAGCGGGTGAGAGGTCGCCGTAACCGACGGTTGTGAGAGTGACCGCGCTAAAATAGAAGGAGTTGATCCAGGTCCATTGCTCAGCATAGCGATAAAATATCGTCCCGATTCCAAGAATTATTGTTACGAAGAAGAGGAGCCCGCGGAATTCTGGATCGTTGATCCCGTGGAAGACAGAGCGAAAGAAACGGTATTTGGCTTTTACGAAGGAAAGCATATGAGTTTTTCCATCATACGGAGGTCGGCTTTGTCTTTCAATAGAAGCAATAAAAACACCCTTGGTGCTTGATCAAGGGTGCCTGTTGCGTTTTGAATCAGGATTCACCTTGCGTGCGTTTAGTTTGATCGTTTTTTTGGTTCTCGCGTCCACTTTCTGATGTCCGTTCACGAGTGGATGTTGAATTGTTTTGTCCGCCTTTTTGTCCCGCTTCAGAGGCTCGGTCACGATCGTTGGCGAAGTTGCCTGGATTGTTGTTGGTAGCCATATGGTTGGGGTTAAAGGAGTGAAAACAGAGCGCGCGCTCCGCTTTGTTGCGCTTGTGCACGCGACGCGACTTGGCAGAGCGTAATTGCTCTTCTTTTACCGTAGTCCTTTCAAAAATGGGCGTCAAGGCATGTTATGCACAAGGTCATCTCAGTTTTTGTTTATTGTTATCATAAACAAAGTTTGTCTTTTACTTCTCGTACGATAGAGCCTTTGAGCGACTCATTCAGGATGGTTTGTTTTTCTTCGAGATTTTTCCTCACTATCTGGATCGAGCCTAGGGCAACGCAACTTGGGCAGTAGGTGAGGTTGACGGTTATCGATGAAGGGGCCTTTTTATCTGCAAACTGAATTGAGGATGGATTGCGTTGTTTATTTTTACTTTGCACAAGATGTAGAATCTTCGGTTCGCTTTCCTGCGTATAGGTTTCCATTTTTGTTATTAATTCTGTTTGGCATGATTGGCAAAACGGAGCACGAAGGCTTTTGAGCATTATCCAAATGCCAATGCCTAAAAAGATGGGTGAGACGAGGACAGGGATAATATAGATGGTATAGCTTCGATGGGCGATAAAGCTCGCGGCAAGCGACAAAAGATAGAATGTGCCAATTAGGGAAAAGACTAAACCTCCGGCGAATTGTCGGAGGCTGAAGGCTCGATAGGAGGTTGGCATGCGGAGTTGTTAGTTCCCGGCCCAATAGGGGATCATTGAGCTAAAGGCCATGCTGCTCAGTTCTTGTTCGTAGATTTGGTTTGTTTGGAGATCAAGGGAGACCATGAGTTTCTTTTGTGAGTTTTTGAGGTAGGCGACCAGGGATTTGGCTTGGGAGATAGCTTCAAATGGGATAGGTTGACCAAGTTCGTTGAGAGGGACGAGGTGGACGATCTGGTAAGTTTGGCTGTCAGTGGGTTTGTCGAACGTATTTGGGTATTTGCTATCGATATATTTTTTTAGGGTTTCAAAGGTGGGGTGTTGTTTAAAGCTTTGAAAACCAGCTTTCCAGACCCTTTTTTCTTCATTCTCCGCGTTTGAGACTTCACCGGCCATATTCCAACGACGGCTAACCTGCCAGGCGATTAGAGCTGCTGCGATGATAAATGCCACGATTCTCACGAGTGAGTTATCCATAAAAGAAAGAGGAGAAGGATAAGATATCTTCCTCAACTGTCTCTCTTGGGGCTGGAGGCGTCAATATGCATTCAGGATATGTGCGGAGTGGCTGTGTTTTACGTATCCTCGATATATTGGACTCGCCCTACCTCGCCACTTTCTAATCGCACTTTAATGCCACGCGGATGGACGGCCGCGTTGGTCAAAATTTCTTTTACAATTCCTTGCGTGCCCAGACCTAAGGGCTGGTGTTCTTTTTTGACGATGATTACGGCTAAGCCGGGATAAATGTTTTTGCGGATCGTGCCGTCCATACCCTTTAGAGAGTTAGGCAAGTTTAAATAAGTGTTTAAGCTTTTTTTCTACGATTTTCATAACTGGTTCTTCCAGCTTCCCTAGCTCTCCTAAAATGATTTTTTTCTGGAGGGTCGCTATTTTATTGGTTTTGAGAATAGAGTCTGTTTTTAAACCGTTTTTGGCTGTTGCTTTTACTCGTATGTCGAATGCATGGAGGCTTTTTGTTTTGATAGAGGAGAGAAAGGTAAGGATGCAATCTTCACTTTCTTGTTGCGTATGCAGCACAAGGCATGGCCTAACCTTCTGGCCTGAGAGGTCGGTAAACGGAAATGGGACCAGGACAACCGTACCTTTAAGCATATTTCTTTTTTAGGTCGTGGGGTGAGTATAGGTCTGGCTCGTCTGCTAGGAAATCAAAACTATGCGAGAGCGTATTGATATTGGTGATCTCATTCAGGTCTTTGTTGTAATAGCTGGGAAAGGGGATAAGGAGGGCGTCGATTGATTCGCGTCTTCCTAAGGCAAAGACTTCGCCGTTTATCCGTACTTGGTCTAAAAGGTGTTTTATATGCTTTCTGGCGTTGGTTGTCGTAATGACCTTCATATGTACAAAATGTACACTAAACAATCCTCTCTTACAACAGCCTGTTTGTTTTTACTCCTCTCTCCATATTTTTACTATCCGTGCCGTTTCATTTTCCTCAAGGTTTTGCCAAAGCTCTTTTTCGCCTATTTGTGCCTTTTGGTAGAGATCGTCTTCTGGTTCCCGCGGTTGAAGGTGAAAATGGATGTGATTCACTTTTACCTTGCCTTCTGGGAGAAAAGGGCGATAGTGTTCACGTATGTCGCAGCCGGTTGCGAAGGTAGAGGTCAATTTTTCTTGATACGTGAGGAGGGTGTCAAAGAGTTCTTGTCGTTCTTCGGAGCTGAGTTCCCAGGGTTTCTCGATATGGCGTTTGGGAGCGACGAGGATGTGGCCGGGCATCAAGCGGGGATTGCTTAAGAAGGTAACGACGAGATTTCCTTCTTTGATGATGCGCGTGGATTCGTCGCGGAGGATATGGCAGAACGGACAGGGCATAGGATTTTCCGGCAAAAACTACCTTTATAAGGGGTAGATTATTTGATTCTCTGGGTTGTCTGCTTCTCGTGGCACCATGTTATCAACAATGATAAGGGCTACATCTCGAATGATGCCTCGACAGGTATAGTTTTTGCCGAGTTCTTTTATGGCTTGTTGGTAGTCTGTGGAATTTACATCAGAAACGATCGTTATATGGGGTTTAAAGGTTTCTTCCCATGCTTGTGATTCTGGATGCACGTATTCTTTATAGGAGGCTAAGGCAGAAAGGGTGCTTCGTTGTAGGTGATAGATGGTGGGCTCGGGTTCTGCATTTAGCATGATCGTCTTGGTAACAGTTGAGCTTGTGTCTAAGACGAGGTTGTTAAATATTAACTGTATTTCGTGTTTGGGAATCGGATTCGAATCGAATAGGCGTGAGAGTTTGCTTTTGACATCGGGAAGATCTTTCTCTTCCAGAAAGCAAGCTTGTTTCAGGGTGACGTGATAGCCGGTTGAAGTATTATATCTTCTATAAAAGTCATCGAACCATTCCGGTTTTTGGATGAGTTTAACCTTAGAATAGAGGGCGAAGATTTTCATAGACCCAGAGGTTGTCGAGTTTGTTTTATTCCGCTAAATGATCTGCATCATCCCAAACATCAGCCCATACCTCTTTGTCCGAAAGAGCTATTTGAGACCAGGCGGTGTTGCGCATATCGTATTCTTTAAGAGCTATTTGGCGAGATACGCGCTTAAGAATGCCTCGCATGATTTTTAGAGAGTGCTATGCGAAACGATGACGACTGTTGATCATTGCTCAGAGGAGCATTTAAACGGTCCATCATAATACCAGGGGCGTTTTGTGCGGTTTCTCCGTGGCGGATTAAAATGATTTTCATGGGTTGAGGTTTATGCGACGCTCAGTGCTTTAAGGAGTTGATTCGGATGTTTTGTTGGAATGAAGATGGGTTTGCTATGCGTTTTTACGCTTAATAAGACTCCTTCGTTGGAGGCAAACCAAGAGAAATGTGCGGGTCTGATATGACAGAAGGTGTTAATCGTATTACCTTGTTGATCTTGAAATGTCGCGTAGCTTTTAAATCTGCTAGGCCAAAATTTGGCTCGCGATATGGTTTGTAGATCTTTTTTCCTGAAGCTCTCCGTTCCTGTTTCCTCAATGACGCGGAGTTCTTCTGTGTCAACTTCAATTCTCCCATTCATTTTTGTTGATTTGAAGAAGACGGCTGTGAGTAGACAGCCAAAAAAGGCAAACAGGAATGGTTTTAGCAAGCCGTCGGTCATCCATGGACGCCGTGTGACAAGGGCGGCGATGAAAAAAACAGCTAAGCTCATGGAAAGCAGTCGTAAGTAAGGTACAGCATCATTCATTCTCGAATGGAAGTCTTCTTCATACATCAGGACTTTACTAGCTTTCATACGTTTTTCGGATCAATTTCATTGGAGTTTTGAAATATTCCCCACACTTATCTTCTCGAATTTTCTTTTCAGTGTCAAAGACCGATGATTTTTATAGATGTTCGAGAGTTTTTGTCCTTTTCTGTTCAGTTGCCTGTAGTTACGATAGTATTCGCGTATGCCTTCTTTAGAATTACGTCCGAGGCTTCGTGTTATCCATTATGCGGAGCTTATTTGGTTCTTCTTTTGTCTTGGGGTGGTGGTGTATTATTTGTATCCATTGGTACAGACAAGGCCTTTTTTAGAGCTCCTTCAGACTCAGTGGCTCGTCTGTTTGTTTGGTTTTGTTTGTTTGTTTTTGGCGGTTTTGCCTTTTCAATGGAAGCGTCATTATTTCTTGCGTCTTGACGGTCAGGTTCTTGAGAAATGGGAAGGCTGGCCATTTTGTAGTGTTCAACAGCGAATTCACTTAGGGGAAATTGAAAGCGTGGATGTTGAGACGGTGATTCCTTCTTCGAGTCGACATACAAAAGAGTATTTAGCGTTCGTATTGAGACCCAAGTCGTTTACTCATCAAGAAATCGTACATATTCCGTTACCAGTTGGCTCTGAAGAGCATGCTAGCGAAGTTTTTCTGCATGCGCTTCGACAAGTTATAAAGAAGCGAATGTCATTTTTTGAAAGAAGAAGATGTTTGGAGAAGGTTTTTATACCTCAACAGGGCTGCTTCCGCATTCTCTTTGCCCTCAGTTCCTCTTCGGTATTCTTCGATGAGGTCAATAAAGTCTGCGAGCATCGCATGACTTATTGTTGGTCATTAGCGATGTGGACATCCTGGCCAGCAGCATGGCCTGCGTTTTCCTTGTGGTAGCTCGTTAAGCAACCTCTTAATGTGATGCTGCCTCGTCTCCAACTTCTTCACCGATTCAACCCAGCAAATCCATTCATTGCGGGCGAGCGGAGTGATATCTTCCCAGGCTTCAAGGGCGTCTGGAGTAGCCGTGAGTCCGGCGCGAAGGTCATTTGGAAGCTTATGTACTGTCCCGGCAGAGATTTTTTTGGCCATAGGGGAAATCAATGGAATTAGGTGCAGTCTTATCTATTTTAACGGGCCAGGTATCTATCGTAGAAGTTTATAGAAAGATATTCTTTCACTAAAAGACGATTTTTTATTTTATTTAAAAACTGTGCCATGTATTCTTATGAAGTTTTTATACAAGCTAGGGTATAACAATATCCGATCCCTTGCGAAGTCGGATGTTGTTCGGGTCGCATTGTAAAGGTTGTCCGGACGCATCTGATGAATTCGAGCGTCTTCATCCCAAGCTGCTCTTTATGGGGGGCGAGTTTAATATATCAAACTTTCCTTCAAAAAGAGCTTAGTATGGATTAGCCTTGCGGCACAAAGCTTTTCTTCACTGGTTCTTTGATCGAATAAAATTCGGAGCTGTGAAAAGTATTCCGGGTCGTTCATTTGTATAAGCGGTAGTGCTTCATATACCGGCTTCGACCAAATATTACGGAGCTCAAACCAAAATCGAATGGCATCTTCATAAAAAAATCTGGTCCGGCCTGGATACACTAGACACACTTCACAAGGACACGGCATGATCTACGC
>CAYTIN010000010.1:0-41565 GCA_964438015.1 uncultured Gammaproteobacteria bacterium
TGGAAACAAAGATGACCTGTTTTGTATCTTTTTCCGAGCCTAAATATCCATGATGCGTAAAGTGATTGCGTCGATAGCCTTCAAGAGGGACATAGAGCGGTGCGGATAGCAGTAAACGGGTGATAGTATCGTTGAGTTTTTTATCTTTGGTGAGGAGCCAGTGGATGGCCTCATGGAGCCAAAGTCCAAGAGCGTGCTGCTGCACACTGATCAACAGAAACGTGAGAATGTATGTAATAGGGGAGGGGAATCGCCACAAACAAGCGAACGCAAAGAAAATGACTAACCAGTTTCCTAAAATACGGATAAGTGCGTTAACAGGTTTTCGATCGGTACTTAGATCTCTCAAATGATCTGGATGTAAAACGGAGGTCATAAAGGGGGACAAGATCAGTATTGGACGGTATTTTAAGGTACAATGAATGGAAAATCAATCGAGGAAGGGTAGTAGGAAGTGAGGTAGTCTGGTATATTTTTAACGATATGAAGCGGTATATGTGGATAGCTGTGGCGGTAATCCCTCTATTACTAGGGGGGTTTTTTGTTTGGTATCAACCAGGAGCTCTGGAGAAGGATGCATGGGAATACTTTTCACTCGCTCAATCGATTCATCAAGGGCAGTTTGCTCTCCACGGGCAGCCAAGCATGTTGCGGGAGCCTGGATATCCAACGTTTTTAGCACTCTTAGGAGTGGTAAGTTTTTCCTCAGCCTGGATCCTGTCCGTGCAAGTGCTGCTGCTCGCATTGAATGCGCTCATCATAGGGGATACCATCCGGCGTCTTGATCCACGTGTTGGGTGGTGGCCAGGTCTCGCAGCGGGATGTGCATATGGATTAGCTGCGATGGCTGCCCAGACCATGCTGGAAGTCTTCACGGCCTTTCTTTTAGCTCTTGCGACTTGGTGCCTAAGTCGTTTTTTACTTGAACAACGATGGCGATGGCTGGTGGGAATGGGGTTCTGGCTAGCCGCTCTGATTCTCACGCGTTCTACCCTTTTACTTGTTGCCCCGCTTTTTATAGGCGCAGCAAGTTATGCGACCTATCAGAAAGAATATTCTGGACGCCGAGCAATGATGGTTGTTCTAGTCAGTGCAGGAATGGTAGTTGGGCTCATAGCACCTTGGCTCGTGCGTAACCAGCTCATATTTCACCGTTTGAGTCTCACCACCCGAGCGGGCGGCCAGTTGTATGTGCGCGCCTGGAAAGCGGCTCAGCCTTGGAGTTCGCTGGGCGATACGCTTGTTTCTGTAGTCATTGGCCGCGGGTTGCAGTCCGCGTGGCTACCTGGGCAGACGCCCATCACCAACCAACAGTGGCTTCATTTTAATGGTCTTAATGACGCTTATCTCGCGCAAGGGTTAAGCATGGAAGAGATACAACCAATTTGGGCAGATCGAGCAAAAAGATTGATCGTGTCTTCACCAGGTATTTTTTTGCGAGCCGGACTTTGGAGTGGGGTAGACCTTTTACGGCTGTTCGCTCTCCCTTCTCCTCGTTCACCGACCTTTCCCATCGAATTCACGTTTGCTAATCGCGCAGGCACGGTCGCAAGCCCAAGTGATATTTTGCAAATAGGGCTTACAGTGGCACATCTGGTACAGCTCGTTTGGTGGTTCCTTATTGGCTGGGCACTATATACTGGCTTTCGGGAGATGAAAGGATATTTTTTACCTGGCTTGGTCATGTTAGCGGTCTTGGTGGCACATGCTCCCGCGGATAACATCGTTCGTTACGCACTCCCTATTCATCCATGGATCGTGGCAGGAATCGTCTGGACAGGCCTAGTCAGCCCGCGTTTTAAGAGATGGGCCAAGCAAAGGAGAACCGCTCCCCTCCACGTTGACCGTGCGGGGTGAGTTATTTAAACTAGCCCCATGATGGCATCCAATTGTTGGGAGACGGGGCGTTCCTTGTTGAGGCGTATTTCGGGCTTAGTGAATCGTCGTCCTTGGATATGGCTCATATATGCCATCCCCCTTTTGATTGGTATCGGAATCCGTCTGTACCTCGCTACTCGTTCCGCTGACCAACTCCTGCCCTACCTTATTGATGATGGATTTTTTCATTTACAGGTTGCCAAACATATCGCCTTAGGTCATGGTCCAACGTTTGATGGGTTGCACCTTACAAACGGGTTCCATCCTCTTTGGGTATGGATGCTTGCAGGGCTCTATTGGGTATTTCCAGATTTGCACGGGTCATTTTTTACCGCTTCTACCGTCACCCAGGTGCTATTGAACCTAGGGTCGAGTTATTTCGTGTGGCGTCTCGCCTGTTTCCTCAGTCCTCGCTTTTCTATGAGGTGGATGGCTCTGGTTCTTTACTTGCTGAATCCGTTCGTTATTTTTTATACCATCACTGGCATGGAGACGTCCCTCTATCTCTTTCTTCTCTCTCTTTTGATGTGGCAAATAGTTCGGACGTTGGAATCATCTCGGCCATCCTATCTCAGTATCGGTATCATCTCGGCGGGAATGTTTCTTGCGCGTACGGAATCCCTGATTTTATTTGTCTTTATCTTCACAGCCCTCTTACTTCCCTCAAAGGCGCGTAAACGACATGCATTGGAGCTTATTCTTCCCGTGGTAGCCGCCATGGGGCTTTGGATGGGATGGAGCTGGAGTACTGTCCATTCCCTAACTCAGATCAACGCCTATGCTCCTGCCCTCGGTAAACGTCTCCTGTACGGGCTACCCATAACCCCACAATCCCTCTATGAGGTATTCTTCATGATCAAGTTCGGTGCTTGGACCCTTGTGTATGCCGTGATGGACTACTCGGCACTCTTAGGTCTACGCGTGCCTATAGTAGCTGTCACTGGTCTCATGGTTATGCTTGTAAGCCTCTCTAAAAAACAGGCTGAGGATCAAGGTTGGCTGCGTCGTGCATTGATGTGGTGGGCAATCCCCGCCACGGGGTTTTTTCTCATTTTTTTTGCCAACACGTTTATACGATGGTATAGCCGTGAGTATTATATCCTTCCATGGGTCATCCTTGGCATCCTGTTTCTCGTAATTGCGTGCGAAGGTATGACGCGCTTGCGGCTGCCGGGAAGGGGTGCGGTACAGGCATTGGTAGTCATAAGTGCCCTCATTTCTTTTATAGGTCTCTACCAAGACACCTATCGTTGGTCAGTAGCGCGCGGGAGCGGTGGTTCCGGAAATACCGCCGTGCGTGCCGCAGCCCAATGGATCAACCAACATGCAGCACCCGAGGCCAAGGTCGCATCCTTTAAAGTTTCCGGAGTCTTATCCTACTGGAGTGAACACGAAGTTCAGAACCTGGATGGAAAAATTAATAATGTCGTCTTTCCCTACCTTGCTTCGGGACGCGCCTGGGAATACCTGCGTGAAAATAACATCCAGTACCTGGTAGAGCCAGAAGGAAAGCTGGATTCACGAAGGGGATTCTTTGCGGCGGAACCCTTCGATGGCAAGATCGAGCGCGTCTATCAAGTAAATGAAGAGACGCTTGGGTATGCGCCCGCAATGAATATGGACATCTATCGCATCATCCGCTATTAATGCCCCGACCTCTATGAGCCTTCATTTTGTAACGGGTGCCGCTGGCTTTCTTGGAAGCCAAATTGTTGAACATTTGCATCGAAAAGGGGAAAGGGTCATCGCGTTTGATATTTTACCTGCTCGACAGCAGTTATCTGGAGTACGGTATGTGGTGGGAGATGTTTTGGATAAGGAGCTAGTAAAGACGTTGATGAAAGAAGTCGAATACGTCCATCACAACGCCGCTCTTGTTCCTCTGACTAAAGCAGGAGAAGGCTTTCAGAGGGTGAATGTAGGAGGTACACGGGTCATTCTGGAACTATGTAAGGAGTTTAATATAAAAAAGTTGGTATATATGTCGTCCTCGGCGATTTATGGAGTGCCAACAGATGTTCCTGTCACCGATCAGACAGACTGCAAGCCGATCGAAGCCTACGGCCAATCAAAGCTGGATGCTGAAGAGTTGGTGCGTGCCTATATGGCTGCGGGGGGAGCGGCGGCTTGTATCCGCCCCCGCACGATCATCGGCGGCAAAAGTCGATTAGGGATCTTTTCCATTCTCTTTGAGTGGATCAGTAAAGGAAAAAAGATTTATGTGATTGGCGATGGCTCAAACCTCTTCCAGTTTGTTCATGTCCAAGATCTCATCGAGGCAGAGTATAAAGCTACGTTTTCACCTCATTCTGGGCTCTATAATATTGGGGCGGCAACCTACGGTACCCTGCGCCAAGACTTAGAGGCACTTATACGTCACGCAGGCACAAGATCCAGGGTTGTGAGCTTGCCTGTTACGGCTACAAAGGTCGCACTTTGGTTGGCTGATCTTCTTCGCCTTTCCCCGCTTGCTCCCTGGCATTATCTAACGTATCACAAGCCCTTTGCCTTCGACATCTCAAAAGCCCAGCGTGAGCTCGGTTGGCAACCCGCGTTTAGTAACGTCGAAGCACTTATTGAATCGTACGAATGGTATCTCTCTCATAAAAACGACGGTTCGGATGATGCCTCCATTCACACAAAGCCTGTCGCTCAAGGATTGTTGAAAATATTGCAGTGGTTTTCCTGAAAAGTTCGCTCGATAGGTTTGGAATGAGCTAACACCCTTTCGCCATGCCCGCTCCCTCTTTTTTATTCCAACGATTCAAACAGCACCTACAAAGGATGGGTATCATGCCTTGTGCAGTGGGAATACTCGTGTGTGTGGTTTTGCTGACGCTTGGGATCCGGCGTGGTCCCGTGACGTGGGATGAGTCGTATTACATGCTCATCCGAAACACCTGGCGATCTTTAATAGAGGGGGGCGGAATCTGGGTATTGAATGGAAAGGAAGCGGCCTATCATTTTTTGCGGGCAGAGGTCGCAGGCGTCTTTCATCTGAATCTTACCGGCAAACCGGCGTGGTTTTTTTTGTTATTGGTAGCTTCTCTCTTGGGGGAAGGATGGGGAACCATGGTCTTGGTTCCAGTCTTAGCATCAGCACTCTGGGTGTCTCATCTAGTGAAACGATATGCGCGCACCTGGGTGGAGATGGTGGGCATTATCCTGTTGGTAGCTGCCTCCCCCATGTTTCTTTTTATCAATGCAGGCGGATTTGCGAATCCGCTGGCTGGGGCTTGGTTGTATCTGTCGGCTCTGCTCTTGTTGCAAGAAGAGGAGTTGACTCGCCGGCGTTCGCTATTGGCTGGATTAGCACTCGCTCTTGCGGTTATGAGTCACTATACAGCGGGTATCCCGGGGCTACTCTTATCAGGTTGGTTTGGCATGCGTGCTCTGCGCAGACGGGCCTTCGCGAGCATAGGATGGATAGCTACTAGTGCCCTTTCCGTGTTTGTTCTGGTAGAAGGGGCAACATACATGCTAAGCCGTCTTATCATGCGTCTTCATCCAGGTACCGTCTTTGAAGACTACATCCATAACTTTTTCTATCAATTTGGCTCCATTCATGATGCTACGGTCCTCTTGTTTCCGCCGGATTACTACCTACGGGTCCTTACGACCCTGGAGGGCTGGATGTGGTGTCTTGCTGTGGGAGGAGTCATGCTCCTCATGTTGTTCTGGAAAAAGACCTCTTACTTTGGCAGGGCGCTTGCTGGTACCGTCTTCGTGAGCGGTATTGCCTTCTCCCTGGTTCAGGTAAAAGGAACTCGCGTGATTGGATTGTTGTTGCCTCTCATCTACCTCATGGCGGGAGAGGGATACATGCTACTGAAGGCTCATCTAAAAAAGGATGCTCTCAAAAAGGTAAGGATTGTAACACTTTTTTGCATAGCCGTTATCATGGTTGAGAGAACGCAGCCCTTGAAAGATATCCTAACTCTTACAAAACCCTTTCCAAAGGTCATAGCGGCCATTGAGGCTCGTGAAAAGGTAATAGTTGGTGCCATCTACTCTGGCCTCGGTTGGCCAATTTACACGGCATATGGGTATCGGCCAGTGGCTGCTATCCCGATTGTTGCCGATGACCTCATACCATCTTCAAGCGTCTCATCTACCGTACTTATAGCCGAATCGCCACGTTTTTACGAACACCTGAATCGTATGAAACAACTCTGTGAAAAACAAGGAGCACCCCTCCATGAGCTGCCCTGGTCCACCATCGCTGCCTACCAGTGGCATTGGGATAATGACTTTGGGCGCAATAAAGACGCACTTGCCTATTGCGTCCTTCCAGGGAAATAGTGTTAAACTCTTGCTACATTATGCAGAAAAAAGCCCTTATTACCGGCATCACCGGACAAGACGGTTCCTATCTGGCTGAATTCCTCCTTGCCAAGGGCTATCAAGTTCATGGCCTGATTCGTCGTAGCTCGACCTTTAATACGCGTCGCATTGACCATCTCTACCAGGACCCGCATGTACAAGGAGTGAGTTTATTTCTTCATTACGGAGACCTTTCGGACGGAAGTGGAATCTCGCGCCTCATAGAAAAAATCGCTCCTGATGAAATCTATCACCTGGGAGCGCAAAGCCATGTGCGGGTAAGCTTTGATGCGCCTGTTTACACTGGGGATGTCTCGGGCTTGGGAGCCCTGCGTTTACTCGAGGCAATTCGTGAGTCCTATATTTCTACTCGTTTCTATCAAGCTTCTTCCTCGGAGATGTTTGGGAAGGTTTTAGAAACACCACAACGTGAAACAACGCCCTTCTATCCACGTTCTCCCTATGCATGTGCCAAGGTGTATGCCCATTGGATCACTAAAAACTACCGCGAAAGCTATAATCTTTTTGCGGTAAACGGCATCCTCTTTAACCATGAGTCGCCACGCCGGGGAGAGACCTTTGTAACACGCAAAGTTACCCGCGGCCTTGCGCGCATCAAGACAGGTAAGGAGAGTCGGTTGTATTTGGGGAATTTGGATGCGAAGCGCGATTGGGGCTATGCTAAAGACTATGTTGAAGGGATGTGGCGGATGTTACAGCAGGATAAGCCAGATGATTATGTGCTCGCCACCGGAGAAGTACACAGCGTTCGTGAATTCGTCGAGGAGTCGGCTGCGTTGTTGGGCTACAAAATCACTTGGCAAGGGGAGGGAATCCAGGAGAAGGGGATTGATGCGAAAACCGGGTCGGTTTTGATTGAGATTGATCCCAAGTATTTTCGCCCGGCGGAAGTAGACCTCTTAATGGGGGATGCTTCTAAGGCGCGTAAAGAACTAGGCTGGTCACCCACCGTCTCATTCCACGAGTTGGTAAAGCTTATGACAGAAAGCGACCTGGAGATTGAGTCCTCTTCATCACTTTAAGATATATGCTTGGATCATTAAGTATGGACAAGGCAGCAAAGATCATGGTTGCCGGCAGCAGTGGCCTGGTTGGATCAGCGATCCTAAGAAGACTCAAGCAAGCATCCTATACAAATTGTTTGCCTGTCGATCGTGCCGTCGTTGACTTAACAGATCAGTCGGCTGTGCGAAGATGGTTTGAAAAAGAGCGTCCCGAGTATGTATTCCTAGCAGCTGCGAAGGTTGGTGGTATCCTGGCTAATAAGACCAAAAAGGCAGATTTTATTTTGCAGAACCTCCAAATTCAAACCAATGTTATTGAAGCAGCCTGGAGGAATGGAGTGCAGAGACTGCTCTTTCTTGGTTCGTCTTGTATTTATCCTAAGCAATGCCCGCAGCCGATGCCTGAATCCGCCCTACTCACAGGCCCTCTCGAAGAGACAAACGATGCCTATGCCGTGGCAAAAATTGCGGGGATAAAGCTGTGTCAGAGCTTCAACGAACAGTATGGCACAAAATATATTTCCGTCATGCCGACGAACCTGTACGGACCAGGGGATAGCTTTGATCTAATGAATAGTCACGTGATTCCGGCCCTGATTCGCAAATTTGTAGAAGCAAAGGAACAAGGTCTTCCTGAAGTTATCTTGTGGGGAACTGGTCAGCCGTTGCGCGAATTTTTGTATGTCGATGATGTAGCAGATGCCTGCGTCTTTTTAATGAATACCTATGATGGGTCTGGCATTGTGAATATCGGTTCTGGAGAAGAACTATCTATACGAGATCTTGCAGGGTTGATTCGGGACACCATTGGTTATGAAGGTAGTATAAAATGGGATGCCACAAAACCCGATGGCACGGCCAGGAAATTGCTGGATGTGCGACGATTGCAGGGGCTCGGTTGGCGTCCGCACTACTCATTGACCGAAGGGCTCCGCTCTACGGTTGAATGGTATAAAAATAATCGGTATGCCAGGTCTTGACCTAAAAACGTTGGTGCAGAATATCGGCCAAAGCGTATCGCTCCATCTCTTCACGGAAAACGTATTGCGTACCTCGCTGGGAAAGTCTTTCTACCTTTTTCTCTATGCAGGCTTCAAGCGCCTCTTTGAGGAGAAGGAATGGAGAGAGTTAGATCGTTACCTCGTAACAGGATCCACGGTGTTGGATATTGGAGCGAATGTAGGTATGACAGCCGCCTATTTCTCAAAGAAGGTAGGCCCAAACGGTCATGTTGTGGCCTTTGAGCCAGATCCGCTCATGGCAGACCTCTGTCGTACGTATCTTACGAAACGTCGCCTGACGAACGTTGATCTAATAGCTACAGCCTTAGGGGCAGAGGACGGGATGCATATATTCTTTCAAAACCTCTCCAACCGTGCCGATAATCGACTTGTATTCGATGCCGAAGGGATGGGGACGACGCGACAAGTAGCTGTCCCTATCCGTTCCCTCTCTTCTCTTGCAAAAGAAGATTCTAAACGATTTACCGAAGTAAGCTTGGTAAAGATAGATGTGCAAGGATATGAATTTTGGGTACTCTCTGGCATGACAGCCTGGATAAAAAGCCTGACAAAAAAACCGATTATCCATATGGAATTTTGGCCCTATGGGCTTAAACGAGCCGGCTCTTCTCCAGAGGAACTGCTGGCCCTGGCCCACTCTCTCGGATACCTGGTTCCTGCCGACGCCTTCAAACTCAGTCAAGATATGGAAAAAACCAAGGCCTATGCGGATATCACCCTCCTGCCCTCTTCTTAATATATGCAATTGTCTATAAAAGACTACACCGAAAAATATGCCGCCGAGTATGATAAATGGCATACGCACAACCGCTACTATTACGATACCTTAAAGAACTGGTTTCAATTTGTGATCCCCTCCGGATCACGCGTATTTGAGATGGGTATGGGAGACGGGGGGCTTATAGCTTCGCTCAAACCCTCAAAGCTAGCCGGTATTGATATCAGTCCGAGCATGGTCGACAAAGCGCGTGAGCGGCATCCTCAAGGAGAGTGGAAAGAAGGGGATGCACGCACCGACCTGCCAAAAGAGGAGACGTATGATTATGTCATCGGAGCAGACTTTTTGAGCTACCTCGATGATATCCAAGGAGGGCTTGAAGAGATGCATGCCATATGTCATCCCAGCACACGGCTTGTCTTCACGAAGCTTGCTCCGCTGTGGAATTCCGTCATGCGCGTAGCGGCCTATCTCGGGTTTGCTCAACCACGACGATATGCAAGCTGGCTCAATCTTCACCAGACAGAACGCCTGTTTGACCTAGCAGATTTTGAAGTAATCCGTTCCGGACGATTTTGTCTCTTCCCCGTGTATATTCCATTCGCTTCGGCCTTTGTAAATCGCTACCTCGCCCATCTGCCGCTTGTCCGCCGCTTGTCCGCCATAGAGTATATTATTGCTCGTCCACATCCACGACGAAAACGCGAAGATAGCCGTCCCTCCGTGAGCGTCGTTATTCCGGCACGTAACGAATCAGGTAATATCCAGGCGGCGCTTGAGCGTATGCCTCGTTTCCCAGGTAAGCTCGAAGTTATTTTTGTCGAAGGAAACTCTACCGACGATACCTGGAAAGTGATCCAGGAAACGGCATCTAGGTCATGGCCCTTCAAGGTAATAACAGCTCGCCAAGAGGGGAAGGGAAAGGGCGATGCCGTCCGCAAAGGGTTCTCGATCGCAACCGGTGACCTTCTTATGATCCTTGATGCTGACCTGACGGTACCTCCGGAAACGTTGGGTAAATTCTATCACGTCCTTGCCCACCGAACGACAGAATACGTACAAGGCACACGCCTCGTCTATCCAATGGAGTCTGAAGCAATGCGCCCGTTAAACTGGCTTGGAAATAAGGGGTTCGGCATGATCTTAAGCGCTCTGCTGGGACAGCGGTTTTCGGACACCCTCTGCGGAACCAAATGCCTCTGGCGCAAAGATTATGAACAGCTTGCCGCAGGCCGATCCTATTTTGGAGATTTTGATCCGTTTGGAGATTTTGACCTTATCTTCGGCGCGGCGAAGCTGAACCTAAAGATGCAGGAAATTCCTATTCACTACAAGAACCGCACCTACGGAGAAACCAACATTAACCGCATCCGTGATGGCTGGCTCCTCATCCGTATGTGCACCTTTGCAGCCAAGAAGCTCTATTTTATTTAAGTATGGATAACGCGGAGCTCCAGCGGTCTTACTTCGGGCACCTGCAGCATGACAAGCGGCTGCAGTGGCAAACACAAGACTCCTTTGTCCTTGAGCGCGAAAAGGCCACCATCTATCCACTGGTAGAAGGGCTGCAAGCGCTTGCAAAGAAGGTGGGTCGTCCTTTGCGCATACTGGAAAGTGGTTGTGGTCAAGGAGTGAATCTCATCCACCTCCGCCTCATGGGTATCGAGGAGTTGGATTTTAATCTGCAGGGAGTAGATTTTACGCCAGAGGCCATTGAAGAGGCAAGAAAACACGGATTAAATGTCCAAATTGCTAATGGGCTGGCGTTGCCCTTCCCAGATCAGTGTTTCGACGTCGTGTTTACTCGTGACGTGCTGCATCATTTAGCCAGCAATGAGGAGCGAAAAACCTTCGTCGCCGAAATGAAGCGGGTGACTCAGCCGGGAGGTTTCGTGATGGCTATCGAACCGAATGTCTTGAATCCAATGATCTTGGGATTATCTATCCTCGTCCGTGCGGAAAGGGGTATCCAAGAAATCTGCGAATCTAAGATGACGCATCTCTTGCCTGGAGGGACCGTAACAAGAACCGCACCGTCTGCAGCGTGGCGTGGTTGGTACCACTACCGCTCACCGTTGTATCGTAATCCAGTCTTAGCCTCTGCGACACGTTTTTTTCTTAAACGCTGGGAATATGTTTGTCAGCATCTTCCTTCAGTCTTTTGGGCTTGGCGTGTTTATCGTTGGGAGAAAGAATAGCTACCTCTTTTTCAAAGACGTATAAAGTGCAAGGTAGTGCTGAGCGCGGCTGTCCCAGCTTTGTGCTTGCACGTAGTGCAAAATAGGTTCAGGTGGCAGGAGCAAGGCGCGTTCCAAGGCGTCGGCAATAGCTCCCGGAGACCGCTTCTCGCTGAGAATACCGGTAACACCCGCTTGAATAGCTTCTCGTGCACCAGAGTCTAGTGTGCCTATACAAGGCTTACCAAAGGTATTTGCCTCGAGATAGACAAGCCCAAAGCCCTCAAATCCTCCCCGGTCAGATGCGGGCGTTAAAGCAAATACATCGCAGGCACGGTACCATCCCAAGAGCTGCGCGCGTGTCACGCGTCCCAGGAGCCGGACGGAAGCGGCAAGGCCGAGCGCACGGACATGTTCTTCTAATTGCGCTCTCGTTGGTTGATCGCTATCGTCACCCGCAATGATAAGCTGGGCCTGAGGATATTTTTTTATAAAGACGGCAAACCCTTTGATCAAATCATCAAAGCCTTTTCGAGGCTTGAGAGCTCCCACCGAGAAGATTAGCGGTCGATGGTTCTCGAAATGGGAAGGTGCTTCGTATGCTTCGGTTTGGATGGCTAGCTCGATGCCATTTGGAATAACGTGTGTACGATCTTTAACATCGGCGGGAAGATGGTCACGTGTGTAATCCGATACAGCGACAATCGCTTCGCTGTGCCTCAAGCCATCATGAAACGCATACTGAGCCCACCTGGGTCCATGCGCAGCAGGTTGGGCAAAGGTTCCGTGTACCGTGACCACTTGTGGATGGGGGAGGGCACGGGAGAGTTTTGCATACGGTTCCACAAAAGAGTGAACCACCTCGAACCGCGAACGGTCCTTAAGCGCTCGTAAATCAAAAAATGTTCGTAGCCAAGGCCGGAGTCCGTCATGAACGCCGGGAAGCCGAATAGGTAATCGAGCTGGCTCTGTGGATAAAACCTCAATATCCACTCCTTGAGATTCAAGCGCACGGATAAGGGAGAGGGAGTAGGTGCCCCATCCAGAAGTAGGGGAAAGGGATTCGGTAAGGACCAGGAGGCGAAGCATATTCTTTTCTATATATAGCCAAAAAACAGCAAAAAAGCGAGTGAGGCATGAGAAAAAGGCTCAGATAAGCCAGAAGCACTCGACAAAATCCAAAAATTTTGCTTAACTAACCTGTCAGCTTTGCCCGACGGGTGTAAGCTGGAGTGGCGTATTCTGGAGAAGAAAGGAGGGCGCCATGACGCTCTTTAGAAACACAAGGTGGTTCATGATCGTCGCGGCCATGCTGGTCGCGGCCCTCACGGCGGGGTGCGCCGACGAGCTCGAGGTCGTGCCGCGCGACGGCACGACCCTCTCCGACCGTGCCGACAGCGGCACGGTCGACGACTCCGGCGACGGCAACGTCGCCAAGACCGACGGCTCCATCAAGGATGCCGCGCTTATCGACGCAAGCGATGTGGTCGTCGATGTCATCACGCCGCCCATGGACGTGATGGCCGACGTCAACGTCGCGGATCGCGTGGATGTCGTCGCCGACCGTGTCGATAGCGGTACGTCGGACGTGCCTCGCGATGTCACGGACGCAGGCGACAACGGCGCGCCGTGTCCGCCTGATCGCACCACGACCTGCGGGTCGCGCTGCGTCAACGTCCAGACGGACATGGCCAACTGTGGCGCCTGCTTCGCCGCGTGCGCTCCCGCGCATGCGAGTGCAGCCTGTGTCGCGGGCCGTTGCACCGTGGCAAGCTGCGACATGGGCTTCCGCGACTGCGACGGCAACGCCGACAACGGCTGCGAAATCAACACGCAGACGGATGCCGCCAACTGCGGTGCCTGCGCAAGCCGGTGCATGGAGCCCAGGCCGCTCTGCAGCAGCGGCGCTTGCATCGGCACCTGCCCGACCGGCATGATCCGCTGCGGTGACTCCTGCATCAATACGCAGACCGACGTCGCCAACTGCGGTGGCTGCGGCAACGTCTGCGGAGGTGCGCCCGCGAACGCCATGCCCACCTGCGTGGGTGGTATGTGCGGTGGGTTCACCTGTAACGAGAACTTCCACCTCTGTGGTGGAGCGTGTGCGAGCAACAACTCGCCCGCCACGTGTGGCTCGAGCTGCGCCCCGTGCGTTCCCCCTCCCAACGCCTCGAGCGACTGCGACGGCATGGCGTGCACCTTCCGGTGCAGTCCCAACTTCGCGGACTGCGACGGTGTGGCCGCGAACGGCTGCGAGACCGACCTCCGCACGAGCAGCCCCAACTGCGGCCGCTGCGGAGGCACCTGCCCCATGGGCATCGCCTGCGTAGCCGGGGCGTGCACGGACGTCCGCGTCGCCCTCTCGACCGGGGCGCGCATGGGCGTCGAATCCTACGGAGCCGTGGGGAGCTCCGACTGGCAGGTGTGGAGGGACACCTTGGCACCCGACGTGTTCTCGGCCACGGACTTCGCTATCGGTATCTCGCGTGGGCTCGAGGGTATGCGGATCGTCTACCCGATGAGTCGGACGGGACTCGTGTACGGTCTGCCAGCGGCGCGCCGAATCGTCGCCGCAACCCTGGAGACGGTTGGGAACGCTGGCGTTGGCTTCATCGACAGCCTGGGCGAGATGGTCGAGCTCGTAGAATTCGCGCCAAGCTCACCCACGGTCATCGTCGCGTCCGACTACGCGCTCTCTCATTGGCGCATGAGCTCATCGTTCGGATCGAACCCTGCCGTCAACTGGCAGGGGGGCGCGACCGTCAGGATGACGCTCAACAGCCAGGGGCTGGTCTACCTCAACACCGTCCTCGGATCTCAGGCCGGACTCGGCCTCGTCACGAGCCGAGACCGAGGCGGGACAATGCCTCCGTCTGCGGGTGGTTCCACCCTCGTTCCACTCTTGAGGGCGCGGACAGCCCTCATCATCACCTACGAGCCCTGAGGCTCGTCGCCCTCGATCTTTCCTTCACGTTGCGCTTCCACCCGTGTTCACGGTCCTGGGGGCGCTTCTTTCGTTTTAGAGGGAAAGGCAAAAGGGATGCTGGCGAGGCGTGTAATCGTCTTCGCTAAGATAGCTCCTACACCTCCAAAGGTAATGGTAAGGGTGATGGTCGTTATGCTTTGTAAAAGACTATTAATCACAGAAAACTTCCAGAGAGCTTTTAGTTGATGTTGAGCCTGCATCCAGCTAAGGCCAATGCCTGTCACGGTCCCTAAAATACCGAGGGCATATATGATTGTCGGAAAAACTTGGGAACGATATTTTGGAAACAGGACAGGGATAGCAAGAGGGGCGAAGAGCGCATATCCAAACCACGCAGCACCCATGAGGAAAAGGAATGTGTACATCTGTTTGCGAATGATTCCTGATCTATGGCCTTTATTGGTGATCTGGTGCTGTGCTTTGCGTTGTAAGAAGATGCCGCTAAAACTTTTCATGAAATCTACGATCTGGTCTGGGATAAGCGTGGCAATGGAATAGTTGGCTAAGGATGTATATCCAAAGAAGCGCTGGATGATAATTTGGTCGATCTGAAAGGCGAAGGACTGCAGCATGCCCATGAAGGAAAGGTGCGAGCCGAGTTGAATGTGTTTGTGGGCTGAGCCTCTTCGAGAAAGTTTTGACAGCTGGTACAAGGACATAGCACCCTTAAGCAAGACATCACCTCCAAAAAAGGTTATACAAATGGCAAGAAGATTTTGTTTAAAAAAGAAAAGGGTGCCAGCGAACATGCCGACAAATAAAATATTACTTAACGTATTATAGATCGATGCAGTACGAATCTTGCCCTGGCCGGTAAGGATGGAGCCGTACAAGCTACCCGCACTTAAAAACGGGAAGAAGAGCGCAGAAATCCAGAGTCCCATGGCAACGGTCGTTTCGCCTCGCCACCATCGTTCCCCGCCGGCGAGAAGGAGGAGCAGGCCGCCGACCAACGAATAGCGAAGCATAAAACGCGTCCCAACCCACGCCACTTCCGTATCATCGGCCGCAATCCCACGAATAATGCCGGAATGGAAGGAGGAAAAAGAAAAAATGCCCGCAATCCCATAAACGGCAATAATGTAGCGAAACGCACCAAATGTTTCCACGGGAAGCCAGCGAGCAAGAAAAAATGTCGTGCTCACGCCACGTAAGATATTGGTAACATAGTTCATGCTGAACCAACCAAAAATCTTGGCGTAAAAAACCGTATCAATGTGGAGGTATTGGCCTAGTCGTTCTACAGATGCTTTGGCAAATTGACGTGGAGGCATGCAACCGGTAGCGTACACAGAAAGTGTGTCATCCGCCACTATGCCGAGCGAACAAGAGGTAAAATCTTTCTACGAAACCTACTCCGACCGGATTTTGGATAAGCGCTTACGGTCTCCGTATCCCATACGACGGTACGCGCATGAAGCACAGTATCGGGCGATTTTGGCACATATCGACCCAGGCATGTCTGTCCTCGATGCGGGCTGCGGCGAAGGTTCCATTGGTTTTTTGTTGGCGAAAAAAGGGATGGCGTCTACGGGTGTGGATCTCTCTGCGCCCAATATTGAACGGGCCAAAGCTGAGGCGGTGCAGCTTGGAGTCAGTGAGTTATGCCATTTTCAAGTAGGAGATGCAGAGCGTTTGCCTGTGCCTGACAAGTCCTTTGATGTCGTAGTCAGTTCACATGTATTAGAGCACTTACCTAATTTCGACGCCGGATGGCAAGAACTCTGTCGGGTGGCGCGCAAGCGTATTATTGTGGCACTACCAACCGGCTTCAACCTTGCTGCCCTGGCACTTCTTGGCGGAGACACGGCGTACTGGAAGTTTTCGAAACGTTCGCTCATCGCTATTCCCTGGGGAATCCTGCGCACGCTGTACCATTTTAGAGGTGAAGGGGTTCAAGAAGGTTACGCGGGGAAAGGGGAGTTGCCCCATATTTGGCGGTTCCCTTGGATCGTACGTAAAAGGTTGTCGCATCCAGATTGGAAGATTGTTTCCTATGAGGCTAGCAGCCTGATTATTCCCTACGTTTCATTCTTGCTGTCGGTGGTGCGTTTACTCGATCGTTTTCGTCGATTGCCTCTTGTAAGATATTTTGGCTACGGTTCGACAATCGTGCTTGAGCGTCGTCAGAACTGAAAATAAATAAAGGTCTGAGACTCTGTCTGGCTAAAGACGAGGATAAGTAAAAGAGCCGTGGAAAGGAGAAGCCATCGCCCAATATTAAACATGAGTTCATTTGAGCTGTTTTTAAGAGTGGCAAGGTAGCCCGACCGTTGACAAGCTTCTAAGATGAGTAAAACAATAATACTTAAAATACAAACATAAAATGTATCCGCGGGTCTTCCGAGAAAAATAGGGACTTATATACATTGTTACCCTACTTTCCATTCCGGACTTTCTTTTAGCATGGATTCTTCGGAACTCCATTTAGCAGGATTTACTCGATAAAATCCAAGTGAAATCACCTCTTTCTCTACGTCTAGCGCAACTACTCCTATCCTATCGTGAACAGCGAGTGGAAAGTCCTTGTGGTTTGTCGTGACTAATACTAAGCCATTTGTTTCAGAGGTAAAGTTCTTAAGAAGAGCCGAGGTAATCAGGTCAACAAAATCAATGCGTTCGATTTTCTTACGCGCATAAATACACGAAAGAGTCACAGCCTCTTTAAATACGCTATCTTTTATTGGAAATGATAAATCCTCACAAAGCTCTTCCAAAACTTGCTTTCTTGAATACGCTTCTTTGTAACTATTTGAGTCACGTAAAAATTCAATCCTTATAAAATCACTTAAATATAAAGGGCAGTTTGTCGTATCAAAGTCTTGGAGCAAATCCTGAATCTTTGGATGTTTTACATTGTGTCTTATTTTACCTAAAACGCAGGTATCAAGTAGCAAAGTTTTTAACTTGAGTTTTTGCATTAACTCAGTATCTAGGATCATGCGGTAGCTCTTTTAGTAGATTCAGCCTCTTCTATTCTATCCAACTCTTCTACAAGCTCAATAAGACGAGTAAAATTAATCGGTGTTCCCGATTTTCGGTGGTTCCATTTTAGAGGATCGCGACCGTCATCGCGTCGTTCCTTTTGTGAGGAATTTGGAGAGATCATATCAATCTAAATAATAACACCATAAACGGTCAGTGTCGAAAAGCTGAGTCCTGCCTTAATTAATACTTGACACCCCTAAAAGCCCATGTTAGGGTTGTCAAGTCAGGATTAAAGTATGATGATCTTCACTCAGTTCGAATCCCTAATTGACTTCCTTGCTTATTTTAAGAACGAGGAAGTATGCAAAAAATACTTCGAACAAATCCGCTTCAAGGACGGTCTTTTTTGCGCCCATTGTGACAACAAGAAAGTCCACCGCTTTAATGATGGCAAGCGCTTCCGCTGTTATTCCTGCAAGCAAGACTTTACCCTCCGTACAGGGACGATTTTTGGTGAAAGCAAAATCCCATTTCGTAAATGGTTTATCGCCATCTATCTACTCACAACCTGCAAGAAAGGCATCTCATCCATCGAGCTTGCAAAGAAAGTCGGTGTCACACAAAAAACGGCCTGGTTCATGGATCACCGTTTGCGTGAGGCCATGTCCCAAAGTGGAGAAAAGCTAAGGGGAGAGGTAGAAGCCGACGAAACCTATATCGGCGGCAAGGAGAAAAATAAGCACGCCTCAAAGCGTAGAAAAGGAACGCAGGGACGAAATACTAAGACCAAAACCCCTGTTATTGGATTTGTCGAACGTGGTGGTGACGTAAAGGCGCATGTTACAAATACGGTAAACATGAAAACCATTGAGTGCCTGGCCGCTGACCATATCCAAAAAGGATCGCGACTATTTACGGATAATTTTCTGGGGTACGCCCGAATGGGAAACGACTACGATCACGAATCCGTGAACCATTCGGGAGGCGAATATGTGAAAGGTGACGCTCATACAAATTCCATCGAATCCTTTTGGGCACTTTTCAAACGTGGGTACATGGGAACCTACCACCAAATGAGTGAGAAGCATTTGCAACGTTACATAAACGAGTTTGTGTACCGCTTCAATAGACGCGACCGTGACACGGGAGAAGTCTTCGCCGACGCGGTGCACAAGGTGACGCAGTATGGTACTCTGAAATACAAGATACTCACTGTATGAGCCCACGTAGGAGGAAAATTCATGAGCACTTGCCACACACTTTTGACGAAGTGATTGATACCATTGCGCAAGGAAAACCGAAGGAAATCAAAAAAACGAAACCTGAAAATAAAGAGAAACGAAAAAAGAGCCAATAGGCTCTCTTATTCGTTAGGGTAACAATGTATATAAGTCCCGAAAAATATTTTTGGCTATAAAAAGTGGAGAGTGCCACTCGGAAAATGTCTGAGACCAGCCCGAAAAAAGCTGACGAACGATGATCCATGATTGTCCTAGACTGCTGGCCCGAAAAAAGACCCAGCCGAAACAAACAAGAGAAAATGTGGCAATCGTTTGCCAGGCAACGAGTGCTCTTGAGCCAAAGACTTTTATGAGTGAATCTGTGAAAGAGGTGCGGATGTCCTTGGTTGCTGAACCGATCATGATATAGAGTCCGTTGAGAGCTCCCCAAGCAAAAAACGTCCAATTTGCTCCATGCCAAATCCCGCTCAGGAAGAATGTCAAGAAGATATTGAAATACTGTCTGCTTTTATGGCAGCGGTTGCCTCCAAGGGGAATGTAAACATAGTCTCTAAACCAGCCAGAGAGAGATATGTGCCAACGTTTCCAAAACTCTGAGATTGAGCGTGAGAAATAAGGCTGTTCAAAATTTTCCATGAGCTTAAAGCCAAGGACTTGGGCGGAGCCAAGAGCTATGTCCGAATAACCGGAAAAATCTCCGTAAATTTGAAAAGCAAATAAGATAACTGCGATGGCGATGCTCACTCCAGGATAGTCAGGCGGCTGTTGATACACTTGATTGACGAAGGTGGCGGCTAAGTCTGCAATGACAAGTTTTTTAAAAAAACCGATAAGCATTCGTTGGAGCCCTAGGGCCATCCTTGGCCAAGAGAAAAAGTGTTTCTCTTTAAACTGATGCAGCATGTTTTGCGGTCGTTCAATCGGGCCGGCAACTAATTGAGGGAAAAATAATACGTAAAGTGCAAAGACGCCTAAATGATGTTCGGTTTTTTGGTTGCCACGGTATACTTCAACGGTATAGCTAATACTCTGAAAGGTGTGAAACGAAAGCCCAAGTGGAAGAATGATTTGAAGTCCATGTAAAGGATAGTTCCAGTGCAATGCACGTGCCAACTCTACTATATTCTCAGACAAAAAAGGGAGGTATTTGTACACGATTAAAAGTCCAATATTTAAAATTAGACTAATCACGAGGAATGGCTTCTTGTGCTTTGGATAGACTTCTATGAGCAAACCAGCGGTGTAATCAATAGCGATCGTAAGTCCCAAAATGAGTATATATTTTGGGATAAAGGACATGTAAAAGAAGCAGCTCGCGGCTAGCAGCCAAAGCCAGCGAACTCGGTGGGGGAGTAAAAAATACCCCAAACACACAAGTGGGAAGAATAAAAGGAAAGCCAGCGAGTTAAATAACATACTACAACGATGGAGTCTGACAGCGATTATTTATGCCCAAATGCGTCTTAACAGTCTGATAGAGGAAGCGTGCCATGATTTCATGCCCTTGTTGATTAAAATGATCTTCGCAATCGTAGGTCAGACACCCGGATATGTTTACTTTTGCCTTAGCCAGATCATTAGCGGGGTTCACGAAGGTAATCTGTTCACGTGTGAGGAATTCTGTAAGAGCAGCCATCTGCGAGTCTTGTTTCCAGGCATCGATGTAAGCGGAATGCTTCTCGTCACTGTAAACTACGACGATGAGTTTTGATCCGCTTGCCCGCACAAGCGCATCCATTTTTTTTAAAAGATCAAAGGTGTAGCCGAGAAAAGACGGCTCAGTGCTTGGGTTATTGCTTGCGCCCCCAACAATTCCAGACGATTCATAAAAGCCTAGCATGCGTAACAAGTAAATGACGGTTGTACTTGATTGAACCTTGCTAAAAACAAATTTAGGTAGTTGAAATTGCAGTAAAAAGGCTTTGAGGCCTACGGATGTTCGCTCCTGGGCATAATTTTCGAGGTTGAAACCTGATTTCTGTAAGTTATCTAAATAATCATCATGAAAAACGAGGAGTGTTAGATCGGGATGAAGCGAAGCAATCTTATATTTAAAGGTTTGATATTGAGAAAACGTTCCTGTACCACCCACCCCAAAATTGAGAACCTCAAAAGTCTGTGAGCACGTTCGGCTGATATTTAAAGCGGTTTGCAGCAAATGGGAAAAATTATGGTAAAAGTCCACTTGTTGAGCTTCTACGAGCGAATCACCTAGGATAGCGATTCTTGTTGTACCTGTGGCGACGATGGGGGATATGTTCCTGTCGCCAATATACCCAAGATTATTCGTTTTAATGTAGTGACTTTGTTGTGAGCGTTCATCCCATACATTTCCTTGAAACTCTTTTACATGAATAGATCCTACTTCAGGATCGGTACGCAATAAGGGGAGGGCTGCACGACCAATGAGTCGCAAACCAACCTCAAGATATGCAAGGGTTGCGAAGCTGATTAGGATCCAAGTACCCAATTGCTTAATAAGCAATGATTTACTCATGAAATAAACATTTGGCCCAATATACAGGTCTGAGATGGGTCTTTCAAGTTGCAGAATTTAGAACCTCGTCTTAGGATGAAAGGGATAACTACTAAATAGTCAGTATGCTCCTCATTGAACACGATGGTAAGCAGGTTTTACATGCTCTCGGCGTACCTATTCCCGCAGGAGTGTTTGCGTCGCTCGAGGACGCTCCCAATGTCTTTGCAAGTCTTGACTGGTCTCATCCTTGGTACTTCAAAGCTCAAGTTCTCCAAGGTCGTCGTGGAAAGTCTGGCCTTGTCCGTCGCGTAGATTCTCCCGAACACATCCAAGAGTCTCTTGATATCATACGTGCCCTCCTGGGAAACACATCATGTGCCGGCATTCTTGCCGATCCGGCGATTGCTCATGAAGAGGAGTGGTTGTTAAGTGTTGATCTAGACCGCGAAGCCGGAGGGCTGCGGGTGAACTATTCGCCCGAAGGTGGTATGTCCGTGTCTCAAGCACGTTCGCTAACCATCTGTGAGGAAGGCGATTGGCAAAAGATGGAAGTCCCGGAAAATATTATTTTATTAGCAAGAATCTTGCATGGGGCCATGAGCAAGCTTGATGCTATTAGTGTAGAAATAAACCCATTAGCCATTCTCAAAGACGGATCTTGTATCGCACTCGATGCCAAAGTTGAATTAGATGACGCTGCCTGGAGTCGGCACGCAGAATGGGGAGAGTTTATATCGCATCGTTTAAGAGGAGTTGGAAAAACAGAACGGGAGCAAGCGTTTAATAACTTGCTTGATGCTGCCGGCCATCGTGGCACCATGGGTCGCTACGTCGAACTCGACGGCAATATCGCCGTCATTCTATCTGGCGGCGGGGCAAGTTTGCTCGCCATGGACGCTCTTATGCGCGTCGGGTTAAAACCAGGAAACTATCTGGAAGCGAGTGGCAACCCAGATCCAGAAAGTCTTCGCAAAGCAGCGGCGATCGTCCTCTCAAAGCCCGGTCTAAAAGCTCTGTGGATCGCCGGTTCCTTTGCTAACTTCACCGATATCCAAGCGACAGTTATGGCTGTCTTAGGTGCTATGGATGACACGGGTGTCCGTCTCCCAATTGTGATTCGCCGTGACGGCCCCAACGCCGACGCTGCCCAAACCGAAGCTATGGCCTGGGCGCAGGCTCATGCCATTCCTCTCACGTTTCATCGAGGCGATACGGATCTCGAACAGTCAGCTCAAGGAGTTGCTGCCTGCCTATCATAGGCTACTCCTCTTCTACTCCACTACTTCTCTACTCACTTTTCTATGTGGAAACGTTTTTCATCGGACACCGAAGTCCTGATCCAGGGCATGACGGGCAAAGAAGGGATGCGCATGGCCAAATGGCTCCTCGGGAGTGGCGTGCGTGTGGTGGCTGGAGTGACGCCGGGCAAAGGTGGTCAAACGGTCGAAGATCGCCCAATCTTTAACAGCGTTGCAGAAGCTAAACAAGTATTTCCGACTATTGAAGTAACAAGTATCGTGGTGCCCCCTTTACGCGTATTGGGGGCGGTTGAAGATGCTTTGCTGGCAGGCCTCAAGTATCTACAAATTCTAACCGAAAATATTCCTGTGCACGATGTCCTTGCGATGCGTCAAAAGGCGCGCTCTGCTGGGGCAACGATCCTGGGGCCAAGCTCGGTTGGTTACCTGCAATTTCCAAAGTTTCGTGTGGGCTACATTGGCGGAGAAGAGCCGTTTCGTATTCTAAAAGAAGGATCTTTGTCCGTCGTCTCAAACTCCGGCGGCATGACAAATGAGTTACTTATGGGCTTTTCACGTCGGGGTATTGGGATTCGTTGCGCATTTGCCGTCGGGGGCGATCGGGTGGTAGGCACATCTCTTCGCGATGCTCTGGAACATGCGGAGACCTCTTCTGATGTCACAGCGATCGCGATGTTTGCTGAACCTGGGCATCCTGTATTAGGCGCACTTGCAAGCGGGGAGTATACCGTCAAAAAACCGCTCGCCATTCTGATGCCGGGAGATGTATTGGACACGCTGCCCAAAGGAACAGCCTACGGACATACGGGAACAGTCTTAGGCGAAGATGATCACACGGTTCCAGAGATGCGCGCCGCCATTCGTGAGAGGGGCTATATATGCACAGGTTCTCTTCAAGAAATGTTTGAAGCATGTGAGAATTTTGAGAAATAATTTGCGTTACTATGTCTTTTGGATCCATAAAAGAGGGTGAGTACCATCTCCGTGAACGACCGGTCTCTCGCCTCATGCAGGAGCAGGACCTTGTATCTACACTCTGTTTAGCGTGGCTAGGACGTTTCCCAAATCCTGCAGAGAAGATTTTACTAAACGCCTGCATGGTTGCTTCCATTGATCATGGAGCAGAACCTCCGAGTGCGCACGTGACTCGTCGTGTTGCGAGTTGTGGGAAGCCGATTGCGGATGCTGTCGCTGCAGGGCTTCTGACCCTTGGCCCAAGACATGGGAATGCTGCAACGGCTGCCGGGCAGTGGATTCAAGACGCGCAGAAGACCGGTCGTACCGCCTCAGAGATCGTGGAAGAGGCTCTGGCAAGCAAAAGACGTTTATCAGGAGTTGGTCATCCTGAATACACCGTGGATCCTCGTACGACTGCTCTTGTAAAACTTGCCAAAGACCTGCTTCCATCAACAGCGCATCTTGATCTCGCACTCGAGGTCTCACGGATAATGACCGAGCGCAAGGGGAGTGCCCTTCCTCTTAACGTTGATGGAGCGATGGGGGCACTCATGTCAGATCTAGGGTGGCCTTTGGCATTTGCGGATGCTATCTTCCTTGTAGCTCGCACCATCGGTCTCGTGGGTCACGCCTGGGAAGAAATGGAGGCAACCGCGAGCGGAACCTATAAACGTGGGTAATTTCAGCTTATGAAGCCCGAGGTCGAGGAAAAAATGCGACGACAGGCGGAATACGCGGGGAGCGGGACGATACTGGATATTGGGTGTAGCGCCAGACCAAATCCATTTGTAACCAATGCGTACGGTATTGATATCTTACCTCCAAAAAATATCCCGATAGGATATAAAGAAATCAAGCCATGTAATTTAAATATCCAACCCATTCCTTACCCGGATAGCATGTTTGACGTTGTCATGGCGGGGGATGTGATTGAACACTTGGAAAACCCTAGTCAATTTTTGCGTGAAGTGAATCGAGTCATGAAATTCGGAGGGAAAGTTATCATAAGCACTCCTCAAGCAAATGATTGGTGGACAACGCTTCATAACTGGTTTTTTCGTCGATGGATTCGTGATCCTGACCCGGGTGAGCATCTTCAAAATTGGACGATACTAGACATGGTACGACTGATGAAAAAAAGTGGGTTTGCCGTAAAAAAAATCGAAGGGCTACATATCCGCTTTCCTTTTATTCGATTGAGAATATCATGCAGGCGTTTTCCTGTTCTGTGCTGGCAGGTGTATTACCTTGCTACCAAAGAAACCGAGCCGAATACCGCAATCTTGGCGCACGCAGATGGACACTGGTCTTCAGTGGAGCAGCCTTTGCATTGACATACGAGAGAAGAGTTCGTATCGTAAGACAATACTTGTATGACAAAAACGCGCTATTCTGTTGGAATCATGGGTACGGGCTTCGTGGGTGGGGCACTCAAACGCTATTTCGAATCATCTGGAATCACTCCCTTCACCTACGACAAGGGCAAAAACGAAGGATCGATTGAAGACGTCAATAAAGCCGATGTGGTCTTTATTTGTGTTCCTACCCCTTACTATCTTGATGGTAGCGGCTTTGATTTGTCCTATGTCCGCTCAGCTATAGAGGCGTTGCAAGGAGAAAAAATCATCGTCCTCAAGTCAACGGTTATTCCTGGAACCACGGCTCAACTTCAGGCGGACTACCCACACCATAAGCTCATGTACAATCCGGAGTTCTTAACAGAAGTGACCGCAGATCAAGACATGAATTTCCCCGACCGGCAACTGCTCGGCACTACCGAAAAAAGCTACACCGTTGCAGGGGATATTATGGCCATGCTCCCGCTCGCTCCCTTTGAACGTGTAGTGCCTTCAACCGTGGCTGAGATGGTGAAATACGCTGGTAACACCTGGTTTGCTCTTAAAGTGAGTTTTTCAAATCAAATGTATGACTTGGCCCAAAAAATGTCGGTCAATTATGACGATGTGAAAGAATGTATGGCCGCCGACAAGCGCATCGGTCGCACGCATCTCGATATTTTTCACAAGGGCTATCGAGGCTACGGAGGGAAGTGTATCCCCAAAGATACGCGCGCCCTGATTCAGCTCGCTGCTTCAAAAGGCGTGGACTTAACCTTGCTCAAAGCTGCTGAAGACTACAACAATGCTTTGGTGGCGGGTCAAGGAATGGATATCCAGTGGCACGAAGGATCACCTAAGAAAACCTAGCTTATGTCTCTCTATCTCGTCACTGGCGGTGCCGGGTTTATCGGCTCGCACCTTACGGAAGCCTTGCTCTCTCAAGGTCACCGCGTGCGCGTACTCGATAACCTCTCTACAGGAAAGCGTGAGAATATTCCGGCCGAGGTAGAGTTCTTCGAAGCGGATTTTTGCGAGTTAGAAGCGATCCGTCCAGCGTTTGAGGGCGTTGATGGGGTATTCCATGTTGGAGCACTGCCGCGTGTCCCCTTATCCATCGCTCAACCAGTCGAGACAGCAAAATCCAATATCATGGGTACTCTCAATGTCTTGGTGGCTGCAAAAGATGCCAAGGTAAGACGTGTGGTTTACAGTGCCTCCTCTTCCGCCTACGGCAATCAAGATCATCTTCCGCTTACGCCGGATATGCGGCCCAATCCCTTAAATCCATATGCCTTACAAAAGTATGTTGGCGAACTATTTTGCCAACAGTTCTCGGCTCTGTATGGTCTTGAGACAGTCTCATTACGTTACTTCAATGTCTACGGGCCACGAATGGCCAATGACGGAGCATATGTAACGGTGATTGCTATCTTTATGCGTCAGTTTAAGGCAGGGGAGACGCTTACAATCGATGGTGATGGTGAGCAGACCCGGGATTTTACACATGTCAAAGATGTGGTAGGAGCGAATATCGCCGCTATGCATTCATCAAAAGTTGGCAAAGGGGAAGTGGTAAATGTTGGCAATGGCCAACGGTATTCTATTAACTTTATTGCTAACAAAATCAGCAAAAACTTGATCCATCGTGAGTCGCCTCGAGGAAATGGGGAGTCGCGTGATACGCTGGCAGATATTTCATTAACGCAGCAACTTCTTGATTGGAAGCCTGAGATCCCGTTTGAACAGGGACTAGAAGATTTGTTACGATCCGAAGGGGTTCGTTAGGAAAGTGCTAAGTCCCTTGTCTTCGTAAAACAATACCCACCGTTTTTAGAAGAATCGCTATATCTAGAAGCAACGAGCGATGTTTGATGTAAAACAGGTCGTATTGGAGTTTTTTAAGATTGTCTTCCAGGCTGGAGGTAGGAGTTAAAAAACGAACTTGGGCCCAACCAGTGAGTCCCGGTCGCGCCAAATGTCGCAAGGTATAATACGGCATGCGTTCAATCAGCGGCTCCACAAATTCCGGACGCTCAGGCCGTGGTCCTACAAATGACAAGTCGCCACGCAACACATTCCAAATTTGCGGAAGTTCGTCGATGCGTAGTTGGCGCAGGAGGCGTCCGGCGGCAAACACGCGCGGATCCGTTTTAGTGGAGGCAGTAAACCGCGGACCATCCTTTTCGGCGTCCACATCCATGGTGCGAAATTTCCAAATTTTCATGATCTTCCCATGACGACCAACGCGCGTTTGCGAATAAAAGGTCGGTCCGTGTGAGCTAAGTTTAATGATCGCTGCCACAAAAGGAGTCAGGATGATTGTCAGAAACACAAACGGAATCGCAAGCAAAATATCGCTCACCCGTTTAAACGACTCATACCAGGCTTTTTCGGATTCGTTTAAATGCTGCAAGAACCAGTTTTGATTGACGTAGGAAAGCGGGATTCTGCCCGTCGTGGCTTCCTCAAGTTCTGCTCGATCCACGATGGTAAGTTGTTCAAGGAGGGTTTTATAAAGGGCTTGCGTGACGGTTGGAAATTCATCTAGACGTGTGCCAAGAACGACGGTTTGAATACGATGGGACTGCAAAGATTCCCCGGAAAAATCGTTTACCGACATCCACGCAAAGGAAGCGCGAGGATCGATCGTTCCTTGAGTGGCCACCGCCAACACCAGATCCGCTCCAAGAGAGCTTGTACGTAAGAGATCATGAACCTGCTGCGCCTCTTGAGCAGAGCCAATAAACAGCACCCGTTCACGCTCGAATGTTCCGGCGATGTATCGATAGAATCCTAGTCGCCAGGCATATCCAAATAAAAGAGCGATAACAAAGTACAAGAAAAGATTTGTGCGCGGGGCAATACCAAAACTAGTAATAAGATAAAAGAATCCGACAGCCACCCCAAGATTAACGAGCATTCCTTCAAGGTAGGTTCGGAACAGTTTGAGAGTGTCCTGACCAAGGGCTAAGTCGTACAACCCAGCTATATAAAAGCCAACGATCCACAGAAAAATGATGATGGTAAAGGGAAAGATATGCGCAGGCCAAGTCTGGAGGTTGCCATACCGGATTAAGAGAGTGAGGGCTACACAGCACTCTAGCAGCAGGAGGTCGCCACCAATAAGGATGAGCCGTTTAAGACGTTGTTGGGCTTGCAGCATAGTCATTCACCTGGGTTGGTTTATACGGTAGACTATCTTTATGTTATCTGTCTATGGGAGGTTAATGAATCAAAAAAAGGCCAGGACTGTGATTAAATATGCTTATTCACTCGTTGGGGGAGTGTGCACGGTGCTTTTTTTTGTCTCAAATGTACAGGCCCAAAGCATCACGTCTTATGCATATTCCGAAATTGCCGCAGCTGCGAGCGGCCCTTCTCATGAAGTGGTCATACCCAACGATCCGTTATGGGATCGGCAGTGGTATTTACGACAAATAAAAGCGGATCAAGCCTGGACGGTGACCACAGGTACGCCGGATGTAATCGTGGCAGTGATCGATGTAGGGGTAGATATCACCCATCCTGATATCCGTGAAGCGATCTGGACCAACCCTCGAGAGATTCCCGGAGATGGAGTGGATAACGACCGTAACGGATACACGGATGATGTCCATGGGTGGAATTTTGTGACAAAAACCCCTAGTGTGTATCCTCTCTCAAAATCTAGGCAATCGGAGGATGCTTGGAGTCACGGGACGATGGTTGCTTCTTTGATCGGAGCAAGAGGGAATGATGGTTTAGGGATGGTGGGGGTCGCTTGGAACGTGCGTATCATGCCCTTGGTTGCGCTGGATGCGAGCGGCGGAGGCGATACACAAAATATTATTCAGGCAGTACGATATGCAACCAATATGGGAGCGGATGTCATTAATTTAAGTCTGGCAGGGAGTGAAGAGGATCCGAGTCTTACGGAAATGATCGAACGCGCAGCAGGTGCAGGGGTTGTGGTGGTTGCAGCCATAGGGAATGATGACACTGAAAAAGCCGGTGGCAATATTGATGAAAAGCCAAGCTATCCCGCTTGTGGAGAGCGTCAGCAAGATAGTGTCATTGGGGTAGGGGGGACGGATGCCTTAGACCAAAAAGCTCCCTATGCGAACTTTGGGAAGCGTTGTACAGATATCTCGGCTCCGGCCTACGATATTCTGGCCGACCGACCAAGCTACGAACGTGGGTTGCGCGCTGCCACGAACTTGAGCGGGTCAGTAATGAATTACCGAGAAGGGACAATCGGAACAAGTGTGGCGGCTCCTCTTGTTGCTGGTGCCGCAGCTCTGCTCAAGTCCATTCATCCTACTTGGACCGTGACACAAATACGCGAGCGGTTATACGCCACGGCAGATCCTCTCACCCAGGATCAAGTTCCTGGACAAAAGACGGTATTGGGGTATGGTCGTCTGAATATTGGTCGCGCCCTGCTTGATCCGGTGGTTACGTCTACACCCTCTCCTGAAAGCAAGCCTTTATTACCAGTCGCAAAGAAGGGTTCAAAGAAGAAATCTGTTCCTGTTGCACTACCTCCTGCATCCCCCGCTCGCACTGACACGAGTAGGATAACCCCCTAACGATGATTATGATGACTCGACTTTTTGATGTGCTCACGCGTTTGACCCCGACTCGTTTGCATCGTCATCGAGAGGAAGGAGAAAGGATCGCGCGCTTTGTCCTCATCGGAGGGCTAAGTTTTGCCTTCAACTACATTGTATACATCCTTTTGTCCAGGGTGCTTTGGCCGAACGGTGATCGAACCTTGGAAAATTTTTTAGCGGTGGTCATAACATCCGTTCTCAATTACCTGGCTCACAGGCGATGGACATTTCGCTCGAAAGGAGCGCATACCACTCAAATCACTCGGTATATCTTTGTGGCGGTAAGTGCTATTTTGCTGCAATCGTGCCTGTTTTGGATCGGATATCATCTTTTCCACGCCCCGGATCTACTAGTCATTTTTGTTGTAGGAATCATGATTCCGTTCTACACCTACCTGGCACACAAGCTATTTACCTTTCGCGAAACACGTGTGATATCATCTTAACGGTTTATTTTTTTCTTTTATGCCCGAACGCCCTGTTGTATTTGATAAAAAGAATGTGCTCGTGACCGGTGGAGCGGGATTTATCGGCTCGTTTTTATGTGAGGCGTTGCTCAAAGAGGGAAAGTCGAGAGTGATTTGTCTAGATAATTTTGTCACGAGCCAAGAGTCAAATATTGACAATCTCCTCAAGAATTCTGATTTTGAATTTATTCGCCACGACATCAATGTTCCGTTTGATCCCGAGGCCTATCCAGAACTCACGCGTTTTCGGTTAAAAGTTCAAGGAATTCAAGAAATCTATCATCTCGCCTGTCCCATGAGTCCAAAAAAGTTCGATCAATACAAGATGCAGACGCTCTACGCAAATTCTATTGGCATCAAGAACATTCTGGATGTAGCGGCTCGTTTTCATGCCAAGGTCGTGCATGCATCCACTTCTGTTGTATACGGTCCTCGCCCGGTGGATGGTCATTCGTTTAAGGAAGATGAGCACGGCACGGCGGACATTTTATCCCCCCGTGCCTGTTATGATGAAGGAAAGCGCTTTGCCGAAAGCATGTGCGCGACCTATGCGCAGGTACAAGGAATAGATGTTCGGATTGCACGTATTTTCCGCGTCTATGGCCCTCGCATGCCGCTCTACGAGGCCCACATGATTCCGGATTTTATTTTGAATGCCCTTGATCACAAAGATTTAGAAATTTATAGCGACGAAAGTTTCCGTACATCACTGTTGTATGTTTCGGATGCGGTTGAGGCACTGGTTAAGCTCATGGCAGCTCCGGCAGGTATTGGCCCGGTAAATATTGGAAGTGATATTGATGTTCGTATTTTAGACGTGGCTCAAAAAATCACAGAAATGACGGGTTCAACATCAAAAGTTGTCTTTAAAGATCAGTTATTATTCTTAACACAACTAGGCTTGCCGGATCTCACCAAGATCAAAGAAACACTGGGATGGCTCCCGCTCGTCACTCTCGATGATGGGTTACGCCGTACGGTTGAATACGCGGTTTCGCATCGATCGCTGCTGGGATTGCATTCGTACATTAACTAAAACAAACCCTTTGGGTAGTCCCTTTTCTTTTATCGAGTTTCTGGGGTAGAGTACTTCTTAATGACCACCATCGCTGTCATCCCCGCCTATAACGAAGCCCCTCGTCTGGGGACTGTATTGGCTGCTTTAAAGCCTCACGTGAGCCATATTGTGGTGGTGGATGACGGTTCTCACGACGAAACCCATACGGTCGCTCAAGCAGAATGTGTCCATATCCTGCGCCACCAAGTCAACCGTGGCCAAGGGGCCGCGTTAAAAACCGGAACCCTCGCGGCTTTGCGTTTAGGTGCGGACATCATCGTCCATTTGGACGCGGATGGCCAGCATGATCCTGTGAGTCTAGCTACGCTGCTCGGTCCTCTTGAGCGTAACGAATCAGATATCGTCTACGGTTCTCGTTTCGCAGGTGTGGAAGCGGAAGGTATGCCGCTCTCCCGACGCGCGCTCTTAAAGGGTGCACGTCTCTTTAGTAATTACGCCCTCGGTATCCCGCATACCGTAACCGATCCGCAAAGCGGCCTTCGTGCCATGCGTGCACACGTTGCCCAAGAACTCATCTTTGCCCAAGACGGTATGGCCCACTGTTCCGAAATCTTGCGCTGGGTCACGCGCTCTTCCTACCGATGGCAAGAAGTCCCCGTTCCTGTTCGCTACACCCAAGCCTCCCTCCAAAAAGGACAGAAGGCCGGTCACGCCTTTAAGATCGTTTGGGAATTGTTGCTAGGGGAACTAATTTGATAAAAACTTACGCTACTTTCCTACTCGTCTACTCTACTACTCTTCTTGCCCCCGGCTATGCTCATCCGTTTCATTCTCTGGTTTGTCCTGGCACTTGCCCTCATGATGACCTGGCGTCGCGAACGTCAGGGAGCGGTGCGTGTATGGGAAGCCGTCTTGTGGAGCGTGGTATGGATTGCGGCGGGCCTGGTCGTGGCTCGCCCAGAAGTCACCACCGAGATCGCCCAATTTTTAGGCGTTGGACGTGGCGCAGACTTAATTTTATACGGAGCCGTTATCACACTGTTGATCCTCGTCTTCCAATTGCACATCGCTCATCATAAGCTCGAGCGTCAACTTACGGACATCATTCGAAGGCAAGCCTTGGAAGAATGGGGAAAGAAAACATAATATGCGTGTTGTCCACCTTGCTTGTGTCGCACCTCCCGAGAGTGGAGGGATGGGGCAGGCAGCCTTTGATGAAGTGATGGGCTTGCAGGAGAGGGGAATAGAAGCGAGCCTAGTATCGAGTAGCGAGTCCGCCAGCTGGCGGAGAGTATCGGGAATCGGTGGAGATGAAAATAAAATAATAAAACGATTACCTACGCTCTTGCGTATTGGAAATGCTGCGTTGGTACGTAGATTGGATGTTGCAATGGCGGATGCAGACATTATCCATCTTCATTATCCTTGGTACGGTGTAGCGGAGCCTTTATTGTGGAAGCGTCCTAAAAAACCCGTAGTCGTCACCTTTCATATGGACGCCACCGCTGAAGATTGGCGTGGTACCATCTTTTCTTTGCATCGGCGTTTTCTTCAATCGCGTTTACTGCGTCACGCGAGCCGTGTTTTGGTCACTTCGCGGGACTACGCAGAACACTCCTCCCTCGCCCCCCTCCTTTCTGATCTCGGTGACAATGTCATCGAACTCCCCTTTGGCCTCGATACGGATTTTTTCTCTCCTGCTCCCGAGCTACTCACTACTCACTACTCACTACTCACTCCCTCCACCGTCCTCTTCGTCGGCGGCCTCGATAAAGCACATCATTTCAAAGGATTGTCTATTTTATTACAAGCGCTTGTTCGTTCAGATCCGTCTGTCCGCTTGTCCATCATTGGAGAAGGGGATGAGCGTCCGGCCTTCGAGCGGCAGGTCAACGAGCTTGGGCTTACAGCTCGCGTGACCTTCCAAGGCCGTGTTACACGTGAAGCCCTGCGCGATGCATATCGCACCGCACTAGTACTCGCCTTTCCTTCTACGAATGCCGCAGAGGCTTTTGGACTCGTAGCCCTGGAGGCGCAGGCTTGCGGACTGCCCGTTATCGCCTCATGTTTGCCGGGTGTACGAACCGTGGTGCGAGATGGTGAAACGGGAATCTTGGTCACGCCGGGATCGGTTGAAGAATTAGCCGAGGCGATGGATAGGATAAGGAGAGACAAAGAAAAATACGGTATATTAGCCAAAAATGCGCGAGAGAGGGCGGTGGAAGTCTATTCATTTGCCAAGCACATCGACAAACTCCAAGGAATATATCAAGCTCTCTGATATATGGTTCCTCTGCGCATAGCAGTACTCACGAATGCGTTTCCTCCTAAACAAACAGGCGGTGCGGCTCGCATTGCCTCGATTCAGGTAGAAATGCTGAAACAGGCCGGTCATGAAGTCCGTGTATGGGCACCGGATGTGCCTTGGGTTATGCAAGGTGCCGCACAGCGCCTCTGGTCTCATCTTAAAGATTTACGAGCGAAGCCGGAACTAGTAACGGATATCCTTGCTTGGAAGCCGGATGTCATCTTCACTCACAATCTAACTGGTTGCGGGTTTGGAACGCCAAAAGCTATCCAGGCCACGGGCGTGCGTTGGATCCACATGTTGCATGATATTCAGTTATTTGAACCATCCGGACAATTATATCGTCTACGACCGGTAACCTTTTGGCAGTTGACGTGGGCTTTTTTGCGTTTCCATGCGTTCGGTCGCCCGGACGTTGTTATTTCTCCGACATACTGGTTGTTTGAGCAGCACAATATTCGTTTCTTGCTCACTCATCTTCATCATCACGCAGATATTGAGACGCATTATCTCCCGAATCCGGGACCGATAGTCGAACCAGTATCGCGAGCGATCCATGCACCCGTGCGACTACTCTTTGTTGGTCACATTTCTCGCCCAAAAGGAAGTCGCTTGCTCCTAGATATCATGCGTGCGATTCGTATTCCCTGTGAGTTGCATATTGTAGGCGAGGGTCCCGACAAGGAGCGTTTAGCTCAAGCCGGGCTTCCTATCGTATTTCATGGGCATCAAGAGCCAGATGGTGTACGCCAAGCGATGCGTGAAGCGGATATATTACTGGTACCCTCTCAAATCCATGAGAATCAGCCGACCGTGATTTTAGAAGCGGCAGCGGTGAATCTTCCCGTCATCGCGTCCAGGCGCGGGGGGATTGTCGAAACCTTAAGTAAAGCACGTGCAGAGATGATGTGTTCACATAATAATAAGGAAGCCTGGTGCCAGGCGATTGAGCGTTTAACTGATCCGGAAATCTATCTGCATGCGTCTCGCATGATCCAGCACATCGCCGAAGAGCATGCTCCGGACCTCTACGCTCAACGGTTGTTAGCAGTATTTACTTCAAACCGATAAACACGCACGTTACCTCCATTAATTTGGTATTCATTCCCGGCCAACTTCGCTAGCCGTTCGGCGACCTCTTCTGCTTGCCACCAGTAATGATTAAGTACTATGTACACACGCGTTGTCTGCCCTAGTCGCGCGGCCTCTTGAAGATCGTCCGATGTGACATTGACACTCGCGGCTCGTAAAAAAACTTTGTAGAGCTTGCCACCAGTAGGAATAGGATAAAAGAAGACATCATCCGCGTAGCGTTTAAAACCCAGCTCCGCCACCGCTCCCGCGCTCACGGCTTGGTCTGCCAGCACTGTATAGCTAGCCCCACGACTATCGCTATCAATCCAGCGCACAGCCTCCAGGGCTCCGGCACTCGTATTCCATCCGTGCTCAATATGCGTGGCGTCATGATAAGGAAACGCACGATACACACGGGCAGCCTGCCAAGCGAGGCTGATAAGCAAAAAACTATGCAGGATAAAAACAGGCTGACGCGTCAGGCGTTGCCAAACCCGCACGAAGCCCGCGATGGCGGCAGGGAGGAGAAAGAGCTGTCCAATAAAGAACAGGCGCTGCATATAATCTTGGCGTTCATAGTCTATGAGAAACGCAAAGGTTGCGGCATGCTGCATAAACCACGCTGCCAGCATGATGAGTAACCCCGTCCCGCTCAGCCATCCGTAAGGACGCTCTTCTGGTTCGTTTGCGGTTACGGGGTGTGTGTGAAGCACGCCAATAAGCGCAAACGCGAGCAGGGCAAGCGGAAAAAGATAGTCAATAAACGCGGACCAATCGGCCCAAAACGCGATACGAATCGGCGGAACAAGAAATGCCGCAAGCCACTCTTTGAGTGGTTCAGGCGAAAGAAGCCGAGACAGATGCCAATCAATCTGCATGCCGCCTCGAAGACTGTTCAGATAGAAGGCGGTAGGCACAAGTAGGGCGGTACCAAGGGCTATGACTATCGATCCAAAGGCGCGCACACGAGGCAATAACGCCAGTTGTAAACGCCATAGAGTAAGGATAATACCTCCAAAAAACGGCAGACCGGCGAGTGGATGGATTACAACACTCCAGCCGCCTAAAATAAGGGCAGGAGCAAGACTGCCGGCCTTATTGAAGGTGGTTGCCAGCATCAGACCACTCAGTCCCATCAAATACGCAAATGATTGGGGCGTCGTCGTAATCCAGGGTTTGAGAGGAAGAAAGAGAGCGAGTCCAACCAACCACATCCCCACTTTTTTTCGACGGTCAGCTCCGGGACCCGTTTGGAGGGCAAGTGTAGCAGGCAAAAGCACCATGCTCCCTACCAGCAGAAACAGGTCTACCTCACGAACAGAAAGGGTAAGCGTTCGTGCCAGCCAAGTGACAAAGGTGTATTGCCCAATGTAATAAAAAGGTTTGGGCTGTAAGCTACCCGTTTGGAAGAGGATCGTTTCACTGGCACGATGCAGGAACCCATCAAACCCAAAGCCGAGTGGATAAAACAAAGGAGCAAATAAAGCGACGACACCAAAAAAAACGCTGACCAAGATCCAGGTAAGATGGGTCGAGCGCCCTCGCCAACCCGCGAGCCAACCGGCTCCAAACAAACAGGCAAAAGCAAGTAAGATGCCTTGAGGCAAGATCGCCCACGGCGTCCGAATCGCTTCCGTAGTGGCTAAGCGTTGTACATAGGTAAGGATGAATCCGCTGCTGATAAGGGCGGTCAGGACGGCAACGATCCGTGGATGTTGGTGTTTGATCCAGGCGAAGAAGCGCAGCGTTTGCGAGACGAATGATGGATCTATTTCGTTACTTGAGAGTTGGGCTTGTGAATCTTGTTTGAACAGGGCGATGGCATAAAAAACCAACATGGTTACCATTTCCGTACCGGCATCCGTCCAGGTATTCAGGCGCACGCCAAGATAGTAAAAGCCGGTTTGGAGAATCGATTGGAAGCCCAAGAAGGCGGCCAAAAAAATGCCGAGTCGTGGCCACGGGGTATGACGGGGGAGACAAAGTGGAGCGAGCCGATGGCTTGCATACAAAAGACAAAACACTACGACTCCGCTTGCGATCAACGTCCCCGGCGCAAAGACCGCCGAGAGAAACAGGGCTAGGCTAAGCAATCCTGCTTCCAAGGCTAAAAAACGTCGTTCCTCCATGCCCGTATGCTAGTCGAAAACAGCGAAGAAGGGTAGAGTTTGACTATGCTCATGACCAATGACAACATCCGCCTGTTTCCCCATGACCGTTTGATGGCAAAGACGGTCTTGCGCCTCGTCCCACGCTGGGTCTATCCAAATTACGTGACGGTCTTGCGTATCCTTCTCACGCCGTTCGTACTGTATTTTCTCTGGATGGAGCAGTGGGACGTAGTCTTGCCGCTCTTTATCACGACCGCCTTCACCGATGCGGTCGACGGTTCATTGGCTCGCACCCGCAAACAAATTACCATCTGGGGCACCGCTGCTGATCCGATTGCCGATAAGATTTTAATAGGTTCCGTGACTGTTTTATTTGTCGCCCGCGAGGTGAATGCTATTTTTGCCGCCTTGATTATCCTGATTGAGGTCCTAATCGCGCTCTCCGCTCTTTACCGTCGCTCACGGGGGAAGATCTCCTCGGCAAATGAATTTGGAAAAATAAAAATGATTTTACAAGTGGTGGGGGTATCACTCCTTCTCCTCGCGCGTTTATTCCACTTTGAATTAGCTGTGCCGTTCGCCGTTGGTACCTTGGCCATCGCGATTGTCTTTGCGCTTGTCTCGTTGGTCACCTACAGTATTTGATCAAAGGAGTATGTCTCTTCTATATCGTCTAAAAACGTCCATCCCTGCTCCCTGGCTCCTGCCTTACCATTATGCCCTCGCTCGCTTGGCGGCTCTTTGGTACGGCCACCCAGCTCGCCAACTCATCGTCATCGGTGTGACAGGAACGAACGGAAAGACGACGACCAGTTATTTAACCGCCAAAGCCCTCGAGGCCTCCGGATATAAAACAGGCTGCACGACTACCGCTCTCATGAAAGTTGGAGAACGCGAGTGGATCAACCGTACCAAGCTCACCATGCCGGGAAGGTTTTTCATTCAGCGCATGCTGCGTGACATGGTCAACACCGGCTGCCGTTACGCCGTCATCGAAACCTCTTCGCAAGGCATGACGCAATTCCGTCATCTTGGCATTGACTATGACGTTGCTGTCTTTACGAATCTAACTCCTGAGCACCTAGAAGCGCATGGCGGTTTTGAAAATTATAAACAAGCAAAAGCTATTTTATTCCGGACGCTCGCACGGGCCTCGGAAAAAATCCTGGCAGGAAAAAAAATAGAAAAAGCATTGGTTTTGAATCGTGGTAGCGAGCATGCAGAGTTCTATGGATCTCAAGCTCCTAATGCCAAACGCATTTGGTATGGAATCCAACCGGAAGGTACGGATGTTTCGCCAACGAGTGTTGTTTACCAGGCAAAATCAACTGAGTGTCGCGTCCAGGGCGAACCTCTTTCTCTTAAGCTCCCGGGCAGACATAACTTAGAAAATGCGCTCGCTGCCTTGGCCGTCTGTCAGGCACTGGGTATTGATCTGAAAGCGGCTACCAAACAATTGAGCCAGGTGGCGGGCGTCCCCGGCCGCCTGGAACGCGTTGACCTCGGTCAGCCATGGACGGTCGTGATCGACTACGCTTACGAACCGGAAGCCTTACAAAAATGCCTCGACGCCTTAAAAGTCGTCCCTCATAAACGCCTCATTCACGTCCTTGGCAGTTGTGGTGGTGGTCGCGATGTGTCACGCCGTCCCCTAATGGGGGCCTTTGCCGCCAAGAACGCCGATATCGCTATCGTCACCAACGAAGATCCTTACGATGACGATCCGCAGGTCATTATCGACCAGATTGTAGCCGGAGCCGTGCAAGAAGGGGCGGAACTGGATAAAAATCTCTATGTGATTATTGATCGACAAGCGGCGATTGATAAAGCGATGCAGCTCGCCAAGCCGGGCGACCTTATTCTCCTGACCGGCAAAGGCTGCGAACCTTGGATCTGTGTTGCCAACGGAAAAAAACTCCTCTGGGATGAACGCGCCGCAGCGGAAAAAGCGATTCGAGCTGTCTTAAGGTAACGACCTTCGTCTTTTGGTACTCGATACCCGATACTCGATACTGTATACTAACGATATGTTGCGTCTGACCGACGTCATTCAACCTAAGCCTGACGAGCATGTCGAGGCCGTCTTTCGACGTCATCGAGGCACGCTCGTCCTTCCCTTATTGGGGGCCACCCTCCTCATTGTCATTCCCTTTTTCTTCCTCTTTTCTCTGACGCGTGCCGGAGTGATGGGGGTGATCATCTTATCATTGCTCTTGGCTTGCGGCCTTGTCCTTGCGCTTCGCGTGCTCTACGCCTGGGATGCAAATGCCTTGATTGTTACCAACCAACGCCTCATTCGCGTCACCCAAAACGGGCTTTGGAATCGTGTAGTGCAAGAAGCATCGCTAGCTTCTTTGCATGAACTCGTAGGTGAAACAAAAGGTATTTGGCAAACACTATTTCATATTGGGACATTACGTATGCGTTCAACCGGAGCGGTTGGAGAGATGATTGTTCCAAACCTCGCTTCCCCGGAAAAAGCTCGCGCATTAATTGAGCGGTTACGTTCTTCAGCCTCAATCCCTGTCACGAAGTCCTCTCCCGCGATCGATATCGATAAAGCGCAAACAAGTCCGGAAGAGATACGATCTTACGTTCATGCCTTGGTCGACAAAGCCCAGTTCTCAACCTTGGAAACGGTCAAAGCACTGCTAGAAAAACGCGTCCTCTAAGCTATGTCACGTGAACAACAACGTCTCTTGGGAAAACGCCCGTACGCTCGCTGGTCGTTTTTATTTGCTATTGGAGGAGTGGCCTTAGTACTCATCGCTATTTCAAGTGCACGCGAGACCTACCAAGGCTGGAAAGTCGACCAAGAAATCCAAGGCCTGCAAGCGCAAGTCGAGGCTCTCGAAGGCCGCCGCCTGCACCTGGCCGAAACCCTAAGCCGCCTCCAATCCCCGGATGCCTTGGATAAAGAGGCTCGGCTGCGGCTTGGCTTGCAAAAGCCGGGTGAGCAGGTCTTTGTCTTCAATCAAGGAGCCGGTCTGCGGGTAGCCAACGGTCAAGCGCAAATGGTGCTTGCAGAACCTCCGGCAGAGGAAGTTTCCAACCCCCGCAAATGGTTCCGCTACTTTTTTCATCCTACATTATAATCTGTAAGCTGCTTTTCAACTCTTCTCCGTCATCCTGAGTAAAGTCCGACGGAAGGAAGGATCTCTCGCCCTCCGACCGATCGCAAGGGATCCTTCACTCCATCGAATTCCGTTCAGGATGACGAGAAAGAAAAGATCTTGTATGCGCCTCACCCTTAAACCCTCCATTCTCATCTTCATCGCCTTGCTCGTCTTGGCTTTATTGGGTGGCATCGGCTACCTCATGAACGCCGTCTACTGGCATCCGCAAGATAAACCTTGGATACGTAGTCTCATTACGAATGCTCATTTACCGGTTGGTCGTGTTGGAAGCAACTTCATTCCTTATGCGGATTACCTCATTCAACAAGAAGCTACCCGTAGGTTTCTCGCCTCTCCAGCCGCCGCCGAAGCTGCTGTTCCCACCGGACAAGCACTTCCTAAGACGCTCGACACGCAGGCAAAGCAAGTTATCTTAGATCAGTTGATCCGAGTCGCGGCCGTCCAGGTATTGGCGCAAGAAGGAAAAATCGAACTCACGAGTGACGACGTAAACCGTTCCTTTGATGATCTCATCTCGCGCGCAGGTACTTCCACCAACCCTGGAGAAATTGACGCCTACTTACAAGATACCTTCGGTTGGACAAGGATGGACTTCAAAGAATATGTCGTTCGCCCCGCCACGCTCGAGACAGCCGTTCGCCAAGAAATCTATAAAAATGAGGAGGCCGCCTTCCAAAGTGCCTTGGATGAAAAAACCAAACAAGCTGTCATCTATATTAGATTATAAAAAACATCTCCTCCATTCCATATAAGCGAGATGGAGGTTGATTCACACCAATCCTCCAAAAACCCTATAAGCATTGACAAAAGGCTGCTTTTGCGGTATTATATTATTCTTAGTGCCCGGTTGATGTAGTAAGTCATAGCCGAAAACATTGGCTTATATAAGCCAGAATTTCGTCTAGGACATCGTCCTGGCGAGGGGATTCTTCCGACACGCGTCGGAACTGGCGTTTTGCCATCCCTGGTTCACAACAGAAGAAAGTGCAGGAACAAGAAATGAAGATCCGCACGCTCGCTGGCCTTTTCGTCCTCGCCCTGGCGTCCGTCGGTTGCAGCTTCGAGCTCGCACCCACCATCGTCCGTGAGGCGGGGACGGATGCGACTACCGAGGTTACAGTCCCGTCCGACGTCTCGCGGGTCGAGGTCAGTACTACTGGCCCTGACGCCACCTCTGTAGACGCCAACAAGTCGACGGAGGCGGGTACAGACGCGGCGGACAGTGCTGTCGCCGACGACGGCGAGACGAGTCTCGAGGATACGGGTACAGACGCGGCGTCGGACGTCGACAGGGCGGATGTTGCCACCGACGCCGAACTCCCGCTCGGCCAGCCGATTGTCGAGCTCTTCGCTCCGCCGACGACCGCCCTGGTCATCGGCAACAACTCCATCCGCTGGCGGATGCGTTCCACTGGCCGCCCCATTGCCGTCAAGAAGACGGAGGTGTTCCTCTGGGTCCACCCCTTCGACGAGGAGGACGGGCGCTCGAGCTGGAGTTGGATGTCGAGGTGGATGTGGGCTTTCACGGAGATCCGTTTCCTTCGTGACGGCATACTCGTCAACCCGACGAGCTACCGGATCGTAGGGTACTCCTTCCCCATGGGTCCCTTCGTGCACTCCGCCACGGTCGAGTTCCAGACGGAGGAAGAGTTGGACCGTGATGGGCACGTCTACGAGCTCGTCCTGCTCCTGCGTGGAGCGCTGACCGCCGGTGACTCCATCGCGGTACAGCTCGGCACGGGAAGCGCGCTCGACCCGGTCTGGCGCGGACGTCTCACCCCGCTTGGGAGCAGATTCGGAGCCTACTTCGCCACGGGCCCGCACGTGTGGGTTGGGATGGGCCAGTGCATGCTCGAGGGGCTCGGATGGGACACGAACGTGCGGACTTCCTCCTTCGTGTGGTCGGATCGCTCCGCTGGGACGGCTCATTCGTGGGCCGACTGCACCACCCTCGAGGGCTCGGACGACTGGCTCACACGGGCCGACGCCCCCACCAACCAAATGTACGTGCTCGTGGCACGTTGAAGTTCCTTTCTACCCTGACTTAACCCAAGATAGTCCTTATCTTGGGTCTCCAGATGAGAGCTTACATCCTTGAGCTCTCGTGTAGAGAAACATCTCGCCTCGTGCGAGAGAAAGGTACGTTATGAGAGATTGGCGCTGGGCACAGCTCGGTCGTTTCGGTGGGATGGTCGTCTCGACGCAGCCGGTGTCGCTCTCGATACAGTGGCCGCGAACGGGAGGGATGGTCGCGCAGTGGTGGATTGCGGGACGCTTCGTCCGCAACGCCGAGGTGGGCCTGGCCTGAACCTCGAAACGAATATTCTCTCTTCTCCTCATCTTTGCCTAAGGCGTTCTCGTCTTAGGCTCCCACACGAATGCTTACATCCTTGAGCCTTCATGTGGGTAAAAATATTCTTTTGTAAAAACCAAAAACTCCCTTGATGGGGAGTTTTTGTATGGAGCCAGTTCCGGGATTTGAACCCGGGACCTCTGCTTTACGAAAGCATTGCTCTACCAACTGA